>NZ_QVIF02000002.1:0-715599 GCF_009835065.2 Xanthomonas sp. LMG 8993 | reverse complement strand
AGGAGCGTGCCTGCGCGCGACCAGGCCTTCTCGGTAACGCCCCGTCGCGCGCGGGCACGCTCCTACGACAGCGTCGGTTTGCGGCCGGGTTGAAGGGGGTGATCAATGCGTTGCGGCACAACCTGGCGCGCTGACACACCCGTGTAGGAGCGTGCCTGCGCGCGACCAGGCCTTCTCGGTAACGCCCATTGCGCTGTCCTGCCGCCGCAGCTAGAACCCGCTCGGCACCTCGCGCTTGCCTTCCGCTGTCACCACCGGCGGTTGCGGCCGATACGCGCGCAGGAACAGCGCCACCGCACTGGCGACATACCCGTGCTGCGTGGCGGCCGGTGCCTGCCACGTGTCGCCACGCAGCGCCGCATTGGCCGGCATGCCGGTCATCAATCCGAAGAAATGCACCGAGGCATCCGGCAGATTGTCGATGACCAGGCTGCCCTGCTCCACTTCGCGCGCCAACACCACGCGCATCGTGGTGTCGTAGCGTTCGAAGCCCAGCGTCCACATCTCCTCGCGTATCTGGCTGGGCAGTGCCGGCGGCCGCACCAGGCCGTAAGCGGCATCGCCCAGTGCATTGCTGGCTGCCATGCGCACGACCGCGTCGGCGATGGCGAGCAGACGCACGGGCAGCGGCCCGCGCATGTTCAATAGCGCCTCCCAGGGATTGGGCGACTGGTGCGCCAGCGCCTCCAGGGTGGTACGGAACAGCACCTCCTTGGACGCGAAGTGCGCATACACCGTGGCCTTGGACACCACTGCGCGCTCGGCGATGCTGTCCATGCTGGTTTTGTCGAAGCCCTGGCGTGGAAATAGCTCGGCTGCCGCGCGCAGGATCGCGCCACGCTTGTCGTGCGGCGCGCGCCTGGGCGCCGGGACCTCGGCAGCGGCGTCATCCACGTGGCTGCCCCGTCGCCGTCGTGGCCACCGCCGGGTCGGCCGATTGCAGCCAACCGCCGCCCATCGCCTTGTAGAACGTCGCCAGATTGGTGAAGCGTGACAGCTGCGTGGTGATCAAGTTCTGCTGCGCGCTGTACAGCGCGCGCTGCGCATCCAGCGCCTGCAGGTAGCTGTCCACGCCGCGTTCGAAGCGCGCCTGCGACAGCCGGTAACTGTCGGCAGTGGCATCGACCAGGGCCTGTTGCGCCTGCAATTGCCGGCCCAGGGTCTCGCGTTGCGCGAGCGCATCGGAAACCTCGCGGAACGCGCTCTGGATCGCCTTTTCGTACTGCGCCACTTCGATATCGCGGTTGGCCTTGGCCATGTCCAGGTTGGCGCGGTTACGCCCGGCGTTGAAGATCGGCAGCGTCAGCGTGGGCACGAAGCTCCAGGCGCGGGTGCCGGAATCGAACAGGTTGGACAGGCTGCTGCTGGACGAGCCGGTCGATGCAGTCAGGCTGATGCTCGGGAAGAACGCCGCGCGCGCCGCACCGATGTTGGCGTTGGCCGCACGCAGGTTGCGCTCGGCCTCCAGGATGTCCGGGCGGCGCTGCAGCAACTGCGACGGCAGCCCGGCAGGCACGCTGGCCAGCACGTTGCCGTCCACGCTGGCGCCGTCGGGCAAGGCCTGCGGCAACAGCTCCGCCGGCACCTGCGTGCCGACCAGCAGCACCAATGCATTGCGGTCCTGCGCCACTTGCGCGGTGTAACGCTCCACATCCACGCGCGCGGATTCCACCGTGGTCTGCGCCTGGCGCAAGCTGAGCTGCGAGGCCACACCCAGCTCGAAACTGCGTTGTTGCAGGCGATAACTGTCGCCCTGGCTGCTCAAGGTGGACTGCGCCAGTTGCAGCAACTGCTGATCGGCCGCCAGCGTCAGATAGGCAGTGGCCACTTCGGCCACCAGGCTGATATGGGTGCTGCGGCGTGCCTCGGCGGTGGACAGGAACTGCTGCAGCGCCTGTTCCTTGAGGCTGCGCACACGCCCGAACAGATCCAGTTCGTACGCACTGACGCCGATGTTGGCGCTGTAGGTCCGGAAGACCTGCGGCTGGCCCGGAATGGCCAGCTCCGACGGCGTGCGCGCGTTATTGGCGGTGCCGGTGCCCTGCACGGCGGGCAGCAGCGCAGCGCGCTCCACCCGGTACTGCGCACGTGCCACCTCGATGTTGAGCGCGGCCACGCGCAGGTCGCGATTGTTCTCCAGTGCCAGCGCGATCACCTGCTGTAGCGCCGGGTCGGTGAACACCTGCCGCCAGCCGATGTTGGCGATATCGATCGCCTGCCCGGGGATGGCCGTATCGGTGGTAGTTGATGCCGTCGAGAGCTCGGTGCCGGCAAAGCGCTCGGGCACCGGTGCGTCGGGCCGTGCATAGCGCGGCATCAGCGTGCATCCGGACAGCACGCCGGCCACCGCGATCGCGGTCAATGTCATGCGGATCGGTGTCATCTCAATGTCCTGCCGGTTGCGGTGCGGGCGAAATGGGCTGCGCGCGGCGGGTGAACAAGCCGCTGATCAGCACGAAGAACAACGGCACGAAGAAGATCGCCAGGATCGTGCCGGACAACATGCCGCCGATCACCGCAGTGCCCAATGCATGCTGCGCGCCTGCACCGGCACCACTGCCGAGCACCAGCGGCACCACGCCCAGGATGAAGGCCAGCGATGTCATCAGGATCGGCCGCAAGCGCATGCGTGCTGCCTCCAATGCGGACTCGATCAGGCTCTTGCCGCTTTCATGCAGTTCCTTGGCAAATTCCACGATCAGGATCGCGTTTTTCGATGCAAGACCAATGGTGGTGAGCAGGCCCACCTGGAAGTACACATCGTTCATTTTCCAGGTCAGCATTGCGCCCAGCAGCGTGCCGAACACGCCCAGCGGCACCACCAGGATCACCGAGAACGGAATCGCCCAGCTTTCGTACAACGCGGCCAGACACAGGAACACGATCAGGATCGACAACCCGTACAACAGGCCGGTCTGGCCGGTCGAGGATTTCTCCTGCCGCGACAACCCGGTCCACTCGTAGCCGATGCCCGGGGGCAACTTGGCCGCCGCCGCTTCGACGATCTGCATCGCCTCGCCACTGGACGCAGCACCCGGCATCGCCATGCCCAGGATCTCCACCGACGGCACGCTGTTGTAGCGCTCCAGACGCGGCGAGCCCGAACTCCAGCTGGCAGTGGCGAAAGCGTTGAACGGCACCATCGTGCCGGCGCTGTTGCGCACGAACCAGCGGTCGATGTCCTGCGGATTCATGCGGTACACCGCATCGGCCTGCAGCATCACCTTCTTGACGCGGCCCTTGTCGATGAAGTCGTTGACGTAGGTACTGCCCCAGGCGCTGGAGAAGGTGTTGTTGATATCGGCGATCGACACGCCCATGGCCTGCGCCTTGTGCGAATCGATTTCCAGCTTGAACTCGGGCGTGTCTTCCTGCCCGTTCGGGCGCACCGCCACCAGCCGCTTGTCCTGCGACAGCTCAGCCAGCAGCTGGTTGCGCGCCTGCATCAAGGCCTCGTGGCCGAGGTTGGCGCGGTCCTGCAGCATCAGGTCGAAGCCGGTCGCATTGCCCAGCTCCGACACCGCCGGCGGTGCGAACGCAAACACCTTGGCATCGCGAATGGTGCTGAAGAACGCACCGGCCTTGCCCGCCACGTCGGTGACGCTCTGGCCCTTGCCGGTGCGCTCGTCCCACGGGCGCAACTTGACGAAGGCAAAGCCCACGTTCTGGCCGGTACCGGCAAAGCTGAAACCGGAGACCGCGAAAATGCCGGCAACCGAGTCCTTCTGATCGACCAGGAAGTGATGCTCCACCTGCTTGAGCACCTCGCCGGTGCGCGCATCGGTGGCACCGGGCGGCAACTGCACCAGCACGAACAGCGTGCCCTGGTCCTCGTCCGGCAGGAAGCCCACCGGCAGCTTCATGAAGCCGAACACCACCAACGCCAGCAACACCGCGTAGGCCAGCATGTAGCGCCAGCCCTTGCCCAGCATGTGCCGCACCACGCCCTGATAGCCGCTGTTGCCACGATCGAACAGGCGGTTGAACCAGCCGAAGAACCCGGTGGTCGCCAGACCATGGCCCTTCTCCACCGGCTTGAGCAAGGTGGCGCACAGGGCCGGAGTCAGGATCATCGCCACCAGCACCGACAAGGTCATGGCCGAGACGATCGTGATCGAGAACTGCCGGTAGATCACACCGGTGGAACCGCCGAAGAACGCCATCGGCACGAACACCGCGGCCAGCACCAGGGCCACGCCGACCAGCGCGCCGGAGATCTGGTCCATCGACTTGCGCGTGGCGTCCTTGGGCGACAACTGCTCCTCGCCCATCACGCGTTCGACGTTTTCCACCACCACGATGGCATCGTCCACCAGCAGGCCGATCGCCAGCACCATCGCGAACATGGTCAGCGTGTTGATGGTGAAACCGAACGCCGCCAGCACGCCGAAGGTGCCGAGCAACACCACCGGCACCGCGATGGTCGGGATCAAGGTCGCGCGGAAATTCTGCAGGAACAGGTACATCACCAGAAACACCAGCACCACCGCTTCGATCAGCGTATGCACCACCTGCTCGATGGAGATGCGCACGAACGGCGTGGTGTCGTACGGCTTCTGCACCTTCATGCCGGGGGGGAAGAATTTCTCCTGCTCCTCCAGGCTCTTGTCGATCGCGCGCACCGTATCCAGCGCATTGGCGCCGGTGGCCAGCTTGATCGCCAGACCGGCGGCCGGCTTGCCGTTGTAGCGGCCCACCGTGTTGTAGCTCTCGCTGCCCAGCTCGATGCGTGCCACATCGCGCAGGCGCACCTGCGAGCCATCGGACTGCGTGCGCAGCAAAATGTTCTCGAACTCCTCGGCGGTCTTCAGCCGGGTCTGCGCGGTGATGGTGGCATTGAGTTGCTGGTTGGGCACCGCCGGCAACGCGCCCAGCTGGCCGGCGGAAACCTGCGCGTTCTGCGCCTGGATCGCGGTGCGCACATCCACCGGAGTCAGGCTGAAGTTGTTCAACTTGTTCGGGTCCATCCATACCCGCATCGCGTACTGCGAGCCGAACAAGGTGGTGTCGCCCACGCCTTCGACGCGGCTGATGGTTTCCTGCACGTTGGCCGCCACGTAATCGGACAGGTCCGAATCGCTCATGCTGCCGTCTTCGGAAGTGAAGGCCAGCACGTTGAGGAAGTTGGTGGCCGACTTGGTCACCGTCACGCCCTGCTGCTGCACTTCCTGCGGCAGCAACGGCGTGGCCAGCGACAACTTGTTCTGCACCTGCACCTGCGCAGTGTCCGGATCGGTGCCGTTGTCGAAGGTCAGCGTGATGGTCACCGCACCGCTGGATTCGCTGGTGGAGGCCATGTAGCTGAGGTGGTCCAGCCCCTTCATCTTCTGCTCGATGACCTGGGTGACGGTGTCTTCCAGGGTCTTCGCCGAGGCGCCCGGATAGTTGGCGGTGATGGCGACGGCGGGCGGCGCGATGCTGGGGTATTGCGCAATCGGCAAGGTGGCGATGGACAGGATGCCGGCCAGCATCACGATGATGGCCAACACCCAGGCGAAGATCGGACGATCGATAAAGAAGCGTGCCATGACGTGTGATCCCGCCTCAGTTGGCCGCACGCGGTGCGGTCGGGGCGGAAGGAGTGCCGGCGGCTGCACTGCCGGCACCGGCAGCCGGCCTGCCCTTGGGCTGCCACGGCACGGTCTTGACCTTGATGCCGTCGCGGGCGTGCGAGACGCCTTCGACCACCAGTTGCTCGCCGGCCTTCAGGCCGCTGCGCACCAGCCACTGGTCGCCGACTTCGCGGTCGGTTTCCAGCACGCGCAGGTGCAGCTTGTGATCGGCACCGACCACGAAGGCGGTGGGCTTGCCGGCGCCATTGCGCGAGACCGCCTGCTGCGGCACCAGCACGCCCTGCTCCTTGATGCCTTCCTGCAGCACCGCGCGCACATACATGCCCGGCAACAACTCCGCATTCGGGTTCGGGAACACCGCGCGCAAGGTGATCGAGCCGGTGTTCTGGTCGACGGTGACATCGGAGAACGCCAGGTGGCCCTGCAGCGGATAGGTGCTGCCGTCTTCCAACAGCAGCGACACCTTGGCCGCGTCGTCGCCGGCCTTCTCCAGCTCGCCGCGCGCCATCGCCTGCTTCAGGCGGAGCAAGGCCGCGCTGGGCTGGGTGACGTCGATGTAGATCGGGTCCAGTTGCTGGATGGTGGTCAGCGCGGTGGCCTGGTTGGCGGTCACCAAGGCGCCCGGGGTGACGCTGGAGCGGCCGATGCGGCCGGAGATCGGCGCGTCCAGGCGCGCGAAGGCCAGGTTGATGCGCGCGGTTTCCACGCTGGCCTTGCCGGCGGCCACATCGGCCTCGGCCTGGCCCAGCGCTGCGGCGGTGTCATCGCCATCCTGCTGGCTGATCGCCTTGATCTGCACCAGTTCGGTGTAGCGCTCGGCCTTGAGCCTGGCAGTGCGCAGGTTGGCCTGCGCCTTGGCCAGGGTGGCCTGGGCGCTGGCATAGCTGGCGCGGTAGGTCGCCGGATCGATCTGGTACAGCGTCTGCCCGGCCTTGACGTCGCCGCCCTCGGTGAACTGGCGCGACTGCACGATGCCGCCTACCTGCGGGCGAACTTCGGCGATCAGGTAGGGAACCGTACGTCCAGGCAGCTCGGTGGTCAGGGTCACCGGCTGCGGCTTGACGCTCAGCACGCCCATTTCGGGCATGCCCTCCTCCGGCGGCGGGCCGCCCGGCGGGCTGCCGCAGGCACTGAGCAGGACGGTGGCAGCAACGGCAGCAGCGAGCAGGGGCAGGCGAAACGAAGCATGAGGACGCACGAGGAGGTCTCCGACGGGACGCAGGATGGTTAAATCTAAACGGTACGGTTCGGTATCCTAATAAGCGCATCCGTGGGCGTCAAGCATTCCTGCCCAGTCGGTATACTTAAGCGCCCAAGGGAGTCAGTGGATGCGGGTCAGAACCGAAGAAAAACGCGACGCCATCGTGCAGGCGGCCAGCGAGGTGTTCCTCGAACTGGGCTTCGAAGGCGCCTCGATGTCGCAGATCGCCGCCCGCGTCGGCGGCTCCAAGCGCACGCTCTACGGCTATTTCCCGTCCAAGGAGGAGTTGTTCGTGGCGTTTGCCAAGGACATGTCCGACCGCTACATCGACCCGCTGCTGGACGCGCTTTCGCAGAGCAACGGCCCGGTCGCCGAGACCTTGCAGCGCTTCGGCGAGGACATCCTCGGTTTCCTGTGCGCGCCCAGCTCGATCACCATCTGGCAGACCATCATCGGCGTGTCGGGGCGGTCGGACGTGGGCGCGCTGTTCTTCAATTCCGGTCCGGAAGAAGGCGTGCAACGCATGGCCGATTACCTGCAGACGCAGATGGATCGCGGCGCGATCCGCTGCGCCGACGTCCTGATCGCGTCAAGGCAGTTCGGCGGGCTGCTGGAGGCGGAAACCCTGATGCCTTGCCTGTTCGGCGCACTCAAGGACCCCTCGCCCGAGTATCTGCGCGGCGCCGCGCAGCGCGCGGTGGAGATGTTCCTGGCGGCGTATGCGCTCGAGTCGGCACCGGGTTGATGCATGGGGCAGGCATCGCGCGAAAGCGCACTCCTGCACTGCGCACGCTCGTCAGAGGGCATCGCCCAGTGCGGCAATGCCGTTGTGCATGACACTGGCCTTCAGGTGTCCCACGCCGGGCGCGCAGGCGCTGCCGCCAACGCCACGCCTGCCCCACTTCAGCGATACACAGACACGCGCCACTGACCATCTGCCATCGGCAGCCAGGTGATCTCCACCGGCAGGAACTTCTCGATCAGCCGGGCATTGCTGGCCAGATGCTTACTGATGGCATCGGTCGTGAACCCGCCACTGCCGGCCAGCGCCATCGGCAGCAGCAACTGGTCCGACAGATACTCGCCAACGCAGGCGCCACCATCGAGATACCGCTGCACCTGATCGGCAAGGCGCTCGCCCACCCGCTCGGCGGGCACACCGCGCTCGCCGTAGCCGGCAAAGGTCTCGACATGCGCTGCATGGCGCACACGCACAAGCGCAACATTGCCCGGTCCCAGCGCAGGACGCACGCTTTCCACATTGCGCGGGCTAGGGTCCACGCCCAGACGTGCAGACAACACGCGTAGCTCGCGATGCCCAATCTTGGTCGACAACCCGGAAATCAGGATCTTCGCCTCGATCGACTCCAACGCCCCACGTGCATCGAACACCGCGTGCTGGAGCTGCGCACACGGCTCCACCGCCACCCGCAGCACTCCACCGCCGGCCGGATAGAAGCCATGGCGCTCCAGCACCGCCGACACGCGCACGCCCATTCGCTGCAAGGCAGGCAGATAGCAGTCGGCGATGAAGTCCACATTCGGCGCCAACGGGTTGTGCGTCCCGCCTTCGAAGGTCAGGCTGGAAGGGGTTGCTGCCTGCCAAAGCGCAGGTAGCACCGTCTGCAACACCAGGGTGGCAGAGCCCGCACTTCCGGTCGCAAAGCGATACGTCCCCGGCAACACCTGGCCCGGCTCGAACCGCAATGCCGTCGCGCCGATCTGCGCGCCATGCGTACGCGCCTGACCAATCGCCGCCGCCGCATTGACGGCCGTCAGGTGCTGACGCATCAAGCCCGGGCGTGAACGTGCTCCGCGGATGTTGTGCATGACAAAGCCGGTTCCGGTGCACAGGCTCAACGTCAATGCGGTGCGCAACAACTGTCCACCGCCTGCCGCTCCATCGATTTCAATCATGTCCATGACGCACGTCCATTCAAATAAACGCCCCGATGTCGAGATCGGGGCTGTCAATACCTTGCCGGCGCAGTGTAGGTGGATCCAATACCCAGGCGGCGCCCGCTGGCTGCACCTGCACTGCAGCGGAGTGTCCGATGCCGCAGCGTCGATGCAACGCATCGCCAGGGCTGCGGCAACCGATGCGCAGGCCTATCCCTTGACGCAGACCACCTGCCGAAGCGTATGCACGATTTCCACCAGGTCGCGCTGTGCATGCATCACCGCCTCGATCGGCTTGTACGCCGCGGGCGACTCGTCCACCACGTCCTGATCCTTGCGGCATTCCACATGCGCCGTGGCCTTGATGTGGTCGTCGAGGCTGATGCGCCGCTTGGCCTCGGTGCGGCTCATGACCCGGCCGGCACCATGGCTGCAGCTATGGAAGCTGTCGGCATTGCCGAGCCCGCGCACGATGAAAC
Organism: Xanthomonas sp. LMG 8993; assembly: GCF_009835065.2. Taxonomy (NCBI): domain Bacteria; kingdom Pseudomonadati; phylum Pseudomonadota; class Gammaproteobacteria; order Lysobacterales; family Lysobacteraceae; genus Xanthomonas; species Xanthomonas sp. LMG 8993. Next base: position 706,447 of record NZ_QVIF02000002.1, on the reverse strand, counting down.
TCTTGGCGCCCATGCTGCCGGGAATGATGCCCAGCTCGCCCTTGCGGGCACTCACCGCCCCCTTGCGCGTCACGAACACGTCCTTGCCGAAGTGGTGCTCGCGGCTGACGTAGTTGTGGTGACAGTTGACCGCCTCCGCCTGCGCCTCGAACGGCTTGGCGATGACCGTGCGCACGGCCGCCACCACGTGCCGCATCATGATTTCACGATTGATTCGCGCATAGCGTTGCGCCCAATCCACTGCAAACACGTAGTCGGCATAGTGCTCGCTGCCTTCCGGCAGGTAGGCCAGGTCCTGGTCCGGCAGGTTGATCATCCAGCGCCGCATTTCGTTCTTGGCCAGCTGGATGAAATGGTTGCCGATGGCATTGCCGACGCCGCGCGATCCGGAGTGCAGCATGAACCATACGCGCTGCGCCTCATCCAGGCAGACCTCGACGAAATGGTTGCCGGTTCCCAGCGTTCCCAGGTGCTGCAGGTTATTGGTCTTCTGCAACCGTGGATGGCGCTCGCAGATCAACGCAAAATCGCTCGCCAGCTGCGACCAGCCATCGATCGCATGCCCCGGCGGGGTCTGCCATGCCCCCTTGTCGCGCGCACCCGGCGTGCGCCCGTGCGGCACCGCGCGCTCGATCGCGCTGCGGATCGCGGCCAGGTTGTCCGGCAGGTCGCTGGCCACCAGCGTGGTACGCGCTGCGATCATGCCGCACCCGATATCCACGCCGACTGCGGCAGGCACGATCGCGCCGATAGTCGGCACCACCGACCCCACCGTAGCCCCCTTGCCCAAATGCACGTCGGGCATGACCGCGATCCAGCGGTGGATGAAAGGCAGCTTGGCGATGTTCTGCAACTGCTGGCGTGCTTCGTCCTCGAGCGGAACGCCGCGCGTCCACAGCTTGATCGGGGCCGCACCCGGCTGGGCAATCACATCGTAGTGTTCGATGCTCATGGAGATACTCCTTGTAAATGACTGAATAAAAGCGCGGTGACAAAAGTGATGGAACGCTCTGCGGAACGCCGGCGTTAACCGGCGTGACACAGCGGGAATCGAACCCAACCCAATCAGGGGAACCAAAGTAGTTCCATCGGCATTCACCGCAAAACCAAACCACGTTGCCTGCGACAAGATCAATGAAACGCACGCTCTACCACTGAGCTACCGTCGTGACGGGCGGGATTCGAACCCGCGACAATGGAGTTTCACTTGCATTCGCACGACAACGCAGACAACAAGACCGACGGCGACCACGACAACGGAGATGAAACATCCTGCTCTAACCAGCTGAGCTACCACCCCACACAGGGTGGGCGGGACTCGAACCCGCGACCTGGAGCGTAAGAGGCTGTAGTTTCATCGGCATTCGTGACCACCGACGGCGAAACCTGTAGGTGGCAACCAGACCATGACACTGCTGCCAGGTCAGTTGCTACCGCTTGTTCAACACATAGCATTCCTGCCACCACCCGGCGGGCCCCATTGCCCGCCGGGTCTGCACACGTCCGTGTGTGCTCACAGCTCGATCGAGCCGATCCGCTCGACCCAGCGCGTCGCACCCGCACCCTGCGCTGCGAACGTCGCGATCAGGTCGAACACCGCATCGCTGAAACCGCCGACATGCAGGATGTCGTCGCGCTCCAGCGTCTGGCTGGTCGCGACCGGCTGCAAGTCGATGCACACCATGCGGGCCTGAGGACAACGCGCCTTCAACCGCGTCCATTCCTGCATGGTTGCCGTTGCCGCACCGCTGCGGGTATCGCGCCAGCTTTCGTTGTCCGACACCAACACCAGCAGATCCACCTGAGCCCGCATTGCGTTCAAGTGCGCCAGCGGCGCACTGACGCTGGTGCCGCCACCGCATTGCGCCGCCAACTGCTGCGCCTGGGTGAGCACGCTGTCGCGTGGATTCAACCGCAGCGGACGCACCTGCGTGTCGAACGGCAGCACTGTGGCTTGCGGGTTCGTACGCTGCACGCACGCGGCGATCAAGGCCGCCACATCCACGCAACGCACGCTGGTGGTCGCCCCCTTGCGGTAGCCGGTGACCGGCGATGCCATCGATCCCGAGACATCGACCGCCACCACCACCTTGCCCTCCAGCACCGGCACCTGCCGGGTCGCGATTTCCATCGCATCCTGCAAGGCAGCACCGATCTGCGGCGGCAACTGGCTGGCCGCGGTGTAGGCCACCTGCAATTGATACGGAAACACACGGGAACGCTGGATCTGCTCCGGATCGCGCAGGCGTGCGGCCACCTTGGCCACCATCGTCGCATCGGCAAACACGCCATGACGCGCAAACGTATTGAGGTTCATCCTTAACGTCTGCCACGACACCCGCTCTGCCAGCAGTGCCCAGTGCGCCCGCGTCAACGGCACTGCCGTGTAGTACTGGAACGGCAGATCCGGCAACGCCTCGCCCGGCGAACGCTTGAACGCCTCGTACGCCTGCAGTACCGCCGGCAATGCGGTCTCCTGGTAGGGCTTGCCGATCACCCATGCATACAGGGCCTCGCGCTCGGCATCAGCCGGCTTCGGGTGCACCATGCGGATCACGTCGGCTAGCGACGGCTGCTGCCCGATCGCCGCCTGCACGATGGTGGCCACCGACGCCTGCTGCAACCACTGCCGCACCATGCGCTTGGGCAGCGAACCCAGCGACTTGCGCCCGACCTGACCGCTGCGCATGATCTGCACGAAGTTGCGCAACAACCGGCCGTTGTCGACCACGCGGGGAAACGCACGGGCAAAGACCTCCGCGTCGCGGGTGGTCAACGTCGCCAGCAACAATGCCGGCATGTCCTTCATGTGCGCTACCTGACGTGCATAGATCGCGGTCTGCGCAACGAATGCCGGCGGGACCCGCTCGCACAAGGTCAGCATCTGCTGCAACTGCGCGTCGGCGCTCGCATAGTAGGTGCCGTTCAAGCAGCCGGTAGCCGCATACAACGCCAGCGCACCACGCGGCGTGCGCTCATAGGCGCAACCGCCGGCCTCGTTCTGGGCGGCCGCCTTGGGCAGCAATGTGCCACGCGGCGAGGAGAAGAGTTGAAGATTGGCCATGTCCGGCTCCTGGCGGGAACTGCCCACGGTGGGACGATGAGCCATGCTCAGCAATGCGCGTGCCAACTTTGGCAGCCAATGCATAAGGCACTGTTTTGCAAGGGTTTAATTTTATTTCCATGACACGCCGGCACGGCGAGTTTGATATTTTTCGTATACTCCAGGCGCGCTATTTATCTGGATGGATATGGACAGGACCAAGGTCATTTTCGGCATGCTCGGCGTGCAGCTGGATGCCGGCACCGGGCCGGGACGCTGGGAAAAGTGGAGACCCACCGTGTCACTGGGCATGCACGACGACTTTTTGGTTGGCCGCGTCGAATTGCTCGCCGATGCGCGCCGCCATGCAAAATTGGCGAGTGTGGTCTGCAATGATCTTGCCCAGGTGTCGCCAGACACCCAGGTGCAACAGCACGACACCTACCTGGCCGACCCTTGGGACTTCGAGGGCGTGTACGCCACCCTGCACGACTTCTTTGCCAGCTATACGTTTGCGCCGGAAGATGAGGACTATTACCTGCACATCACCACCGGCAGCCACGTCAGCCAGATTTGCTGCTTCCTGCTGACCGAGAGCCGGCACTTCCCCGGCCGGCTGCTGCAGACCTCACCGCCCCGCAAGCAAGGCAGCGGGGAGGCGGGCAGCTATGCGGTGATCGATCTCGACCTCTCCCGCTACGACCGCATTGCGCAGCGTTTCGCGCAACAGCAGATGCAGGACCGCGCCCTGCTCAAGAGCGGCATCGCCACGCGCAACCCCGCGTTCAACCGGATGATTGAGCAGATCGAGACGGTAGCCACGCGCTCCAAGGCGCCGATGTTGCTGATGGGACCCACTGGCGCCGGCAAGAGCCAGCTGGCCAAGCGCGTGTTCGAGCTGAAGAAACTCAAACACCAGCTGGGCGGACGCTTCGTTGAGGTGAACTGCGCCACGCTGCGCGGCGATGGCGCCATGAGCACGCTGTTCGGCCACACCAAGGGCGCCTACACCGGCGCGATCAGCGATCGCCCCGGACTATTGCGCTCCGCCCACCAGGGGCTGCTGTTCCTGGACGAAATCGGCGAACTTGGGCTGGACGAACAGGCCATGCTGTTGCGCGCCCTGGAGGAGAAGCGCTTTTTGCCGGTCGGCAGCGACAAGGAGGTGGAAAGCGAGTTTCAACTGATCGCCGGGACCAACCGCGACCTGCAGCAGCAGGTGCTGCAAGGGCGCTTCCGCGACGACCTGCTGGCACGCCTGAATCTGTGGACCTACCACTTACCGGGACTGGCCGAGCGCATGGAGGACATCGAGCCGAACATCGATTTCGAACTGGAGCGTTGGTCGCGCGAACAGCATCAGCGGGTCGCCTTCAACCGCGAGGCGCGTGCGCGCTACCTGGCCTTCGCGACCAGCGCAGAAGCGCGCTGGAACGGCAACTTTCGCGACCTCAGCGCCTCGGTCATGCGCCTGGCGACCCTGGCCAATGCCGGCCGTATCCAAACCGAACTGGTGGACGAGGAAATCATTCGCCTGCGCCAGCAATGGAATGGTGCACAAGCGGCGTCGCCGCTGGAGGCCTTGCTGGGCGATGGCGTGGAGCAGCTGGATCGCTTCGATCGCGTACAGCTGGAAGACGTGGTGCGCCTGTGTGCGCGCAGCAGGTCGCTGTCGCAGGCTGGCCGCGAGCTGTTCGCGGTTTCGCGCGGACAGCGCGCCAGCACCAACGACGCCGATCGCCTGCGCAAGTACCTGGCGCGCTTCGGCCTGGACTGGGAACAGGTGAGGATGAGTCCAGATACCACAGCGCAACGCTGAGGCCACAAGGCCTCAGCGTTGCGAGGCAAGCTGCTGCGCGAGCATCACTCGCCGTGTAATGCCCCCGTTATTTCCGGGACGCGAGCGCGCGCTACCTACACGCTGAGCCCGGAATCGCACTCTGCTCGGCATCGCCGCAGCATAACCAGGCACCGTCTGCCCACGACAACGACAACTTTGTCGGTCAGCGACTGCCGCGCGCCGGCGGTCAGTCGGCCACCGCGCACTTGGCGCACAGGCCGTGCACTTCCAGCGTCTGCGCCTGCGGCTGGAAGCCCAGCGCCTTGGCGCGCGCTTCCAGTTGCGCCACCACCTCGCGGTCTTCCAGTTCCACCGCGCTATGGCAGCGGTCGCAGATCAAGAACGGCACCGAGTGCTGGGCGCTGTTGGGGTGGTGGCAGGCGACGAAGGCGTTGACCGACTCGAGCTTGTGCACGAAGCCGTTGGCCATCAGGAAATCCAGCGCGCGGTACACCGTGGGCGGAGCGTCGGCGCCAACGCCCTTGCCTTCGCGCACCCAGTCCAGCAGTTCGTAGGCCTTGACCGGCTTGCCGGCGTCGGCGATCAGCCGCAGCACATTGGCGCGGATCGGCGTCAGCCGCAGGCCGCGCTCGCTGCAGGCGCGCTCCACCGCGCGCACGAAGCCGTTGGCGTCGTCGACATGGTGATGCGGTGCAGTGCAGGCGTGTTCGTTGGTTTTCATCACAGGCTCCGGCGGTCAGCCCGCCCCTATCTTGATGAGTGCCGCATCGATGCGTTTCAAGGCGCCCTCGCGTCCGGCCAGGTACACCGTCTGCGAAATGTCCGGGCTGACCTGGGTGCCGGTGATGGCCACGCGCAGCGGCTGGGCCACCTTGCCCATGCCCAGCTCCAGCGCGGCGGCCGCGTCGTGCAACGCGGCCGAGACGGTCTCCACGCTCCATTCGCTCTGTGCCGCCAGCAGTTCGCGCGCCTTGCCCAGCGGCACTTCTGCGCCCAGCTTGAGGTGCTTCATCACCGCCGCCTCGTCGTAGGTTTCCAGCGGCTGGTACCAGACCACGGCTTTTTCGGCCATTTCCTTCAAGGTCTGCACGCGCTCGCGCAGCGCCACCACCACATCGGCGGCGGCCGGGCCGGCGGCGACATCGATGCCCAGCCTGGCGAGCTGGTATTCCAGCTGCGGGGCGATGCTGGCCGGGTCGTCGGTCTTGAGGTAGTGCTGGTTGACCCAGCCCAGCTTGGCCATGTCCAGCCGCGCCGCCTTGGAATTGACGTTCTTCACGTCGAACAGGTCGAGCAGTTCCTGCCGACTGAACAACTCCTGGTCGCCGTGCGACCAGCCCAGACGGGCCAGGTAGTTGATCAGCGCATGCGGCAGATAGCCGGCGTCCTTGTACTGCATCACGTCGGCCGCGCCGGTGCGCTTGGACAGCTTGGCGCCCTGCTCGTCCAGGATCATCGGCATGTGCGCGAACTTCGGCACCGGGGCGCCCAGCGCCTCATAGATGTTGATCTGGCGCGGCGTGTTGTTGATGTGGTCGTCGCCGCGGATCACCTCGGTGATGCCCATGTCCCAGTCGTCCACCACCACCGCGAAGTTGTAGGTGGGGAAGCCGTCCGGGCGGAAGATCACCATGTCGTCGAGCTCGCTGTTGGCGATCTCGATGACGCCCTTGATCAGGTCGTCGAACACCACCGTGCCGCCGACCGGATTCTTGAAGCGGATGACCCGGTTGGGGTCGTCGCGGTACGGCAGGTTCTGCTCGCGGGCGGCGCCGTTGTAGCGCGGCTTTTCCTGCCTGGCCATCGCGGCCTCGCGCATGGCGTCGAGTTCCTCGCGGGTTTCGTAGGCGTAATAGGCCTTGCCCTGGGCCAGCAGCTGCTCGGCGACCTCCTGGTAGCGGGCGACGCGCTGGGTCTGGTAGATCGGGCCTTCGTCGTAACCCAGGCCCAGCCATTCCATCGCCTCCAGGATGGCGTCGATCGCGGCCTGGGTGCTGCGCTCACGATCGGTGTCTTCGATGCGCAGCACGAACTGCCCGCCGCGGCGGCGTGCCTCCAGCCAGCAATACAGGGCGGTGCGGGCGCCGCCGATGTGCAGGTAACCGGTGGGGCTGGGGGCAAAACGGGTGCGGCAGGTCATGGAGCGCTCGGCAAAACGGGAGTCGGCCGATTTTACCTTGACCAGCGCAGACCTGCCCGCGCGCGGCTCAGCGGTTGCGTAACAGGTCGCCGTAGACCACGTCATCGCCGCCGCTGCGCGCCGGGCCGGGCGCGTCGTACAGCACCAGCCAGCTGGGCGTGTCGCCGGCCAGGTGGCTGGGAAGATTGCAGATCGCCTCGGCGCGGTCGCTGTCGGTGCCGTGCGGCAACACCGCCGATTCCAGCAGCGCGTGCTGAAAGCGCACCGGCGCCTGGTTGGCGGCCAGCACTGCACGCGCGCCCGGCCATTTGAACAGGCGGATTTCGCCGTTCAGCACCATAGTCGGGCCCGCCAGCAGGTACAGGTCGTCGCCGGAATAATGCAGGTCGCGGATGCCCAGCCCGCCCAATTGCAGGAAGTGCTTGCGCAGCAGCGTGCCGTCCTCGTCCAGCGGCGCCAGGCGCAGGTGGTCGCCATGCGCCTGCACCCGGATCTCCAGCAGCGCCGACCAGCCGCGCAGCACCGGCCCGCGCAGGCCCAGCAGCAGGCGCTCGCCGTCCACCACGATGCCTTCGATATCGAAGCCGTTGTCCTTGCCCGGGATCTTCAGGAACGGGCCGAAGTGCGGGTCGTCGGCCAGCAGCTCGGTGAGCTGGTTGTGTTTGGCATCGCCCTTGAGCCGCAGCGCGCGACGGCCGTCAGCGGCTTCGCGCACCAGGCGCGGGGTGCCGTCGGCATCGCGCTCGATCGGCAGGCAGGCCAGCAGGCGGCGGTTGGCGTCGAGCTTGAGCTTGGTCAGGCGTTTGGCGTTTTCGGCATCGTCGCGACTGCGCTTGGCATTCTTGCGCTTGAGCCCATGCGAGCCGATCACCCAGAGGAATCCCTCCGACAGCGCCATGCCTTCCAGATCCGCCTCCTCGGCCGCCTCGCCGGGCAGGTCCAGCAACTCGGCCAGCGCAAAGCTCTGCCCCTGGCCGAAGCGCAGCGTCTCGCGCTGCACGGGGTCGAGCCTGCGCAGGCGATCCACCGCGCAGGCCTCGTCGCCGGCCACCCACAGCCAGTCGTCGGTGAAGGCCGCACCGGACAGATTGCTGTGCACCAGCGCGCCAGGCGCGAACTCGAGACGGACGCTGTGCGGAATCAGGGTTTTCTTGGCCATGGGAACCTGGTGGGAGGTATTGCAAGGGATGAAAGTGGCTGAGGTACCGTAGCGCGCGGTCACCACTTGAGGCACGGCGCGTGAACGTTGCAGCGTACGTATGGCAGTGCCGTCGCGAACACCGGCTGCGCTCGCCCGACGATGAACATCGTCCTTTGAGGACCACGCTCTATCAGTCGAACGTGGCCAGCCTGGCACGTGCAACGTGAGCGCCCAATTGACCGACCCAATCGCGATCGTTGGCGACCTGGGCCTGCGCGCGGCTGGCCTCGAAGGCGGCAAAATCCAGCTCCGCATACGCCCACACGGCAGTGCCCTGGGTCTGCGCCAGCACGCCATCGGCGGGGAAGCCGACATCCATCGGTGCGAACACCGCCGCTTCGCCGGTATTGACGTCCAGCGCCGGGCTCCACGGTGCTTGCCCGGCCGTGACCGATTGCGCGACGAACACGCGGTTTTCCAGCGCGCGCGCCAGGCAGCCGACCCGTACCCGCATCGCCCCGGCGGCGGTGTCGGTGCAACTTGGCACGATCAACAGCCGCGCGCCGGCCTCGTACTGCGCGCGCACCGGCAGCGGGAACTCGCTGTCGTAGCAGATCGCGATCGCCGCACGCACGCCATCCAGGTCGAACACCTTCAGCGCATCGCCCGGCTCGATCAGCCCGGTGGCCTTTTCGAAGCCGGTCAGCTGCAGCTTGTCCTGCCAGCCATGCCGGCCATCGGGGGTGAACCAGTCGCTGCGATTACGGTAACGGCCCTGGCCCAGGTCCAGCAGAAAGCTGCCGGCCACCAGATGCAGCTGATGCTGGTGCGCCAGGCCGGCAAACAGCTCCAGCCACGGCGCACGCAGCGCCTGGATCGCCGCCAGCGACTCCGGCAACCCGGCAGAAATCTGCGTACCGAAGGTCGCGCCCAGCTCCAGCGACAGATACTCCGGCAGCACCAGCAGGCGTGCGCCGGCGGCAGCAGCCTCGCCCACCAGCGCCGACTGGCGTGCGGCGAATGCGGCAAAGTCGGCAGGTTTGCCGATCGGGTATTTGGCGACGGCAATTTTCATCTACGGGCCTGGTTGCGGGTGATCGATGGGGTAAGAAGTGACTCGGTCACGGCGGCAGTGGCCGCGTCCACACCCGCAGACTGTGGTCGATCTCGCCGTGTTGCAACTCCGCCCACGCCAGCTGCACGCGCATGTCCGCTTGCGGTGCATAGCCACGTTTGCGCCAGAACACGTCGTTGGGTCGATGGTCGGCCGGCTTGCGCGGATCGTTTTCTGCGCGTTCCACCGCGCAGAACGCAGTGAGCGCGAAGCGGCCCAGTGCACGCGCATGCGCCTCGCGCTGGTCGAAAAATGCGTGGCCGATTCCCTGCCCGCGATAGTCCGGCAGCAGCACCGATTCGCCGAAATAGAACACGCTGGCCGGGTCGATGCCGGCTGCACGGAACGGCGCATGGAAGGCTTCGCTGTCGTCGAGCAGCGGCAGCCCGGTGGAGGCGCCGATCACCGCATCGCCATCGCGTGCCAGCACGAACACGCTGTCCGGCGAGGCCGCGTAGGCTGCCAGATAGCCGCGCTCGTAATCGGCGTCGCCGTCGTACAGATACGGCCAGGCGCGGAACACCGCGATGCGCAGTTGCGCCACCGCAGCCAGATGCGGCAGCACCTGCGTGCCGCGCACCGTTTCAACGATCAGGGAGGAGCCGCTCATGCCGGCCATGGTAAGCCAGCCTGGCGCAGCTGCGCCGCCGCACGTCAGCGCAGCCAGCCGCCATTGCCCGGAGCCGCCGCAGCCGGCTGCTGCCACAGCAACCACACCGCCGCCTCCTCGCTGGCCAGCAGCACACCGAGCAGTGCATCGGTGCTGCGCGCCCAGTAGCTGCCGTTGCTCAACCGCTGCCACGGCCCGTAGCGACGCGGACGCGCGTTGCCTGCCGCCGCGTCCTGCCGCTGCGCCGCCTGCAGGAAGCCGCTGCCGCCCAGGCGCAATGCCTGCGCGGTGCCTGCATGCAGGCGCAGGCCGATCACGCCGCGGCGTCCGTCGCGGCGCAGGGGCAAGGCCGACAACGGCGAAGCGTCCCAATACTGCGGTAGCGCTGCGGGAAGCAGCGCCACCGTGTCGATCCCGGCGGGCAGCAAACGCTGCGCCCGCCGGTGCAACTGTGCGTGAGCGCGCATGCCGGCCTCAGCGCAGGCTGTTGCCAAGCTCGTACCAGTCGAGCTTGCGGGTCACCCACATGATGCTGGCCAGGATGCCGAACAGCAGCAACGATCCCATCAGCAGCGAGTTGTCTTCGGAGATCAACAGGCTGTAGAGCACCCCGTACAACGCCGTGAGCATCGCCGAGAACCCGGCTGCACGCGCCCAGCTGCGCAACACCCCGGACAGATAGAAGAACTGCAGGCCGATACATGCCGCGGCAGAGACCAGATACGCCTGCCAGAACGCGATGTGCTCGGACAGGCTCAGCAGCAGCAGGAAAAAGATCGCCAGCGCCAGACCCACCAGCAGGTATTGCAGCGGATGGATCGGCAGACGCTTGATCAACTCGAACAACACGAACGCCACAAAGGTCAGCACCACGAACAGGATGCCGTACTTGCTGGCCCGATCGGCCTGGGTATACACGTCCACCGGATCGACCAGCCGCACCTCCAGCGTGTCCAGCGACGACTGGCTGGACTGCAGCTGGCTCTGTGCACCGGTGGCCAGCGACGACAACGACCAGCTCGCATCGAAACCGCGCGCACCGATCGTCGGCGCATTCGGCAGGAAGCGCCCGCCGAACAGCGGATGCGGCCAGGCCGAGCGCAGCGCGATGTCGTTGTTGTCGGCAATCGGTGCGATCGCCAGGCTGCGGGTGCCGTCCAGCACGAACGACATCTCCACCAGCTTGCCATCACCCAGCGTGCCGGCCAGCGCATCGCCCAGCGGCTGCAGATCGGCATGGATACCGGCCGAGCGCCCCACCAGGCCGCCGGCCCCGCTCTCCAGCGGCAAGCTGCGGCCGTCCACCCGCAGGCTCGGCGTGCCGACCAGGCCGCGCACATCGGAAATGCCTACCGCCAGATGCGGCCGGCCATAGCGACGACCGGCCATGGCCGGATACTCGAACGGGTCGAACTCGGCCTTGAGCCTGGCCTTCCACGAATACACCTGCACACGGAACAGGCCGATCTTGCGCTCGGACGGGGTCAGCTCGCCGCTCAGGGCGAGCGTGCGCGGGGTCTGCAGCAACTGGCCGTCGCGCTTGCGCCAGACCTTGCGCGGGTTGCCTTGCTCGTCCGGCTCGGTGACCTGTACGTCCTCGGTAAACGGCAGCACCCGCACCGGCGCGATGAACTGCTGCTCGCCGGCCTTGCTCTGCGCCACCCGCTCCACCGCCTCGTCGCGGTAACGCGCACGGTCCTGCACCGTGCCGCGGATCAGCAGCAATGGAATCAGCAGCAACAGGATCAATCCGCCAATGGTGGCGAAGCGCAACAACAGTTTCAGGGATTTCATCGACCTTCCTCAGTCTGGGAGGTCGCCAGGGTGCGTTGCGACGGTGTCGCAGGTTTGAGGCGAATTTGAAGCGAATGTGAAGTGGGCGATCGGCAGGCTCGGCGACCGGCACTGTGATCCCGTTAGGAAATGCAGGTTTTGCCCTGCAAAAATGCAACAGAGGCCCAGGACATGCTTCCGTTGCATCGCCAGGGTTTCGCATCACCGCCGCGCGCTTCGCCGCCAGGCGCAACGATGCCAGTGCAGTTGCGCATCACGGGGCCATTGCTTCTCGAGTCTGCGTTGATCACGGCGTTCCAGTTCCGTGGTTCCGCGGCATCCGCATTCAACGTTACGCGCCGCAGCGGCGGTGTCGCACACGCTTGCCCGCTTGCCAGCCGTGGCTCAACAAACGCGCACGACTGCATTCCTCTCTCGCCTGGAGTTTGCCTTCATGACCAAGCAACGTTCGCTCACGCTCTGCCTGCTCGCTGCCCTGAGCCTGTCCGCCGCCGCCGCACAGGCGGCAATGCACGGGATGGGCCTGAAACCCTCGTCGTTGATGCAGCCGGTCACTCCGTTGTTCGGCATTGCCAGCGCCGCCAAACCCCTGCCCGCCACGGTCGACCTGACTGCCTGGGCAATCACCCCGGGCGACCAGGGCCAGGTGGGGTCGTGTGCGTCATGGGCAACCGCCCACACCCTGACCGGTTGGTATGCCAACGCCAACAAGCAGGCGCAAACCCGCTTCGCCCCGATGTATCTCTATAGCCAGGTCAACGGCGGCGTCGATGAGGGCTCCACGCTGGAAGCGCCGCTGGACGTCGCGCTGGCCCAAGGCATCGACACCGAGCAGCATTATTCGTGGGGCAACTACAACTGGAAGAACCCACCCACCGCGGCCGACCGCGCCAACGCCGCCAAGAACCGCACGCCGTACCGCAAGTACACCGTGCTGTATTCGGGCGACGGCAATGGCGGGCGGGCCCTGATCGAACAGATCAAACTTGCGCTGGCCTCGTCCACGCCGGTGGCGATCGGCTTCTATGTCAGGCAGGGGTTCGAAGACCTCACGCCAAAAAACCAGGTCGACTACGACACCAAGACGCCGATCCTGGGCGGGCACGCGGTGATCGCGCTGGGCTACGACAGCGAAGGGCTGCTCGTCGAAAACAGCTGGGGCACCGAGTGGGGCAACAAGGGCTTTGGCAAGCTGTCGTGGTCGGTGGTCGCCAAGGACGTCATCGGGGCCGACGTGGTGCACTGACACACAGCGGCTGCGCACGGTGAGGCGCGGCGGACACGGACACGCAAGCGGCATGTGCCTGGCGCATGCCGCTTGCGTGCCACCGCGATGCCGCCGCCGTCGGCCGCCGGCCTGTGCACTGACGGCACGCAATGCGGTTCAGAGCCGCCGACACACCTGCTGCACAGCCGCCGGACGGGCGCGGCCGGTGCGCGGAATCGGCGCGTACCACTCGGTTGCTGGACCCACCTGACGACTGCTCGCTACGTTCTGCGGTTTGTAAGCGCGCTTAGCCGATGGGCAGGCGCAGGGTCGCGATCGCGCCGCCACCCTCGCGGTTGCCCAGCGTGGCCTCGCCACCATGCAGGCGCGCCACTTCGCGCACGAACGGCAGGCCAAGGCCGGAGCTGCGTTGTCCGGTCTGCGGGCGGGCCAGCGAATAGAAACGTTCGAACACCCGTTCCAGTGCGTAGTCCGGCACGCCGCTGCCGCGGTCCTCGACCACCAGCTGCAGCTGTTCCTCCAGCACCTGCGTACGCAGCTGGATGGTGCAGCCCTGCGGTGAAAACGCGATGGCATTTTCCAGCAGGTTGATCAGCGCCTGGCGCAGCAGGAATCCATCGCCCAGCACGTACTGCCCGCGCGCGGTGTCGGATGCGGCATCGCGTTCCAGCAGCACGCCGGCCGCTGCCGCGCGCGGCAGCACGGCATCCACGGCCGCCTGCAGCAGGCCAGCCACCGCGATGCGCTCGCGCGTCTGCAGCCAGCCGTGCTGCTCCACCTCGGCCAGCGCCAGCAGCTTGTCGATGGTTTCGGTCAGGCGCAGCTCCTGCGCGCGGATGCTGGCGACAAAGTGCTGGCGATCGGCTTCCGGCAGTGGCTCGCTCAACAGTTCGGACGCGCCACGGATTGCCGCCAGCGGGCTCTTCATCTCGTGCGTCAGCGACTGCACGTACTGCTCCACGTAGGCCTTGCCTTCCAGCTTGCGCCGCATGCTTTCCAGCGCCTGGCCGAGGTCGCCGATTTCATCGCCGCGCGGCTCCGGCGGCGGCACCGGCACGCCGGCGCTCACCGCCTGTGCGTAGCGATTGAGCCGGCCGATGCCGCGCATCAGCCACCAGGTCATCCAGATGCCGATCAGCGCGGAAATGCCGATCAGCCAGGCACCGCGCTGCAGGATGTTGCGCTGGCTGGCCTCGATGAACGGGTCGATGCTGCGATTGGGCTGCGCCAGCGTCAGCACGCCGATCAACTTGGCCGGGTCATTCGGCGCGTAGATCGGTGCGGCCACATGCATCACCGTGGCGGTCGGGTCGCCATCGACCTCGGGGCTGGAACGCGCGCCGTATTCGCCGCGCAAGGTGCGATAGACATCGTTCCAGCGCGAGTTGTCGCGGCCCACATCGCGGCCCAGCGAGTCGAACACCACCACGCCGCGCGCGTCGGTGACGGTGACGCGGTAGGCCACATCGTTCTTGCGGAACCGCCACACCCAGGCCTTGGGGTCGCGCCGCTGCGCCTGCGCCACGTTGCGCGCAAAGCTGCCGCTGGCGATGGTGCCGGCAGCCAGCTCGCTGCTGGCCATTTCCGCCAGCACATTGGCCGCGTCCACCAGCGTGGATTCCATCGCCTGGCGCACACCCGGCTTGACCTCGTTGACGAACACCCGCATCACGAAGAACGCGGCCAGCCCCACGATCAGGAAGAAGCCCAGGAACAGCTTGAGACCGAGCCGCATCTCAGGCCCCGACCCGAAGAACAACGCGATGCCTGCGCGTGGCCATGGCTACAGCTCCAGCGCGTAGCCGAGGCCACGGTGGGTGCGGATCGGGTCGGCCGGCACGCCGGCCTGGCGCAGCTTGCCGCGCAGCGTCTTGATATGGGTGTCCACGGTGCGGTCTGCGCTGTCGGCGCTGGCGTCCCAGCCGCGGTCCATCAGCTGTGCGCGGCTCAGGATCGCGCCGGGGCGCTGCAACAGCGCCGACAGCAGCGCGTACTCGTAGCGGGTCAGCGGCAGCAGCGCATCGCCGTAGCGGATGCGGCTGCCCTCGCGGTCGATCGCAAACGCGCCATGCGGCTGCCAGCCCGGCTCCGCCACGGCGGCCGCATGGCGACGACGCAGCCGCGCGCGCACCCGCGCCACCAGCTCGCGCGGGGAGAACGGCTTGGCCATGTAGTCGTCGGCGCCCAGTTCGAAGCCGAGCACGCGGTCGATCTCGTCGTTGCGCGCGGTCAGGAAGATCACCGGCACGTCGCTGAACCCGCGCAGCGTGCGGCACACCTCGAAGCCGTTGATATCCGGCAGGCCCACGTCCAGCACCACCACATCGGCCGGGTCGGCACGCAGGCGCGCCAATGCGTCACGGCCCAGCAGGCAGTGTTCGGGCGCGTAGCCTTCGCTGCGCAGCGCGTACAGCACGGTATCGGCAATGGCGGCTTCGTCTTCGACGACGAGCACGCGGGCGGGGGACTCGGACATGGCGCGCAGCATAGCCGCATGCTGGCGCGGCCCGTACACTGCCGCGATGAACTATCGCCACGCCTTCCATGCCGGCAACCATGCCGACGTGCTCAAGCACATCGCCTTGCTGGCGCTGATCGACACCCTCAAGCGCAAGGACACGCCGTTCTTCGTGCTCGACACCCACGCCGGCCGCGGGCGCTACCAGCTCGGCGGCGAGGAAAGCCGCAAGACCAACGAGGCCGATGCCGGGGTGATGCGGCTGATGGCCGAGTCGACCCTGCCCGAGGTGGTCGAACGCTATCTGCGCGCGGTACAGGCCGACAACCACACCGTCGCCCGCCCGGCCACGCCCGGCCAGAAGCCGGCGCGCCCCACCGCCGGCATCCAGATCAACCATTACCCCGGCTCGCCGTTGCTGGCGGCGCAGGCGCTGCGCGAACAGGACCGCATGGCGTTCTGCGAGTTGCAGCCGGAAGAGGCCGAGGCGCTCAAGCGTCTGTTCGCCAGGGACAGCCGCGTGCGCGTGCATGCCGGCGATGGCTACGAGGCGATTCGCGCCTTCGTGCCGCCGCGCGCGGGCGAGACCAAGATCGGCCGCGGGCTGGTGCTGATCGACCCGCCATACGAGGCGCAGGAAGCCGAGTACCCGCAGGTCATCCACAGCGTGCGTGAGACCCTGGCGCGCTGGCCACAGGCGATCTGCATGGTGTGGTACCCGATCAAGCTGCGGCGCAGCCTGCAGCCGTTCATGCGCAAGGCGGCCACGCTGCCGGCCAAGTCGGTGCTGGTGGCCGAGCTGCAGGTGCGCCCGGACGACTCGCCGCTGCGCCTGACCGGCAGCGGGCTGCTGATCGTCAATGCGCCATGGCAGTTCGACCAGGTGCTGGCACCCGCGCTGCCGGTGCTGAAGCAGCACCTGGGCGAGGCAGGTGCCTCGACCCGGCTGGAGTGGCTGCGCCAGGACGCCTGAGTTGCCTGTACCGGGCGCCTGCTCGCGCTGGCGAACGCGGCTGCATACTCACGACTGGATCACGGTATCGCTCGGTACAGTGATGAGGGAAGCACTGCCACCCCCTGACGACCCCCAGCGGCGCACCGGATTCATTCACGGTTGTGCGCTGGGCGGGTGCCAGAATCTTCCGATCTTTAAGGAACACCGGTCATGGCCATTCGCAATCGCATGCCTCCCTGGCATGAAAACTTCAGTCTGCCCAATGGCCGCACACTCCTGCTCCGTCCGATCCGTCCCGAGGACGGTCCG
Organism: Xanthomonas sp. LMG 8993; assembly: GCF_009835065.2. NCBI lineage: Bacteria > Pseudomonadati > Pseudomonadota > Gammaproteobacteria > Lysobacterales > Lysobacteraceae > Xanthomonas > Xanthomonas sp. LMG 8993. The sequence goes on along the minus strand of NZ_QVIF02000002.1, from coordinate 689,854 downwards.
CCGCTGCAGGGTGCTTTCAGCCTGTTGGGGCCGGAGGAAATCCGCGCGCGCTTCGTGCGTTCCTCCGCCGAAATCACCCCGGAGATGGTGCAGCGCCTGACCCATCCCAACCCCAAGAGCGAAATCGTGCTGGTGGCCGCCGAACAGCTGCCCCCGGGCGAAGCCCTGGTAGGTGCGGTGGCGCGCGCGGCGCTGGTGCCGGGCACCCGCCAGGCCGAGTACACCATCCTGGTCAGCAGCTTCGTCGCCGGCCAGGGCCTGGGACGGCAGCTGATGCGCAAGCTGGTCAAGTGGGCACGGCGCAAATACCTGGATTGCCTGTTCGGCGACGTGCTGCAAAGCAATGTGCCGATGCTGCAGCTGGCCGAGTCGCTGGGCTTCAAGCCACAGCCGCATCCGGAGTCGCCGGAGTTGGTGCGGATGGTTCTCGAGCTGGATGCCTGAGGGGCTGGGATTCGGGATTCGGGATTGGGAGGGCCGCCGCGCCCTTGACTCACCTGGCTTTGGTTGTTGATCTGTCGCTTGGCTGCAGGGCCCTTGCCCGCCCACCATCGCAGGACACGCCGCAAGTACGTCCTTGTAGGCTCTGGCGCGGCATCCATGCCGCTCAAGGTCCCGCGACGGTGAGCGGGCAAGGACCTGTCGCGATGGTCGGTCCGCATAGTGCAAGCAGCACGGTCTCAGGCAAGAACGCGTCCGCTCGTTTTCGCAAGAAAGCCAGTGCAGCGGACCAGCTTTTCAAACAACCGACCAACTGTCTGGGGCGGTGTCCTCGCCGATTGCGGGACCGTGTGGCGGCATGGATGCTGCCACCGAGCCTCCACGGACGGATTCACGGCGTGTCCCGCGAGCGGTGAGGGCGCCGCACCCCCGACTCACCTGGCTTTGGTTGTTGATCTGTCGGGATGGTCGGTATGTAGATGCCGAGAGCGCCGCACGTCCGACCAAGGCGGCGCAGGTGGCCCGACGCCGGCTTTCACGCCGGATGGACCGGCCGTGGTGGGTGCTCTGATAAAATTGCCGGCTGATGCCGTCGCCAACCACCTTCCCCTCTCCGCCGCTGCCCAAGTCCGGCCAGCTCCGCGCATATTGGCGCGCTCCGTCTTCGCCGACTGCGCTGGCCTGGTCGATCGCCCGCGCCGCCGAGGCGCATGCCGGCCCGCTGCTGGTGATCGCCCGCGACAACCAGAGTGCGCATCAGATCGAGGCGGATCTGCATGCCTTGCTCGGCGAGCATGCGACGCTGCCGGTGGTGCCGTTTCCCGATTGGGAAACCCTGCCCTACGACCAGTTCAGCCCGCACCCGGAGATCATCAGCCAACGCCTGGCCGCACTGCATCGGCTGCCCGCACTGACCCGTGGCGTGGTGATCGTGCCGGTGCAGACGCTGATGCAGCAGCTGGCACCGCTGAGCTACATCGTCGGCGGTAGTTTCGATCTCAAGGTCGGCCAGCGGCTGGATCTAGATGCGGAAAAACGCCGTCTGGAAAGCGCCGGCTACCGCAACGTGCCGCAGGTGATGGACCCGGGCGATTTTGCAGTGCGCGGCGGCCTGCTCGACGTGTTCCCGATGGGCGAAGCCACGCCGTTGCGGATCGAGTTGCTGGACGAGGATATCGACTCGATCCGCGCCTTCGACCCGGAATCGCAGCGCTCGCTGGACAAGGTCGAGGCCGTCAAGCTGCTGCCCGGCCGCGAAGTGCCGATGGACGATGCTAGCGTCGAACGTGTGCTGGCCTGCCTGCGCGAGCGTTTCGACGTGGATACCCGGCGCAGCGCGCTGTACCAGGATCTGAAGTCGGGGCTGGCGCCGTCGGGGGTGGAGTATTACCTACCGATGTTCTTCAGCAAGACCGCCACCTTGTTCGATTATCTGGACAAGCGCGTGCTGCCGCTGGTCGCCACCGGCGTTTCCAATGCGGCGGACACGTTCTGGGCGCAGGCGCAGGACCGCTACGAGCAACGCCGCCACGATGTGGAGCGCCCGCTGCTGACACCGGACGAGTTGTATCAGTCGCCGGATGCACTGCGCGAGCGGCTCAACAAGCTGGCGCGCATCGAAGTCTGGGCCAGCGACCATCCGCGCATCGACGAGGCCGCCGCCCTGGGCGACCAGCCGTTGCCGCCGCTGCCGGTGGCGGCAAAAGACGCCCCGGCCGGTCAGGCGCTGGCCTCGTTCCTGAGCCATTACCCCGGCCGCGTGCTGGTGGCCGCCGATACCGCGGGCCGGCGCGAAGCCTTGATGGAAGTGCTGGCCGCCGCGCAGCTGAAGCCGGAGGTGGTCGCCGACCTGCCCGCCTTCCTGGCCGCGCCCAAGCTGCGCTTCGGTATCACCGTGGCGCCGCTGGAAGACGGCTTTGCGCTGGACGCCCCGCAGATTGCGGTGCTGACCGAGCGCCAGCTGTTTCCCGAGCGCGCCAACCAGCCGCGCCGCAGCCGCCGGGTCGGGCGTGAGCCGGAAGCGATCATCCGCGATCTGGGCGAGCTGTCCGAAGGCGCGCCGATCGTGCACGAGGACCACGGTGTGGGCCGCTACCGCGGTCTGATCGTGCTCGACGCCGGCGGCATGCCCGGCGAGTTCCTGGAAATCGAATATGCCAAGGGCGACCGGCTGTATGTGCCGGTGGCGCAGTTGCATCTGATCAGCCGCTATTCCGGCGCCTCGGCCGAGACCGCGCCGCTGCATTCGCTGGGCGGCGAGCAATGGACCAAGGCCAAGCGCAAGGCGGCCGAAAAGGTCCGCGACGTGGCGGCCGAACTGCTGGAAATCCAGGCCCGCCGACGTGCGCGTGCCGGCCTGGCGCTGCAGGTGGACCGGGCGATGTACGAACCGTTCGCGGCCGGCTTTCCGTTCGAGGAAACCGGCGACCAGCTGGCGGCCATCGATGCGACGCTGCGCGATCTGGGCAGCAGCCAGCCGATGGATCGCGTGGTCTGCGGCGACGTCGGCTTCGGCAAGACCGAGGTGGCCGTGCGCGCCGCATTTGCCGCCGCCAGCGCCGGCAAGCAGGTCGCCGTGCTGGTGCCGACCACGCTGCTGGCCGAGCAGCATTACCGCAACTTCCGCGACCGCTTCGCCGATTACCCGATGAAGGTGGAAGTGCTGTCGCGCTTCAAGAGCACCAAGGAGATCAAGGCCGAGCTGGAGAAGGTCGCCAGCGGCGAGATCGACGTCATCATCGGCACGCACCGGCTGCTGCAGCCGGACGTCAAGTTCAAGGACCTGGGCCTGGTCGTGGTCGACGAAGAGCAGCGCTTCGGCGTGCGGCAGAAGGAAGCGCTCAAGGCGATGCGCGCCAACGTGCATCTGCTCACGCTCACCGCGACCCCCATCCCGCGCACGCTCAACATGGCCATGGCCGGGCTGCGCGACCTGTCGATCATCGCCACCCCGCCGCCGAACCGGCTGGCGGTGCAGACCTTCATCACCGCCTGGGACAACGCGCTGCTGCGCGAGGCCTTCCAGCGCGAGCTCAGTCGCGGCGGGCAGCTGTACTTCCTGCACAACGATGTGGAAAGCATCGTGCGCATGCAGCGCGAGCTGTCCGAACTGGTGCCGGAGGCGCGCATCGGTATCGCGCATGGGCAGATGCCCGAGCGCGAGCTGGAGCGGGTGATGCTCGACTTCCAGAAGCAGCGCTTCAATGTGCTGCTGTCGACCACGATCATCGAATCGGGCATCGACATCCCCAATGCCAACACCATCATCATCAACCGCGCCGACCGCTTCGGCCTGGCGCAGTTGCACCAGCTGCGCGGCCGCGTCGGCCGCTCGCATCACCGCGCCTATGCGTACCTGGTGGTGCCGGATCGTCGCTCGATGACCGCCGATGCGGAAAAGCGCCTGGAGGCGATCGCCTCCATGGACGAGCTCGGCGCCGGCTTCACCCTGGCCACCCACGATCTGGAAATCCGCGGTGCCGGCGAGCTGCTGGGCGAAGACCAGAGCGGGCAGATGGCCGAGGTCGGTTTCAGCCTGTATACCGAGCTGCTGGAACGCGCGGTGCGCAGCATCCGCCAGGGCAAGCTGCCGGACCTGGATGCCGGCGAGGAGGTCCGCGGCGCCGAGGTCGAGCTGCATGTGGCCGCGCTGATTCCCGAGGATTACCTGCCCGACGTGCACACGCGCCTGACGCTGTACAAGCGCATCTCCAGCGCACGCGATGCCGATGCGCTGCGCGAATTGCAGGTGGAGATGATCGACCGCTTCGGCCTGCTGCCGGACCCGGTCAAGCACCTGTTCGCGATTGCCGAGCTCAAGCTGCAGGCCAACGCGCTGGGTGTGCGCAAGCTGGACCTGGGCGAGAACGGCGGCCGGCTGGTCTTCGAGGCAAAACCGGCGATCGACCCGGTCGCGGTGATCCAGATGATCCAGAAGCAGCCCAAGATCTACACCATGGACGGCCCGGACAAACTGCGCATCAAGCTGCCGCTGCCGGAAGGCGCGGACCGTTTCAACGCCGCACGCGGCCTGCTGACGATGCTCGCACCCAGGTAGAAACGCGCGCCGGGCGGTTGCGCCTGCTTTACGCAGCGTGCTGGACCGTGCAGGACGCAAGGATGCGTCGAGCGCGTCGCAGGCAGGGGCCGCTGCGAATCCAAGCCGATGCGGCATTTTCACTAACGCCCAACGCCGCAGACGATGCCGGCGCGGTCCCATGTTGCCTGTTTCATGCGTGTTCCCCGCTGCGGTCACGCACATGCGCCCGACGCAGCGAGTGAAGAAGTCGGCTGAAAGGTAGCGCGGTGTCCTGCACGATTGTCCGGGACACCGGCTTCCTGAGTCTGCTTGCGACAAAGCTGAGCAGTTAATACGCGGGAAGTGATGGATTTCGCAAATCCGTCACCGCGGTGAATTTGGCCTAAATATTCCTGCCGCGCGCCGATACCTGCATGGACCGACGTGATCGCCGTGTGCAGAGCTGCCCATGCGACCCCGCGCCGGAGCGACCTTTTCCGCGTCAGGCACGCATCCGTGCGCCACCGCATCGCTTGAGGCATCCATGAACACGCCACTGTCCGATCTACCCGCGCCGCTGACGCTCGCCCTGGAAGGCGAGATGACCATCCGTCGCGCTGCCGAACTCAAGCCGCTGCTGCAGCCGGCCTTGCTGCATCCGGGCGGGTTGCACCTGGACCTGGGCGCGGTCAGCGAGATCGACACCACCGGCCTGCAGTTGCTGCTGGCGACCAAGCAGGCGATCCAGGCCGACGGCCGGCCGTTTTCGCTGACCGATTCCAGCCGCGCGGTGGTCGATGTGATCGAACTGCTCGGCCTGCTCGAAGCCTTGTACCCACATGCGGTTGCGGGTATCGGCGAACGCATTCACTAAGGGACCGGCAACGCGTATGGATATGAACCAGCTGATGCAGACCTTCCTGGCCGAGAGCCGGGACCTGCTCGAAGACATGGAACGTCACCTGCTCGAAGCCGAGCGTGGCGAGTCCTCGCCGGATGCGGTCAACGCGATCTTCCGTGCGGCGCACACCATCAAGGGCTCGGGCGGCCTGTTCGATCTGCCGCAGCTGGTCGGCTTCACCCATGTCGTGGAAAGCGTGCTGGACCTGGTGCGCGACGACGCGCTGACGCTGAGTTCGGAACTGATCGCGCTGCTGCTGGTGTGCTGCGACCATATCCATGCCCTGGTGGAAACCGCCGCCGACCCCGCTCACGCCGATGCCGACGCACTGGCGGCAGAGGCCGCCCCCCTGCTGGCACAACTGCAGACCTACCTGCAGGCCAGCGCATGCGGTGTCACCGCCTCCGCCATCCAGCACAGCACCCCGGAAAAACAGAGCGGTTACTGGCGCATCACGCTGAAACTGTTCGCCGACGCGCTGCGCTACGGCAACTCGCCGCTCAAGCTGATCCGCAACCTGCGCGGGCTGGGCTCGGTCGAGTCGATCAGCACCGACGTCAGCCAGCTGCCGAGCTTCGAAGCGCTCGATCCGGAAGCCAATTACCTGGGCTTCCAGATCCTGCTGCGCAGCGATGCCGACCGTGCCGCGATCGAGGACGTGTTCGAGTTCGTGCGCGAAGACTGCGACCTGGAGATCCTTTCGGTGCCGGCACCGATGGACGCCAGCGCCGTGCCTGCCAGCGAGCCGGTCGTGGCTGCCGCGCCGGTCGTCGGCGCGCTGGCTGCCGTGCCGGCCGCAACGCCGGCACGCGCGCCGCAGGACACCGGCGCACGCAACCCCGACGCGCGCTCGATCCGCGTCGACGCCGACAAGCTCGATCGCATGATCGATCTGGTCGGCGAACTCATCATCGCGGTGGCCGGCACCAATGCCAACGCACAGCGCACCGGCGACGCGCAGTTGCTGGAATCGGCCTCGATCCTGGCCGGCCTGGTGGAAGAGGTGCGTGAAAGCGCTCTGCAACTGCGTATGGTCAAGATCGGCGGCACCTTCAGCCGCTTCCAGCGCGTGGTGCACGATGTGGCGCGCGAACTCGGTAAGGACATCGCGCTGGTGGTGGCCGGCGAGGACACCGAGCTGGACAAGTCGGTGGTGGAAAAGATCGGCGACCCGCTCACCCATCTGGTGCGCAACGCCATGGACCACGGCATCGAGCCGGCGGACGTGCGCGTGGCGCGCGGCAAGCCCGCACGCGGCACCGTTGGCCTCAATGCGTATCACGACTCCGGCAGCATCGTCATCCAGATCACCGACGACGGCGGCGGCCTGAACCGCGACCGCATCCTGGCCAAGGCGCTGGAACGCGGTCTGATCGAGCCGGGCCGCCAGCTCAGCGACCGCGAGGTGTTCGCGATGATCTTCGAGCCGGGGTTCTCCACCGCCGAAAAGGTCACCAACCTGTCCGGGCGCGGCGTCGGCATGGATGTGGTCAAGCGCAACATCACCGCGCTGCGCGGCACCGTGGAAATCGACAGCAGCGCCGGCGTGGGTACCACCATCTCGGTGCGGCTGCCGCTGACGCTGGCCATCATCAACGGCTTCCAGGTCGGCGTCGGCAAGTCGGTGTTCGTGGTGCCGCTGGACGTGGTGGAGGAATGCGTGGAATTCACCCCTGACTACGCCAGCGACTACATCGACCTACGTGGCAGCGTGCTGCCGTATGTGCGCCTGCGCGAACTGTTCGCGCTTGGCGGCAGGACGCCGGCGCGCGAAAGCATCGTGGTGATCCGCCAGGGCGCCCAGCGCTTCGGCCTGGTCGTGGACACCTTGCTGGGCGAATGGCAGACCGTGATCAAGCCGTTGTCCAAGGTCTTCGCGCAGGTCAAGGGCATCAGTGGCTCGAGCATCCTGGGCAGCGGCGATGTCGCGCTGATTCTCGATGTGCCCAGCCTGCTGCAGCAATTGCATCCAAATCAGGACGCCCTGGCGGCCTGAGTCACCACACCAGCACTCCCCACATCACCGCGTCATTCGTTGTTCCCTGAGCCCAGGAAGCTGCCGCCATGTCACACCGTCTCCCGATCGCCACGCAGTTGTGGTTCACCGCCGCCCTCGCCCTCGCCTTGCCCGTCGCGGTGGTGGTCGCCGGCTTTGCGCTGACGCTGTCGCACGGCGCCCTGCTCGCCGCCAGCGTCCTGGCCGCGCTCGTCAGCGGCGCGTTGCTGTTCCATGCGATCCGCAGCGCGACCGGCTCGCTGCAGCTTGCCACCACTACGCTGGATGCCTTCGCGCGCGGCAACTTCGCCGTCGCCTTGCCGCAGCTGCGCGATGAGCAGGCCTGCGAGGTGCTGCGTGCGCTGCGCAAGGTGCAAGGCAACATCGCCCACGTCAATGAGGAGATCAATCGCGTCTCGCAGGAACACGATGCCGGCGAGATCGATGCACGCATCGACGTGGCGCGTTTCGACGGCGACTTCCGCACCATGGGCGAAGGCATCAACCGCATGGTCGCCAGCCACATCGCGGTCAAGAAGCAGGCAATGGCGTGCGTGGCCGAGTTCGGCCGCGGCAACTTCTCCGCCGAGCTGGAACGCCTGCCGGGCAAGAAGGCCTTCATCAACGAGATCGTCGAGCAGATCCGCGGCAACCTCACCGGCATGGTCGCCGAGGTCAACCGCATGGCGGCCGAGCACGACGCCGGCGATATCGACGTGGTCATCGACACCCAGCGTTTCAGCGGCGATTTCCGCCGCATGGCCGAAGGCATCAATGCGATGGTGGCCAGCCACATCGCGGTCAAGAAGCAGGCCATCGCCTGCGTGGCCGAATTCGGCCGCGGCAACTTCACCGCGCAGCTGCCGTTGCTGCCGGGCAAGAAGCGCTTCATCAACGAAACCCTGGAACAGGTGCGCGGCAACCTCACCGGCCTGATCGCCGAGATCAACCACATGTCGGCCGAGCACGAGGCCGGCGACATCGACGTGGTGATCGACAGCAGTCGCTTCGACGGCGATTTCCGCAGCATGGCCACCGGCATCAACCAGATGGTGGGCGCGCATATCGCAGTCAAGAAACTGGCGATGGGCGTGGTGGCCGAGTTCGGCCGCGGCAACTTCGAGGCACCGCTGGCGCAGCTGCCGGGCAAGAAGGCCTTCATCAACGACACCGTGGAGCGTGCGCGCGGCAACCTGCGCAGCATTTCCGAAGTGATCCAGGTGATGGGCGCAATGGCCGACGGCGACCTCACCCACACCGTGGAAGGCCGCTACGAAGGCGCGTTCGCCGACATGCAGCGCTACGTCAACACCACCATGAGCCGGCTGACCGAGATCGTCGATGAGGTCAACCGCAACGCCGAGAACCTGGCCAGCGCCTCCGAACAGGTCAGCGCTACCGCGCAGGCGCTGGCCCAGGCCGCCAGCGAACAGGCTGCCGGCGTGGAAGAGACCAGCGCCTCGCTGGAACAGATGACCGCCTCCATCGCGCAGAACACCGAGAACGCGCGCGTCACCGACAGCATGGCCGCCAAGGCCGCCAGCGAAGCCGCCGACGGCGGCGACACCGTGCGCGCCACCGTGGTGGCGATGAAGGACATCGCCAAGAAGATCGGCATCATCGACGACATCGCCTACCAGACCAATCTGCTGGCGCTCAATGCCGCCATCGAGGCCGCGCGTGCCGGCGAACACGGCAAGGGCTTTGCGGTGGTGGCGGCGGAAGTGCGCAAGCTGGCCGAGCGCAGCCAGATCGCCGCGCAGGAGATCGGCGAGGTGGCCGGCTCCAGCGTGGACCTGGCCGAAAGCGCCGGCCGCGTGCTCGGCGAGATGGTGCCCTCGATCCGCCGCACCTCCGACCTGGTGCAGGAAATCGCCGCCGCCTCCGAGGAACAGACCGCCGGCGTCAGCCAGATCAACACCGCCGTCGGCCAGTTGAACCAGACCACGCAGTCGGCCGCGGCCAATGCCGAAGAGCTGGCCGCCACCTCGGAGGAAATGAGCGCACAGGCCGAACAGCTGCAGCAGTTGATGGGCTTCTTCCGGCTCGGCAACGGCTCGCGTGCGGCGGCGTCGACCAGCAGCAAGCCTGGCCCGCGCCGGATCGCAACGCATGGCAGCAGCACCGCGGTCAGCGCACCGCCGCGTCGCAGCAACGTGCGCCAGATCAGCGCGGTGGCGACCACCGCCGATGCGATCGACGAATCGCAGTTCGCCAGCTTCTGAGGAAACGACGATGCAACCGCACAGCGCAGCCATCACCACCACACGCACCGTTGCGCCGTCATCGACGGCTCCGCAGCAATACCTGACCTTTCTGCTGGGCACGGAGATGTTCGGCCTGGGCATCCTCGGCATCAAGGAAATCATCGAATACCGCGCGCCCACCGATGTGCCGATGATGCCGCCGGCCCTGCGCGGCGTGATCAACCTGCGCGGCGCGGTGGTGCCGGTGGTGGATCTGCAGCAACGCTTCGGCCGCAATGCCAGCGCGATCACCAAGCGCAGTTGCATCGTGATCGTGGAGATTGCCCATGGCCAGACGCATCAGGTGCTCGGCCTGCTGGTGGACGCGGTGAGCGAAGTGCTGGAGATCGCGCCCGACGCCATCGCCGGCGCCCCCAGTTTTGGCGCCGGCATCGCACGCGACTGCATCCATGCGATGGCCAGGATCGGCGAGCGCTTCGTGATCCTGCTCGACGCCGACGCGGTGCTGGCCGACGACGCACTCGCCCAGCTGCCTGTCGCCGAGCTGGCAGCCTGACATGTCCAGCATGCACGCAAGGACTCCCATGCGCCCCACCCTTCTCTCCTGCAGCTGCGCGCTGGACGGCCCCGTGTTGGTCGTCGACGACAGCGTGGTCCAGCGCGAACACGCGATGGCGCTGTGCCGCCAGCTCGGCGCCGTCGCGGTCGACGGCGCGGTCGACGGCCACGCCGCGCTGGCCTGGCTGGGCAGTGCGATTTCACCATCGCTGCTGCTGATCGATCTGGAAATGCCGGGCATGGACGGCGTGCAGCTGCTCGATGCACTGGCACGCGGCAAGTACAGCGTGCCGGTGGTGGTGGTCTCGCAGCGCGGCGGCGCCCTGATCGATGCGGTGATGCAGCTCAGCCGCAGCGCCGGGGTGCGCGTGCTCGGCGGCATCGAAAAGCCGATGCATCTGCAGGACCTGGCCAATGTGCTGGAGTGCGAACCGGGGCTGGCCACGAACGCGCCTGCGTTTGCACAGCCGGCGATATCGCCGCTGATGTCCAGCGGTGGCGCGGCGGCATCGCGGCTGGACCGGGCCATGCGCCGCGGCGAAATCCGCGTGGCCTACCAACCCAAACTCGATCTCAGGGATGGCCGCCTGCGCGGTGTGGAAGCACTCGCGCGCTGGCGCCGCCCGCAAGGCGACATGATCGGGCCGGAGCGCTTCATTCCGCTGGCCGAACGCGAAGGCCTGATCCATGCCTTGACCCAGCAGGTGATCGACCTGGCGGTTGCGCAACTGGTGGACTGGCGCGCAGAAGGCTTCGAGCTGAGCCTGGCCTTGAACCTGTCGCCCAACCTGCTCAGCGAGCAGGGCTTTCTCGAACAGCTATGCGGCAAGCTGAGCGACAACGGCCTGAGCCCTGCCGATCTGGTGCTGGAACTCACCGAAAGCGCCATCGTCGAGCCAGCCAATGCCCTGAGCATGCTGGCGCGCCTGCGCCTGCATGGTTTCGGCCTGTCGATCGACGACTACGGCACGGGGTTTTCCTCGCTGCAGCGCCTGGCCAGCATTCCCTTCACCGAACTCAAGCTCGATCGCAGCTTCGTGCATGCCGCCCATCGCAGCCGCAGCCAGCGCACCGTGCTCGAATCCACGCTGGAACTGGCGCACCGGCTCGACCTCACCGCCGTGGCCGAAGGGGTGGAGACCCCGGACGACTGGCGCCTGCTGCGCGAGCTGGGCTGCGACCTGGCGCAAGGCTATCTGATGGGCTCGCCGATGCCCGGGCCGATGCTGTCGGAATGGTGGCGCGAACACGCCGTGCGCATCGCCCGCCTGTGCGGCAACGCACTGCCCAGCGATGCGGATGTCGCCTGACATGAGCACGGCCACCGCCATCACCGAACAGGAATTCGGCCGCTTCCAGCGCTTCATCTTCGAAGCGGCCGGCATCAGCATTTCCTCCGGCAAGAAGGCCATGTTGTGCGGCCGCCTGGGCAAGCGCCTGCGCGAACACCAGTTCAGCAATTACACGCAGTACCTGCAGTTGCTGGAAAGCCGCCAGGACCGCGCCGAGATCCAGACCGCGATCGATCTGCTGACCACCAACGAGACCTACTTCTTCCGCGAGCCCAAGCACTTCGAGCTGCTGCGCAAGCTGGCCGGCGAACATCGCGGCGGCCTGCCGTTCCGCTGCTGGAGCGCGGCCAGCTCCAGCGGCGAAGAGGCCTACAGCATGGCAATGGTGCTGGACGACGCCTTGCAGGGGCGGCCGTTCGAAGTGGTCGGCAGCGACATCAGTACCCGCGTGCTGGCCAAGGCGCGCACCGGGCACTACGCGCTGCAACGTATCGACGGCATTCCGCAGGCGTATCTGAAGCGCTATTGCCTGCGTGGTCAGGGCGAGTACGACGGTACCTTGCTGGTGGAGCGCCGCCTGCGCGACCGGGTCAAGTTCGTGCATGCCAACCTCAACACGGCCCTGCCGATGCTGGGCAGCTTCGATGCGATCTTCCTGCGCAATGTGATGATCTATTTCAACGGTCAGACCAAGCGCGAGGTCATCCTGCGCGTGCTGTCCAACCTCAAGTCGGGCGGATATTTCTGCATCGGTCATTCGGAAAGCCTGAGCGAACTCGACATCGATCTGGTCCAGGTGGCACCCTCGATCTTCCGCAAGGCCTGAGCCAAGGATCCGCCGTGTCGATAGCCCTCAACCGCCCTGCCGCCAGCCCCAGTCCCATCAAGGCCATGGTCGTCGACGACTCGGCGGTGGTGCGCCAGGTGCTGGTGGGCGTGCTCAACGACGCGGCCGACATCGAGGTCATCGCCACCGCGGCCGACCCGTTGCTGGCGATCGAGAAGATGCGCAAGCAATGGCCGGACGTGATCGTGCTGGATGTGGAAATGCCGCGCATGGACGGCATCACCTTCCTGCGCAAGATCATGAGCGAGCGCCCCACCCCGGTGGTGATCTGTTCGACGCTCACCGAAAAAGGCGCACGCGTCACCATGGATGCCCTGGCCGCCGGCGCGGTGGCCGTGGTGACCAAGCCGCGGCTGGGGCTCAAGCAGTTCCTCACCGACTCGGCCGAGGAACTGGTCAATACGGTGCGCAGCGCCGCACGCGCCAACGTCAAACGGCTGGCCGCGCGGGTTGCCGCAGCGCCGCTGGAAGCGGAGGTCAAGCACACCGCCGATGTGATCCTGCCGGCGCAAAGCGGGCGCGCGCTGGCGCAGACCACCGAGCGCATTGTCGCCATCGGCACCTCCACCGGCGGTACCCAGGCGCTGGAAGAAGTGCTGACCGCCTTGCCGCGCGTCTGCCCCGGCATCGTGATCGTGCAGCACATGCCGGAGAAATTCACCGCCGCCTTCGCCGCGCGCCTCAACGGCCTGTGCCAGATCGCAGTGAAGGAAGCGGCCAACAACGACCGGGTGATGCCGGGCCGCGCACTGATCGCGCCCGGCGGCAAGCATCTGCTGCTGCGCCGCAGTGGCGCGCAGTACTTTGTCGAAGTGATGGAAGGCCCGCCGGTCAACCGGCATCGTCCGTCGGTGGATGTGCTGTTCCGCTCGGCCGCACGTGCGGCCGGCAGCAATGCGCTGGGCATCATCATGACCGGCATGGGCGACGACGGTGCCGCCGGGCTGCTGGAAATGCGTCAGGCCGGCGCGCGCACGGTGGCGCAGGACGAGCACACCAGCATCGTATTCGGCATGCCCAAGGAAGCGATCAAACGCGGCGGCGCCGACCGCATCCTGCCGCTGGGCGCGATGGCGCGCGAGATCGTGACACAGCTGCAGTAGCGCGCTGCACGCGCGCGCAGCGGAACTACAACTGCGACTCCAGCGGCAACCAGCCCATCACCGTCGCCGCGCCACGCCGCCACACGCTGGCTGCCGGCTCCTGCGACCACACCTCGGGCGGTTGCGCCGCATCGTCGTGCCAGCGCAACTCGCCCTGCTCCAGGGTCACGCGGTAACTCACCGGCGCACCGATCTTGCGGTTGTAGACCTGTTCCAGTTGCGCGGCCACTGCGCGATCGTTGAACAGCAGGCCCATCTCGGTATTGAGGTTCATCGAGCGCGGATCCAGATTGAACGAGCCGATGAAGCCGCTGCTGTCGTCCACCACGAAGGCCTTGGTGTGCAGGCTGGCCCCGCTGGACCCGAACAGGCTGCCGTCCGGCTTGCCCATCGGCTTGAGCTCGTACAGGCGCACGCCCTGGGTGAGCAAGGGCACGCGGTAACCGGCGTAGCCGCTGTGGACGGCAACCACGTCGTTTGCCGCCAGCGAATTGGTCAACACGCTGACGCGCACATTGCGCCGGCGCAACTGGCCGATCCAGCGCATGCCTTCCTCGCCCGGCACGAAGTACGGCGAGATCACCTTCAGCTCGCGCTGCGCACGCGCCATCTCGCCGATCAGGATTGGCGTCATCCAGTCCGCCTGCGGTGGTGCGCCTTCGGCCTTTTCCGGCGGGTCGGAGACGATGCGCGCCTGCTCCAGCCAGTGCACCTGGCGCTGGCCCTGCGTCAGGGCCTGCACGCTCGGCGACTGGCGCAGCCGCTCCACGTAGGGATGCGCGCGTGCCGATGCCAGGCCGGCGTCCAGACTGCCGCGCAACGCATCCAGTGCCTGCGGCCGTGCGGTCACCAGCGCGTCCAGCGGCAAGGCGTTGGGGCTGTTCCAGTACGCATCGAAGACCTGCTCGGCCTGGCCCACGGCCGGCCCCATCAATGCCGCATCCATGTCCATGAAGTTGGTGTCGCGCGCCGCATCGAAATACTCGTCGCCGACATTGCGGCCACCCACCACCGCCATCCGGCCATCGGCAATCCAGGCCTTGTTGTGCATGCGCCGATTGATGCTGAACATGCGCAGCACCATCTCCACGCCGCGCATCAGCGTGCCTTCGCGCGCACGGGTGGGATTGAACAGCCGGATCTCGATCAGCGGGTGGCTGTCCAGCGCCGCCAGCACCGAATCGCTGCCGTGGATGTTCATGTCGTCCAGCAGCAGGCGCACGCGTACGCCGCGATCGGCCGCATGCAGCAGCTCGTTGTGCAGCAGGTTGCCGGTGAAGTCCGCATGCCAGATGTAGTACTGCAGATCCAGGCTACGCCCGGCCGCACGCGCGGTCAGCGCGCGCACCGCAAACGCGTCGACGTTGTCGGGCAGGATCACCATGCCGGTCTGGCCGGCATGTGCCTGCTGCAGCGGCGCGACGACCCGATCGATCGGCGTGGCGATCGCCGTGGCAGGCAGCGCATGGCTCACCGCACCGCGCTGACGATCGGCAAAGCGCCCGTAGCCGTACAACGACAGCACGCTGCCCAGCACCAGGATCAGCACACCGATCCCGATCGCCTTGAAGATCTTTCGCCTTGTCACTGCCGCTCCCCGCCGGTCGAAGCGCGGCAGTCTAGACGTTACGCAGGCAGCCCGATGTGCAGACGCAGCCGCAAGCAGGCTCTACAAAGCCGCCAAAACAAGGCATTTGCAGCACGCGCGGTCGCAACCGCACGTGCTGCAGTTGCGCCGATCACCAGATCGCAACGCGTTGCTTGTCCCCACGCACCATCGCATCGCCGGGCTTGCACTGGAATGCCTGCGCGAATGCCGGCATGTTCGACGGCGCGCCATTGGCGCGGAAATTGGCCGGCGCATGCGGATCGGTGTTCAGGCGCACGCGCAGTTCGCCGTCGGTGAAGTTGCGGCGCCACACCGTGGCCCAGTTCATGAAGAAGCGCTGGTCCTGGGTATAACCGTCGATATCCTTGCCGGCGTCGGGTTGTTCCTGCAACGCCATCTGCAGCGCGTCGTAGGCCACGGTGAGACCGCCCAGGTCGCCGATGTTCTCGCCCAGGGTCAGCTTGCCTTTGACATGTACGCCGGGAATCGCCTCATAGCCGTCGAACTGCGCCACCAGCTGATCGGTGCGCTGGGTGAACAGCTTGCGGTCCGCATCGGTCCACCAGGTATCGAAGTTGCCCTTGGCATCGAACTGGCTGCCCGAGTCATCGTAGCCATGCATCATCTCGTGCCCGATCACCGCGCCGATACCGCCGTAGTTCAACGCCGGGTCGGCCTTGGGATCGAAGAATGGCGGCTGCAGGATCGCCGCCGGAAACACGATCTCGTTGCGCGTGGCGTTGTAGTACGCATTGACCGTCTGCGGGGTCATATGCCACTCGCGCTTGTCGACCGGCTTGCCGATCTTGTCCAGCATGTAGCGGTAGTTGAACGCCTGCGCGGCCTGCATGTTGGCCAGGAAGCCATCGCCACGGGTTTCCAGGCCCGACCAGTCGCGCCATTGATCCGGGTAGCCGATCTTGGGCGTGAAGCTGGCCCACTTCTCCAGCGCGCGCTGCCTGGTTTCCGCGCTCATCCAGTCGAGTTTTTCCAGCCGCGCCTTGAGCGCCGCCGAGAGGTTCTGCACCAGTTGCTGCATCTGCTGCTTGGACTCGGCCGGGAACGCGGACTGCACGTACAACTGGCCCAGGGCCTCGCCCATCGCCTCGTTGACCGCGTTCAAGGTGCGCTTCCAGCGCGGCAGCATGTCCTGCTGGCCACGCAGCGTCTTGGCATAGAAATCGAAATTGGCCTGCTCGAACGGTTTGGCCAGATACGGCGCTGCCTCATCCACGCTGTGGAAACGCAGGTAGGCCTTCCAGGTGTCCACCGGCGTGTCGGCCAGCATCGCATCGAGCTCGGCGAAGTAACCCGGCTGGCTCAGCGAGAAGGTCCCGGCCGGCACCTTGAGCGCGCTGAAGAACGCCTGCCAGTCGAAATGCGGCGTGACCGCATTGGCGCCGGCCACATCGACCGGGTTGTAGCGCTTGGCCGGGTCGCGCAGTTCGATGCGCGACAGCGAGGCATTGGCCAGGCGCGTTTCGAACGCCATCACCGCCTTGGCCTGGGTTGCCGCCTGCGCTGGCGCGACGCCGGACAATTCCAGCACGCGCGCGATGTAGGCCACGTACTGCTCACGGATCTTGGCCTGCGCCGGATCGGTGTAATAGCCCTTTTCCGGCAGTCCCAGACCGCCCTGGCCCGCGTAGGCGATCATCTGTTCGGAATTCTTGTAGTCGGCATTGGCGCCGAACGAGAACACGAAGCCCTGGCCCTTGGCATAGCTGTCGCGCAACCACGCGGCGATGGACGGCGCATCGGTCAGCGCATCGATCGCCTTCAGCTGCGGCTGCAGCGGCGTGATGCCGGCCTTGTCGATCGCCGCTTCGTCCGAGCCGGTGCGCCACAGGTCGGCGATCTTGGCATCCACCGAGCCGGCCGACAGGTTGCCGCGCGCCAGTTGCTCCACCAGCGCGTGCTGGATGGTCAGCGAACGCTCGGCCAGCACTTCGAAACTGCCCCAGCTGGTGCGGTCCGATGGCACCGGATTGGCCTTGAGCCACTTGGCGTTGACGAAGCCGTTGAGGTCCTGGCACGCGTTGATGGCCGGATCCAGATCGTTGATGCCGAAGGCCACGATCGGTGCATCGAGCTTGGACACATCCACCCTGGTCGGTGCGGCCGGCGTTGCGGCCGGTGCCGGCTTGGCGCTGTCGTCGGAACTGCCACACGCCGAGAGCGTCACCGCGATGGCCACCGCAAGCGACAGTGGCGCGAATTTGCTCAACATCTTTCCATTCTCCAAGGCAGACGACCGCGTCGGACGCAGTCAAAAAGTAGGCAATCAGCGCAGACACACCAACCACACCATCATCGCAACGGCACCGCAACGCCCTGACGTCCGGTGCCGCGCCTTATCGAAGAACGCACAACGACCGACAAGACACTGCGCGTCAGCTGGGCACGCGCGTGCCAGCGCCATCTACCGCCGCGGAAACCACCCAGCAGTCCGGCGCAGCAGCGCGCCATCGACTGCCATCATTTGCGTGCGTACACCGGCGCCATCAACAGATACACCGGATACGCCAGCGCCATCAGCACCAGCGCGACCTCATGCCCGGACGCTGCCTCCGCCCAGGATTCCATCTGCCGCGACGGCCCCAGGAAACCGAACATCAGCAGCGCCACACCCATGACGCAGATCAGCAGCGCCACGCCGATCGCCGAAGCGGACACGCTGCCCCAGGCCAGCACCGCGAACGCAGCGCTGCCACCGGCCAACCCAACGTGACCAAATATGCGCGGCAGTAGGTGGCACTCATCTGTTGCCTATTACGCTTGCTGGACATCATGTCTCCCCTGCAAGAACACACGCATGCTGCCCTGCGGTACCCGTTCGATCCGCGAACAGGCGCCGCCTGCGTGTCAAACCCGCACGCCTCGTTCAAACGCGCGTTGCGAAACCCACGCCACGCTGCGCGCCATGCACGCAGCGCAGCCGGCGGATGCGGCGATTACTTCGCCTTGCCCTGGTTGGCCACCGCTTCGGCGGCACGTTTGGCCGCTTCCGGGTCGCCCAGATAGCGGAAGCTTTGCACCTGCAGGTTGTCGTCCAGCTCGAACAGCAACGGGATGCCGGTCGGGATGTTGAGCTCCAGGATCTGCTCGTTGGAGACATCGTTGAGGTATTTGTACAGCGCACGCAGCGAGTTGCCGTGCGCAGTCACCAGCACGGTCTGCCCGGCCTTCAACTGCGGTGCGATCGCGTCGTGCCAGTACGGCAGCACGCGCACCAGCGTGGTCGCCAGCGACTCGGTACCCGGCAACGCATTGCGGTCCAGCGTGGCGTAGCGACGGTCGTGACACGGATGCCCCGGATCGTTGACGTCCATCGCCGGCGGCGGGATGTCGTAGGAACGGCGCCAGATCTTGACCTGTTCTTCGCCGTGCTTGGCTGCCGTCTCGGCCTTGTCCAGCCCCTGCAGGCCGCCGTAGTGGCGCTCGTTGAGGCGCCAGCTCTTGGACACCGGCAACCAGTCCTGGTCGAGTTCCTTCAACGCGCCCTGTAGCGTGTGGATGGCGCGCTTGAGCACCGAGGTGTGCGCCACATCGAACTGCAGGCCTTCGTCCTTCATCAGCTTGCCGGCCGCAGCGGCTTCCTGGCGGCCTTGCTCGGTGAGTTCCACATCCACCCAGCCGGTGAAACGGTTGTCCAGGTTCCATTGGCTCTGGCCATGGCGCAGCAGTACGAGTTTGCGGGTCACTACGGTTCTCCGATTGGGGGCCGATCAGCCTGCGATTGTAACGGCAGCCAGCGCATCGCAGGCGTGCACGACACCGCCACGCCCGGCGCGCGATGCTGCAGCCATGCAAACGATCGATCCCGTCTTTGCCGGTTGGGATGGCAGCGTCATCCAGGCGCGACAGTTGCAACAGCAACTGGCACACCGCGTGGTGCTGCAGGACCAGGCCGGCGCAACACCGCAGCTGCTCGCCGGCTTCGACGTCGGCTTCGAAGACGACGGCCAGACCACGCGTGCGGCCGCGGTGCTGCTGGATGCAGACACGCTGCTGCCGCTGGAAACGCATGTCGCGCGCGTGCCCACCTCGATGCCGTACGTACCGGGGCTGCTCAGCTTTCGCGAGCTGCCGGCCTTGCTGCAGGCGCTGGCACTGCTCTCGCGCCCGCCCGATCTGGTCTTCATCGACGGCCAGGGCATCGCGCATCCGCGCAAGCTCGGCATCGCTGCGCACTTTGGCGTGGTGACCGGCTTGCCCAGCATCGGCGTGGCCAAGCAACGCCTGGCAGGCAGCTTCGTCGAGCCGGGACCCGAGCGCGGCGACCACAGCCCGATCCTGCTGGGCGGCACGCAGATCGGCTGGGCGCTGCGCAGCAAGCTGCGCTGCAATCCGCTGATCGTCTCGCCGGGCCATCGCGTCTCGATGCAGGGCGCGCTTGACTGGACGCTGCGTACCCTGCGCGCCTATCGCCTGCCCGAGCCCACGCGCCTGGCCGATCGGCTGGCCTCGCGGCGCGGCGAGATCGCCCTGGACACCACGGCGCCCGCACAACTGTTCTAGCGCGCGACGGTCAATCGCGATCGACCTGCTGCGTGCCTGCAGCCGTCGTCCGCGACGAACGAGCTCGGCGCGCCCGCGCTGGCCGCCAGCGCGCCATGCAACGACGTTCCAACGCGCGGCATTCAGGCACGGCGCGCATCGGCGCTAGCGATACCGGCGCGAACTCTTTCGCAATCGAGCGATGATGCTTGCTGCGACAAGGCACGTCATCGTCGCGAAAGATTTCATTCCTCCCATCAATGCAGCACATCGCTGCACGCGGCTCGACTGCCATCGCGCGGCATGCGCCGCTCGCCCTTGAAAACACGTCGCCCGCCTCGTACGTGACACTGCCTCCGGGACGATCTGTCTTGGTGGAGCGCTCGCCCGGCCACGTGCGCGCATGCAAAGCTGGCGACCACTCCAGCCACCGCGAGCCGCCGCCATGACCACCTTGATCGCTCCCCGCGTGCACGACATCGGCGGGCTGGAAGTCCGCCGCGCCGTGCCCACGCTGCAGGCGCGCAGCGTCGGCCCGTTCGTGTTCGTCGACCATATGGGCCCGGCGGTGCTGGAGCCGGATCACGGCATCGACGTGCGTCCGCATCCGCATATCGGCCTGGCCACGGTCACCTTCCTGTGGTCCGGCGAGATCGGCCACCGCGACACCTTGGGCTCGGACCAGGTGATCCGCCCCGGCGACGTCAACTGGATGACTGCCGGCCGCGGTATCGCCCACTCCGAACGCACGCCCGGCCCCGAGCGCGCCCGCACGCATGCGCTGCACGGCATGCAGACCTGGATCGCACTGCCGCGCTCGGCCGAAGAAACTGCGCCCGCCTTCCATCACCACGCCGCCGCCAGCCTGCCGCAGCAACGCCGCGATGGCGTCTGGCTACGCGTGATCGCCGGCCGTGCGTACGGCGAGGAATCGCCGGTGCAGGTGTTCAGCGGCACGCTCAATGTCGCGCTGGATCTGCAGCCGGATGCGGAGATCGACCTGGACACCGGCCATGCCGAACGTGCGCTCTACATCCTGGAAGGCGAGGCGCAGCTGGATGGCGCCGACGTGCCCGCGCGCCACCTGATCGTGCCCTCGCCCGGCAGCCGCGGACGCCTGCGCGCCAGGACGCCGCTCAAGGCGATGCTGCTCGGCGGCGAGCCGCTGGATGGCCCGCGCCACCTGTGGTGGAACTTCGTCTCCAGCTCCAAGGAGCGCATCGAGCAGGCCAAGGACGACTGGCAGGCCGGTCGCTTCGGCAGCATTCCCGGCGACGACAAGGAATTCATTCCGCTGCCGGAAACCCCGGCCCCCAAACCGGTCAACTACCCCTGACCGCAGGCTGTCGCGCGAGCGCCGCGCAACCCACCCAGGTCTCGAAACGGAAGTGCCGGTGTGCACGACCGATTGCAGCCCAGCCTGCGAATTGCGCTTGAGCTTGCAGCCACACCTGTGGTAGTGATGTCCCCATAGGTTGGGGACAGGTTGCGTGCGGGCACAGCCGGGCGGGGAGCGCACGGGGCTGATGCGGCGACACGCGCGACGACGCTGTCCCTGCGCAGACATCCAACGCCGGGGAACACTTGAATGAAGTCCGCATCCTGCCTTGTCGGCCTGAGCCTGTTGCTGGCCGCCGCCACCGTTCACGCCCAAACCTCACCGGTCTGCCCGCCGCTACCGCCAGCCTCCGGGCTGCAGTGGAGCGAGCTTGCAGGCGCGGACTATCTGGTCTGCAAGGCCATGACTGCCGACGGTCGCCAGGTGGTCGGGGTGATGCTGACCACCCGCGACCCGGCGATGACGCTGGCGCGCGACCGACGCGCGGAGAAAGGCCAGATCCAGCAGGAGGAGTTCTACTGGTACAAGCTCGACCTGGGCGGCCGCGAGCTGCCGGGCATGGAGTCGCGCCGCGTCACCGTGGTCGAGCTGGGCAAGAAGCGCTACGCGCAGCTATGGATCGACGGCGCCAACAGCGAGGAACTGGCCTCGATGCAGTCGCTGGTGCAGAACATGGACCTGCAGCCGGCCAGCCTGGCACTGCAGCGCTGAGGCAAGCGGTCGTGACGCGCCAGGGCCGGCTCGCCTGACGCGGTCTTTCAGGCGAGCCGGCGGAGCACCCGCATGCGGCTCGCCTGCGCTTCAGACGCCTGCCGCCGCAGCTGACGCGTCGCCGTCGCCGTCGCCCTGCAATGCTGTCTCGATCCGCACCTCGCCGGTGAGCAGGCGATGGATCGGGCACTTGTCGGCCACCTCCAGCAGGCGCGCACGCTGCGCATCGTCCAGCGTGCCTTCCAGCTCGACCTGCCGCGTGATCCGCGTGCCCGCAGCGCCGCGCTGGGTGTAATGCAGATGCACATGCACCGCCGTCAACGGCCACTGCTTGCGCGCGGCCACCATCGACACCGTGATCGCGGTGCAGGCACCCAGGGCGCCCAGCACCTGCGACTCCGGATCCGGCCCGGCGTCGGCGCCGCCATTGGCCGGCTGGGTGTCGCCGCTCCAGCTATGCCGACCATCATGGATGCTCACGGTGTACGGCACCGCGCCGGTGCTGACACTGACGGGCCGGTCACTCATGCCGCTAACCCCGCGGTGGCTGTAGCGCGCCGGCTCAAAACCGGCCTTCCTGGAAATCGACGAAGGCCTGCATCAGTTCCTGCTTGGTGTTCATCACGAACGGGCCGTGCCGCATCACCGGCTCGTTGAGCGGGCGGCCCGCCACCAGGATCAGCTGCGCACCGTCTGCACCGGCCCGCAGCGTCAGGCGCTCGCCGCCACCGAGCACCGCCAGTTGCTGCGCCGGCAGCACACGCGCGGCATTGCCCTCGCCCACCGTCACCGCGCCTTCGAATGCGTAGGCAAACGCGTTGTGGCCGCTGGGCATTACATAGTCCCAGGCCGCATCTGGTGCCAGTGCGATATCCAGGTACACCGGTTCGGTGGCCGGTTGCACGATCGGGCCACGCACCTCGCCCACCGCGCCGGCGATCACCTTGACCGTGACGCCAGGCGCCGGCTGGGCGACCGGAATGCGTTCCGGGGCGTACTCCTGGTATTTGGGCTCGGTCATCTTGTCGCGCGCCGGCAGGTTCACCCACAGCTGGAAGCCGCGCATGCGCCCGGATTCCTGCTCGGGCATTTCCGAATGGATCAGCCCGCGCCCGGCGGTCATCCACTGCACGCTGCCCGGGGTCAGCAGCCCCTCGTTGCCGTGGTTGTCCTTGTGGCGCATGCGCCCGTCCAGCATGTAGGTCACCGTCTCGAAGCCGCGGTGCGGATGGCTGGGAAACCCGGCCAGATAGTCTTCGGCCTTGTCGGTGCCGAACTCGTCCAGCATCAGGAACGGGTCCAGGTCCGGCAGCTGCTGGGTGCCGATCACGCGGGTCAGCTTGACTCCGGCACCGTCGGAGGCGGGCATGCCACGGATGGTGCGCAGCACGTGCGCCGCTGCGGTGGTGGTGGTGCTCATCGACCTCTCCCTGCGTGAATGACTGGCTCGAATAATGGATGCAGCCGGCACGCGGCCCAACCGCGACCGGCGCAACCGATCGTTCCAAAACCCGCCGGCACCGCCGCGCGATCCGGCAGGCGGCGCCACGACGCTCTACAACTAAAGTTTTACCCCGGCCCGGAACGGCGCCATTGACCCCGGGCGGGCAGAGGGTGACCCTTGGGTGAATCGTTCCTGAGGGGCATGCATGAAAGGGTTCTCGAAGCTGGCCTGGGGCGCGCTGGCGCTGCTGGCCGCGTTCTGTCTGGGCACCGTGGCGCTACGCCGCGGCGAACACATCAACGCGTTGTGGATCGTGGTGGCGGCGGTGTCGATCTATCTGATCGCCTACCGGTTCTACAGCCTGTTCATCGCCGACAAGGTGATGCAGCTGGACGTCACCCGCGCCACGCCCGCGGTGGCCAACAACGACGGCCTGGACTACGTGCCCACCAACAAGCACGTGCTGTTCGGCCATCATTTCGCCGCGATCGCCGGTGCCGGGCCCCTGGTCGGCCCGGTGCTTGCCGCACAGATGGGCTACCTGCCCGGCCTGCTGTGGCTGGTGGTCGGCGTGGTGTTCGCCGGCGCGGTGCAGGACTTCGTGGTGCTGTTCCTGTCCAGCCGCCGCAACGGCCGTTCGCTGGGCGATCTGGTGCGCGAGGAAATGGGCCAGGTGCCCGGCACCATCGCCTTGTTCGGCGCCTTCCTGATCATGATCATCATCCTGGCGGTGCTGGCGATGGTGGTGGTCAAGGCGCTGGCGGAAAGCCCGTGGGGCATGTTCACCGTCATCGCCACGATGCCGATCGCGCTGATGATGGGCGTGTACATGCGCTACATCCGGGTCGGCAAGATTGGCGAGATCTCGGTGGTCGGCCTGATCCTGCTGCTGGGCGCGATCTGGCTGGGCGGCAAGGTCGCGGCGGATCCGAGCTGGGGCCCGGCATTCACCTTCACCGCCAAGCAGATCACCTGGATGCTGATCGGCTACGGTTTCGTGGCGTCGGTGTTGCCGGTATGGCTGCTGCTGGCGCCGCGCGATTACCTGTCCACCTTCCTCAAGATCGGCACGATCCTGGCGCTGGCGATCGGCATCCTGGTGGTCATGCCGGATCTGAAGATGCCGGCACTGACCCAGTTCGCTTCCACCGGCGACGGTCCGGTCTGGAAGGGCGGCATCTTCCCGTTCCTGTTCATCACCATCGCCTGCGGCGCGGTTTCCGGTTTCCATGCGCTGATTGCTTCGGGCACCACCCCCAAGCTGCTCGCCAATGAAGGCCACATGCGCTACATCGGCTACGGCGGCATGTTGATGGAATCGTTCGTGGCGGTGATGGCGCTGGTAGCCGCATCGATCATCGAGCCGGGCATCTACTTCGCCATGAACAGCCCCGCTTCGCTGGTCGGCAGCGACACGGTGGCGGTGGCGGCCAAGGTGTCCGAATGGGGCTTTGCGATCACGCCGGAGGTGCTGGAAGCCACGGCGCGCGACATCGGCGAGCACAGCATCCTGGCACGCGCCGGTGGTGCGCCCACCCTGGCGGTGGGCATCGCGCAGATCCTGCACCAGCTGCTGCCGGGCGAAGACACCATGGCATTCTGGTACCACTTCGCGATCCTGTTCGAAGCGCTGTTCATCCTGACCGCCGTGGACGCCGGGACGCGTGCGGGCCGCTTCATGCTGCAGGACCTGCTGGGCAACTTCATCCCGGCGCTGAAGAAGACCGAATCGTGGGCCGCCAACATCATCGCCACCGCCGGTTGCGTGGCGTTGTGGGGCTACCTGCTGTACACCGGCGTGATCGATCCGTTCGGTGGCATCCAGACCCTGTGGCCGTTGTTCGGCATCTCCAACCAGATGCTGGCCGGGATCGCACTGATGCTGGGCACGGTGGTGCTGTTCAAGATGAAGCGCGACCGCTACGCCTGGGTCACCCTGGTGCCGGCGGTGTGGCTGCTGATCTGCACCACCTATGCGGGGCTGATCAAGATCTTCGACAGCAACCCGGCGCAGGGCTTCCTGGCGCAGGCGCACAAGTACCAGGACGCCATCGCCAGCAACACCATCACCGCGCCGGCCAAGACGGTGGCGCAGATGCAGCAGATCGTCACCAATGCCTACGTCAATACCGGGCTGACCGTGCTGTTCCTGTTCGTGGTGGGTTCGATCCTGATCTACGCGATCAAGACCATCGTGATTGCGCGCCGCAATCCGCAGCGTAGCGACCGCGAAACCCCGTACGTGGCCTTGCAGCCACACCAGATGGCGGATCTGTAATGGGCACCCAACTCGTTCTCGCCAGCCAATACCAGGTGCATCGCCGCATCTGGCGGCGCCTGATCCAGACCGCACGTCTGTGCTGCGGCATTCCCGATTACGACAACTACGTGCGCCACATGCTGGAAAAACACCCCGACAAACCGGTGATGGACTACCCCACCTTCTTCCGCGAGCGCCAGGACGCGCGTTACGGCGGCAAGAGCGGGTTTCGCTGCTGCTGACCGGATGATCGGATAGGTGGCGAGTCGGAACGCAACAGGGCGCGATGCGAATCGCGCCCTGTTGCGTTGATGGCTTGGGGTTGGTGGCAGGATTCTTGCCCGCTCACCATCGCGGGACATGTCGCAAGGTAGAGCGGCTGATATACGGCTTTGCGCATGGATCAGTTGTAGAGCGTGTGTCTGTGGCTTGGCTGCAGGGCCCTTGCCCGCCCACCCTCGCGGGACACGCCGCAAGTACGTCCTTGTAGGCTCTTACGCGGCATCCATGCCGCGTAAGGTCCCGCGACGGTGGGCGGGCAAGGCCCCGTCGAGAGAGTCGGTGTGCGTGGTTGCAAGCAGTGCATGAGGTGCGTTGGTCGGATCGGTGTGCGTCGACCAGCGTCTCACCACCCCTCTGTCATTGCAGGTCGACTGCACGGTCTGGCCCGGTCGGTTGCAGAATGAGAGGGCTGCGATTTCGCCACCATCGACACTGCATCCAAGACGTACTGCCGGCAGCTCTCAGCCAGCGCGTTTTTGCGCCAGCCGCTCGAACAACGCAGGCAGCTCGCGCATATCGTCGAACACCGCCAGCACACCGATGCGACGCAAGGTATCGGCGTGCCCCTGCGGAATATGGCTGGCGCCGGTAAACCCCAGCACCTGCATGCCGGCCGCCAATGCGGCAGTGGCACCGGTGGGGCTGTCTTCGATCACCAGGCAGCGCTCCGGCGCAACGCCCAGGGTGCGTGCGGCCAACAGATAGACATCCGGCGCCGGCTTGGGCCGCTCCACCATGTCGGCACTGAAGATGTGCCCCGCCGCGCGTGCGGTGAGCCCTACCCGCTCGACCGAGGCGATCACATTGTGGCGGCGGCTGTTGGAAGCCACCGCCAGCGGCAACGGAATCTGCTCCAACGCGTCACGCACGCCGGCAATCGGCTGTACCTCGGCCTTGATCAAGGCTTCGCTGCGCGCCTGGATCTGTGCCAGCAAGGTCTCCGGCAGCCTTACTGCGAAGTGTTCCTGCACGCGTAGCAATACCTCGCGCGTGGTCTGCCCGAACGTTGTGCCGAGCAACTGCTCCAACGCCTCGGCCGGCACGAAGGCCGCCAGCGCCTCGCGCATCACCCGGTCGGCCAATATTTCGCTGTCGACAAGCACGCCATCGCAATCGCTGATCAGTAATTCGTAGACCATTGCACCCATCTGCTCGCAAAACACCATTATGCCGGCCGCGTTGTGACCGTTGGCTGTGGCGGAGTGCATGCGCGCGTGAGGCCCATCGTGATGCATCGGCACCATGCCGACACCACGACGACAAACGGCCTCGACCAGCGAAACCTGCGGCGCCGGCATGTCACAAAATCTTACCGCGCGTCGTCCAGGCAGCTGGTAGGATCGGCCCGGCTGCGGAAGGACACACCGCAGTGCCACCAGGAATGCGATCAGGAGAAGGAGATTTCGATGCAGACGCGATTCCCCACCCTGCTCGTTCTTGCGACCTCGTTTTTCGCGGTCTCATGCACCGCCTCGCCCGGTGCCAAGGAGCAAACCACCATGTCAGCTACGCTGCAGGACCACACCGTCGCCTTCCGCGACCCCGGCCTGACCGATATCGCCAACGCCATCGCGCACGGTGATGTCGCCCGAATCCGCACACTCGCACCGACAGTCGATCTCGCCGCACACGGCGACCAGAACGTCACCTTGCTCGAGTGGGCGATCTGGAACGAACAACCCCGTGCCCTTGCGGCATTGCTCGATGCCGGCGCAGATCCGTCGTTGCCGGGCATGGACCAGGAAACGGTCGTGCATATGGCGGCCATGGCGAAGGATGCGGAATATCTGAACATCCTGTTGCAGCACAAGGCGCCGGTCGATGTGGTCAGCGCGCGCGCCGGGTGGACGCCATTGTTCCGCGCCGTGCAGAGCAAGCGCGATGCGCAGACCGCGTTGTTGATCGAAGCAGGCGCCGATGTACAGCGCGTCGACAATACCGGCAACAGCGTGCTGCACCTGGCCGCACAAAGCGGCGCGGCAAGCCCGGCAGTGCTGCAATTGCTCGAGGCCGGGGTGGATCCCACGCTGCGCAACGCGCAACAGAAGACCTTCCAGGCGTATTTCTTCACCACCCCGGACCGCCTGCTCAATGCCGCCGGCCAGAAGACCAGGTCGGACGTGCGCGCATGGTTGAGCGCCCACAACATTCCCGTGGAAAGCAGCCGCTAAGCGGGCTTTTCGCACGACGAACGCAAGGAGCCGCGCATGAGCCCGTCAAATTCCTCGTCCACCCCATTCGCTGAGTCGATGCGTGGACAGCAACCGCAGTCGGAAGACCGCCAGTTCCCCGCGCTGCTGCAAGACCTCTATGCCACTGCCTCGCAGCGACGCGAAGGCGGCGCCGAAACCTTTGCGCCGCTGCCCAACGGCTGGACGCGCATGGACGACAGCACGCTGCAACGGGCGGGCATCGACCCCGGCCTGCTGCACGATGCCAAGAGCGGCTTCGATGCCGCGTTCTACCGCAACGAACAGGGCCAGGTGGTACTCGGCTTCTGCGGCACCGACGAAGGCAAGGACTGGAAGCACAATCTTGGCCAGGGCCTGGGCTTCGACGACGCGCAATACGCGTCTGCCATCCAGCTCGGCAGCCAGGCCAAGCAGGCGTTCGGCGACCAGGTGGTGATCTCGGGGCATTCGCTCGGCGGCGGCCTGGCGGCCGCGTCGGCGATGGTCAACGACATCCCCGCCGTGACCTACAACGCCGCCGGCGTCAACGACCGCACGCTGGAACGCCAGGGCCTGGATGCCTCGGCAGCCAAGGACTACGCCAGCAGCGAGTTGATCCGCGGTTACCACGTCAAGAACGAGATCCTCACCCATCTGCAGGAAGACAGCATCCCGCTGAAATGGGCGATGCCCAATGCGGCCGGGCATCAGATCGAGCTGCCGGAGCCGGACCCATTGTCGTTCGGGAGACGCCTGGTGCCGGGCATGATGTTGAAGCATCGCCTGGACCTGCACGGCATGGACTCGGTGATGAAGGCACAGGAGATGCAATCGCCCGGGCAGGCGCAAGGTGCAGGCAGCCAGTTGTTCAACGACGCGGTGGTGCGCCTGGACGGCCAGCGCGAACGCCTGGGCCTGCGTGACGGCACCGCGTTTCTCAACACCGCCGCCAGCGTGGCCGCGCGTGCGAGCAGCGACGGCCTGCAGCGGATCGACCACCTGGTGCCCAACCGCGACGGCGACAGCCTGATTGCGGTGCAAGGCCGGATGGACGACCCGGCGCATCTGCGTAGCCATGTGCAGACTGCCTCGGCGGCCAACGAGCCGGCGCACGGCAATGTCGATCAGCTGCAGCAGCACAACCAGCAGCAGTCGCAGCAAAGCACGCAGCAGGAAGCGCAGCGGCGCGGCCTTCAGCAGTAATCATGACCGGGCACTGGCGCTGGCCAGTGCCCGCCTCGAGGTGGCTGACGACAGCTCCAAGTGCTCGTCGAAGGGATACAGCCGGCACTGCGGCAATGCGTGATACCGCGCCCCCGGCACGTCCTGCCACACCTTCCCGACGACGACGCCCCCCGACCGTGCGACGGTCGGTCAGCCCGCTCCCGCCATCGCGCGCAAGGTGATGCCGACCAGATAGGCGAGGTACGTGCCGGTGGCGTAGCCCATCGTGCCCAGCAGCACGCCAACCGGCGCCAGGGCCGGGTGGAACGCGGCGGCCACCACCGGCGCCGAGGCCGGCCCACCGATATTGGATTGCGAGCCGATCGCGAAATAGAAGAATGGCACCCGCAACAGGCGGCCCAGGCCCCACAGCAACCCGATATGCACCGCGATCCAGATCAGCCCGAGCAGGAACAGCCAGGGCCGATCCAGCAACGCCAGCAGATCCATCTGCATGCCGATGCAGGCGATCAGGAAATACAGCAGCAGTGAACCGACCTTGGAGGCCCCGGCCCCTTCCAGCGTGCGCGCACGGGTGAAGCTCAGCAGCAGGCCGATACTGGTCGCCAGCACCACCACCCACACGAACGGCGTGTCCAGGCTGAACTGGCTGGACCAGCGCAGATTGGCCTTGCACCATGCGGCCAGCGGATTGGCCAGCGCGTGCGCCAGCCCGACCCCGCCGAACGCCACCGCCACGATCACCATCAGGTCGGCCAGGCTGGGAATGCGCGCGTGTTCGGCCTGGAACCGCGCCATGCGCTCCTGCAGCGCATCCAGCGCGCGGGTATCGGCGCCGCTGCGCGCATCGATGCTGCGCGCGCGCCCGGCCAGGAAGATCAGCGCCGCCATCCACACATAACCGACGCCCACATCCACCACTGCAAACTGCCCGAAGGTGGTGGCATCCACATCGAACACCTCGCGCATCGCCAGCATGTTGGCCCCACCGCCGATCCAGCTTCCCGCCAGCGCAGCCATGCCGGCCCAGGTATCGCCGGCCACCGTGGCCGGATGCACCCAGCCCATCACCCAAAACGCCACCACCGCGCCCAGCATGATGCTCAGTGACGCACCCAGGTACATGGCGACCAGCTTGGGCCCCAGCCCCAGGATGGCGCGCAGGTCGATGCTCAGCGTGAGCAGGATCAGCGCGGCCGGCAACAGCACGTCGCGCGCGATAGGGTTATACAGGCGGGTAGTGGCACCGTCGATCAGGCCGATGGTGTTGTAGATGCCCGGCAGCAGGTAACACAGCAGCAGCGCCGGCACCACGGCGTAGAAGCGTCGCCACATCCCCTGCTCGCGCGAGGAGGTCCAGAACACTGCTCCCAGCGTGGCGGCGATCAGGCCGAAGACCACGATATCGTTTTGGATCAAGGCAGAACCGGCGGCATTCACTAGGGGCGACATTCTCGACAGGGGCCGCCAAGGTGCGGATCGCAGCAAGAATGGCCGATCGGTCGTGTCCAGTCGACTGGATCCGCAGGCGACTCCCGGCGTGACTGCAAGGCCGCCGGCTGGCGCACTGCGCTAGGATTGCCGGGTGCATGTGGTCGGCCACCCTGCCCGGGCAGGATCGTCAGCGTCTTCCTTGCGCTTCCTGCAAGCGGCCGGCTCGGTCAGCCGTAGCGACGCACCACGCGTTCGCCTTCGGCGGTCTTCAACACCACGCCGCTGGGCTGACCGGTGGTCATGCAATGCAGCTTGGCCATCAATTCGGCATTTTCCAGCGCGCCCTGCTCGCGCAGATAACGCAGCGGCGACCACTGCGGCCGGGTCACCCACCAACCGCCCTGTTCGGGATGAATACGCACAACATAACGGGACTCGTCCATCAGGGCCTCCGGCCGGCAGATGCAGCGGTGCAACGACGGAAGTGGGCAGCGCGCAATGGCGCAGCCCACCAGCGATGGGAGTGCCGGGGTCCCGTTCGGGATGCCGGCGCGCCCTTACTCAAGGGGCCGCGGGAGAGTGGCCTAGGGCCCCGCGTCCGGCATAGCCAGCATGTCTTTTTGCTAATGCCAACGCCGTCGGGCGGACACTGGCATGAAGGTAGGAAAATTCTTACGTGACACCGATCGAAGCTGGCGCTAAATTCGCGCTCGAGCGGCGACCAGACGTCGCGGCTGGCCGTCAACGGGCGCAGACGGCGCGGGGGAATTCGTCGCTCTTGAAGATGCCTCGGGGGAGGGGTCGCATGCATCTGCTCAGGAAGTTCCAGTTTCCGGTCAAGACCGCGATGGTGGTGGGCTATGTCCTGGTGATCAGGGAAGCGCTCGTGCTGTGGTCGTGAGACAACCTAGCCCCCAGGCTGCCGGATAGCGCGTCAAGCACCCGTCACGGTGTCTCAATCCGCATCCACCCAGCCACGCTGTTGCGCTGCGGCCAGGTCGGCGGGCGTGTCCACGTCCAGCGCGAGCGCCGGAGCGCTGACGCAACCCAAGCTCTGCACGTCCAGGCCGGCGAACAATCCGCGCAGGCCGCTGTCGCCGTGGAGCGGCACGTCGGCCCAGGCCGCATGGGTGACCACCGCCGGGATACCACGCACACCGGCGTACCCGCTGGTGGCGCATCCGGATGCGGCCCGGTCCGCTTCTTCCAGCAAGGCGCGCAGATGCGGCGTATCCAGCGCGGGCTGGTCGCAGCCCAGGATCAGGCTGCGCCTCAGCGACGTATCGTCCTGCACATGCTGGCGCAGCGCCGCCAGGCTGGAGCCCATGCCGGCGGCCCAGTCGGCATGACGTAGCACTTCCACCTCCAGGCCTTGCAGGACGTCGCTCAACGCATCGGCATCGGCGCCCAGCACCACCACGCAGCGGCGCGGCGCCGTCTGTAGCGCGATGCGTGCGAAACGCCGCAACAACGGTTCGCCGTCGCGCAACAGCAATTGTTTGGAACGCCCTAGCCGACGTCCTGCACCCGCGGCGAGCAGCAGCGCAACGTGATCGCTGCTCATGCGTCCGATGCCAGGGCGCGCGGCGAACGATGGCGCGACGTACGCAAGATCGGGCACACATCGACGAGCGCACTGCTCCGGACCTGGCCGAGATGACCGGCAACAAAAGGCGACGGCAATCGAGCTGCGTCGCCAGAGACGTCGTCGTAGTGATCAAGTAATTCGGTCATGGCGACGTGGTGTGCATATTGGGGATGCGCCAGCCTAAAGAGGTAACTGTGCGCGCGGAGTGACTAACTGCAACGCATTCTCCGATCCAGGGAATGACGCTTTCCGACGTCTACCACCCGACCGTTGCGCATTGCACTGCTGCGGCAGCATGACGAAGAAATGTGCGGAGCTGCAGTAGCGCTGCGATCACGACGGCAGCGACTGATTGCCAGCGTTGAATGGCACAGTTACCGGCAGAAGCGCGGATCACAAAAGCATGCCTTAAAAGGCATATCAAAAATTACTTACCTTCCAGACGGATACTTTTCAGCATCAGAAACTTTATCGACAACCACGCATCCACCATCTGGCGACTGCGCATTGAAATTCGTATCGAAGTTAATGCAAATGCGCGATTGCAGTGCCCTTCCGACCTCACAGCGACACGGCTCGGAGTGGCTAACGGAACGTAGCGAGCGGTCGTCAAGCCGATGCGGATGGCGCCGAGCAATCGCAGTATGAGTGGCACCTACGACTACTGTCCGCGCTCTGCATGGCGGTGAGCGCAGCCGTCTTGGTGGCCGTTCCTAGCCAGCCAACGCAGCAGCAGCTTCCCCATCGGCGACGGCCTGGGTGGCTTCGGCAATGATGCCCAGTGCAATCGTATGCGGGGAGGAGCGCCCCATGCGCCAGCCCGCCGGCAAGCGCAATCTGGCCAGCGCGGCATCGTCATAGCCGAGCGCACGCAGTGCCTGCAGGCGTGCTTCCCGCTTCTGGCGGCTGCCCAGGATGCCGATGCAGGCAGCCCTGGAGGCAAGCCCGCGGCAGGCGACCTGCAGGTCACTGTCGCCGTCATGTGCGAGGCTGTAGAGCGCCGTGTCCGCATCCAGATGCAGGTCCTGCAGCGCGTCGCCCAATGCACGGCGATCGTAATGGTCGGCGGCCAAGCCGGGCGGTGGTTCGCTGGGACCATGCGGCCGCAGCACGCGTACCTCGATACCCATCTGGCTGGCCAGCGACACCAGCACCAGCAGCGCAGGATCGGCACCGACCAGCACCAGCCGCAGCGGCGGCCGGTGCGTACGCAGGAATTCATCGGGACGCAGGTCCTGCGGGCTGACCGGGTAACGGACGGCGCCGGTGCTCCGATCCAGCGCGACATGGAACGGGCGACGGTGCTGGCGCGCATTGCGCCAGCGTGCCAGATGCTCGCCCAGGTCCTGGACCGGCCAGACCAGCACGCCGATACGGCCGCCGCAGCTGAGCTGGATGTCCAGCACCTGGCTGCCCTCGCCGTAGTCCAGCCAGCGCGGCATGCCGTCGCGCAAGGCGGCGCTGGCCTCGTGCGCCACTGCCGCTTCCACGCAGCCGCCGGAGACGTAGCCAGCCACCCGGCCATCGGCGCTGATGGCCATCTCGCTTCCCAATGGGCGCGGCGACGAGCCTTGCACGTCGATCAGCGTGGCGATGGCCACGCGCTGCCCCGCCCGATGCCAGGCGGTCAGCGTGGGCAGCAGGTCATCGTGCAGGGCATAGCTCGGCCATGCCGGCCACGCCGGCTCGGCCGGCGCTGCATGCGTGACCGGGGCCACCACCGCACTCACGCGCGCAGCAACTCGGGCAGATGCGGCAGCAGCTTGTCCAGCGTCACCGGGTAATCGCGGACGCGCACGCCGGTGGCGTTGTAGACCGCATTGGCGATCGCCGCTGCCACGCCGCAGATGCCTAGCTCGCCGACCCCCTTGGCCTTCATCGGCGACGACATCGGGTCGCTTTCTTCCAGGAAAACCACTTCCTGATGCGGGATGTCCGCATGCACCGGCACTTCGTAACCGGCCAGGTCGTGATTGACGAAGAAGCCCAGCCGCTTGTCCACCGCCAGCTCTTCCATCAGCGCTGCACCCGCGCCCATGGTCATGCCGCCGATGACCTGGCTGCGCGCAGACTTGGGGTTGAGGATGCGTCCGGCCGCGCACACCGCCAGCATGCGGCGGATGCGCACCTCGGCGGTGGCGACATCCACGCCGACTTCGACAAAGTGCGCGCCGAAGGTCGACAGCTGATGCGTCTTGGAAAGCTCGCCGAACTCGATCTTGTCCTCCACCACCAGGGCGCCATTGGCCGCGGCATCACCGAGCGCGATGCGCTTGCCGCCGGCACGCACATGGCTATCGGCGAATTCGGCCTTGGCCGGGTCCAGCCCCAGCTGCTTGGCGACGGCTTCGCGCAGTTTCACTGCCGCGGCATACACACCGGCTGTTGAACTGTTCGCACCCCACTGTCCACCGGAACCGGCC
Organism: Xanthomonas sp. LMG 8993; assembly: GCF_009835065.2. Taxonomy (NCBI): domain Bacteria; kingdom Pseudomonadati; phylum Pseudomonadota; class Gammaproteobacteria; order Lysobacterales; family Lysobacteraceae; genus Xanthomonas; species Xanthomonas sp. LMG 8993. Next base: position 655,545 of record NZ_QVIF02000002.1, on the reverse strand, counting down.
GAGGCGGGAAAGCTGGAATCGCCCAGGCGCACGTCCACCCAATCCAGCGGCACGCCCATCATCTCCGCAGCGGTCTGCGCAATGATGGTGTAGGAGCCGGTACCGATATCGGTCATGTCGGTTTCCACTACCACCCGGCCGCCCTGCTCTAGCCGCATGCGTGCACCGGAGGTCATCACCGGCGCGTTGCGGAACGCGGCCGCCACGCCCATGCCGACCAACCAACGCCCATCGCGGTTGCTGGCCGGCTTGGCCTTGCGCTTGGACCAGTCGAAACGCTTTGCGCCGTCTTCCAGGCACTTGACCAACTGACGCTGCGAGAACGGACGCTGCGGGTTTTCCGGATCCACCTGGGTGTCGTTGACGATGCGGAACTTGACTGGATCCATGTCCAGCTTCTCGGCCATCTCGTCCATGGCCACTTCCAGCGCCATCAGACCCGGCGCTTCGCCCGGCGCACGCATCGCGTTGCCTTCGGGCAGATCGAGCACCGCCAGGCGCGTGGAAATCAACCGATTGGCGCCGGCATACAGCAACTGGGTCTGCGCGGCCGCGATTTCCGGGCCGCCCTCGGGCAGGTCGCCGGACCAGCTCTCGTGCGCGATCGCGGTGATCTTGCCATCGCGCTGTGCACCGATACGGATGCGCTGCACGGTGGCCGGGCGATGCGTGGTGTTGTTGAAGATCAGCGGCCGCGGCAGCATCACCTTGACCGGGCGTCCGACCTGGCGCGCGGCCAGTGAGGCGAGCACCGCATCGGCACGCAGGAACAATTTGCCGCCGAAGCCGCCACCGATGTACGGCGACATCAGACGCACGTTTTCGCGCGGGATCCCCAGCGTCTTGGCCAGATCGCCCGCGCTCCAGTCGATCATCTGGTTGGAGGTCCACACGCTCAGCTTGTCGCCTTCCCACATGGCGATCGATGCGTGCGGCTCCATCATCGCGTGCGAATGATCGGGCGTGGTGTACTCGGCATCCAGCTGCACCGGCGCTGCCACGAAGGCGCTATCGAAATTGCCGACCACACTATTCGGCGCCCCGCCCTCCTTGGTGACCTTGGCGCCATCGCGGGCCTTTTCCAGATCGTAGGCGCCGACGTGGCGACCGTAGTCGACCTTGATCAGCTGGCCTGCGGCACGTGCCTGCTCGAAGGTCTCGGCCACCACCACCGCAATGGCCTGGTGGTAATGCTGGATCTCCGGGCCGCCGAGCAGTTTGGCCGTGTTGTACTTGCCTTTCTGCAACTTGCCTGCATTCTGCGCAGTCACGATGCCGAGCACGCCCGGTGCATTGCGCGCGGCGCTCAGATCGATGCTGCGAATGCTGCCCTTGGAGATGCCGGCGCCAACGATATGGCCATAGGCGGCATGGCCAGGCAGATCGTGATGCTCGTACGCATACGGCGCCTGCCCGGTGGTCTTGAGCGGACCGTCGATACGATCGACCGGCTTGCCGACCACCTTGAGCTGGTCGATGGGATTGGTACTGGCGGGAGTGTCGAATTTCATATCAGGCCCTCGTGTCGGCCAGGATCGCGGTCAAGGTGCGCTCAACCAGCGGCAGCTTGAAGGCGTTGTGTTCGGTGGGTTGTGCGCCGTCGAGCAGCACGGAGGCAATCGCACGCGCGCCCTGGCGCGACTGTGCTTCGGCCGCCTCGCTGCGCCACGGCTTGTGGGCGACACCGCCGACGCCGACACGCACGCTGCCATCGCGTTGCACGACCGCCGCAACCGACACCAGGGCGAATGCGTAGGAGGCGCGATCGCGCACCTTGCGGTAGACATGCGTGCCGCCGAGCGGCTTGGGCAGGCTCACCGCGGTGATCAGCTCGCCGCGTTCCAGCACGGTTTCCAGATGCGGCGTCTTGCCAGGCGCACGGTAGAACTCGGACAACGGCACCGCACGCGTCTGTCCATCCGGACGCACCGTTTCGACCACCGCATCCAGCACGCGCATGGCGATGGCCATATCGCTGGGATGGGTGGCGATGCACTCTTCGCTCACGCCGATCACCGCCAGCTGCCGGTTGAAGCCACCGATCGCCGCGCAACCGCTGCCCGGCAGGCGCTTGTTGCATGGCTGGTTGGTGTCGTAGAAATACGGGCAACGCGTACGTTGCAGCAGATTGCCTGCGGTGGTGGCGCGGTTGCGCAGTTGCCCCGACGCACCTGCCAGCAATGCACGCGACAGCACGGCGTAATCGCGACGCACACGGGCATCCGCTGCCAGCTCGGTATTGCGCACCAGGGCGCCAATGCGCAGGCCGCCATCGGGTGTTTCCTCGATGGTATCCAGGCTCAACCCGTTGACATCGATCAGGTGCGAGGGCGTCTCGATCTGCAGTTTCATCAGATCGAGCAGGTTTGTGCCGCCGGCGATGAACTTGGCACCCGGCTGGCGCGCCGCCTTGGCCGCAGCGTCGGCGGGCGAAGTCGCACGCTCGTAGCTAAACGCCTTCATGCGCGCTCTCCCGCGACATCATTGATCGCATCGACGATGTTGGAATACGCACCGCAGCGGCAGATGTTGCCACTCATGCGCTCCTGCAATTCCGGCGTGGTGAGCCTGGTCTTGGCAGTCAGATCGTCGGTGACATGGCTGGGAATGCCGCGCTTGACTTCGTCCAGCACCGCCACCGCCGAACAGATCTGCCCGGGCGTGCAATAGCCGCACTGATATCCATCGTGCTTGACGAAGGCCGCCTGCATCGGATGCAGCTTGTCCGGCGTGCCCAGGCCTTCGATGGTGGTGATCTTGCCGCCCTGATGCATCACCGCCAGCGACAGGCAGGAATTCATCCGCTGCCCATCGACGATCACGGTGCAGGCACCGCATTGGCCATGATCGCAGCCTTTCTTGGTACCGGTCAGATGCAGGTGTTCGCGCAGTGCATCCAGCAAGGTGGTGCGATTGTCCAGGGTCAGCGTCACCGGCTTGCCGTTGACTTCGAATGCGACCTGGCTCGATGCGTTGGCAGGCTCGACTGCCTGCCGCTGCGACATCGCATTGGCTGCAGTGGCGGCCATCGACTGGGTTGCGGCAACGCTGGCTGCCGACGCCGTGCCAGCGATCAGTACCTCGCGACGGGTCATCTTGATATCTCTCATGGCTGGCATCTCCAACAATGCTGGCTTATACAGTTCTTAAATAATGTGCAGCGCGGCCGGTCACAATCGCGTGAGCATGCGGCGAGTGCGTGCGGGCGCGAATCGGCGGTATGGCCCGATTCTAGAGGCGCTGCAGGCGGGCATTGACGGCATGGACTGCATGCGCCTATGAAACGCGCTCATCATTGTTGGAGTGGGTTGCGTACTCGCTGCACGACACTCGTGTGTGCTGCTGGCAGCTCGCGTTTTGCAGCGCGCCCCAGGTTCTTGAAATGGTTCGGGACCTTTCCATGTGCTGACAACGACGATGTCATCTGCGTCTGCGCGCGTGCTTCCATCTACACGCCGCGGTGCTCCATTGCATCCGGATACGCTGCATTGAGAACATCCGGACACGAACGACCGCTCTTGAGCGGCGGCCAGCGCGTGGCGATCGGCCGTCAGGCGAGTGTGGATAGCGTGGAATTGCAGTGTGTGTGGGTGATCCATTCCGATCCCACACAGCGGCCGCGCCCGCCTGACGGCAAGCGCGGCACGTCTTCAACCGCTCCTAGAATTCCAGCACGATCTTGCCCAGATGGCCGCCTGCCTGCTGCAGCGCGAAGGCGTCGGCGATATCGTCGAGCGCGAAGGCGCGATCGATCACCGGCCGCAGCGGCAAGGCATCCAGTGCACGCACCAGCTGCTGTTGATGCGTGCGACTGCCGACCACCAGCCCCTGGAGGCGCTGCTGCCGGCCCATCATTTCCGCGGTCGGCACCGGGCCTGCGGCACCGGTCAACACGCCGATCAAGGCGATATGCCCGCCGACCCGTGCAGCGCGGATCGATTGCGCCAACGTGCCCGGCCCACCGACCTCGACCACGTGATCCACGCCACGGCCGTTGGTGATCTCCAGCACCTGCGCCGACCACTCGGCATGCTGCCGATAATTGATGACATGGTCTGCGCCCAACGCGCGCGCCTTGGCCAGTTTCTCGTCGGACGACGATGTCGCGATGACGGTGGCACCCATCGCCTTGGCGAACTGCAATGCAAAGATCGACACACCGCCGGTGCCGAGCACCAGCACGCTGTCGCCGGCCTTGAGTCCGCCGTTGACCACCAGAGCGCGCCATGCGGTAACGCCGGCCGTGGTCAGGGTCGCCGCTTCGGCATGGCTGTAGCCGGCCGGGGCGTGTGTGAACGCATGGGCGGCGGCCACCACCGCAGAGCGTGCATAGCCATCGACGCCATCGCCGGGCGTGGTGGCAAAGCCGGCATGCAGCGGCTCGCCATCCAGCCACTCGGGGAAGAAGGTGGACACCACCTGATCGCCAACGGCGAACTCATCCACTTCCGGCCCGATGGCCTCGACCACGCCGGCACCGTCGGACATGGGGATACGGCCGTCAGCGGTCGGCATCTGCCCTGACACCACGCCAAGGTCATGGAAATTCAACGAGCTTGCATGCAGCCGCACCCTGATCTGACCGCGTGCCGGCTGCCCGGGGTCGGGCAAGGCAACACCATGTAATGCATTCAGGCCTGCAGGCTGAGCTAAACGAATCGCGCGCATGGGGCGCTCCTTGCTGTGATCGATCTTCGGGATAACACGCCGGGCGTTATCCGCATGCAGTCGAGCTGGCTTTGGAATCTGTTCTGGGCTCGCGATTTCGTAGCAGCATCGAGCGCGTAACGACAGCAGGCTGGACAGCAACGCAGTCGCATACCGGGCGAGCTGCCGTGCAACGCATGAGGCATCAATCACAGATCGGCATTGCGCCTCACGATGCAAACGATTCCACCCAGCGCCCACGGCTAAGCTGGCACGGCGGTTGCAACGTTCTGATGTCCAGACAGGTAACTCCCGTGACATCACCCGGCAAGCGGCGACGGCAACGAGCACAACGCATCGCTCTGCACTTCGTGCTGGGCATTTCGTGCCTGTTGCTGCTTGGTTCGGAATACTGGTCCATCCACGACGAGCGCGCGAGTGCGCTGCATACCGCCGAAGCGCAATCGTTGAACCTCGCCAATTCGCTGGCGCAGCATGCCAGCGATACCCTGACGATCGCCGATGCCGTGCTGTCGGGACTGGTGTCGCGGGTGGAGCACGACCAGGGCTCGGCCAGTGCGGGACCGGTTATGCATGACTTCCTGGTGCATGAAGCGCGTCGCTCGGACCGGCTGCATGGCATTTTCATCTATGCGGCCGACGGCAGCTGGGTAAGTTCGTCACTGGACAGCACGCCCAGGAAGCACAACAACGCCGATCGCGCCTATTTCAAATATCACCGCGACCATCGCGACGCCTTGTCGCTGGTCGGGCCGCCGGTGCAGAGTCGCTCCGATGGCAGTTGGGTGCTCACCTTGAGCCGGCGCCTCAATACCCCCCGCGGCGAATTTGCCGGCGTGGTCCTGGTCACGCTGCAACTGAAGTATTTCCAGAACTACTACAGCACCTTCGAGGTCGGTCCGAACGGCACCATCGGCATGACCAATGACGACGGCATCGTGCTGGTGCGCCGGCCCGACAAACCGGGCGTGATCGGCACCTCGATCGCAGGCACTTCGATCTACGTCACCATGCGTGCGCGCAGGCATGGCACGGCCACCTATCGTTCGCCGATCGACGGCGTGGAGCGCATTTCCAGCTTTGCGCCAGCGCAGGCCTATCCATTGACCGTATTGACCGGGGTCGCCGTCGATGACGCGTTGGCCAACTGGCGGCAATCCGCACGCCAGCGAATCCTGATCGCCGCCCTGGGATGCGTATTGTTGTTGGGCGTCGGTATCTGGCTGGATCTGCAACTGCGCCGCATGCATCGCAACGAGGACAAACTCAGCTCCGAAGCCTGGATGGATGCACTCACCGGCATTGCCAACCGCCGTGCGTTCGACCACCGGCTCTCGCGTGCCTTGCAGCAGGCTGTGCATCGACAGGCGCCGCTGTCGGTGCTGATGATCGATGTCGATCATTTCAAGCTCTATAACGACACCTATGGCCACGTCAACGGTGACGCCTGCCTGCGCCTGGTCGCGCGCGCGATTGCCGGTTGCTCACGGCGCAGCGAAGACATTGCCGCGCGCTACGGCGGCGAAGAGTTCGGCATGATCCTGCCGCAGACAGATGCCGCCGGCGCACTGCGGCTGGCCGACGCAATTCGCAGCGCCGTCGCCGGGCTCGGGCTGATGCACCTGTCCAGCCCGACCAGCGCACACGTCACCGTCAGCGTCGGCGTAGCGACGTTCGAACCGGGCGAAACGCCACGCACCCCGGATGCCTTCGTGCACGACGCCGACTCGGCGTTATATCGCGCCAAGCAGAACGGCCGCGACCGGACGTCGGCGTAGCGCACCTGGCAGTAAAAACTGCGCGCAACGCCAGGTGGGCGCGGCCCATGTCCGGAATCGGCATGTGTCAGGCAGACATTCCATGGGTGTTGGGTGTGCGGCGTTCTCAGCCACCTGGCGATTGCGCGCGAGGTGCTGTTAGCCACGCTTGGTGGACAGGTCAGTGGCGCCGTCGTACTGGTCGGGCAACCTGCGCGTCCAGGGCGCTTCGGATCGGAACAGCACGGCCCGCGTCGATGCAACAGCGGCCAGCAAGCAAAAGGCCCGCACGATGCGGGCCTTTTGAATGACAACCAAGGCTGGCTACCGATCAGAACGGGATATCGTCGTCGGCAAAATCGTCCATCGGCGGTGCCGACTGCTGCTGGGCCGGCTGCTGACGACGCGGGGCATAATCCTGACCGCCGCCCTGACCACCACCGCCACCACCTTGCTGCTGGCGCGGCGCCTGGCTGCGCTGCGGGCGATCGCCGCCCATGCCACCACCACCGCCTTCGCCACGGCCGCCGAGCATCTGCATCTCATTGGCGACGATGTCGGTGCTGTACTTCTCCACGCCGTCCTGGCCGGTGTACTTGTCGTAACGCAGCTCGCCTTCGACATACACCTGCGAGCCCTTGCGCAGGTACTCGCCGGCGATCTCGCCCAGCTTGCCGAAGAACACCACGCGGTGCCACTCGGTGCGCTCCTGGTTGTTGCCATCGCGGTCCTTGCGCATGCTGGTGGTGGCCAGACTCACGCGCGTGATCGCCATGCCGGCCTGGGTGTACTTGGTGTCGGGATCGTTGCCGAGGTTGCCGACGAGGATGACTTTGTTGATGCCGCGGGCCATAGATGCTTCCGAGATGATGCGCCGGCGCCAGTGGGCGCGGCGGTGAATGTCTTGGTGCTAATGTTACCGCACCTGCCGGCCACGGTCCCGGCGGATCGCCGCAGCGCCGGGCCGGGAAATGCCGCGCCGGCAGGTCGGAATCCGGACGCTCCCGGACAGGCCCGACGCTGGCGCCGCAAGGGTTTGCGGCCACGCTGGAGGCCGTCGGACACGGCCAGCGGGACGGATCTGGCCCAGACACCTATAATCGGCGCACATCACGAACGCCTGCGCATGACCATCGCCGAAGACCTCCCCACCGTCCTGGGCCTGCCCCAGATCCAGTCCCTCGCCGCGCCCGACATGGCCGCGGTCGATGCGCTGATCCGCCGCCGTCTGGCCTCGGATGTCGTGCTGATCAACCAGATCGCCGATCACATCATCTCCGCCGGCGGCAAACGCCTGCGTCCGATGCTGGTGATGCTGGCCGGCCACGCCGCTGGCGGCTCCGGCCCGGAGCACCATCAACTGGCGGCGATCATCGAGTTCATCCACACCTCCACATTGCTGCACGACGACGTGGTGGACGAATCGGACCTGCGCCGCGGGCGCAGCACCGCCAATGCGCTGTGGGGCAACGCGCCCAGCGTGCTGGTCGGCGATTTCCTGTATTCGCGCAGCTTCCAGTTGATGGTGGAGCTGGATCGCATGGAAGTCATGCAGATCCTGGCCGACACCACCAACCGCATCGCCGAAGGCGAGGTGCTGCAGCTGCTGCACGTGCACAACCCCGACACCGACGAAGCCGCCTACCTGCGCGTGATCGAGCGCAAGACCGCGGTGCTGTTTGCCGCCGGCACCCGCCTGGGCGCGCTGGCCTCGGGCGCGGATGCGCAGGTGCAGCAGCGCCTGTACGACTACGGCATGCAGTTGGGCTTTGCCTTCCAGATTGCCGATGACGTGCTCGACTACGCTGCCGACGCCGCGGACCTGGGTAAGAACCTGGGCGACGACCTGGCCGAAGGCAAGGCGACCCTGCCGCTGATCCACGCCATGGCGCACTCGGATGCGGGCACCCGGGAGCGCCTGCGCCAGATCGTCGAACAAGGCGATGCGAGCGCAATGCCCGAAGTGCTGGCGGCGATTCATGCCACCGGCGGCCTGGATTACAGCCGCCAGCGTGCCGCCGAATATGCCGCCGCTGCCGAACAGGCGCTGGACACGTTGCCGCCCAGCCCCGCAGTTGCGGCATTGCGCGGCCTGGCGCGGTATGCGGTGCAACGCACGCATTGAGCCGGGCGGCGGCAGGTTCGCCTGCCGCGCTCACTGAACGGGCTGACAGCCGACGGTCACCCTCGCCTTTCCGGCGGAAACGCTGCCGCAACCCATGCCAGGGTTGCGGCGCCTTGTCACACGGCCTCTGAACGCGTCACACACCGATGCTGCGTGCGCCATCCGATCCATGTCCGGGATCGGCACCCCACTCCGGCACCGCATGTCTGCGCGCCATCTGCCACACCCGACGACCGCCAGTGCGGCGGTCAGCCGCCTCTGGCCACCTTGTCAATCGCCAAAGCGTTCGGCGAAGAAATCGCCGAGCATGCGGTAGGCACGTTTCGCCGCACGCGGGTTGTACAGGCAGCCTGGCGGGCTGTTGGCATCGGCTTCGGCAAAGCAATGCACCGCGCCGCTGAAATTGACGAACTGCCAGTCCGCGCCGGCCGCATTCATCTCGGTTTCGAAGGCGGCGATGTCCGCCTTGCTCACGCTCTTGTCGTCGGCGCCATTGAGCACCAGCAGCGGCGTCCTGGCCGAGCCGGCCGCCGCCGGGCTGGGGGTGGCGATGCCACCGTGCAGGCTGACCACACCGGCCAGTTGCGCACCGGCGCGCACCAGCTCCAGCACCGTGGTGCCGCCGAAGCAGAACCCCACCGCACCGATGCGCGATGCATCCAGCGGCGCCTTGCCGGCCTGCGCCTTGAGCACATCCACTGCTTTCAGCGCGCGGGCGCGCAGCGTCGGCGGGTCCTTCTTCAGCGCACCGGCAAACTGCCCGGCCTCACTGTCGTTGGCCGGACGCTTGCCCTTGCCGTAGACGTCGGCAACCAGCACCACATAGTCGTCGCCGGCCAGTTGCTTGGCCTTGGTGACCGCCGAATCGTTGACCCCGCGCCAGTTCGGCACCATCACCAGCCCTGGGCGCTTGGCGGCACCGGCGTCGTCGTAGACCAGCACGCCGCTGAAGGTGTCCTTGCCGACCGTCCATTCCAGCGGTTTGGCCTGCATCGCTGCGGCGGCGGGCAACGCCAGCGACGCCAAGACACCGAACAACCCAACGCCACGCCATCTCCATTGCTTGTGCATGTGCCTGCTCCCGGGAAGGTCCGGCGAGTGTAGGCGCTGCCGCCGTGCACACCGGGTCAGCGTGGACGCCGACGGACCGATCGCGTCGGCGTTCTGCCACGGCCGTCGAAAAACCCGGGGCGGATGGCGCCGTCGCTCCGCGTGCGAGCAACGCAGCGCTACTGCACGCCCAAGCCGGGAATCGCGCTGATCGCCGCCGGATCGAACCCGGCCAGCTGGGCGAAATGGCGGCCGCGCGCGACGTAGTCGCTATAGGCGCCGAAGCTGGGCGCACCCGGCGACAGCAGCACCACGCCGCCCTGCTCGCCCAGCGCCTGGCGCGCCAGCCGCACCGCGTGCTCCAGGTCGTCGGCAGCATGCAGGCCGAAGCGGCCGCTTACGGCCAGCGGCGCCAGCAACGCATGGATCCGCGGCCCGTTCGCGCCCATGGTGACGATTTCCAGCGGCGCCTGCTGCGCCATCTGCGCGGCAAAATCCTGCCAGTCCAACCCGCGATCGTGGCCACCGACCAGCAAGGCCACACGACGTTGCGCAAAGCAGGCCAGCGCCGCCAGTGAGGCATGCGGGGTGGTGCTGATGGAGTCGTTGACGTAGCTGATGCCGCCCACGCTGCCGAGCAACTGCAGGCGGTTCGGCAGCGGGCGGAAGCTCGCTGCGGCCGGTGCCAGCGCCGCCGCATCCAGCCCCAGGGCTTCCAGCGCTGCCAGCACCGCGCACAGGTTGCGCCGATTGTGTTCGCCGGGCAGCGGCACGTTGGCGGTGTCGAACACCGGCTGCTCGCCGCGATACACCACATCGCCGCGCAGGTGCCAGCCATCGGGATGGTTGAACCAGCGCACCTCGCTGTCGGGCAACTGCAGTTGGGTCAGATGCGGATCGGCAGCATTGAGCAAGGCAATGCGCGGGCGGCCTTCGGTGACCAGCGCCAGCTTGTCGCGCACGTAGCGCGCCTCGTCGCCATGCCAGTCCAGATGCTCGGGAAACAGGTTCAGCACCAGCGCCAATTCCGGACGCGCGCCGCTGCGCCCCACTTCGCCGGTCTGATAGCTGGACAGCTCGATCGCCCAATAGCCCGGCGCCGGTTGCGGCGCCTGCACTTCCAGCAAGGGTTGGCCGATATTGCCGACCAGGGCGGTGCGATGGCCGGCCGCGCGCAGCAGATGCGCCAGCAGCGCGGTGGTGGTGCTCTTGCCCTTGGTGCCGGTGACGCAGATGGCGCCAGGCACATAGCCGTCAGGCTGCGCATGCTCGGCAAACCACAACGCAGTGCCGCCGATGAATTGCGTGCCGTTCTCGGTTGCGGCGGTGTGCGCCTCGGGACGATACGGGCTGATGCCGGGCGATTTCACCACCACATCGAACCGGCCCAGCGCCTGCGCGCTGGCGTCGGTTTCCACATGCAACGCAGCATCGGCCAGCGTCTCGAGCTCGCGCGCTTCGTCGGCGTTGCAGAACACCGTCAGCGATTGGCCGGGCAACGCGGCGCGCAGTGCGCGGTACGCGGCGCGTCCTTCGCGCCCCCAGCCCCATAACGCAACCGCCTTGCCCTCAAGCTGCGAAATTCGCACGCACGCGCTCCCACAGCGCCGACGGAATCCGGTGTTCGCCGTCGATCGCCAGCAACGGCTCCAGCTGCAGCGCCTGCTGGTCCAGCTGCGGCTGGATCTCGCGGATGAAACGCAGCACCAGCGCGTCTTCCTTCCATTCGGCACGGCTGGCCAGCACCGCCATCGCCGCGCGCGATTCGCGGCCTTCACCGACGCATTCGAACGGCTTGTGGTCCTGGAATTCCAGCAGCGCATCGTAGCCGCCGGCCTGGGTTGCGTCGTCGAGCAGATTGCGTCCGAAGATCTTGACCAGCCGCGTCTTGGGCATGAACGGTGCCAATGCCAGGAACACGAAATGGCACTTCGGGCAGACCCCGCACCAGCGATGCACCGGGCGCTCGCCCATGATGTGGAAGTTGCGGTTGCAGCTGGAAAAATGCGCGTCGTAGTGATCGGTCTTGGCGAACTGGCGCGCCACCGCCAGCTCCGACAACGGCCGCAGCAACGAGTAGTACCGTAGGTCGGCCGCCACGTGCCGCTGCACGTAATCGCCGAACGCCTGCTCGAACGCCCAGCCCTTGGACCATTGGTGATTGACCTCGCCGGTGCCGGGAATCTGGCTGCCGTAACTGGCCGAACGCTCGTTGGAAAACACCACCTGGTCCACGCCATTGAGCAAGGCCGACAACACCAGGATGGCCGAGTTCACCGCAGTGACCGGGATATGCCCGTTCCAGGCGCCCTGGCGATTGAGCTCGAACAATTCCGTCGCCAGCACGCGGCCGATATTGAGCACCGGCAGACCGGTGCGCTCGGCGCAGGCCCGGATCAGCTGCGAGCCGCCGATCCAGCTGACGGTCTGGTCGACACCGGCATGCCGCAGCGCTTCGATGCTGACCAGCGAATCCTTGCCGCCACCGATCGCAACCAGGGCGTGCTCGCGCAGGCCCAGCGCCGGCGCATCGCCGGCAGCCGGTGCCGTTACCGGCAAGTGGATCTTGCCGTGCAGGTTCAAGCCATTGCGATAGGCGAACTCGCCCAGGCCGTGCAGGTAGACGCTCTCCACCAGCGCAGCGGTATCGGCATCGATGCTGTAGCTGTCAATGGCAATGGTCGGCGGCACTGCGGCCTTGTAGTAACTCACGCCCGCAATGAGGTGCAGCAACTGCAAGGCCTGTTGCACGGCGGCGGCACGCGCGCCGTCCAGCACGAATGGCGCGCCGGGCACGGCAACGGTTTCCACAAGTTCCGGCCCCTGATCGAAGGCATACACCAGCGTCGCCACGCCGGTCTGCGCGTCGAGTGCGCAACGCACGAAACGGAAGGTGGAAATCTGGTGTTTGTCGAAAGCGCTCATGGACTACCTGCAGGAACACGTACGCGACGCAGATAACGCCGGCACAGGACATATTCAATCATGGAAAACGGCACCGCAGCCCACAGCAGCGGCAGGCAACCGAACAGCACCGCCAGCAACAGCACATCTGGACGTGCAGCCGTGGCATCGCCGGACACCGCGAAGGCGATGGCGAGATACAGCGCCACCACCGGCACATAACTCAGCGCGCTCAACAGCACCGTGCGCACCGCCATCCCGCCACTGCGACGCGTGGGACCCCGCGCATCGCGCCGACGTTGCCAACGCCCGGCCAACCAAGCGCCGATACCGGCGGCGACCAGCGCGGGCAGCGCCCATTTGAAGGTGTCGCTCCATGGCATGCCCAGGCTCAGTTGCTGCAGCGCGGTGGCGAACACGATCGCAGCACCACCGGCCAGCGTACTGAGTGCAATGAACTCAGCCTGCGGGCGCATCGATCACCTCTTCGCGCGGCAATTCACGCTGGTTGTAAGTGCTGGCCATCGAGTAGCCGTAGGCACCGGCATCGGCCAGCAGCATCACATCGCCCGGCGCGGTGGCGGCAGGCAGACGACGGCGCTTGCCGAACACATCGGAGGATTCGCAGATCGGCCCGACGATATCGAAGCTGCCATCGGCCGGCGCATCGAGCTGGCTGAGGTTTTCGATGTCGTGCCAAGCGTCGTACAGCGCGGGGCGGATCAGCGTGTTCATGCCTGCATCCAGGCCCACGCGCTGCACGCCGTCCTTCTCGATCACCTGGGTCACCTGCGCCAGCAGCACGCCGGCTTCGGCCACCAAGTAGCGGCCCGGCTCGATCGCCAGCCGGTAGCCCGGATGCACCGCCTTGACCTCGGCCAGGCCCTTGGCCCACAGCTCCAGATCGAACGGTTCGTCTTCGGCGCTGTACGGAATCGGCAGGCCGCCACCGATATCGATGGTCTCCACCGTGCCGATGCGGCGCGCGAAGCCGGCCAGTTCGTCGTACATCATGCGCCAGTGTTCGCCGGTCTCCACGCCACTGCCCAGGTGCGCATGCACGCCGGTGATGGTGACCTCCAGCGTGCGCGCCACTTCCACGAACTCATCCACGCGCGTGGACGACAAGCCGAACTTGGACGCCTTGCCGCCGGTGTTGACCTTCTCGTGATGGCCATCGCCATGCCCCAGGTCGATGCGCAGCCACACGTTGCGGCCACGGAACACCTCCGGCCAGCGCCGCAATGCTTCGACGTTGTCCACGGTGACGGTCACGCCCAGCGCAAATCCCGCTTCGTATTCGGCCTTGGGCGCGAAACTCGGGGTGAACAGCACGCGCCGCGGCGACAGCTCGGGCAAGGTATCGAACACGCGGCGCAGCTCGCCGTGCGAAACGCATTCCAACCCGAACCCGGCCTGTTCCAGCGCCATCAGGATCGCCGGATGCGCATTGGCCTTGATCGCGTAATAGCGCTGATCCACCGCCGCGATCTGCGCCAGCGCCTGCGCCCGCGCACGCACCGTGGGCAGGTGATAGACGTAACGCGGCGTGCCGGCCTTGGACAGTGTCAGCAGGTGCGCGCGCTCGGCATGCCACCACGGCGTGGGCCGCGGGCGCACCGAGCCGATGATCTCGCGCCAGCGCGGCCCGAACACCTCGCCTTCGCTCACCGGCATCGCACCGCTGTCGATCAATTCCGCATGCAGGATCGGCAGCAGGCCATCGGCATCGGCTTCGTCGATGACGAAGGTCAGATTCAAGTCGTTGGACGACTGCGAGATCATGTGCACGCGCTCCTGCCCGAACGTGGCCCACACGTCGGAGAGCTTGTGCAGCAGCGAGCGCATGCCGCGCCCGACCAGGGTGATCGCCGCACACGGCACGATGATCTTGACCTTGCAGATCTGCGACAGATCGGCCGACAACGCCGCCAGCACATCGGTGTTGACCAGGTTCTCGGACGGGTCCAGCGACACGGTGACATTGGTCTCGGCCGAACCGATCAGGTCCACCGACAGGCCATGTTTCTTGAACAGGGTAAATACATCGGCCAGGAAGCCCACCTGCTGCCACATGCCGATGCCTTCCATCGACACCAGCACGATGCCGTTGCGCCGGCTGATCGCCTTGACGCCCGGCACCGGCTCGGCATTGCCGTCGATGCTGGTGCCGGGCAGATCGGGGCGCTCGGTATCCAGGATCGCCATCGGCACGCCGGAATCACGGCATGGCTTGATCGACCGCGGATGCAGCACCTTGGCACCGGTGGTGGCGATTTCCTGCGCCTCGTAATAGTCCAGGCGGGTCAGCAGCCGCGCGTCCGGCACGTCCTTGGGATTGGCGCTGAACATGCCGGGCACATCGGTCCAGATTTCCACCCGGCTGGCGCCGAGCAGCGCACCGAAATACGCCGCCGAGGTATCCGAACCGCCCCGCCCCAGGATCGCGGTGCCGCCATCGGCGTGCCGCGAAATGAAGCCCTGGGTGATCAACAGGCGCGTGGGCTGCGCATCGAAACGCACGCGCCAGTCGGCGTCGGACTGCCACTGGCAGGACACCGACAGACGCTTGGACCATTCGCTCTGATTGGGCTGCGGCGGCAGCGCCGACAGCCACTGGCGCGCATCCAGCCAGCCCATGTCCAGGCCGCTGGCATGCAGATACGCCGCACCGATGGTGGAAGACAGCAACTCGCCCTGCCCCAGCACCTCGGCCTGCCAGTCCAGCGTGCGGGTTGCCGCGCGCGCGTCGCCGATCAATGCATGCAGCGCGGCAAGGCGCTCGCCCAGCACTGCATCGGCATCCAGTTCCAGCTCGGCCAGGAACTCGCGATGACGCTGCTCCAGCGCCGCCACGCGCTGCGCGCTGTCGGCGGCGCCATCGGCAATCGCGGTGAGTTCGTTGGTCACGCCCGACAGTGCGGACACCACCACCAGCACGCGGCCGCCGGTCTCGTTGGCCCGTTTGCTCGCCAGTTTTCCAATCGTGTCCCAGCGATGACGACGCGACACCGAGGTGCCGCCGAACTTGAGGACGATCCAACGATCGGTAGAGTGGGGAGCTGACATGGAGATAGGCGTTTAGGATGAGGGGGAAGACGCCCGGTACGCCGGGCGGAACCTCCGATTCTACTGCCAATGCCGCCCGCATGACCCCGTGTACGGTCACAGCCTGCCGGCAGCCACGGCCATCACCGCAACGGTTTGC
Organism: Xanthomonas sp. LMG 8993; assembly: GCF_009835065.2. Classification (NCBI taxonomy): domain Bacteria; kingdom Pseudomonadati; phylum Pseudomonadota; class Gammaproteobacteria; order Lysobacterales; family Lysobacteraceae; genus Xanthomonas; species Xanthomonas sp. LMG 8993. Next base: position 639,833 of record NZ_QVIF02000002.1, on the reverse strand, counting down.
GCTGCAACCATCGACGCGCCTTCCATCAACCGAGATCCATGCCCCATGAGCAAGCACCGCTACCTGCAACTGGATGTGTTCGGCGGCCAGGACGGCCACGGCAATCCGTTGGGCGTGGTCCTCAACGCGCAGACGTTGTCGTCGGAGCAGATGCAGCAGATGGCCGCCTGGCTGAACCTGTCGGAGACGATCTTTTTCCTGCCGGTCAGCGCGCCCGATGCGGACTACCACATCCGTATCTTCACGCCACGCGCCGAGCTGCCGTTCGCCGGCCATCCCAGCGTCGGCGCTGCGTGGGCGGCGGCAACGCACGGGCTGGTGGCGTTCAAGCCCGACGGCCGGATGCGCCAGCAATGCGCAGCGGGCGTGCTGCCCGTAGAGGTAATCGACCGGCATGGCGCCCTGCTGGTGCGGCTGCGGGCACCGCGTGCGCAAGCAGTCGAAACCGGCGATGCGCATGTTGCGGCATTGCACGAGGCCTGCGCCGGCCTGCGCATGGCCGAACGCCCGGCCGCATTGTGGAACAACGGCCCCGGCTGGTGGCTGCTGGAACTGGCCGACGCGCAGGCGGTACGCCAGGCGCTGCCCGATCTGGCGGCGATCAGCCGCCTGACCCAGGCCAGCGCAGCCACCGGCCTGGCCATCTACGCCCCGCAGGCCAATGGCGATGCGGACCTGGTGGTACGCGCCTTCTGCCCCGCCGACGGCATCCCGGAAGATCCGGTCACCGGCAGCGCCAACGCCTGCATCGCCGCGCGCCTGCACGGCGAAGGCCGCGTGCCCGGTCAGGCGTCGCGCTATGTCGCCAGCCAGGGGCGCGAAGTCGGCCGCGACGGCCGTGTGCACGTGGAAGTGGATCACGAAGGCGAAGTCTGGATCGGCGGAACGACCAGGCAAGTGATCGAAGGCCGCATCGATTGGTAAGCTGCCGCGCCCTGTTCGCCGAGCTGCCACCATGACCACTCGCCGTTTTCTACAACTGGATGTGTTCTCCGCCCGCCCCGGCAGCGGCAACCCGCTGGCGGTGGTGCTGGATGCCCAAGGCCTGGACGATGCCGCGATGCAGGCCATCGCACGCTGGACCAAGCTGCCGGAAACCACCTTCGTGTTTGCGGCGCCGGATGCGCACAGCAGCTATCGGCTGCGGATGTTTTCCCCGCAAAAGGAAGTGCCGTTTGCCGGCCACCCTAGCGTCGGCACCGCCCACGCGGTGCTGGAAGCCGGCCTGGCCGCACCGGACGACGGCGTGCTGATCCAGGACGGCATCGCCGGCCAGCTGCCGCTGCGCGTGGAGCAGATCGCAGGCCACCGCAGCATCGCCATCCGCACCCCGCGCGCGCGCGCGGCCGAGCAGGTGGAGGCCGACGACCCGCGCCTGCGCGATGCGGTGCGCGGCTGGCCACTCGGCAGCCTGCCGCCCGCCTTGATGGACGGCGGCCGCACCTGGTGGGTGGTGGAACTGGTCAGCGAAGCGGCGCTGCGCGGCCTGCAGCCGGACTGGGACGCGATCGCCGCGCTGGCCGAATCCACCGGCAGCATGGGCGTGTTCGCCTATGCCCGCGCCGCAGCGCCCGGTGCCTACGATCTGGCGGTACGCGCCTTCGTCGGCAATGGCCGGCGCTTCGAAGATGCCGCCTCCGGCGCGGCCAATGCAGTGCTCGCCGCCTGGCTGGACAGCCGCCAGGCATTGCCGGGCAAGGAACGTCGCTACGTGGTCAGCCAGGGCCGCGAGATCGGCTTCGACGCCTTGCTGGAATTGCGCATCGATGCCAATGGCGATGTATGGTCTGGCGGCCAGGTGCAGACGGTGATCCGCGGCACGCTGGATTGGGCGTGATCGCGCCTGATCCCGCAGGCTGAAGAGTGCCTGCGCGGAAACAAGAAACGCTGCGGTCGCCCGCAGCGTTTTTTCATTCAACCGGCCGATGTCGATCGCCTGACCGCAGCGTGCGGCAGCGCGGCGGTCAGTCTGGGCGCACGTCCACGCGCACGCGGATGCGGTCGCCCGGGTTGTAGTCGCTACGCGTGTGATAGGTGCGGCCGGCGTATTCGTAGGTCACGTCGTAGCCATCGACACGATCGCGTTCGCGCCGGTAGGACACCGGCTCGCAGACGCTGACGTTGCCCTGATAGTTGCGATTATTGGCTTCGTAGATCGAGCGGCCCGCCGCGACGCCGGCCATGGTGCCGACCGCGGTGCCGACCAGGCGGCCATTGCCGCCACCGACCTGGCTACCAAGCACCGCACCGGCGATACCACCGATCACGCTGGCCACGCCACGGTTGGACACACCAGCCTGGCCATAGCTGCCGCCATCGCGGTAGTAGCCGTCGTTGCGGGTGTAGTAGCCATCGGCCGGGCGGTTGTAGCAGCGCTCGCTGCTGCGCTCGTTATACGAATCGGTCACGATGATCGGGTCCACGCGCACTACCCGCGCATATTCGTAGCGACCATCCTCATCGCTGCCACGTCCGTAGTAGCCGCTGTCATAGCGCTGCGCCGTTGCATTGCCTGCAACTGCCAGACCCATCACCAGAGCACCAAGCACAAGAGTTTTCATTGCGGCAGCTTCACAGGGAGGACACGCTGCCGATGCTCGGCCTGCGCCAGTGAAACCGCCCTGAACCAAACCGCCCTTGCAACGCCCTATTCAGGTCGCCGCCAGCTGCGTGCGCCGGCAGCCATCGCCGGCGCACGCAGGGAATCACGCCTGGTTGGAAAACTCGCTTTCCAGACTGATCGGCACAGCGCTCAGCGCCTTGGACACCGGGCAGTTCTTCTTCGCGGTGTCGGCCAGTTCGCGGAACTTGGCTTCGTCGATCCCCGGCACCACGGCCTTGAGCTTGAGACGGATCTGCGACAGCTGCGGGCCGCCTTCCATCGACAGATCCACGTCTGCGCGCGTCTCCAGCGAGGTCGGCGGAAAACCGGCTTCGCTCAGCTGTGCCGACAGTGCCATGGTGAAGCAGCCGGCGTGCGCGGCGGCAATCAGCTCTTCCGGGTTGGTGCCCTTCTCGTCGCCGAAGCGGCTGCTGAAGGCGTAGCGGGTCTTGTCCATCAGCCCGCTTTGCGGCGTGCTGAGCTGGCCCTTGCCGGTCTTGAGGTCGCCTTCCCAGTGAGCGGTGGCGTGACGCGAAATACCCATTGCGATCTCCTGCGATGAAAGGAGCGGCCACGATAGGCGAGTGGATGTTATGGCGTGGTGCCTGGATTCGGGATTCGGGATTCGGGATTCGGGGATTCGGGAATCGGGAATCGGGAATCGGGAATCGGGAATCGTAAGAGCAGGACGCGCGCGTCCTGATGGCAAGGGCTTTGCGAGCGTCTGCGCGAAGACGCTCGGCCGGCGGCGGCCGCGACCGCAGTGTGGGTGCGCGGTCGCGTCGCTGGGCTGGCTCAACCCAGCAGGGTTTCCAGTACGGCCATGCGCACCGCCACGCCGTTGGCGACCTGGCGCAGCACGCACGATTGCGCGCCGTCGGCGACTTCGTCGGTGATTTCCACGCCGCGGTTGATCGGGCCCGGATGCAGCACGGCAGCGTTGCGGCCGGCGCGTGCCAGGCGCTCGCGGGTCAGCCCATAGACGGCGTGGTATTGCTCCAGCGACGGCACCAGGCCTTCTTCCATGCGCTCGCGCTGCAGGCGCAGCATCATCAAGGCGTCGGCACCTTCCAGCATGGCGTCGAAGTCCTGGCCGACCACGCAACCATCCAGCATGTCGTCGTCGGGCAGCAGGCTGGCCGGACCGCAGACGCGGATCTCGCCGGCGCCCAGCGTGCGCAGTGCATGCAGGTCCGAGCGCGCAACGCGTGAGTGCTTCACGTCGCCGACAATCACCACCTTGAGCTTGGAGAAATCGGTGCCCTTGGCCTGGCGCAGGGTGAGCATGTCGAGCAGGCCCTGGGTGGGATGCGAACTGCGTCCGTCACCGGCGTTGATCAAGGCGGTGCCCTCGCCTGCGGCCGCGGCCAGCGCTTCCACCGCACCGTCGTCGGGATGGCGCACCACGAAGCCGCGTACGCCCATCGCCTCGAGATTCTTCAGCGTGTCGCGCGCGGTCTCGCCCTTGCGCGTGGACGAGGTGGAGGCATCGAAGTTGAGCACGTCCGCGCCCAGCCGCTGCGCAGCCAGATGAAACGAGCTGCGCGTGCGCGTGGACGGTTCAAAGAACAGCGTGCACACCGCGGTGCCGGCGAGCACGCTGCGCTTGCCCACGCGCCCCACCGCCGCATCGCGGATCTGGCCGGCACGATCGAGCAGCTGCAGCAGCGTGGTGCGCGGCAGTCCTTCCAGGGTGAGCAGGTGGCGCAGGCGTCCGTCCGAATCGAGTTGCATGGTGGTCATCGCAGGTCGGGAGTGTCAGGGAAGAAGAGTGGCTTGGTCGGGCGCGGCCAACCAGCGTTCGACGATCACCGCCGCCGCCATCGCGTCCAGTGCCTCGGCATCGCGGCGGCGCTTGCGCCCGTCGGCGCGCTCGCGCGCGAAGCGCTGCGCGGCTTCGACCGAACTGGAGCGCTCGTCGATCAGCACCACCGGCAGCGCATAGCGCTCGCGCAGTTGGCGGGCGAAGGCATGCGCGCGCTTGCGTGCGGGCTGGTCCTTGTCGTCCAGGGTCAGCGGGTCACCGACCACCAGGCCGTCGGGGCGCCATTGCTTGTGCACGCGATCCAGCGCGACCCAGTCCGGGCCATTGGCATGCACATTGATGACGGCCACCGCACGCGCACCGGCGCCGAGCGCAGTGCCGATGGCCACGCCGATGCGGCGCGATCCCACGTCGAAGCCCAGCACCGTGCCATCCGGGCGGATCGCGCCCGCCTCAGGCATGCCCGGAATAATCCGTCAGCCGGAACAGATCCACGCCGATACGCCCGGCAGCGGTCTGCCAGCGATCTTCCAGCGCGGTGGCGAACAGCACATTGGCATCCGACGGCGCGGTCAGCCAGCTGTTCTCGCCCAGTTCGAACTCCAGTTGCCCCGCGCCCCAGCCGGCACAGCCCAGCGCCACCAGCGCATTGCGCGGCCCTTCGCCGGCCGCCATCGCTTCGAGAATGTCGCGCGAGGTGGTCAGGTAGACACCCTGCCCCACTTCCAGGCTGGAATCCCAGTCGCGCGCATCGTCGTGGATGACGAAACCGCGCTCCGGGTGCACCGGCCCGCCGCTGAGCACGATCTGCTCGCGCAGGTGCTCGTCGACGGTGTCGATGCCCATCTGCGACAGGACCTCGCCCAGCGTGTATTCGGAGGGCCGGTTGACCAGCACGCCCATGGCGCCGTTCTCGTCGTGCTGGCAGATCAGCGCGACGCTGCGCGAAAAGGTGGGATCGGACAGCGCCGGAAGCGCGATCAGCAGTTGGTTGGCCAGAGGCGTGGGCAAAACAGACATGGCCGCATTCTAGCCGTTCGTTCTGCCGCGCGCAGAGCCGATGCGATACTTGGGGGCAGACTAACGCCAAGGACCGACGATGCAGACCACACCAGAATCCGTCACCGCGGTCGCCGATGCGCCATTGCCCCGCCGGATCCGCACATTCATCGTGCTGATCGCACTGCTGCAGGGCGGCCTGCTGTATCTGGCCGCACTGGGCCAGCAACACGGCGTGTGGCCCTTCACCGACTTGGGCGCGCGGATCTGCTGGTACACCGTGGTGCTGACGGTGCCTGGCCTGGTGCTGCTGAGCGTGCAGGATCTTCGCGATTGGCGGTTGTGGCAGCACGTGGCGGCAAGCACGCTGGTATTGGCCGCCCTGGGCAGCTGGGCGGCGTGGAGCGCCACCGGCGCGCCGACCCTGCAGATCGCCACGGTGCTGTGGTCGTTCGGCTTCACCGTCACGGTCGGCTGGTTCGTCGCCCTGCCCTGGCTGCAGCACCGGCAACTGCACGGTCATTGGCGGGCGGGCTACCACGCCCTGTTCGAATACGCCTGGCAGAACGCGCTGACGCTGGCGCTGGCACTGCTGTTCGTGGGGGTGTGCTGGATGGTGCTGGGGCTGTGGGCCAGCCTGTTCGCGCTGGTCAAGATCAGCTTCTTTGCCGAACTGTTCCGCGAACAGGCGTTTGTCTACCTGGCGACCGGCGTCATCACCGGGCTGGGCATCCTGATCGGGCGCACCCAACACCGCGCGGTGCAGGTGTTGCGGCAGATCCTGTTCGCCCTGTGCACCGGTCTGCTGCCGCTGCTGGCCGGCATTGCGCTGCTGTTCCTGCTGGTGCTGCCGTTCACCGGGCTGCAGGCGCTCTGGCAGACCCGTTCGGCCGCCACGATCCTTATCAGCCTGGTGTTCGGGCTGGTGCTGTTCACCAACGCGGTGTACCAGGATGGCAGCGGGCTGCCGCCGTATCCGCGCTGGTTGCGTCGGATGATCGAGGCCGGCCTGCTCAGCCTGCCACTACACGCAGCGCTGGCCGCATACGCGGTGGGCCTGCGCATTGCGCAGCACGGCTGGACCAGCGACCGCGTCTGCGCCGCATTGCTGGCCGCACTGGCGCTGGCCTATGCGGTGGCCTACGCGTTGGCGGTGTTGCGACCACGCGCCGATCGTTGGCTGCCGCAGCTGGCCGGCGGCAACAAGGTGCTGTCGTGGGTGGTGATCGGCCTGGCCGTGCTGGTCAACACTCCCGTGCTCGACCCCTACCGCATCACCGTGCAGAGCCAGATGCAGCGCCTGGCCAGCGGCACGCAAGAGAGCGTGGACAAGAACCTGGAATTCCTGCGCTTCGAAAATGGCCGCCGCGGCTATCTGGCGGTGCAGTCGCTGCGCCAAACCACCGCCTTTGCCGGCAACCCCGCACGCAAGCAGAAGCTGGAACAGCTGCTGGCGCGCACCAGCCGCTGGGGCGGCAATGACAGCGTGGAAGATCAGAAGGACAAGCAGCTGACCGACCTGGCCAAGATCCGCCAGCATGTGACCGTGGCAGCCGGCCAGGCAGACCCGCCGGCGGACTGGTGGCAGTACCTGATGAGCTCCAAGCCGCTCTCGGGCGCTTGCACCCAGGGCAACAGCAACTGCGTGGTCAGCAGCAGCGACATCGATGGCGACGGCCAGCTCGATCTGCTGCTGTGCAATCTCAACAGCGACTATGCGGTCGCCTGCGAGCTGCAGACCCGCAACCGGCATGGCTGGTATCAGGCCGGTACGGCACAGCTCTATTCGCTCGACGACGAGGCCATGAGTGAAGTGAGCCAGGCGCTGCGCAAAGCTCAGATCCAGACACGGCCCACCCGCTGGCCGGACCTGGCGCTGCCGGGAGACCGACGCATCCACATCCGACCCAGCGAAGAAGGCATCCGTCCGGAGTCCCGGCCATGAGCGGCTATTGCGCCATCGCACCGGGCCACCCGATTCATGGCCATTACCACGACCACGAATACGGCTTCCCGCAGCGCGACGAGCGCGAGCTGTTCGAGCGCCTGGTGCTGGAGATCAATCAGGCCGGGCTGAGTTGGGAAACCATCCTGCGCAAGCGCAGCAACTTCCAGCGCGCCTACGACGGCTTCGACGTGGACACGGTGGCCGCCTATGGCGAGAGCGACATTGCGCGGCTGCTCGGCGATGCCGGCATCATCCGCAACCGGTTGAAGGTGCTGGCGGCCATCCACAATGCGCAGGTCATCCAGCAGTTACGCGCTTCGCACGGCAGTTTCGCGCAATGGCTGGATGCACAGCATCCGCTCGACAAAACCGCCTGGGTCAAGCTGTTCAAGAAGACCTTCCGCTTCACCGGCGGCGAGATCACCGGCGAATTCCTGATGAGCCTGGGCTACCTGCTAGGCGCGCACCATGCCGATTGCCCGGTGTTTAAGCGCATCCAGGCGCTGTCGCCGCCGTGGATGCGCAACGGCACCGTCTAGCGGCAACGTCGGCGCGCACACGCCGGCAAGCAGCCGCACGGCGCATGGCGGCAGCGGCAATGCGCAACATGCCGCCTCGACGTGCCGCGTAGCGGCCGAGCGCAGCTAGATCAACGGCGCCCGATAACGCGCTGGATCACACGCCCATATAACGATGCGGGCGGTGATTGAACATCAGCACCAGGCTCAGCATCAACGCACCCAGCGCCGAATACAGCACCTTGTCCGGGGTGAGGACACTGAAGGCGACCAGCATCAGCATCGCATCGAAACTCATCTGCACCTTGCCGGCGCTCCAGCCGCGCTCGCGCTGCAGGTACACCGCCAGAATGCCGATGCCGCCCAGGCTGCCGCGATGGCGAATGAAGAACAGGATGCCCAGGCCCGCCAGCGCGCCGCCGACGATCGCCGAAAACAGCGTGCTGATGTGCGCGTAATCGGCCCAGCGCGGCAGCAGGTCGGTGAGCGCACCGCAGGCGCCTACCGCGGCAAAGGTCTTCAGGGTGAATTCCCAGCCCATGCGGCGCACGCTCAGCCAATAGAACGGCAGGTTGACCAGCACGAACACCAGGCCGAAGTTCCAGTGCAGCGCGTAATGCAGCAAAAACGCCACGCCGGCCATGCCGCCGATCATCAGGCCGCCCTTGGCGAAGATCGCCAGGCCCAGCGAAGCCACCAGCGTCGCCAGCACCATGCCCTGCACATCCTCGGCCACCGAGTGATGAAACGCGTGGTCGTCGGCCGAAGTGCCGGCCGAATCCGGTGGCGGCGTCAACGGACCGGAAGTCATCACTGTGCCGTCGTCGGGCAACGGCTGTTGCTCCGGACGGAGATCGGAATCGGGAAGGCTCACGGGCTGGGCACTGCGGTGGGGTGCGGATATTAGACACTATCGGCCCGCCTGGTTACATCTGAAACATCACCCCACGCGCGCGTTGCGCCGCTGCACGTTCATCGGCCATGGCGGCGCCCGCCGCCGGCATCGCGCGCGAAACAGCTGCAAGCAGCACGCTGGATCGGATTCAGCGCAGACCATCCCGCTTCCTTCCATGCACGCCTGGCCATCCGCCACGGCGTGCAGCGCTCCTGCAGGCGCTCAGCGAACCTCGGCGATCTCCACGCCATCCAGGCCCTGCGCCAGGGTCTTGGCGTCGCCACCCTGCGACAGCTTGATGCGCAGGCGCACCTCGTTCTGCGAGTCGGCGTAGCGCAGCGCGTCTTCGTAGCTGATCTCGCCGGCCTGGTACAGCTCGAACAGGCTCTGGTCGAAGGTGCGCATGCCCAGGTTGGTGGACTCCTTCATGATCTCCTTGAGCTTGTGGATCTCGCCGTCGCGGATGTAGTCCTGCACCAGCGGCGTGCCCAGCATGATCTCCATGGCCACGCGGCGGCCGCGCCCATCCGGGGTCGGAATCAACTGCTGCGCGACCACGCCCTTGAGATTGAGCGACAGGTCCATCAACAGCTGGTTGCGCCGGTCTTCCGGGAAGAAGTTGATGATGCGGTCCATCGCCTGGTTGGCGTTGTTGGCGTGCAGGGTGCACAACACCAGATGGCCGGTTTCGGCGAAGGCCACGGCATGATCCATGCCTTCGCGGGTGCGCACCTCGCCGATCATGATCACGTCCGGCGCCTGGCGCAGGGTGTTTTTCAGCGCGTTTTCCCAGCTGTCGGTATCGATGCCGACTTCGCGCTGGGTGATGATGCAGCCCTCGTGCTTGTGCACGAATTCGATCGGGTCTTCGATGGTGATGATGTGCCCGGTGGAATTCTGGTTGCGGTAACCGATCATCGCCGCCAGCGAGGTGGACTTGCCGGTGCCGGTGGCGCCGACGAAGATGATGATGCCGCGCTTGGTCATCGCCAGCGTCTTGATCACCGGCGGCAGGCTCAACTCTTCCACCGTGGGGATGCGCGTTTCGATCCGGCGCAGCACCATGCCGACCTGGTTGCGCTGGTAGAAGCAGCTCACGCGAAAGCGCCCGACCCCGGACACGCCAATGGCGAAATTGCACTCGTGGGTCTTTTCGAATTCTTCGCGCTGCGACGGCGTCATCACGTTCAACACCAGATCGCGGCTCTGTTGCGCGGTCAGCGGGGTCTGGGTGATCGGACTGATCTTGCCGTGCACCTTGATCGCCGGCGGCATCCCAGAGGTGATGAACAGATCCGACGCCTTCTGGTGCGCCATCAGCTTGAGGAAGGAGGTGAAGTCGATGGTGCTCATGGCGTGCTCCTCGGGAGCAGGGATTCGGGATGGGAGATTCGGGATTCGCAAGAGCGGGGTCCGGTCCGGGAGCCGCCGTTGCGAATCCCCGATCCCGAATCCCGAATCCCGGCTACTCGAATATCCGCTTGTCCTTGGCGTACTCGCGTGCCTGGTTGCGCGTGATCAGGCTGCGCTTGACCAGGTCCTGCAGATGCTGGTCCAGCGTCTGCATGCCGTACTGCTGGCCGGTCTGGATCGAGGAATACATCTGCGCCACCTTGTCCTCGCGGATCAGGTTGCGGATGGCCGGGGTGCCGACCATGATTTCCCAGGCTGCGGTGCGTCCGCCGCCGACCTTCTTCAGCAGCGCCTGCGAAATCACCGCACGCAGCGACTCGGACAGCATCGAGCGCACCATCGGCTTTTCGCCGGCCGGGAACACGTCGATGATGCGGTCGATGGTCTTGGCCGCCGAGCTGGTGTGCAGGGTGCCGAACACCAGGTGGCCGGTTTCGGCGGCGGTCAGCGCCAGGCGGATGGTCTCCAGATCGCGTAATTCGCCGACCAGGATGATGTCCGGATCTTCGCGCAGCGCCGAGCGCAGCGCCTCGTTGAAGCCGTGCGTATCGCGGTGCACTTCGCGCTGGTTGATCAGGCACTTTTGCGAGGTATGCACGAATTCGATCGGATCCTCGACCGTGAGGATGTGGCCGTATTCGTTCTTGTTGATGTAGTCGATCATGCCGGCGAGCGTGGTCGACTTGCCCGAACCGGTCGGGCCGGTGACCAGGATCAAACCCTGCGGCTGGTCGATCAACTGGCGGAAGATCGGCGGGCAGCCCAGGTCTTCCAGCGTCAGCACTTCGGAAGGAATGGTACGGAACACCGCACCGGCGCCGCGGTTCTGGTTGAACGCATTGACGCGGAAGCGCGCCAGCGACGGAATCTCGAACGAGAAGTCGACCTCGAGGAATTCCTCGTAATCGCGACGCTGCTTGTCCGACATGATGTCGTAGACCAGCGCGTGCACCTGCTTGTGGTCCAGGGCCGGAATATTGATGCGACGGACATCGCCATCGACACGGATCATCGGCGGCAAGCCGGCCGACAGGTGCAGGTCCGATGCCTTGTTTTTGACGGAAAACGCCAATAGTTCAGCGATATCCATGCGCTGCTTTTCCCCTAGGCTGCGATTGGAAGGTACTCCCCGAGCGGCAGTATAGCGTTCTGGCTGCTGGCGGGAAGCGGCGCGCGGCCGGTTCAGGCCGGCGCCGTCGGGCGCGCCTGAAGGCGTTGGTTTGGGCACGCGGTGCGGGCACGGTCCTTGCCTGGGCCAGCGCCGCGCCGATCGCCAGCTCGCCCCGCCTGTGGGCAGGCTCGCCGCGGGCTGGCGCCACTGCAGCGTCATCGCCGGCCCGATCCGGCGCGCCGGCTGGAAGGACGCAGCCGGGGGCGGCACTATAGCGTTCCTTTCCCGCCTGGATTGCCACGTGCCGGCTTCGTCGCTGCAGCAGATTCTCGATGCCATCCACGCCGCCGCGGCTCGGCACGCGCGCGCCGATGTGCGCCTGCTGGCGGTGTCCAAGACCCGGCCGGCAGATGCGGTTGCCGCGCTGGCGGCGCAGGGCCAGCGCGCATTCGGCGAAAACTACGTGCAGGAAGCGCAAAGCAAGATTGCCCAACTGCAGACGCTGGGACTGGAGTGGCACCTGATCGGCCACCTGCAATCCAACAAGGCCGAACTGGCCAGCCAGTGGTTCGACTGGGTGCAGACCGTGGACCGCGCCAAGCTGATCGCGCCGCTGGCCAACCACCGGCCGGCCGGTCGCGCACCATTGAATGTGCTGATCCAGGTCAACATCGACGACGAGGACAGCAAGCACGGTTGCGCGCCGGCGGCGGTCGACGGCCTGGCCACGGCCATCGCGCTGCAGCCGCGGCTGCAACTGCGCGGCCTGATGGCGATCCCCGCGCCATTCCCCGAGCAGGCGCGCCGCATGGCAGCGTTTACCCGCATGCAGGCACTGTTCGAAGAACTCAAGCGCGGCTACCCGCAGGTGGATACCTTGTCGATGGGCATGAGCTCGGATTTTGCCGAAGCGATCGCGGCCGGCGCGACCATGGTGCGGGTCGGGACTGCGTTGTTCGGCGAACGCGGCTCGTCGGCTGCCGCGGCGTCCTGACCCCCGGTCCCGATCGGCCTCGCGTAGCACATCGCCGTTTCCTCTTACTTAAGGTGTCGCAATGACTCTGCCCTCTTCGCCCGCGCCTTCCACTGCAATCACCGCATTCGTCGGCGGCGGCAACATGGCGCGCAGCCTGATTGCCGGGCTGATCCGCCAAGGTGTGCCCGCGGCCAGCATCCGCGTCGCCGAGCCGGTGGCCGAACTGCGCGATGCGCTGTCGCGCGACTTCGGCGTGCATGCGGTGGAGCAGGCGCGCAGCGCCGTGGAAGGCGCAGCCATCTGGGTGCTGGCGGTCAAGCCGCAGGTGCTGCCAGCGGTATGCGCGCAGCTGGCCGATCTTGCGCAGGCGCAGCAGCCGCTGCTGCTGTCCATCGCCGCCGGCATCACCGCTCCGCAGCTGGAGCGCTGGTCCGGCGGCGAGCTTGCGGTGGTGCGCGCAATGCCCAACACGCCCGCCCTGCTCGGTGCCGGCGTCACCGGCTTGTATGCCAATCCACGCGTCTCCGACGCGCAACGCGCGCAGGCAACCGGCCTGCTGGAGAGCGCCGGCGTCACCGTCTGGATCGACGACGAGGCGCAGATGGATGCGGTGACCGCGGTCTCCGGCAGCGGGCCGGCCTATGTGTTTCTGCTGGCCGAAGCGATGGAAGCCGCCGCGCAGGCGCAAGGCCTGCCAGCCGACACCGCACGCACGCTGGTGCTGCAGACCCTGCTCGGTGCCTCGCGCATGCTGACCGAATCGGGCGAAGCACCGGAGCTGCTCCGCCGCCGGGTGACCTCGCCCAACGGCACCACGCAGGCGGCAATCGAGACATTTCAGGCCGGCCAGTTCGAAGCGCTCACCGCCAAGGCGATTGCCGCAGCGACCGAGCGCGGCCGTAGCCTGTCGGCGGCCAATGATTAGTCGACCGGTGACGGGACATCGTCCAAAGCAGGAAGGTCTCGCAGCGGCCAGCCGTGCCGCGCGCGGGAGTACCACGGCGACCGTGCAGTGGAACCGTCACGACACGTCGCGCATCGGCGCCTGCCAGGTGCAGGAAAAAACCCGGCTCACGTGACTGGCGCAGATGGCAGCAACAGCGCGAACGCAGCGGGTCGACGGATCGAAGCCGGCAACGCCAGACGTCTCCTGCAAGGCGTAGCCACGCAGCAACGCTGATCGCGGCAGCGAACGCCACCGCCAGCTGCACGCCGTAGCCACTCCTCAGCGGCGAGCGCGATGCAAAACGCACACAGGGCTTCGCGCAAACGATCTGCTGCTATGCGTCAGACACCGCATCGCCCTGCGCCTCGCAGCCGTGTCGACAGCGCTTTCGCGGAGGTTTTCTGCCGCCGGTGAACGAATCCCCGTCAAAAGACGCTTTTTTTCGGTTGTTTCATCGTTTCCCTATTGGCGGCGCGCAGCAGTTGCCCTACATTTCGCGTTGCCGACTGGGTCGGCAGACCCAACACCACCAACGATCACGGAACACATAACTCATGGCAAAAACCGCCGCTAAGAAGGCTGCCCCCAAGAAGGCAGTGAAAAAGGTCGCCGCGACCAAGACCGCAAAGCCGGCCAAGGCCGCTGCTGCCAAGTCCGCTGCGCCGAAGCCGATCAAGGAAGCGCTGAGCAAGACCGGCCTGGTCGCGCACATTGCCGAATCCACCCAGCTGGCTCCGAAGGACGTCCGCGCTGTTCTGGCCACGCTGGAATCGGCCGCTCATTCGTCGCTGAGCAAGAAGGGCGCCGGCTCGTTCACCCTGCCGGGCATGCTGAAGCTGACCAGCGTCCATGTGCCGGCCAAGCCGAAGCGCAAGGGCATCAACCCGTTCACCAAGGAAGAGCAGACCTTTGCAGCGAAGCCGGCCAGCTTCAAGGTCAAGGCTCGCCTGCTGAAGAAGTTGAAGGACGCCGCGCTCTAATCGAGCACGCCTGCGTTGTCACGAAGGCGGCCTGCGGGCCGTCTTTTTTGTGCGCGCGTGACCGCCCGCATCACTCCCCACATGCCGCTCATCGCCGCTTGCCTACCCTGTACGCTGATTTGCAACGCAGCAGGTGCATGTGACCGATCCGTCGTCTCCTCGCCCACCCACACCGCCGTCATCGGCAACCCGCAGCCCCGCGCGCCGCCTGCGCCGGCTGCTGGTGTCGATTGCGCTGCTGTGCGCCCTGGGTGTGGCCGCGCGCTGGGCATGGCAGTTGCCGGTCGCCGAACAACTGCGTACCAGTTGGGAGCTGTCGCGCATGCCGCCACCCGTGCAATTGTCGGTTCCGGTCGAAGGCGTGCAGGCGCGCCGCATCGCCGACACCTTCGGCGCACCGCGCGGTCGCGACCGACGCCATGCCGGCGTGGATATCTTCGCGCCGCGCGGCACGCCGGTGCTGTCCGCAACACGCGGGGTGGTCAGCGCCATCCGCGATCAAGGCCTGGGCGGCAAGCAGGTCTGGGTGCTCGGGCCGGCGATGGAGCGCCATTACTACGCGCACATGGACGATTGGGCCGCCGGGCTGGCCGTTGGCGATGTCGTCGAGCCCGGCACACCGCTCGGCATGGTCGGCACCACCGGCAACGCGCGCGGCACGCCGCCACATCTGCACTATGGTGTCTATGGGCGCAACGGTGCGTACGATCCACTGCCGCTGCTGCGCAAACCCGTGCCACAGCCGGCACAGTGAGCATGCTGGAACACTGCGTCATGGCCTGAGCTATCGAGGCCGTTGCTGGCTACGCCTATGGTGGAGTCAGCCCAAGGAACGACGCCCCCTCCATGTCCCGAAAACGCTATCGCATTACGGTCACGCCCATCGAGAGCGATGGCCGCCCCTGCAGCGATCGCTGCACCATCGAATTCGAACAGCGCTCGCGGGCCGACTGGATGCGGCTGCTCGAGGAGCTGCACCTGCGACGCGATCTGAGCAGCGACGAATGTGCGGCGCTCACGGTCGGCTCGCAGCTGCTGGAAGACCTGGCCGCCCGCCCGCGCGCGCAGCCAAGCGATGCACTGGAGGCCTTGCGGCCAAAACTGCAGTTGCTGCTGGAACGCCTGCAACGCGTGCAGCCGGCCGCCGGCACCTGAGACCGGCGTCGCGGCGACCGCTACACTGCGCGCATCGGGGAAGGGAGATGCGCCATGCGTGGGTTGGGGATCGTCATGCTGGCAACGGCAATTGCCGGTTGCAGTTGCCATCGCAGCGCTGACAAAGAAACGGGCAACGCGGCAGCGTCCTCGCACGTTGCAGCGGCGACGCAAACGCCGACTACCGCCACCACAGACAACACGCCCGCACGCGATGCCACTCCTGACGATGCGGTTGCGCGCGCCAACTTCGCCAAAGCAAGCGCGACCGTGCAGCGATACCTGGGCGCGTTGCCAGGTGCGGCACGTGGTGATGCCGATGCACTGTGGAGCGGCGGTCGTCCTGCCCCGGTGCCGGACGATGCGGCGCTGCGCGGTATCGGCAATATCCAGTCGATGCGTATCAATAACGACGCGCCCATCGCACTGGATCAGGAACAGCCCCCGCGCCGGATCGAAGTGCCGGTGCAACTGATCGTGCGCACCGACACCGGCACCCAACGCCTGGTCGGCGCCTACCGGCTGCAGCCGCGCAGCGGCAGCGACGACTGGGAGATCTACTCGGCCACCCTGCACCCGGTATTGCGCTAACCCACGGTTCACCGGCAACGACTAAGGTGATCGCACCTGTTGCCGGAGTCACCCGATGAAACTGCGTTCGCTTGTCGGATCCATGCTTGCCCTCGCTCTGGCGCTACCCACGACCAGCGCGTGGGCAACGCCGCAGATCCAGGGACACCAGATCAGCGTACAGGGCAGCGACCTGCAGCAATTCCTGGGTGGCCGCTTCCCGCAGACGCACGATGCGCTGGGCGGCCTGGTCGAGATGACGGTCAGCAATCCGGCACTGTCGCTGCCGCCGGGCGACCGGCTCAAGATGGCCTTCGACCTGGCGCTTGCCACTGCCGGCGGCGCGCCAGCACCGGTCGGCAATGTGACCTTGACCAGCGCACTGCGCTACGACACGGCCAAGCAGGGCTTTTATCTCGACCAACCCACCATCGATGATTTCCGCCCGGCCAACGCCGGTGCAAAACTCGACCACAGCACCCGCCAGCTGCTCAATGCCTGGCTGGCCGATTACGCGCGCAAGGAGCCGATCTATCGCATCGATCCGGCCATCGCAGCGGTGATGGGCAATGTGCAGGTGGAGTCGGTCGGCATCCAGAACGGCCGCGTCGCGGTGAATTTCAACCAGAACATCGAGCAACTGGTGCCGGCCGCTGCACTGTCCGGGAAATAGGCTGACGCGCCAGTTGCGACGCATGGCTTGAAACACGCCGTCATGCCGTCGCGCCGATCTGCGCAAGCGGCCATCGGATCAAGATAAAGGCCCGGCGTCACCACGCCGGGCCTTTGTTTTCATCTCAACGTTGCAGGGGACCGATCAGGCCACCAGAGCCTTGGCCACTGCAGCGGTAAAGGCCGGGATATCGTCGGGCTTGCGGCTGGTGATCAGCGACCCGTCGACAACCACCTCCGCATCCTGCCAGCGTGCGCCGGCATTGCGCAGGTCGGTCTTGACCGACGACCACGAGGTGACGTCACGGTCGCGAACCAGATCGCTTTCCACCAGCAGCCACGGGCCGTGGCAGATCGCGGCGACCGGCTTGTCGGCACTGGCAAAGGCCTGGATGAATGCGATCGCCTTGGCGTCACCGCGCAAGGTGTCGGGGTTGAGCACCCCGCCAGGCAGCACCAGCGCGTCGTAGCTGTCGACCTTGGCCTGATCCAGCCGCTGGTCCACCGGCACCGAATCGCCCCAATCGGTTTTGTTCCAGGCGCGAATCTGCGCAGCGTCGCCGGGCGCAATCACATCGACCTTGGCGCCCCAGGATTCCAGCAGGCGCTTGGGCTCAATGAGTTCGGATTGTTCGAAGCCATCGGTGGCCAGCACTGCGATGGTCTTGCCGGAGAGCGAATACGACATGCGGGAGCTCCTTACTGAAAAGAAGCACGCACGCTAGGCGCGTACCTGTTGCGCACGAGTGAATCGATGTGTGCGCCGCGTCAGTGCGGCGCCAGGACACTGCTGCTCAGCGCTTGGGCTGCAGCATCGTACCTGTGCAGTTCTTCGACCCGCAGCGGCATGCCCAGATCTTCTTCAGACGCGGCGTGTGCCGCTCGGCTAGGGTGATGCCGTAGTTGTAGGTGAGCTCTTCGCCGGCCTTGATCGCGCGCTTGGCCTCGATGAAGATCTTGTCCTTGCTGCGGTCGTCGCCCTCGGCCTCTTCGATCACCGCTTCGCAATTGGGATTGCAACTGTGGTTGATCCAGCGCGCGACATTGCCTTCGTAATTGGCATCCAGCACGTAGTCGTCGCTGAGCGTGAACAGGAAGGTGTGGCCGCTCTCCACATCGCCG
Organism: Xanthomonas sp. LMG 8993; assembly: GCF_009835065.2. Lineage (NCBI taxonomy): Bacteria > Pseudomonadati > Pseudomonadota > Gammaproteobacteria > Lysobacterales > Lysobacteraceae > Xanthomonas > Xanthomonas sp. LMG 8993. The sequence continues at coordinate 622,161 of NZ_QVIF02000002.1, read as the reverse complement.
GTGTCATCGGCATCCACTTCCGCGTGCGTGCGCAGGCGCCCCTTGTACTGGATGATGCGCTCGCCCTTGCGGAGCGCGGCGAGGGCGAACATGCCATTGCCGTGGATACGTGACTTGCGGGCGGCAACTTTGCGCGACATGAAGGGGTCCAGTGATGGGGCCGCTCATTGTGACTGCAGTGCGACGATGCGCCAAGCACAAGCGCAGCGGTACCCGCAACGGCTGCTGCTTGCCGGCGGCTGAACCAGGCAGGTGGCCCTGCCCCGGCTAAAAGCGTACAATTTCGGTCCGCTTTCGGATTTATCGCCTTCCTCATGTTGCGCGTCACCAAACTCACCGATTACGCCACCGTCGTGCTGACCGTGCTGGCAGCGCGCTGCGGCCAGGTGCTCAGCGCCAGCGAACTTGCCGAGCAGGCCGGCCTGGAAGCGCCGACCGTGAGCAAGATCCTCAAGCCGCTGTCGCAGGCGGGCCTGGTCGAAGGGCTGCGCGGCGTGCACGGCGGCTATCGGCTGGCACGCGCGGCCAGCGAGATCACGCTGGTGGAAATCGTCGAGGCGATGGAAGGCCCGCTGGCGATCACCGAATGCAGCCAGGACCACAGCCAGTGCGGCATCGCGCAGACATGCGGGGTGCGTTCCAACTGGCGCCTGATCAACGACGTGGTCGGCGATGCATTGCGTCGCGTCACGCTCGCACAGATGTTGCAGCCCCTCTCTCTCCCTGGCGACAGCCGTCGGCGTTCCATCGCCGCACGCGTCGCGACCACCTGACCCTGTAGGCAGCCCGATGGCCACCGAACTTGCACCCCCGCAGAATGCCGAAATTATCGAACGGCTGGGCCGACGCTACGACGCCGGCTTCATCACCGAGATCGAATCGGACTCGCTCCCGCCCGGCCTGGACGAGGACGTCATCCGTGCCTTGTCGGCCAAGAAGGACGAGCCGCAATGGATGACCGACTGGCGTCTTGAGGCGTATCGCCACTGGCTGAAGATGCCGATGCCGGAATGGGCGAAGCTGAAGGTCTCGCCGATCGACTTCCAGGCGCTGAGCTATTACTCCGCGCCCAAGGGCCCGAAGTACGCCTCGCTGGACGACGTACCCAAGGAACTGCTCGACACCTACGACAAGCTCGGCGTGCCGTTGCACGAGCGCGCCCGGCTGGCCGGCGTGGCGGTGGATGCGGTGTTCGACTCGGTCTCGGTCGGCACCACCTTCCGCAAGGAACTGGCCGAAAAGGGCGTGATCTTCTGCTCGATGTCCGAGGCGATCAAGGAACATCCGGAGATCGTCAAACAGTATCTGGGCAGCGTGGTGCCGGTCGGCGACAACTATTTCGCCGCGCTCAACTCGGCGGTGTTCTCCGACGGCAGCTTCGTGTTCATTCCTGCGGGCGTGCGTTGCCCGATGGAACTGAGCACCTACTTCCGCATCAATGCCGGCCATACCGGGCAGTTCGAGCGCACCCTGATCGTGTGCGAGGACAAGGCCTATGTGTCGTATCTGGAAGGCTGCACCGCACCGATGCGCGATGAAAACCAGCTGCATGCGGCGGTGGTCGAGCTGGTGGCGCTGGAAGATGCCGAGATCAAGTATTCGACCGTGCAGAACTGGTATCCGGGTGACGAGGAAGGCCGCGGCGGCATCTACAACTTCGTCACCAAGCGTGCCGAATGCCGGGGCGCGCGCAGCAAGGTCACCTGGACCCAGGTCGAAACCGGCTCGGCGATCACCTGGAAGTATCCGTCCTGCGTGCTGATCGGCGACGACTCGGTCGGCGAGTTCCACTCGGTGGCGCTGACCCACCACCGTCAGCAGGCCGACACCGGCACCAAGATGATCCACATCGGCAAGCGCACCAAGAGCAAGATCGTCAGCAAGGGCATCAGTGCAGGCCGCGGGCAGAACACCTATCGCGGTCTGGTCAAGGTGGACCGCAATGCCGACGGCGCGCGCAACTACACCCAGTGCGACTCGTTGTTGATCGGCAAGCAGTGCGGCGCGCACACCTTCCCCTATATCGAGGTGAAGAATCCCGGCGCCACCGTCGAGCACGAGGCCACCACCTCCAAGATCAGCGACGACCAGCTGTTCTATTGCCGCGCGCGCGGGATCAGCCAGGAAGACGCGGTGTCGCTGATCGTCGACGGCTTCTGCAAGCAGGTGTTCCGCGAGCTGCCGATGGAGTTCGCGGTGGAAGCCAAGAAGCTGCTGGAAGTCTCGCTGGAAGGCAGCGTCGGCTGACGCTGCCTGCAGGGATTCGGCATTGGAGATTGGAGATTCGCAACGTCCCGCTCCCTGCCATCCCGGCTCTTCTGCTGTTACCAATCCCAAATTTCGAATAACCAATCCCATGCTTACGATCAACAACCTCCACGCCAGCATTGCCGGCAAAGACATCCTCAAGGGCCTGTCGCTGGACATCCAGCCGGGCCAGGTGCACGCCATCATGGGGCCCAATGGCGCGGGCAAATCCACGCTAGGCAACGTGCTGGCCGGGCGCGACGGCTATGAGGTCAGCGCCGGCACCGTGCAGTTCGAAGGCAAGGACCTGCTCGAGCTGCCGCCGGAAGAACGCGCGGCCGCCGGCCTGTTCCTGGCCTTCCAGTACCCGGTGGAAATCCCCGGCGTCAACAACACCTACTTCCTGCGTGCCGCACTCAATGCACAGCGCAAGGCGCGTGGCGAGGACGAGCTGGATTCGATGCAGTTCCTCAAGCTGGTGCGGCAGAAGCTGGCCGTGCTGCATCTGAAGGACGAGCTGCTACATCGCGGCGTCAACGAAGGCTTCTCCGGTGGCGAAAAGAAGCGCAACGAGATCTTCCAGCTGGCCGTGCTTGAGCCCAAGCTCGCCATCCTGGACGAGACCGATTCGGGCCTGGACATCGATGCGCTCAAGAGCGTGGCCGACGGCGTCAACGCGCTGCGCTCGCCGGAGCGTTCGTTCCTGGTGATCACCCATTATCAGCGCCTGCTCGACTACATCACCCCGGACGTGGTGCATGTGCTGGCCGAAGGCCGCATCGTGCAGAGCGGCGGCCCGGAACTGGCGCTGGAGCTGGAAAAGCACGGCTATCACTTCCTGAAGGACCGCGTGGTGCCCGAGGCGGCTGCCTGATGAGCGCCCTGCTGGAATCCCTCGCCCGCGGCTTCTGCGGTAACGATGCGCGCCGGGTCGAACTCGATGCCGCGCTGCAGGCCGGCCTGCCCGGCCCGCGCGCCGAAGCCTGGAAATACACCTCGCTGCGGCAGCTGGAGCGGCGCAGCTTCCAGCCCGCGCCGCTGGTGCCGACGCTGATCGACGCCGCGCTGCTGGACGAGATCCCGTCCCCGCGGCTGGTGTTCGTCAACGGCCGCCCGTCCGACGCATTGAGCGACCTGTCGACACTGCCGGACGGCGTGCAGCTGGACACCTTGTCAGCGTCGCTGGCCGCAGGCGACGAGGCGCAGCAGTTGCTCGGCCGCCGTTTCGAAGGCAGCGATGAAATCTTTGCGCGCCTCAACGCTGCGCTTGCCGACGAAGGCGTACTGGTGCGCGTACAGGAAGGCGCGCAGATCGAGGCGCCGCTGCATCTGGTCTTCATCGGCGTGGCCGGCGAGCACGACCTGTCCTGGCACCACCGTCACCTGATCGAACTGCGTGCCGGCGCGGCACTGAACGTGGTCGAGCACCACCTGCATGTCGGCGATGCCGCGCATCTGCACAACAGTCTGATGCATGTGCATCTGGCCCAGGATGCGGTGCTGTCGCATGCGCGCGTGCAGGCCGACAGCGCGCACGCAACGTCGCTGCTACGCACCGATGCGGTGCTGGCGCGCAATGCGCGCTACCAGCGCGTGGACCTGGAACTGGGTGCCAACCTGTCGCGCCACGAGCTCAACGTGCGCCTGGAAGGCAACAACGCCCAGCTCACCGCCAATGGCGTGCTGCTCGGCAACGGCCGCCGACATGTCGATACACGTCTGGGCATCGCGCACATCGCACGCGACACCACCTGCGAGCTGGTCTGGCGCGGCGTGGGTGCCGATCGCAGCCGGGTGGTCTTCCACGGCGGCATCAACATCCGCCCGGGCGCCGATGGCACCGACGCGCGGCTGTCGAACAAGAATCTGCTGCTGTCGGCCAATGCCGAGATCGACACCCAGCCGGTGTTGGTGATCGATGCCGAAGAAGTGCAGGCCGCGCATGGCGCCACCGTCGGCCAGCTCGACGACAATGCCTTGTTCTATCTGCGCTCGCGTGGTCTGCCGCAGGCCGAGGCGCAGCGTTTGTTGAGCGCGGCGTTCTGCCACGAGCCGCTGCGCGTGCTCCCCGCCGCGCTGACTGCGGTGCTGGCGCTGCAGTTGGACCGCGCACTGGCCTCGGCAGGCGTGGCATGAACGCGCCCGCCGCCACGCAACTGGCCGCGCCGGACTGGGAGCGCGTGCGCTCGGATTTCCCGCTGCTGATGCGGCAGGTGCATGGCAAGCCGCTGATCTATTTCGACAACGCCAACACCGGGCAGAAGCCGCTGCAGGTCATCGCCGCAACCGACGAGTTCTATCGCCGTCAGAACGCCAATGTGAGCCGCGCGGTGCATGCGCTGGGCACCGAGGCCACCGACGCCTTCGAAGGCGCGCGCAGCAAGCTCGCCCGCTTTCTCAACGTGCGTGCCGACGAACTGGTGCTGTGCAGCGGCACGACCTTTGCGATCAATCTGGTCGCCTATTCCTGGGCGCTGCCACGCCTGGGCGCCGGCGATGTGATCCTGATCTCGCGCATGGAGCACCACGCCAACATCGTGCCGTGGCAGTTGGTAGCACAACGCACCGGCGCGAGCATCCGCGTGGCCGAGATCACCCCGGACGGCGCGCTGGATCTGGACGCCTTGCGCAAGGCGATGACGCCGGAGGTCAAGCTGCTGGCGATCACGCATGTGTCCAATGTGCTGGGCACGGTCAATCCGGTGCGCGAGATCTGCCGCGAGGCGCGCAAGCGTGGCATCGTCACCGTGGTGGATGGCTCGCAGGCGGCGCCGCATCGGCGTATCGACGTGGCCGGCATCGGCTGCGATTTCTACGCCATCACCGGCCACAAGATGTGCGGGCCCACCGGCACCGGCGCGCTGTGGGCACGGCGCGAACACCTGCAGGCGATGCCGCCGTTCCTGGGCGGCGGCGAGATGATCAAGGAGGTCAGTTTCGAGGGCACGGTGTTCAACGATGCCCCGCACAAGTTCGAAGCCGGCACCCCCAACATCGCCGGGTTCATCGGCCTGGGCGCGGCAGTCGATTACCTGGAGTCGGTCGGGCTGGCGCACGTGGAAGCGCGCGAAGCCGAGCTGTTGGCACATTTCACCGAAGAACTGCAGCGCATCGACGGCCTGCGCATCTTCGGCACCACGCCGGACAAGGCCGCGGTGGTGTCGTTCCTGATCGAAGGCGCGCATGCCCACGACCTGGCCACCCTGCTCGACCTGGAAGGCGTCGCGGTCCGCTCGGGCCAGCACTGCGCGCACCCGCTGCTGCAGTACTACGGCGTCGCCGCCACCTGCCGTGCCTCGCTGGCGTTCTACAACACGCATGACGAGATCGAGCGCTTCGTTGCTGCGTTGGTGAAGGTGCGTCGCCTGCTGGGTTGACGGCGGTGATTGGGGATTCGGCATTGGGGATTCGGAAGACCCCTTCGCCGCCTTGCAGCGCGTGCGCCAGACCTCTGTGCGTTGGCGCACGTGCCCATGGCAAGACACAGAGCAACGCCCCAATCCGGACATCCGACACGGTGCAAGAAACAGCGTTCTCGCGCTTTTACGAATCCCCAATCACGACTCCCGCTAAACTGCTCCCCATGCAGACCACCACCTTCCGTACCGCTACCGTCGACGACATCGACGCCCTTGTGTCGCTGGTGACCTCGGCCTATCGCGGCGATGTCAGCCGCGTTGGCTGGACCACCGAGGCCGATTTTCTCGACGGCGCGCGGATCGATCCTGCGGTGCTGCGCGAGGACCTGTTGCGCGACCGCAGCCTGGTGCTGCTGGTCGAACAGGACGGGCGCCTGCGGGCCTGCGCGCATATCGCCGACGACCACGGTGCCGGCTACTTCGGCATGTTTGCGGTGGATCCCTCGCTGCAGGGCGGCGGGCTGGGCAAGACGCTGCTGGCCGAGGCCGAGCGTATCGCCTACACCGAGTGGCAGCTGCCGGTGATGCGCATGACGGTGATCGACATCCGCGATGAGCTGATCGCGTTCTACGAGCGACGCGGGTATCGCCGCACCGGCGTCTTCAAACCGTTCCCGTATGGCGACGCGCGTTTCGGCGTGCCGCTGCGCCAGGACCTGCGCTTCGAGGTGCTGGAAAAACCGCTTGGCGGCGCAGCGCCGTGAGCGACACCTGGACCTTCGTCTGCGCCAGCGAGGCGCTGCTGCCCGGCGAACTGCAGACCGTCTGGGATGAGGTGACCGACACCCCGATCGTCATCTTCAACCTCGACGGCGAGCTGTACGCGCTGGAAGACCGCTGCAGCCACGAAGACTACGAATTGTCGCCGGGTACGTTCGACCCGGCAGAAGGCAGCATCGAGTGCCTGCTGCACAGCGCCCGCTTCGACATCCGCGACGGCCGCCCGCTGTGCGCACCAGCCTACACCGCGGTGCCCAAGTTCCCGGTCAAGCGCGAACACGGCGGCATCTGGACCCGCGACGACCGCTGACACCGGCCGGACCCGTGGGTGACACGGTCGCCATGAGCGCAGACCGCTCAGGACGCTGATCCGCAGTCTCTGCCCCGTCCGGCGCGTGCCCGGCGTGCGTAGATCCGCGCCCCGCAGGACGAAGACGTGCTGCCACGCCAGCGAGCGACCAGTCGTGCAAGCGACACCTCGGCCCACCACCAGGCGCAAACCGCGCGGTGCCCCATGCAACCCGCATCGATCGCCGCAACGGCCTGACACCTCAGCCAGCGTGATTGCCCGGTGCATGGCGCCAGCCGACAAAGATTGCAAAGAAGAATGATTTGCATTTAAGATCGCAACCCTTCAGGCCTTCTTAACAACTGGCCTGCCCTGCGATCCCATGCGCCCAGCTCTGCTCGACACCTTTTTCCCGTTCCTGCCCCGCATGCGCCTTGCTGCGCAGCGCCTGTGCGTGTCCGGAGACTGGTCGGGCCAACTGGCCGCCTCGGGCTAGCGGGCGCGCATTCCCCGATCCACTTCCCATCCCGCATCCGCCGAGCCATCGCCAGGCCGGAGCCTCTCTTTCTTCTTCGAGACGCCTCATGACTCCCAGGATTTCCCCGCTCACCTCGGCCGTGTTGCTGACGCTGTCCGCTCCTGCCCTCGCCCAGCCTGGCGATGCGCCGGCGCCTCCGGGCGCGGTCGATCTGGACGCCATCCGGGTGCAGCAGGAACGCGCGCAGAAACCGTCCTCGCCCAAGTACACCGAGGTGCTGCGCGACACGCCGCAGACGATCACCGTAGTGACCAAGCAGACCATGGACCAGCAGAACCTGCTGTCGCTGCGCGATGTGCTGAGCACCCTGCCCGGTATCACCTTCGGCGCCGGCGAAGGCGGCGGTGGCTATGGCGACAGCATCAACCTGCGCGGCTTCACCGCCAGCAGCGACATCACCACCGATGGCGTGCGCGACAGCGCGCAGTACAGCCGCAGCGACACCTTCAACCTGGAAGCGGTGGAGCTGATCAACGGCGCCAACTCGGCCATGTCCGGCGCCGGCTCGGTCGGCGGCAACATCAATCTGGTCACCAAGACCGCCGGCCAGGGCGACTTCACCCACGTCGTGGTCGGTGGCGGCAGCGACCGCTATGGCCGGCTGACCGCCGACAGCAATTACGACTTCGAAAACGGCACCGCCGTGCGCCTGAACGCGATGGGCCACACCCAGGACGTGCCGGGGCGCGACGAGGAGTTCCGTCATCGCTGGGGCTTTGCGCCGTCGGTGGCGTTTGGCCTGGGCTCGGATACCCGCTTCACCCTGAGCTACCTGCACCAGCACGACAACAACCTGCCGCAGTACGGCGTGCCGTTCGCACTCAGCCCGTTCAACGACGGCCCGCTGCCGGGCGTGGACCCGGAAACCTTCTTCGGTTACCGCAATACCTCGCGTCAGGAAATCGACGTGGACATGCTGACCGGCGTGCTGGAAATGGATTTCGACGACAACGTCAAACTGCGCAGCCTGGCGCGCGTGCAGCGCGTCGACCAGACCACCAATGCCACCGCACTGCAGGGCACCTGGTGCCTGCCCAACGGCACCGACCCGTACACCGGCCGCGCCTGCGTCGGCCAGCCGGCGGCCAGCTGGAACCCCAACAGCGGCCCCCGCGGCCTGGTCCGCGAGACGGAAAACTTCATCGCGCACAGCCAGACCGACCTGACCGCCACCTTGCATACCGGCGCCATCGAGCACCGTGTGGTCGCAGGCGTGGCCTTCAGCAAGGAAGACTTTGAACTCAATAGCGGCACCACCTTCCGCAATGCCGATGGCTCCACCACCGGCATCACCTACCCGGTGCAGTCCTTCGACAATCCCTACAACATCTGGACCGGCCCGCAGAATTATTTCCGCACCGGGCGCAGCAAGGGCAGCCTGACCAATCAGGCGGTGTACCTGTTCGACACGCTGCAGTTCAACGAACAATGGATGCTCAACCTGGGCGGCCGCTACGAGCACAACGAAGGCGACAGCACCACCTACACCGTCAACGCCGCCGGCAACGTCACTGGTGTGAGCGCGGGCTTCCCGGCCGGCAGCGAAGAGGACCTGTTCTCGTATCGCGCCGGTCTGGTGTTCAAGCCGGCCGAGAACGCCAGCCTGTATCTGTCCTACGCCAACAGCAAGACGCCGTCCAAGGCCTCGGTCAACGGCTCGTGCACGCCGATCGCCACGGCCACCGCCGGCGCCAACTGCAATGTCGAGCCGGAGACGGCGGTCAACATCGAACTGGGCGGCAAGTGGGACGTGCTGGACCAGCGTCTGGCACTGACCGCTGCGCTGTTCCGCAACGAGCGCGAAAACTACAAGGTCAACAGCGGCGATCCGCTGATCCCCGAGCAGGTGCTGGACGGCAAGGCACGGGTGGACGGCATCGCGCTCGGCGCCGCCGGTTACCTGACCGACCGCTGGTCGATCTTCGCCAACTACACCTTCCTGGACAGCGAAGTGCTGCAGAGCGTGTCCAACCGCACCGAGAGCCTCACCGGCGACCCGGTGGCCGGACGCGACCTGGTGCAGACCCCGCGCAATGCCGGCAACATCTGGACCACCTATACGCTCAACCAGTGGACCTTCGGCTACGGCGTCACCTACCAGGGCGGTTTCTATCCCAACAACGCCTCGGCCGCGGCCTACATCAAGACCGACGACTATTGGGTGCACCGCGCGATGGTCGGCCTGCGCGTCAACGACTGGCTCAGCCTGCAATTGAACGTCAACAACCTGTTCGACGAGGAGTACTACACCAGCGTGCGCAACAACCTCACCGTCAATGCGGCCGGCACCGTCACCGCCGGCAGTGGCTGGGCGCTTCCGGGCGAAGGCCGCTCGGCGGTGTTGAGCGCCACCTTCAGTTTCTGACCCACTGACACGCCGCCCGCACAAAGCGGGCGGCGTGGAGACCACCGCATGTTGCTGCCCATTCCCGATGTTCTCAGCACCGCCCAGCTCGCCGAGCTGCGCGCGCGGCTGGACGCGGCCGACTGGGCAGACGGCCGCATCACCGCCGGCCATCAGTCGGCGCAGGCCAAGGACAATGCACAACTGCCCGAAGACAGCGCCGTCGCACGCGAGGCCAGCGCGCTGGTGCTGGACGCACTCTCGCGCAGCAGCACGTTCTTTTCGGCGGTCTTGCCGCGGCGCATCTATCCGCCGCTGTTCAATCGCTACAGCGGCGGGCAATCGTTCGGCTACCACGTCGACAACGCGATCCGCTACGACCGCAGTCGCGGCGGCGCAGATCCCGTGCGCACCGATGTTTCGGCCACCTTGTTTCTCAGCGACCCGGACAGCTACGACGGCGGCGAGCTGGTGATCGAAGACACCTACGGCACGCAGTCGGTAAAGCTGCCGGCCGGGCACCTGGTGATCTATCCCGGCACCAGCCTGCATCGGGTGATGCCGGTGACCCGCGGCGCCCGTGTCGCCTGTTTCTTCTGGACGCAAAGCATGCTGCGCGACGATGCGCAGCGTCGCCTGCTGTTCGAACTGGATGTGTCGATCCGGCGGCTCACCCAGGACACCCCCGGCCATCCGTCGCTGATCCAGCTCACCGGCGTGTATCACAACCTGCTGCGGCAGTGGGCCGATGTCTGAGCCCGCACTGGACCCGGCGCAGTTGATCGAGCTGCTGCACACGCAACCCGATCGCGCGGTCGCGCTGCTGCGCAAGGCCGCCGAGCGCCAGGATCTGGCGGCGCAACTGCTGCTCGCCCAGCTCTACGCCGAAGGCCGCGGCATCCCCGCCGATCCGGCCATGGCGATGCTGTGGTACGAGGTCGCCGCCAATGCCGGGCATGCGGAAGCGATGAACCAGTTGGGGCGCTGCCACGAACTGGGCTTCGGCACCGCGTGCAATGAGGTGCTGGCGGCGCTGTGGTACCGCCGCGCCGCCGAGCATGGGCTGGATTGGGGCATGTACAACCTCGCCCATCTGTACGGCTCCGGCCGCGGCGTGGCGCAGGACCACGCGCAGGCGTTGGCGCTGTATCGCACCGCCGCCGATCGCGGGCATGCCAAATCGATGAACTTCGTGGCGCGCTATCTCGACCAAGGCCTGGCCTGCGCTGCCGATCCGGTCGCCGCGCGCCACTGGTACCGCCGCTCCGCCGAAGCAGGCGATTTCCGTGGCCAGGCCGGTTACGCCACCTTGCTCGCAGACGCCGGCGACATCGATCAGGCCGAGCGATGGATGCGCCGTGCGATCGCCGGCGGGCATGCCGGCTTCCTGCAACAACTCACGCCATTGCTGGCGGGTGCAACGCAGCCACGTCTGCGCGCGTTGCTGGGCGAAGTGGCCACGCGGCAATTGCACCTGCAGCCGTCACTTGCGGCGGATGTGGCCTGAGCGCCATGACGACCTCCAACGACACTCTTGCCACCACCCAGCAACGCCGCGGTTTCTGGCTGCGCATGCTGCATCAATGGCATTGGATCAGTTCGGCGCTGTGCCTGATCGGCATGCTGCTGTTCGCCATCACCGGGCTGACCTTGAACCATGCCGCGCGCATCGAAGCCAGCCCTTCGACCGAACACCGCACGCTCACGCTGCCGCCGGCCCTGCTCAAGTCCCTGGGCAGCCGCCAAGAAGGCGATGCCCCGCTGCCGCCACGCGTGGCGCAATGGCTGGGGCGTGAGCTGGATATCAGCATCGGCACGCGTGCCGGCGAATGGTCGGCCGACGAGGTGTATCTGGCGCTGCCGCGTCCTGGCGGCGATGCCTGGCTGAGCCTGGACCGCAGCACCGGCGCGATCGAATACGAGCGTACCGGGCGCGGCGCCATCGCCTATCTCAACGATCTGCACAAGGGACGCAATGCCGGGCCGGCCTGGGGCTGGTTCATCGACGTGTTCGCCATCGCCTGCCTGGTGTTCTGCATCACCGGGCTGTTCCTGCTGCATCTGCATGCCCGCCAGCGCCGCATGACCTGGCCATTGGTCGGCCTGGGTCTGCTGATTCCGTTGCTGCTCGCCCTGCTGTTGATCCACTGACTTTTTCCTACCGGAGACGATCATGCGCGCCACCCTGACCATCGCCCTGAGCGGCCTGCTCGCCATGCCGGCATACGCCGCCACGCTCGACATCAACGTCGAGATCCCCAAGCTCAACGTCGCCGAATATCACCGCCCGTACGTGGCGATCTGGCTGGAAGGTGCGGACCAGAAGGTCGCTGCCAATCTGGCGGTCTGGTATCAATCCAAGGACACCGCCGAAGGCCACGGCACCAAGTGGCTGCCGGACCTGCGCCAGTGGTGGCGCAAGAGCGGGCGCACCCTCGAGGTGCCGGTCGACGGCGTCACCGGCCCCACCCGTCCGGCCGGCGCGCATGCGTTGTCGTTCTCCGACACCAAGGGCGCGTTGAAGTCGCTGCCGCCCGGCCAGTACACGCTGGTGGTGGAAGCCGCGCGCGAGGTCGGCGGCCGCGAGCTGGTCAAGGTGCCCTTCACCTGGCCGGCAAAGTCTGCGCAGACCGCCAAGGCCAGCGGCAGCAGCGAGCTCGGCGCCATCAGCCTGGTCGCCAAACCCTGAGCATTGCCTGCTGATGGCGGCCGCGCGCAGCACACGCGGCCGGCCACGGCGCAGCTGCGCAATGCATCGCGTTGCCAGACACATTCGCTTCCCACGCATCCACGCAGCGCCATACCTGCGCGCTGATCAGACACGTGACCCACTGTCCTCATCGTCCTTCAAGGAGTTGTCATGAAACGTTCGCTCGTCCTGATCGCCATGCTCGCCGCACTGCCGCTCAGCGCACTCGCCCACAAGGCCTGGTTGCTGCCGTCGCAGACCGTCATCGCCGGTGAGGCGCCGTGGATCACCGTGGATGCAGCGGTGTCCAACGACCTGTTCTACTTCAACCACGTGCCGCTGCGCCTGGACAACCTGAGCATCACCGCGCCCGATGGCAGCGCGCTCAAGCCGGAAAATCCGGCCACCGGCAAGTACCGCAGCGTGTTCGACCTGCAGCTCACCCAGCCCGGCACCTACAAGCTGAGCATCGTCAATGCCGGCCTGTTCGCCAGCTGGAAGGAAGACGGCAAGCCCAAGCGCTGGCGTGGCGACGAAGCACGCTTCGCCACCGAGGTGCCGAAGAACGCGCAGGATCTACAGGTCTCGCAGTCCTTCAACCGGGTGGAGACCTTCGTCACCCGCGGTGCGCCGACCACCACGGTCTTCAAGCCCGCCGGCAAGGGCATCGAGTTGATTCCGGTGACTCATCCCAACGATCTGGTCGCCGGCGAAGCGGCGCAATTCACGCTGCAGCTGGATGGCAAACCGGCCGCCGGGCTGGAGGTAGAGATCGTGCGCGGCGGCACCCGCTATCGCGATGCGCAGAACGAGATCAAGCTCAAAACCGATGCCAAGGGCGGCTTCAGCGTGACCTGGCCGGAACCGGGCATGTACTGGCTGGAAACCACCACCGAAGACACCAAGACCTCGCTGCCGCAGGCCAAGCAGCGCCGCCTGGGCTATGTCGCCACTCTGGAAGTGTTGCCGCAGTAATCTGCCGGCACGCGGCAGGAGTGCACGCAGCGTGCACCCTGCCGCCCCATCTTCATAAGGTCCGTCCATGTCCGCATCGTCTTCCGCCGACCACGCCATTGCCACGCTCGGCGGCCGCAGCATGGGCACCACCTGGAGCGTGAAGCTGGTGGCGCCGCGCGGACGCGATCTGCACCCCTTGCATGCGTGCATCCAGGCTGCGCTGGATCGCGTGGTCGCGCAGATGAGTACCTGGGAGGCCGATTCGGATATCAGCCATTACAACCGCGCACCGGCGGGCAGCTGGCATCACCTGCCCGACGAATTCCACGCAGTGCTGAGCGCAGCATTGGAGACCGCACAGGCCAGCGAGGGTGCCTTCGATCCCACGGTTGGCCCGATGGTCGAGCTATGGGGCTTCGGCGCCGCCGGCACGCGCCGGCGTGTGCCGGAAGCGCAGGCGATCGCATTGGCGAGCCTGCGTTGCGGCTGGCAACGCCTGCAGCTGGATGGCAAGCGGGTGCTGCAGCCGGGCGCAGCGGCGCTGGATCTGTCCGGCATCGCCAAGGGCTTCGGTGTGGACTGCGTGCATCGCGCATTGCTGCAGTCGGGTATCGACAGTGCATTGATCGAGGTCGGCGGCGAATTGTTCGGCTACGGACGCAAGCCCGATGCCAGCGCGTGGCGCGTGCTGGTCGAATCCGCCCCCGACGAAGATGCCGGCAGCGCGCTGCCGGCACGCGTGCTGGTGCTGGACGGTCTGGCGGTCGCCACCTCCGGCGATCGCTGGCACCGCTTCGATGCCGACGGCACACGCTATACGCACACCTTCGACCCACGCACCGGCGCGCCCGTTCCGCATGCCCCTGCGGCGGTCACCGTACTCGCGCCCGATGCGATGCAGGCCGATGCCTGGGCCACCGCGATGACCGTGCTTGGCGTCGATGCCGGTCTTGCCCATGCACGCAAGGCGGACCTGGCCGTGCGATTCCTTGCACGCAAGGACGGCATCCTGCTCGAATCCATGAGCCCGGCATTCGAACGCCACCTGTCCGCGTCATGAGCAACACCACCTCACGCGTGTGGCTGGGCAACGGGCTGGCTCTGCTGGCGCTTGCGGTCATCGTTGGCTGGCTGGCCGGCCTGCATGAGGGCGCATGGTGGAGCCCACCCACGCCGCATCGCTGGCAACTGGCAGCGCTCGGCCTGGCAATGTATCTGGGCCTGTGCGCGGTCGTGCTGCTGCGTGCCCGCAAGCGCGTCGGCGCACAACGCGCAGACGCCAGCGGCGTGTTGATCGTCTGGGCAAGCCAGACCGGATTTGCGCGTGAGCTGGCGCAACGCAGCGTTGCCGCGCTGCAATCGGCCGGCGTCGGTGCGCATGCGCTGCCGATCGAAGCCGTCGATAGCGATCAACTCGCACGCGTGCCGCGGCTGCTGTGCATCGTCAGCACCACCGGCGAAGGCGATGCGCCCGACCATGCGCAGGCCGCCGAGCGCGCCTGGCGTGCCGACCACGCGCAGGATCTGACGGCGGTGCAGTACGCAGTGCTGGCGCTTGGCGACCGTGGTTACGCGCACTACTGCGCGTTCGGCCGGCGCCTCGACGATCGCCTGCAGGCGCGCGGCGCCACTCGCCTGTTCGAACGCATCGAGGTCGATAACGCTGACCCCAACGCCCTGCAGCACTGGCAACGCCGTCTGGCGGAACTGGCACCCGCACTGGCGACGCAACCCGACTGGAGCCTGCCCACCTACACCACCTGGCAGCTACGCGAACGTGTCCACGTCAATCCCGGCAGTGCGGGTACGCCGATTTACCGGCTGCGCCTGACGCCATGCGATGGCGCATTGCTGCAGTGGAGCGCAGGCGATATCGCGGAGATCGCACCGCGTCACGCCCCGGATGCGGTCGAGTCCTGGCTGCGGCGTAACCACTACGATGGCGCGCAGCAGATCGACGGCCGCCCCCTGCGCGACTGGCTCGGCGGCGCGCAACTTCCCGTCGATACCGATGCCGCTCTCGGTATCGATGTGGATGCTGGTGCCAGTCTCAGCGATGGTGCTGGTGCTGGTGCTGGTACTGGCGCCGATGCCGATGCCGATGCCGAAGTCAAAATCGACCTAATTACGGACATAGGTAAAGGCACTGATACAGCTACGGGAACAGCCACAGGTACAACTTCACCACTGGACGCAGATGTGTTGGTGCGCAGTTTGGCCGCCCTGCCCCATCGCGACTATTCGCTTGCCTCCATCCCCGAGGAAGGCCATGCAGAACTGCTGGTGCGCGAGCATCGGCACGCCGACGGCAGCCTGGGGCTGGGTAGCGGCTGGCTCTGCGTCCATGCACCGATCGGCGCAGCCATCGCGCTGCGCTTGCGCAGCAACCCCGGCTTCCACCCACCCGCACCCGACCAGCCGATGCTGCTGATCGGCAACGGCACCGGCATCGCCGGTCTGCGCGCGCATCTACGTGCACGCATCGCAGCCGGCGCGCGGCGCAACTGGCTGCTGTTCGGCGAACGCAATGCCGCGCACGACGCGCTGTATGCCGACGAGTTGCAGCAGTGGCATCAGGACGGCTGGATCGAACGCCTGGAGCTTATCTACTCGCGCGATCAACCACAGCCACCGCATTACGTCCAACACGCACTGGCCGCAGCCGCCGATCGCCTGCGTCATTGGATCGATCAAGGTGCCTGCATCTACGTCTGCGGCAGCCTGCGCGGCATGGCACCCGAACTCGACCGCACGCTGGATTGCATCCTCGGAGCCGATGTCAGACAGGAACTGCTGGGCAGCGGGCGCTATCGCCGCGACGTGTACTGAACCATCGCACGCGGCACCGCCAAAAGCGCTCAACAAAGCGATTACGCAGATACTCACAGCGCGTCTGCTGCTGAAATCCGCAACATCCCTGCTTGCGGTGGCTGCGCGCTAGACGCACCGGCTGATCCAGGACCGCGCTCCGGCTTCCCCATTCTCTCTCGATCACCGCATTACGCTGCCAGATCGACCAGATTGCTCGTTGTCGCGCTGCCGCCAATGCTGCGGTACTGCCCCACGGCCATCTGCATCAACGCTGCATAGGCCTGCTGTGTGCCGTCGCTGCTGGATGCATCGGCCGATGACGGCGGTCGCGGCGGCGGATCGCGTGGCTGCATCGCCTCCTGCAGTTCCTGCAGACTCAGCGCCCCGCTCTTGTCGCTGTCGAGCAGGTCCAGCAGCTGCGTGCTCGACGCACTGTCGCCATTGACCAGCGTGCTCAATTCACCGCTGCTGACACTGTCGTCGCCATCGCTGTCCAGGCCGGCAAACAACGACTGCACATCCTGTCCTTGCTCACCCGGCGGTGGCGGAGGCGGCGGCAAGGCCTGCGCCAGTTCGCTCTCGCTGACGGTGCCGCCACCATCCTGATCGAGCATGCTCAGCAGCCCGTCGATGTCGATCTTGCTGTCGTCATCGCTATTGGACGACAGCGCGGTCGATAGCTCGGACGCGGTCAGGCTGCCATCGCTGTCGCTATCGATGGATTTGAACAACTGCGTCAGCGGATTGGTTTTTTCCGCCTGTGCGGCGGATGCGGCGTTGCCGGTGGTCGCACTGCGGCTTGCATAGGACGTGTAGGCGGCATAGCCGGCTCCGACCGAGCTGATGGTACTCATTGGTTTCCCCCTGGAATTGCCGGAACCACTCCCGGCGCCTGCACTGTTCCCTAGCCAGGTGGCACAGCGATGCCGTCGCTTGTCTGCGTTGACACGAATGCATCCGGGCGCGTGCCAGGAGGCGCGCCCTGCTCGCAGATACGTGAAAGGCCCTAGACCGGGCTCACCCGGATCGCCAGCAGCTCGCCGCCGCCGTCGAGCACATGGCGCGTGCGTGTGGAGGCGCTCAGCCACGCAGTATCGCCGGCAGCCAGCGGTGGCAGGCCACTCTCGCGCCCGAAGCTGGCCTGGCCTGCCAGCAGGTGGATCGCCCAGGCGCTGCGCGGGTCGGCGAAAAACAGCATGGTGCCGACCAGCGGCCGGTGCAGCAGTTCGGTCTGCAGCCGATCGCGCCGCCACATCAGGTTGAAATCCTGGGTCGGCCCGTCGAGCAGCGTGGCATGTACCGTTTCCTCGCCTGCAAATCGGACGCGCTGGTGCGGCGGCAGCAACTCGCAGCTGCGATGACTGCTGCCAGGGGCGTCGGTACGGCCATTGGTGCCGACGTCATGGCCGCCGTGATCAGAGCCACTGCCCTCATTGCCACTGCCGCTATCGCTTTTGCTGACACCGCCGCTAGTAGCCGTGCCGATGCCAATGCCTGCACCGGTGCCTGTGCCTGTGCCTGTGCCTGTGCCTGTGCCTGTGCGGGTGTCGGTGCCGGTGCGGTTGTCGTTGTCGGTGCTGGTGCTGGCGTCGCTGCCCATACCGCTGGCAGCATCGCCAAACTGCAGCCGCATGCCATTGCCTTGCAACAGCACCAGCTCGCGATCAATGCCCGGGAATGCGGAAAACGCCGCGTCCTGCTCGATCTCTGCGATCGACAGGCGTAGCGACCACGCATCGGCGTCGCCGAGGCGCAGGATCTCGCGCGTCCAGCCCAGTTGATTGCGCCACCGCTCACGGCGGTACTCGGTGGCCGGAATCACCCGGCTGCTCAGGTCTGTCAGCTGCATGGGCGCATTGTGCCGCAAGCGCGGCGCCCGGGCAGTCATGCTGTGACTTAAGCCTGCTGCCGACCCTCAGGCTTGCTACCTAGCCTCAAACTCGAGGATGGGGCCGACAGCTACAAAACGATTGACGCCTCACGATGTAACCGGCGCTTCATGCTGTGACTGCCTCTTTCCTGCAGTCGCAGACGCTTGCGTGCGCTCGCAACCCACGCGGACCCAAAACGAAAAACGCCCGGCTGCACATCCAAGTGCAACACCGGGCGATTCCACGTCCTTGTCGGCTTCCAGCCATCCCCCAGACATCCTGTCCAGTTAGGTTGCGGCCACGCATCCTCGCGTCGAACCGTATCTCGGATCCTTTCCCGTTAACGCCGTCCCACCGGTTTCACCGCCGCCCCCTTGGCAGCCTTCTTGGCGGGAGCCATCGTGGCTCCCACTTCGATCAGGTCTCGATTCCGTTCGACCGTCTTGAGTCCGATGCCCTTGACCAGTGCCAGTTCCTCGGCACTCTTGAAGGGACCGTTTGCCTGTCGGTGCTCGACGATTGCCTCGGCTTTTGATCGCCCGACGTTCGTCAGCACCTTGTCCAATTCCTCAGCAGACGCGGTGTTGATATCGACCTTGTCGAGTGCATACGCATTCGAGGACAACAGCAACACCAGTAGCAGGGACTTCAGGGCTACGGTAAATGACTTCATTGCAACGCTCCTTGTGGCTTGGGTGATGGTCCTAGCCAGCATTCCTGCCGGCCGAGCCAGTGTCCCGCGCCACATGCAGCAATCCTATCGCCAACGAACTTTTCACACAGCCGGTGAACTGCGCGCCGCCTTGTAGGGAAATACCTACCCCCAGGCACGGGCGTAGAATGTGCCATTACGTCACGTATTCGGAGCCTCCATGGACAGCGCCAAGATCGACCAATTCATCAGCGACACCTGGGACCGCGAGATCGTCCCGCAATTGGTCGATTACATTCGCATCCCCAATAAATCGCCGATGTTCGACGCCGATTGGGTCGCGCACGGCTACATGGAGCAGGCGGTCACCCTGATGGAAACCTGGGCGCGCGCGCAGGCCATCGAGGGCATGCAGGTCGAGGTGGTGCGCCTGGAAGGCCGCACGCCGTTGATCTTCATCGAGATTCCGGCAACCGGTGCCGAATCGGGCGACGATACCGTGCTGCTGTACGGCCACCTGGACAAGCAGCCGGAAATGACCGGCTGGGATGCGGACCTCGGCCCATGGGAGCCGGTGCTGCGCGACGACAAGCTGTACGGCCGCGGTGGCGCCGACGATGGTTACGCGATCTTCGGTTCGCTGGCGGCGGTACTGGCGCTGCGCACCCAGGGCCTGCCGCATGCGCGCTGCGTGGTGCTGATCGAGGCCTGCGAGGAATCCGGCAGCTACGACCTGCCGGCCTACGTCGACCATCTGGCCGCACGCATCGGCAAGCCATCGCTGGTAGTGTGCCTGGATTCGGGCTGCGGCAACTATGAGCAGCTGTGGTGCACCACCTCGCTGCGCGGGCTGACCGGCGGCAACCTGAGCGTGAAGGTGCTGGAGGAAGGCGTGCATTCGGGCGATGCCTCCGGCGTGGTGCCGTCCAGCTTCCGCCTGCTGCGCCAGTTGCTGTCGCGGATCGAGGACGAAGCCAGCGGCCGCATCCTGCTGGAGGGATTGCATGTGCAGGTGCCGGCCGAACGGCTGGCGCAGGCCAAGGCCGCGGCGGCGACGCTGGATAGCGCCATCTTCGACAAATTCCCGATGGTCGAGGGCCTGGTGCCGATGCACGACGACCTCACCGAGCTGGTGTTGAACCGCACCTGGCGCCCGGCGCTGTCGATCACCGGTGTGGATGGCATGCCGCCGCTGGCGTCGGCCGGCAACGTGCTGCGTCCGCAGACCGCGGTGAAGCTGTCGCTGCGCCTGCCGCCGACCGCCGACGGCAAGGCCTGTGGCGAACTGCTGAAAGAGGCCTTGCTGCGCGACCCACCCAACGGCGCACAGGTGACCCTGGAACTGGAAAAGGCCTCATCGGGCTGGAATGCGCCCGAGATGGCGCCATGGCTGGCAAAAGCCATCGACGACGCCAGCCTGGCGTTCTTCGACAAGCCGGCGATGTACATGGGCGAAGGCGGCTCGATCCCGTTCATGGGCATGCTGGGCGAGAAGTTCCCCGGCGCGCAGTTCATGATCACCGGCGTGCTCGGCCCGCATTCCAATGCGCATGGCCCCAACGAGTTCCTGCATATCCCGATGGGCAAGCGGGTCACGGCCTGCGTGTCCAAGGTGATCGCCGAGCACCACGCCGCCTGCCTGCGCGGCGAGACCAGCGGCTCGCCGGTGGCGGCCGACAGCGGCACCCGTCATGGTGGGCATGGCTGCTGCTGATTGACCCCTGGACCGCCCCGCCCATGCCGGGGCGGCCCAGTGGCATTGCCGTGCGCTGCGGCATGCGCATGGACGCAGCCCCAACACCGTCGCGGCAATCGGCGCTGCACATGTGGTTGCCGCGGCGGCGAATGCTAGTCTGCCGCTCCCACTTCCCTCGGTGCCTGCGATGAACAATCTCTTCGGTAGCGACAGCTGGCTTTACATCATTCTGGTCGGCTTCGTGGTCGGGCTGCTGGCGCGTTTCATCACGCCCGGCACGCAGCGACTGGGTTGCCTGCTGACCATCGTGCTGGGCATCGCCGGTGCAGTGGTGGCCAGTTGGTTCGGCCGCTACATGGGCTGGTACCACGCTGGCGAACCGGCCGGTTTCCTCGGTGCGTTGCTGGGTGCGATCGCGATCCTGGCGCTGCTGCGGCTGTTCAGTGGCAGCAAGCGTTGATCGACCCGGCGTGGCTGCCGACCTGGCGCCTCACTTCACGACACAGCATTCACACATGACGTCATCGTTGACTCCCGATACCGCGCGCGCTGCGCTTCGTCTGCAATGGGCGCGGCAGGCGTTGAACGACCCTGAGGTCACGCTGCAGCGTGCCTCGGTCGATGCGGGATTCCGCAGTTACTGGCGTACCCAAGGACGCGGCGTGGACCGCATCCTGATGGATGCGCCACCTGCATTGGAAAACGTGGCGCCCTGGTTGCGCATGCACGCCCTGCTCGGCACCCACGGCGTGCGGGTGCCGCAGGTGCTTGCGCAGGATCTTGAAACAGGCTTCCTGCTGCTGGAAGACCTGGGCGTGCCGACCCTGGCGCAGGTGCTGACCGACGCCAATGCCGACGCGTTGCTGGATGCTGCGATCAGCCAGTTGCTGCTGCTGCAGCGCATTGCGCCGCCTGCTGACAGCGGCGTGTTCGGCGAGGCGCTGCTGCAACGCGATGCAGGCCTGTTCGAAGAATGGTTTCTTGGTCGCCACCTGGGCCTGCAGCTGGATTGCGGCCAGGCCGAACAACTGCAGTTGGTGCAGCGCCGCTTGATGGACAACGCACTGGCGCAGCCGCGCGCCTTTACCCACCGCGATTTCATGCCGCGCAATCTGATGCCGGTCGGCGACGGGCCGGCGGTGCTCGACTTCCAGGATTGCGTGATCGGGCCGATCGCCTACGACCCGATCAGTCTGTTCAAGGACACCTCGGTGAGTTGGCCGCTGGCGCGCGTGGATGGCTGGCTGGAGCGCTACCACGCGCGTGCCGCAGCGGCTGGATTACCGGTGCCGCCGCTGGCGCAATTCCTGCGCGATGCGGACTGGATGGGCGTGCAGCGGCACCTGAAGAATCTCGGCATCTTCTCGCGCCTGAGCCATCGCGACGGCAAGCACTGGTATCTGGATAACGTGCCGCGTTTCATTGTCTATCTGGACGAAGTGTTGCCGCGTCATCCCGAGCTTGCGCCGCTGATCGGCCTGCTGGAAGACCTGGTCAAACCTGCCCTGGCGGCACGCTCCGCGCAGGCCGGCGCATGAAGGCACTGATCTTCGCCGCCGGTTTCGGCGAGCGCATGCGTCCGTTGACCGAGCGCACGCCCAAGCCCCTGCTGTCGGTCGGCGGCACACCGCTGATCGTCTGGCATCTGCGCAAGCTGGCCGCGCTGGGCGTGGACGAGGTGGTGATCAATACCTCGTGGCTGGCCGAGCAGCTTCCACAGGGACTGGGCGATGGCAGCGCGTTCGGGCTGCGGCTGACGTACTCCTTCGAGGGCGCCACCCCGCTGGAAACCGGCGGCGGCATGCTGCATGCGTTGCCGTTGCTGGGCGAGGCCCCGTTTCTGCTGGTCAACGGCGATATCTGGACCGATTTCGATTTTGCGCGGCTGTCGGCCGCACCGGCGGGCCTGGCGCAGTTGGTGCTGGTCGATCAACCCGCCTATGCCGCGCACGCAGACTTTGCGCTGGATGCCGATGGCAAGGTGCGCGCAGATCTGCCCGCGACGCTGACCTACGCCGGCATCGGCATGTATCGACCGGCGTTGCTGCGCGATTGGCAGTCGGTCATCGGCCAGCTCCCGGAGCACCCCGGCACCGCGCCGCGCTTCGCGCTGGCGCCGATCCTGCGCGCGCAAATGGCAGCAGGCCTGATCGATGGCATCCACCACGCCGGGCGCTGGACCGATGTCGGCACGCCGCAGCGATTGGCGGAGCTGGATGCCCGGTTGCTGCGCGACGGCGGCTGATCGCAACCACGCCGCTGCAAATGCCTGGCCGCGCGTCGCGCATTGCTCGAACCCCAAACACCGACCATCTCGACGGACTTGCAGCCAAACCGCCGGCGCCGCTCCTGCTCTTGTCCATGCGCACCGACCATCCCGACAGGTCCTTGCCCGCCTACCGTCGCGGGACCTTGAGCGGCATGGATGCCGCGCCAGAGCCCACAAGGACGTACTTGCGGCGTGTCCTGCGATGGTGGGCGGACAAGGGCCCTGCAGCCAACCCGCAGATCGGCCGCTCTGCAAGCTTCAGGCGATGTGCCTCGAATGCCTGGACACTGCGATAGATGTGCAGATGAGAAGCGCGAAGCAACCTGCGCCTACCTAGCGCTGAGCGCACTACTTACGTCAGCCGCTCGAAGAGCCGCGATCCTCCAGCACCCGCCGCAGGAACGGCACGGTGATGCGGCGCTTGGCAGCCAGCGATTCGCGATCCAGCCGGTCCAGCAATGCCACCAGTCCTGCCAGTTCGCGTTCGCTATGGGTCAGCAGCCAGTCGATTGCCGCCTCGTCCAGTGCCAGTCCGCGCCGTTGCGCACGATCGCGCAACACCGCCGCGCGCCCTGCGTCGTCGAGCACGGGCAGGCTGATGCGGATGCATTGCGACAGCCGCGAGCGCAGATCCGGCAACACCAAGGCCAGGCCGTCGGGCATGTGCCGCGCGGTGTACAGCAAGGTGGTGCCGGCAGCGCGCGCGCGGTTGTGGAAATCGAACAGCGCCACTTCGTCGTCGCGCTGCCCGGCAATGCTTTCCACGCCGTCCAGTGCGACCAGGCTGCGCCCTTCCAGCGCTTCCAACGCGTCGCGCAGCCGGCCAGTGGCGGCGTGCAGAGGCAGGTACGCCGGGGCGCGTCCGGCCTGCTCGGCGGCCGCGCACACCGACAACGCCAGATGCGTCTTGCCGGTGCCGGCGGGGCCGGCCAGATACAGCCAGTCGCTCACCTGCCCGACCGCCAACGCCTGCAGTTGCGACAGCAGGCCGTCGGGCGCAGCGATGTAACTATCGAATCGCTGATCGGGCGGCGCGCGTAGCGCCAGTGGCAACTGCGGAACGCTCACAGCCGATCGGTGTCCTTGCCTGGGTCGATGATCACGCTGCGCTCGTTGGTGGACTGCAGCACGATGCCGGCACGTTCGCCCGCATACAGATCGCTGCGCGTGTACTGCTCATGCGCATAGCGCAGCAGCACATTGGCCACCGCCGCCACCGGCAGCGCCAGCAGCATGCCGAGGAAGCCGAACAACTGGCCGCCCGCCATCACCGCGAAGATCACCGCCACCGGATGCAGGCCGATCTTGTCGCCGACGATGCGCGGCGTCAGCACATAGCTTTCCAGCAGCTGGCCGACGGTGAACACCACGCCGACGCCGATCAGCAGCTTCAGGTCGAAACCCTGCGCCTGCACCACCGCCGCCAGCAGGGCGAGCACGATGCCGGTGGTGGCGCCCAGATACGGAATGAAGCTGATCAGGCCGGCAATGATGCCGATCAACAGGCCCAGATTGAGCCCGATGATGGACAGGCCGGCGGCATAGATCGCCCCCAGCGCCAGCATCACCAGGAACTGGCCACGGATGAAGCCACCCAGCACGTCGTTGGATTCCTGCGCCAGCCGGCTCACGGTGCCGATGTAGGCGCGCGGAATGACCGCGGCCACACGCTCGACCAGGCGGTCCCAGTCGCGCAGGAAATAGAACGCCAGGATCGGCAGCAACGCCAGGTTGATCACCCAGGTCACCATCGCAAAGCCCGACCGCTGCACGTAGCCGAAGAAGGTCTTGGCGGCGCCACCGGCCTGCTCCCAGTGGCTGCGGATCCAGTCGATCAGACGTTCCGGGTCCAGCCAGCCCATCAGCTCCACGCCGGTCTTGGCTTCCAGCCACGGGATCGCGGTACTGATCGCCCAGGCACGCATCTGCGGCAGCGCGTCGATCAGAGTCATGATCTGGCGCTCGATCATCGGCACCAGGATCATCAGCGCCAGCACGAACAGCAGCAGTGCCAGCACGAATACAAGCACCACCGCGATGTTGCGGGAGCGGCCGGCGCGCTCGATACGGTCCACCAGCGGGTCGCCCAGCCAGGCCAGCAGCAGCGCCAGCACGAACGGCGTCAGGATCGGCGACAGCAGCGATACCACCCACAGCACGCCGACAGTCACCGCCACCCATTTCAGGCGACGCAGAAACAGGGCGATCTCGGCTTCGGGAGTCAAAGTCATTTCAGGCGGTACTCGGCGTGCTCGTTTTCGAGAATGATCGGGCCCTCGGTCGGCACCGACACGGGCACCAACGGGCTGTTGTCGCCGAGCATACGGTTGAGGCCGGAAATGCCCGTGAGCAATTCCAGGTCCACTTCCATGCGGTCGCCATTGGCGCTGACCGGGCGGATGCTGCGCACCACCGAAACACCTTGCAGTGCGGCAGAGACGCGCAGGTAATCGTCGGCGCTGCCGATCCCGGTGATCACCGCGCGGTAAACCCCGGGCACCCCCGAATCCACCCGCTTGGCGTAGCGCTTGACCAGCGCATCGGCCGCGCCGTCGGCACCGGCAGCCATCGCGCGACGCGCGTCGGCGTCGCTGCTGGTCCAGCTGGACAGCACGTTGCCGTTGTCGACGAAGACCCAGTCGGCGGTCCAGCCGGCGTCGTTGCGGTAGAGCTTGCCGATCAACTGCATCGGCGGGCTGTACTTGGCCGATGCGCGTGCCACCGTGGCGGTGTCCTTGCGCCAGATCGCGCCGGCCAGCACCTGCTCGGCGGCCGCACCGCCGGGCAGGCCGAGCCGGTAGCCGCGCTCGATCGCCCGGTCCAGCACGCTGCGCGCGGCATTGGCCTGGCCCACGCCGACCAGGCGCGGGCCGCTGCCGTCGTCGATGGCCAGCCACAGCACCGGCTTGGGCCGCGGCAGCGGCCACACCGGCAGGCCCAGTGCGGCGATCAGGCCATCCACGTCCGATTGCCGGAAGCGCGCCACCAGCACGGTGCGAAAGGTCGGCGCGCCGGTGCGCGAGGTGCCCTGGTCCTGACGGTAGTCGTAGTTTTCGACATAGCCCGGCGCGCCGCGCAATGCCTGCGAGACGCCGGGGCGGCTCATCACGCCGCGGTCGCCGGACACCTTGCCCAGCACCGCACCGAGCGCGCGCGCCAGCGCACCGGGGCGATCGGACTCGCTCTGGCTGTTGACCGGCACTTCGGCCTCGTAGGCACTTTGCGCCTTGGCGACGTCGCCTTCGGTGCGTAGATCGGCCTGCGCAAAGGCTGGCGCGAGGGGCATGGCGACCACGAGGGCGAGAAAGAAAGCGAGACTGCGGCGCATCGACGGTTCCATGACGTAAGCGTATCCGGGTGAATTGTTGCCCGAATGGGACGCCAGCGCCAACGTGGCTGCTAAAATCGCCGCCTTTACAGCCGAGCCCTCCCCGCCCGTGACCAGCCCAACGCCTTCCAATCCCTCGCCCATGACCTACCGTGAGGCAGGTGTCGACATCGATGCCGGCAATGCATTGGTCGAACGCATCAAGCCGCTGGTCAAGCGCAGCTTCCGGCCGGAGGTGATGGGCGGCCTGGGTGGTTTTGGCGCCTTGTTCGACCTGTCCGGCAAGTACCGGGAGCCGGTGCTGGTGTCCGGCACCGACGGCGTCGGCACCAAGCTCAAGCTGGCGCAGCAGCTGGGCCGGCACGACACCATCGGCATCGACCTGGTCGGCATGTGCGTCAACGACGTGCTGGTGCAGGGCGCCGAGCCGTTGTTCTTCCTGGATTATTTCGCCACCGGCAAGCTGGACGTGGACACCGCCGCGGCGGTGGTCGGCGGCATCGCGCGTGGCTGCGAGCTGTCCGGCTGCGCCCTGATCGGCGGCGAAACCGCCGAGATGCCCGACATGTATCCGCCGGGCGAGTACGACCTGGCCGGCTTCACCGTCGGCGCGGTGGAAAAATCACAGCTGCTGGACGGCGCGCAGGTGCGCGCGGGCGATGTGTTGATCGGCATCGCCTCGTCCGGCCCGCATTCCAATGGCTACTCACTGATCCGCAAGATCTACGAACGTGCCGGCTCACCGGCCGAGCTGGTGCTGGACGACGGCGTCAAGCTGATCGATGCGCTGATGGCGCCGACCGCGCTGTACGTCAAGCCGATCCTGGCGCTGCTCAAGTCGCAGGGCGACAGCATCCACGCCATGGCGCACATCACCGGCGGCGGGCTGACCGAAAACATCATTCGGGTAATCCCCGACGGCCTGGGCCTGGACATCGACGCCAAGGCCTGGACGCTGCCGCCGGTGTTCGCCTGGCTGCAGCGCGAAGGCGCGGTGGCCGATGCCGAAATGTGGCGCACCTTCAACTGCGGCATCGGCTTCGTGCTGATCGCCGCCCCCGAGCAGGCTGCCGCGCTGGAACAGGCGCTGGATGCGCAGTCGCTGGCGCATTGGCGCATCGGCCAGGTGGTCCCGGCACAGGGCGACGAGCGCGTGCGGATCGGTTGATCGAGGAGAGCTGCATGGACGCTTCCCCGCGCGCACTGCCGGCATCGGCCAGCGCTGACGATCTCCAGCACCTGAAACTGCTGTCGGTCTTTCACTATGTGCTGGCCGCGATCACTGCGCTGTTTTCGCTTTTCCCGTTGATCCATCTGTTCATGGGCATTGCAATCATCTCCGGGCACCTGCCCATGACACATGCCAATGCGGACGCACCATCGATGGATCCGCGATTGTTCGGCTGGTTCTTCGTGGTGTTCGCGGCTGTGTTCATTGGCTGCGGCCTGACGCTGGCGGCGTTCATGGCCTACGCGGGCCGCTGCATCGCCCAGCGCAGACGGCATCTGCTGTGCCTGATCGTGGCCGGCATTTCCTGCTCCTTCATGCCGTTCGGTACCGTCGTCGGCGTGTTTACGCTGGTGGTGCTGCTGCGCCCACAGGTCAAGGCCTTGTTCGCGCCGACCGCCACCGCCGCGTGACGCGCCCTGCCCCATGACTTCAGCGAATCCAGCCCCATGAGCCTGCGTCTGGCCGTCCTGGCCTCCGGCCGTGGCAGCAACCTGCAGGCCATCCTCGATGCCATCGGCAGCGGCCGGCTGCCGGCCGAGGTCGTCGGCGTGTTTTCCGATCGCCCGCAGGCGCCGGCACTGCACAAGGTCGATGAGGCATTGCGCTGGAGCGCCAGCCCGCGCGACTTCGCCGACCGTGCGGCCTTCGACGCTGCGCTGGGCGATGCAATCGCCGCCGCGCAGCCGGACTGGGTGATCTGCGCCGGCTACATGCGCATCCTCGGCGAACCGCTGGTGCGTCGCTTCGCCGGGCGCATGCTCAACATCCACCCCTCGCTGCTACCTAAATATCGCGGCCTGCATACCCATGCCCGCGCACTGGAAGCCGGCGATACCGAACATGGCGCCAGCGTGCACCTGGTGGTGCCGGAGCTGGATGCCGGCACGGTGATCGCGCAGGCGCACGTGCCGGTGCTGCCCGACGACAGCGCCGAGCAGCTGGCCGCTCGCGTGCTGGCGCGCGAACACCCGCTGCTGCTGGCCACGCTGGACCTGCTCGCCAGCGGGCGTGTGGAGGTGCGTGGCGATGGCGTCCATATCGACGGTCAGTGCCTGTTTACGCCACTGCGACTAGAGTCCGCTGACACCGCACTCGTCTGAATGCGGATACGCCCTCCTCATCCTGTCTTGGACATCCTGGCGGCCCCGTGCCTCCCTCCCAGCGCATGAAACTCCTCCCGATCGCGACCGCGCTGTTGACCACTGCCCTGCTCGCCCCGGCCGGTGCCGGCCGTGCGCAACAGGCGCCTGCCGTGCCTGCGCCAGCGGCCCCTGCTCCAGCTGCGGCGCCGGCCTCTGCAGCGGCCCTGCCTGCCAGCACCTGGACGCCGCCGCCACTGCAACCCTTCGTGGCCACCTACCAGGCGTTCTACCGCGGCAAGGAAGCCGGCGATGCCACCATGCAGGTCAGCAACGGCGAAGGCAGCCAGTGGCGTATCGACATGTCGGTGCGCGGCCGCAAGGGCTTTGCCAGCATCCTGGGACTCAATCTGGAACAGAGCACGGTCTTCCGTGTCGATGGCGACACCTATGTGCCGTTGAGCCAGAGCACGGTGCGCAAGGCAATGTTCTTCGGCAAGAAGGTCACCGGCGTCTACAACTGGCAGACCGCCAGCGCCCAGTGGGACGGCGATTTGAAGAAGGAGCGCCAGCAGGCGATTCCCCTGCAGCGCGGCGACCAGAGCGCGCTGTCGCTGAACCTGTCGCTGATGCGCGACGCGCAACCCGGACGCAGCCTGAGCTATCGCTACGTCGATGTCGGCCGGGTGCGCAAGTACGACTACAAGGTCGCCGATGCCACCGAAGTGGTACAGGTCGGCGACCTGAGCTACGACGCGTTGCGCGTGTACCGCGTCAACAGCGGCGACAACGAAACCATCCTCTGGATCGCCAACGGCGTTCCCACGCCGGTGCGCATCCTGCAACGTGACAAAGGTGAGGATCAGGTCGATCTACGCCTGGTCGAATACCAAGGAGCCTGACCCATGCACACTGTTTCCCGCACCTGTTCGCTGATCGCCGCCGCCGCACTGGCCGTGGCCAGCCTGCCCGCGTTCGCCATGCAGCCGTTCCAGGCCGATTATTCGGCCAACTACATGGGCATGCAGGCCAACGGCACCATGACCCTGGCCGCCGCCGGCGCCAATCAGTGGCGCTATACGCTCACCATCCAGAACCAGCTGGCCAACCTGACCCAGAGCACGGTGTTCGAAGAGAGCAACGGACAACTGCGTCCGGTCAGCAGCAACGACACCTCGTCGATGATGGTCAAGCGCCGCAACGTCACCGCCAACTACGACTGGAAAACCAGCCAGGCGACCTGGGGCGGCGACATCAAGCCGGACCGTCGTGGCCCGGTGAAGTTGCAGCCCGGCGACATGGATGCGCTGCTGATCAACCTGGCCATTACCCGCGACCTGGCCGCCGGCAAGCCGCTGAACTACCGCATGGTCGACGAAGGCCGCATCAAGCCGATGAGCTACAAGGTGGTCGGCAAGGAAACCATCACCGTCAACGGTAAGCAGGAACAGGCGACCAAGGTGTCGCGCGTCGACGGCGACAAGGAATTGATCGCCTGGGTGGTCAAGGACCTGCCGGTGCCGGCGCGCCTGCTGCAGAAGGAAAAAGGCCAGGACGCGCTGGATCTGACCATCAAGGGCCTGCGCTAAGCGCCAGGCACGCCTGGTAGGAGCGTGCCTGCGCGCGACGGGGCTTTATCGGTAACGCCCCGTCGCGCGCGGGCACGCTCCTACCAGGGCATGGGACTTGCTCTCCCGGCATCCTGCCTCCCACAGCGATGAAGAGCCCGGCTGCGAGCCGGGCTTCTTCCTTCCGATCGGCGTGCGGCGGACGCTGCGCAGCACGCAGAAACGCTCGACTCAGGACTTGGCCGCCGCCTTGTCGTTGCCGCTGGAGAACACCGTGCGGCAGTCCACGCGGATCTGCTCGCCGGTGCTGCGCCAGTAGAACAGGTCGCAATGGCGCTTGCCTTCGACGGTCTTCTTGACCGCCACTGCATAGAACGACTGCGCGATCTCGTCGCGGCTGGCAGTTCCGTCGTTGTTCCAGTCCATGTCCTTGAACTCGACGCCCTGGGTGATCGCCATGCCCACCGACCAGGCATAGGCCAGCCACGCCAGGATCAGCACGATCACGCCGAGCAGGATCTTGCGCCGGGTGGTGAAGCGCCCGCGCAGGATCATGCGATGCGCCGGATGGTCGCGCCCAGCGCCCCCAGCTTCTCCTCGATGTTTTCGTAGCCACGGTCCAGGTGGTAGATGCGATCGATGGTGGTGTCGCCGTCGGCGACCAGGCCGGCCAGGATCAACGATGCCGACGCGCGCAGGTCGGTCGCCATCACCGGCGCGCCGCTGAGGCGCTCGGTGCCGCGCACGATCGCGGTATGGCCTTCGACCTGGATATCCGCGCCCAGGCGCAGCAGTTCGTTGACGTGCATGAAGCGGTTTTCGAAGATGGTTTCGTTGATCACGCCCACCCCGTCGGCCACGC
This sequence comes from Xanthomonas sp. LMG 8993, assembly GCF_009835065.2. NCBI lineage: Bacteria > Pseudomonadati > Pseudomonadota > Gammaproteobacteria > Lysobacterales > Lysobacteraceae > Xanthomonas > Xanthomonas sp. LMG 8993. The sequence continues at coordinate 591,591 of NZ_QVIF02000002.1, read as the reverse complement.
AGTTGAGCGCCATGAATTGCGCCTGCATGTCGGTGGGGAACGCCGGATACGGCGCAGTGGTCAGGTTGACCGCACGCGGGCGCTTGCCGTGCATGTCCAGCGTGATGCTGTCGGCAGTGGTGGTGATGCTGGCACCGGCTTCGGTGAGCTTGTCCAGCACCGCGTCCAGGGTGTCCGGACGGGCGCGGCGCACGGTGACGCTGCCGCCGGTCATCGCCGCGGCGACCAGGAAGGTGCCGGTCTCGATGCGATCCGGCAGCACCGCATGGTGTCCGCCGCCCAGGCGCTCCACGCCCTGCACCACGATGCGCGGCGTACCGGCGCCTTCGATCTGCGCACCGAGTGCGATCAGGCAGTCGGCCAAGTCGGTGACTTCCGGCTCCATCGCCGCATTTTCCAGCACGGTGGTGCCTTCGGCCAGCACGGCGGCCATCAGCACGTTCTCGGTGCCGGTGACGCTGACCATATCGAACACGTAGCGGCCGCCCTTCAGGCGCCCGTTGCTGGTGGCCTTGATGTAGCCGTTCTCCACGCTGATCTCCGCACCCAGCGCCTGCAGGCCCTTGATGTGCTGATCGACCGGGCGTGAGCCGATCGCGCAGCCGCCGGGCAGCGACACCTCGGCGGTGCCGTAGCGCGCCAGCAGCGGGCCGAGCACCAGGATCGAAGCGCGCATGGTCTTGACCAGCTCATACGGCGCGACCTGGTGGGTGACCGAGCGCGGGTCGACCAGGATCGAGCGGCCCTTGGCCAGCGTGCCTTCGTCGATGGTGACCTCGGCGCCCAGTTCGCTGAGCAGTTTCACCGTGGTGATCACATCGTGCAGATGCGGCACGTTGCTGATCTCCACCGGCGCATCGGCCAGCAGGGTCGCACACAGGATCGGCAGCACCGCGTTCTTGGCGCCGGAAATATTGACCTCACCGTGCAGCGCTTGGCCGCCGGTCACTACGATTTTTGCCATGGGAGCTTGGGGAATCCGAAAAGGGATGTCGGGGGAATGGGAAGCGTCGCCAGGAGCCGGCCGGGCCGCTGGCAGTCGGGGCGCAGGCGCAGCCCGACCGGCCAGGACCCGGCTGACGCTCAGCCTTCGTCGGGCGTCAGCGTCTTGAGCTGCAGCGCGTGGATCGCGCCGCCCATCAGTTCGCCCAGGGTCGCGTAGACCATGCGGTGGCGCGCCAATGGGGCCTTGCCGGCGAATGCGGGGCTGATCACGGTCGCCTCGAAGTGCACGCCGTCGTCGCCGTGCACGTCGACGCGGGCTTCGGGCAAGCCGGATTCGATGAGTTTACGGATGGTTTCGGCGTCCAAAGGGCGTTTCCTCATAAAATGAGCGCACATTCTACTCTTCACCCGAGTCCCGCATGGCCGTCTCGCACCTGCCCTCCGCCACCGTCAGCGACGCCAGCCTGGTCGCCAGCGGCCAGCGCGTGCTCGAGATCGAGCGCGAGGCGCTGGCCAGCGTGGGCGCGCGGATCGGCAGCGACTTCGCCGCGGCCTGCCGGCTGGTGCTGGCCTCGCGCGGGCGCGTGGTGGCCACCGGCATGGGCAAGTCCGGGCATATCGCGCGCAAGATCGCCGCCACCCTGGCCTCCACCGGCACGCCGGCGTTCTTCGTGCATCCGGGCGAGGCCGGGCACGGCGACCTGGGCATGATCACCGAGGCCGACATCGTGCTGGCGCTGTCCTATTCCGGCGAATCGGACGAGGTGCGCATGCTGCTGCCGGTGCTCAAGCGCCAGGGCAACCCGATCATCGCCATGACCGGGCGCCCGAACTCCTCGCTGGCGCAGGCCGCCGACGTGCACCTGGACGTGAGCGTGTCGGCCGAAGCCTGCCCGCTGCATCTGGCGCCCACCTCCAGCACCACCGCCTCGCTGGCGATGGGCGACGCGCTGGCCGTGGCGCTGCTGGACGCGCGCGGCTTCACCGCCGACGATTTTGCGCGCTCGCACCCGGCCGGCAGCCTGGGCCGGCGCCTGCTGCTGCACATCACCGACGTGATGCACAGCGGCGATGACCTGCCGCGCGTGCGCGAGGACGCCAGCCTGAGCGAGGCGCTGATGGAAATGAGCCGCAAGCGGCTGGGCATGACTGCCGTGGTGGACGCGGACGGGCGCCTGATCGGCCTGTTCACCGACGGCGACCTGCGCCGTGCGCTGGACAGCGACATCGACGTGCGCAGCGCCGGCATTGCCCAGGTGATGACGCGCAACCCGCGCACCATCGGCGCAGACCAGCTGGCCGCCGAAGCCGCACGGCTGATGGAGGATTACAAGATCAACGGTTTGATCGTGGTCGACGCGCAGCAGCGCGCGGTGGGCGCATTGAACATTCACGACCTGTTGCGCGCCAAAGTGGTTTAACAGGTTCAGTTTTCTACCGTTGGAACCCCGTCCTCACCGATTCGTGCCGATGCCCTATTCCCCTCTGCAACACCTGCCCGCCGACATCACCGACCGCGCTGCGCGTATCCGCCTGGCCTGTTTCGACGTCGACGGCACCCTGACCGACGGCCGTCTTTATTACGACCATGCCGGTAACGAGAGCAAGTCGTTCAATGTGCTCGACGGTCAGGGGCTCAAGCAGCTCGACCATGCCGGCATCCATGTCGCGCTGATCACTGCGCGCGCCAGCCTGTCGGCGGAAAAGCGCGGCCAGGATCTGGGCCTGCACATGCAGATCGGGGTCAAGAACAAGCGCCTGGCAGTGCTGGCCCTGTGCCAGGAGCATGGCCTGTCGCTGGACCAGGTGTTGTTCATGGGCGACGACCTGCCGGACCTGCCGGCCCTGCTGGCGGTCGGCCTGCCGGTGGCACCGGCCAATGCGCACCCGTGGATCGCCGAGCGCGTGCAGTGGCATACCCAGGCACGCGGCGGCGAAGGCGCCGCGCGCGAGGTCTGCGATGTGGTGCTGGCCGCGCAGGGTCAGGTCGAGGGCATCATCGAAAGGTTCTCCGCATGAGCTGGAACTGGCGCACCACCCTGGGCGTGGCGCTGTTTGCCGCTGCGGTGATCTCCGGCTGGTCGGCGTGGCAGCAGCGCGCGCGCCCCGTCGCCGCAGCGACGGACGATGCGCGCGCCGACTACGTGCTGCGCGATTTCGAACTGATTGCGCTGGACAAGGAAACCGGCAAGGAATCGATGACGCTGCGCGCGCCGGAGATGCATCGCAACCGCGCCGATCGCACTTCCGAGGTCACCACCCCGGTGTTCCTGCTGCCTGACAACACCAATCAACCGTGGACGCTGCGCTCCAAGACCGGCTGGATCAGCCCCACGGGCGACGAGCTGCGCCTGCGCGGCGATGTCGAGGGCGACAGCCCCACCGGCGGCGCGACCCCGCCGACCACCTTCCGCACCCAGAGCCTGGACGTGTTCCCGAAGCAGAACCTCGCCAAGACCGCGGCCCCGGTGAGCATGAGCCGGCCGGGTATCATGCAGAGCGGGGTCGGCTTCGAGGCCGATCTCAAATCACGCCAGTACAAGCTCCTTTCCCAGGTCAAGACCCGCTATGAACCGAATGCTGCCCGCTAAACTGGCGTTTGCCGCGCTGCTGCTGCCCGCCCTTGCGATGGCCAAGACCAGCGACCGCAATCAGCCGATGGCGATCGACTCCAATGCCAACGATTGCAACATGCTCGACGACAGCGGCAAGTGCCGCTTCAGCGGCAATGTGGTGATCACCCAGGGCACGCTGGAAATCCACGCCGACACCGCCGACATCTTCCAGAAGAACGGCCAGACCGACCGCGTCGTGCTGACCGGCAAGCAGGCCACGCTGAAGCAGCAGATGGACGATGGCGCGATGATGAATGGCCAGGCCGACAACATCGAGTACCAGGTCGCCAACGAAGTCATCGTGCTGACCGGCAACTACAAGGTCGACTCGCCCAAGGGCACCAACGCCGGCCAGCGCATGGTCTACAACACCAAGACCGGCAATATGCAGAGCGGCGGCGACGGCAGCCGCGTGCGCACGATCATCCAGCCCAAGACCGCAGCGCCGGCCGCAGCAGCGCCTGCGGCGACGCCGGCCGCCAAGCCCGCGGCCAAGCCGCAGGGGAAGAAGTAATGCTGGTCGCCACCGGTCTGCGCAAGAAGTACAAGCAACGCGAAGTGGTCAAGGAATTCGGCCTCACGCTCGAGGCCGGCGAGGTGGTCGGCCTGCTCGGCCCCAACGGTGCCGGCAAGACCACCTGCTTCTACATGATCGTCGGCCTGGTCGAGGCCGATGCCGGGCGTATCGAGCTGGACGGCCGCGACCTCACCGCCGAACCGATGTACGCCCGCGCCAAGCTCGGTGTCGGCTATCTGCCGCAGGAGCCGTCGATCTTCCGCAAGCTCACCGTGGCCGACAACATCCGCCTGGTGCTGGAGCTGCGCGAAGAGCTGGATGGCGCCGGCCGCGAGAAGGAACTGATCTCGCTGCTGGAAGAACTGCAGATCACCCATGTGGCCGACCAGCTCGGCGCCAGCCTGTCCGGCGGCGAGCGGCGGCGCTGCGAGATCGCGCGGGCGCTGGCGGCCAAGCCGCGCATGATGCTGCTCGACGAACCCTTTGCCGGTGTCGATCCGATTTCGGTCGGCGAGATCCAGCGCATCATCATCCACCTCAAGGAACGCGGCATCGGCGTGCTGATCACCGATCACAACGTGCGCGAAACCTTGGGAATCTGCGACCGCGCGTATATTCTCGCCGAGGGGGGCGTGCTGGCGCAGGGGGCACCAGATGCGCTGCTAGCCAATCCCGACGTCCGTCGCGTGTATCTGGGGGAAACTTTCCGCCTTTGAGCGCGTCGCCGCGCCATCGATTCTTCCAGTCAGTGCCCGCATGAAAGCCCGGCTCCAGACATCGCTAGGACAGCAGTTGGTCATGACGCCGCAGTTGCGTCAGGCGATCAAGCTATTGCAGATGTCCACCACCGAGCTGGAACTGGAAATCGCCGAAGCGGTGGAGACCAATCCGCTGCTGGAATGGGCCGACGAGGCCGCGCATGCGGCCAACGAGCTGCCGGTGGACGCGTCGTCGGCCGCCTCCACCGACGACACCCCGCGTGAGGAACCGGCACCGGCCGAGCGCGATGACGACTGGTCACAGGACGAACTGCAGTGGACCGGGTCGGGCAGCGGCGGCAGCTTCGACGACGACGAGTCCGGCGATGCGGCCGAGCGCGTAGCCGAATCAGAAACCCTGGCCGACCACCTGCTGTGGCAGCTGCACCTGTCCCCGCTGTCGCCGCGCGACCGCCAGATCGGCGCGCTGCTGATCGATGCGCTGGATGAGGACGGCTACCTGCGCGAGCCGCTGTCGGCGATTCTGGAAACGCTGGCGCTCGGTGCGGCGGTGGACGAGGCCGAAGTGCTGACCGTGCTGCACCAGATCCAGCGCTTCGACCCGGTCGGCGTGGGTGCGCGCACGCTGGGCGAATGCCTGGCACTGCAGCTGGCGGTGCTCGACCCGGCCACTCCGGGGCGCGAGCTGGCGCTGCAGATCGTCGCCGGCCCGCTGGAGCGCCTGCCGCGCAGCGGCGTGGCCGGCCTGGCGCACGAACTCAAGCGCTCCACCGCCGATGTCGAGCAGGCGGTCCAGCTGGTGCGCTCGCTGGACCCGCGCCCGGGTAAGCAGATCGGCGACCTGTCGCAGGACACCTACGTGGTACCGGACTGCGTGATCTGGCGCCAGCGTGGCGTGTGGCGGGCCTCGCTGGCCGGCCGCGCGCAGCCCAAGGTCACCATCCACCGCGGCTACGAGAACCTGATCCGCAGTTGCGGCGAGTCCGACGCCGGCTACCTGCGCGGCCAGCTGCAGGAGGCGCGCTGGTTGCTCAAGAGCCTGGAGGCGCGCGGCGAGACCCTGCTGCGGGTGGTGCGCTGCCTGCTGCAGCACCAGGCCGGGTTCCTGGAATTCGGCGCGCAGGCCCTGCGCCCGCTGACCCTGCGCGAGATCGCCGGCGAGCTCGGCCTGCACGAATCCACCATTTCCCGCGCGATCGCGCGCAAATACGTGCGCACCCCGCGCGGCACCATCGCGCTGCGCTCGTTCTTCGCCTCCGGCATCGACACCGACAGCGGCGGCGAGGCTTCCAGCACCGCCATCCAGGCCATGATCCGGCGCCTGATCGAGGCGGAAAACCCGCGCAAACCGCTGTCCGACGCCAAGTTGGCCGATCTGCTGAAAACTTCCGGCGTACCAGTGGCACGGCGCACCGTTGCGAAGTATCGTGAGGCCATGAACATTTCCGCCTCCCACGAACGCGTCCGTATCGCCTGACGTTGCACCCACCGCAACGCCGGCCTGCGCCGGGTAAGTCGGAGCACCGGAAAGGTTCATTGGCCCACCGACCAATGGAGGTATCCGATGCGTATCGAGACGTATGGCCACCAGCTTGAAGTGACCCCCGCGCTGCGGGAGTACGTGGCAAGCAAGCTGCAGCGACTGCAGCGCCATTTCGACCAGCACTGTGAAGTCCGAACCCAGCTGGCCGTTCGCAAGCCAGACCATCACGTGGTCGCCACCGTCAACCTCCCCGGTCGCACCCTGCATGCAGATGCCAGCGGCTCCAGCATGTATGCGGCCATCGACCTGCTGGTCGACAAGCTCGACCGCCTGGTGCTCAAGCACAAGGAAAAGAAATGTAACCACCATGCACGCGAGGTGCGCGACAATCCCGCATGACGCTTCCCGCTTGATGCCCTCATGCCTTTAACCGATCTGATGGCGGCCGTGCGCACCGTGGTGTCGCCGGCCGCCGATCGCGACACCGTCCTGCATGCCGCCGCCGACCTGCTGTCCTGCCGCCAGGCCGGTGCCGACGAGCTCTACGCCAACCTTTGCGAACGCGAGGCCCTGGGCAGCACCGCCATCGGCCACGGCATCGCCATCCCGCACGGGCGCTGCCCCAACCTCACCGAGCCGCGTGGCGCATTGCTGCGCTTGGACACCCCGGTGGCCTTCGGTGGCGACGAGCCGGTGGACCTGATCTTTGCGATGGCGGTGCCTGCGCACTACACCCACCAGCATCTGATGCTGCTGTCGGAACTGGCCGAGCGGTTTTCCGACGCGGACTTCCGTCAGCAGTTGCGCGCCGCCCCCAATGCCGACGCCTTGATGGCGCTGCTCACCGACGCACCGCCAGCACAGGCCAGCGCCGCATGAATACCAGCATCACCGCACGCGAACTGTTCGACCAGCAACGCGACAAGCTGGCGCTGCGCTGGGTGGCGGGCCAGAAAGGCGAGCACCGCGAGATCGAGGCCGGCAGCAACAACGCACGCCGCCCGTCGCTGGCCGGCTATCTCAACGTGATCTATCCCAACAAGGTGCAGATCCTGGGCACCGAAGAGCTGGCCTGGCTGGACTCGCTGGATGCGCGGCAACGCTGGGAAACCATCGAGAAGATCATCCAGGTGCAGCCGCTGGCACTGGCGATCAGCAAGAACCAGTCCTGCCCGGAAGACCTGCGCGCGGCCGCCGACGAATCCAACACGCCGCTGTGGATCTCGCCCAAGCGCGGCCACGAGTTGCTCAATCACCTCTCCTACCACCTGGCGCGCACGCTGGCGCCGCGGGTCACGCTGCATGGCGTGTTCATGGAGATCTATTCGATCGGCGTGCTGATCACCGGCGAGGCCGGTTCGGGCAAGAGCGAGCTGGCGCTGGAACTGCTCAGCCGCGGTCACCGGCTGGTGGCCGACGACGCGCCCGAGTTCACCCAGATCGCCCCCGACGTACTCGACGGCACCTGCCCGGAACTGCTGCAGGACCTGCTGGAAGTGCGCGGCCTGGGCGTATTGAACGTGCGCGACATGTTCGGCGACACCGCGGTGAAGAAGAACAAGTACCTGCGCCTGATCGTGCACCTGACCCGCCCGATGACCGAGCCCACCCCGTCCGGCTACGAACGCCTGACCGGCGATTCCGGCAGCCGGCACGTGCTGGATCTGGACGTGCCGCTGATCACCCTGCCGGTGATGCCCGGGCGCAATCTGGCGGTGCTGACCGAAGCGGCCACGCGCCTGCATATCCTGCGCACCAAGGGCATCGACCCGGCGGCGATGTTCATCGCCCGCCACAGCAACCTGCTGGAGCGACGCACGCCATGAGTACCGCGCCCTCCACGTTGATGATCGTGAGCGGGCTGTCCGGCTCGGGCAAATCGGTCGCGTTGAAGACCTTCGAGGATCTGGACTACTACTGTTCGGACAACCTGCCGGTGGAGCTGCTGCCGGATTTCGTGCGCAGCCGCCTGCGCGGCAATCCGCTCGGCGACCAGCGCCTGGCGGTGGGCATCGATGTACGCAGCCGCAGCGACCTGACCCAGCTGGCGCAATGGCGCCAGGCCGCGCAGGAATACGGCATCGAGGCGCGGCTGCTGTTTTTCGAGGCCGGCGACGAGGCGCTGATCAAGCGCTACGCCGATACCCGCCGCCGCCACCCGCTCAGCCATCTGGGCCTGGCCTTGCCGGAAGCGATCACCCGCGAGCGGCAGTTGACCGAACCGCTGCGCACGCAGGCCGATGCCATCATCGACACCAGCGCGCTCAATGTGCACCAGCTGCGTCGCCGCGTGGTCACCGAGTTCGCGCTCGGCAGCAGCGACCGGCTGTCGCTGCTGTTCGAATCGTTCGCCTACAAACGCGGCGTGCCGGCCGAGGCCGACTTCGTGTTCGATGCGCGCGTCCTGCCCAATCCGCACTGGGACCCGGAACTGCGCCCGCTGACCGGCCGCGATGCCGGCGTGCGCGAGTATCTGGACAAGGAACCGGACGTGGTGCGCTACAGCGCGCAGATCGTGGACCTGCTCGATACCTGGCTGCCACGGCTGCGCAACGACACCCGCAGCTACGTGACCATCGCCTTCGGCTGCACCGGCGGCAAGCACCGCTCGGTGTATCTGGCCGAACGCATGGCGCGGCATGCGCGCGAGCAGGGCTGGCCGGAGGTGGCGACGTTTCACCGTGAGCAGGATTGAAGGGCTGGGATTGGGGAATCGGGATTGGGGAATCGTCAAAGCGGTGTCATGCGGCTTGGAATGTGCGAACGGTCGGTGACAGCTGTGCTTTGAAGCTTGGCCTTGCGGGTTGGCCTCGGCATCGGGTCCCTGCCCCGCGCTTGCTGTCGAGGCTTTGATCTTGGTGGCTCATTTGGAGCTGCAGGCCGTCCTTGTCACTGCTGCTTCCCTGTCTTGCTGCGGGCGCAGATTGTTCGGCCTGGCGCAGGCAGTGGGTCTGCGGGAAAAACTTTGATCGGTGCATTTTGTCGGCGCGTTCTGATCGGGGACTGCCTGGCAAGCGCGCGCTGCAGCGTTCGCTTGTGATGCGGTTCGCATTGGCAGACTGCGGGCGTCGCGATCATTGCCATGCGGGCAGCGGCGCGCTTGCTGCGTGCGCTGCACGCGACACGCTGCAGCGGTCCTAAACGGCTATTCATTTCGCAACACATCGGTGCCGGCAAACGCTATCGCGCGGTCATGCCGACCTGTTAACGTTTCGGCATGGCCTGTGGCATTCTCCTCATTACTCATCCCGGCATCGGCGCGGCGTTGTTGAACGTGGCGACGGGGCTGTTGCGGCAGTTGCCGCTGAAGACCGAAGCGTTCGATGTGCCGCTCGATGCAGACCTGGACGCCTTGCTGCCCCAGGCCTCGTCGGCGATGCGACGGGTCGACAGCGGCGACGGCGTGCTGGTCATGACCGACCTGTACGGCGCCAGCCCCAGCAATCTCGCCAGCCGGTTGGCAAAGCTCGGCACGCCGGTTCGCCGGGTGTCCGCGCTCAGCCTGCCGATGCTGCTGCGGGTGATGAACTACCCCGAACAAGGATTGCAGGAGCTGCCCGCCACCGCGGCGGCAGGCACCCGCAACGGAGCGATCATCGACGATGCTTGAACGCGAACTCATAGTTTCCAACCGACTCGGACTGCATGCGCGGGCAACCGCCAAGCTGGTGCAGACGCTGTCGTCCTATCGCAGCAACGCCACCCTGGCGGCCAAGGGCCGCGAGGTGAATGCCAAGAGCATCATGGGCGTGATGCTGCTGGCCGCCGGCCAGGGCACCAGCGTGGTGGTGCGGCTGGATGGCGAGGACGAAGCGCAAGCGCTGCAGGCGCTGGTGGACCTGTTCGAGCGTCGTTTCGACGAGGACAGCTGAGCATGCGCCGCGTCGGTGCGGGGCTGACCGACAGGGCGCGTCCGCGCCAGGGCCGCACATGAGCCTGCGTTTGCGTGGACATGCCGCCTCGCGCGGCAACGCACTCGGACGCGCGCGCGTGCGCCAGAGCCACACGCTGGAAGTGGCCGAGCAACGCGTGCCCGCCAGCCAGGTGGAAACCCAGCTGCAGCGTCTGCACGTGGCGATCGAGGCAGCACGCACCGAGATGCAGCAGCTGCGCGACCGCCTGCATGGCGCGCTTGCGCGCGAGGTTGGCGAGTTCCTCGAACTGCATGCGCTGCTGCTCGACGACCCGGAGCTGTTGCAAGGCCTGGACGAGTTGATCCGCACCCACCGCTACAGCGCCGACTACGCCTTGCGCGTGCAGCGCGACCGGTTGGCGGCGGTGTTCGACGGCATGGAGGACGCCTACCTCAAGAGCCGCATGGACGACCTGGATCACGTCATCGGCCGCATCCATGCGTTCTTGCACAAGCGCGCGCCCGACCTCAAGGGCGTGGCCGGCGAGATCCTGGTCTGCGACAACGTGGCGCCGTCGGAGCTGGCGCAGCTGCAGGCGCAAGGGGTGGTCGGCATCGTCACCACCGCCGGCAGCGCGCTGTCGCACAGCGCGATCCTGGCGCGCAGCCTGCACCTGCCGCTGGTGGTGGGGGTGAGCGATGCGGTCCAGCGGATCGACGATGGCGACGTATTGATCGTCGATGCCGGCTCCGGCCAGGTGATCGTCGACCCCAAGCCCGAGCATCTGCGCGACTACCGCGAGCGCCTGCGCGCGCTGGCCAAGGAACAGCGCGAACTGGGACGACTGCGCTCCAAACCCACGCGCACACGCGACAACGTCGATATCACGCTGCTGGCCAATGCCGAATCGCTGGAGGACGTGGCCAGGGCGCACGCGCTCGGCGCCAGCGGCCTTGGCCTGTATCGCACCGAGTTCCTGTTCCTGCAGCGCAGCGAGTTGCCGGACGAAGAAGAACAGTTCCACACCTATCGCGACACCGTGCTGGGCATGAGCGGGCGACCGGTCACCATCCGCACCCTGGATCTGGGCGCCGACAAGGCCGACCGCACCGGCCTGACCTTGAGCGATGAGGACAACCCGGCGCTGGGCTTGCGCGGGGTGCGGTTGTCGCTGGCCCGCCCTGCGGTGGCGCAGGCGCAGTTGCGCGCGATCCTGCGCGCCTCCGGCTACGGACCGGTGCGCATCCTGGTGCCGATGGTCAGCGGCCGCGAGGAGGTCCAGTTGCTGCGCCGGCAGATCAAGAAGCTGGCCGCGCAATTGCGCGAACAAGGCCACGAGATCGCCGAGCACATTCCGCTGGGCGCGATGATCGAAGTGCCGGCTGCGGCCCTGGCGCTGGACTGCTTTATCGACGACATCGATTTCCTGTCGATCGGTACCAACGATCTGGTGCAGTACCTGCTGGCGGTGGATCGCAACAACGAGGCATTGGGCGAGCTGTATTCGCCGTTGCATCCGGCGGTGCTGCGCCTGATCGCGCAGGTGATCGCCACCGGGCGCGCCTACGCCAAGCCGGTGGCGGTGTGCGGCGAGATCGCGGGCGACCCGCGCTTCGTGCCGATGCTGCTGGCGCTGGGGCTCACCGAGTTCAGCCTGCATCCGGCCACGCTGCTGGAAGTGCGCCGTGCGGTGCGCGACATCCACCTGGGCGAGTTGCGCGTGCAGGGCGACAAGCTGCTGCGCGCGCGCGACCGCAAAGGCATCGAGAAGTGGCTGGCTACTGTCGCGCAGGGCCTGGCGCGCTGAGCGATCGCGTCATCGCGCAGGCGATGTTCTAACGCGTTGCGAGCGGCACTGTATGTTTCGTCACCGTGCGCAAGCGATAATGCCGTGCTGACTCAGCAGCGCGTCTTCCATCGGGACGTGTCCACTCTTCCAGGGAGCCGCGCATGGCCGAAGCCGTCCGCCACGACAAGACCGCGCGCCAGCTGCGATTGCTGTCCGATGCGCTCGATAGCGGACGCCTGGGCCCGGTACGCCGGCTGGTCAATACGCTGGCGCCGGCGGAGATCGGCAACCTGCTGGAGTCGCTGCCGCCCGGCAAGCGCGAAGTGGTGTGGGGGCTGGTCGACCCGGAAGACGACGGCGAAGTGCTGCTGCATGTCGGCGATGAAGTGCGCGAAAGCCTGCTGGCCGACATGGACACCGACGAGATCGTCGCCGCGGTCGAAGACCTCGACATCGACGATCTGGCCAATCTGGTCGAAGACCTGCCCGACACCGTCATCGACGAAGTGCTCAAGTCGATGGACCGCGAGAACCGCGAGCGGCTCGAACAGGTGCTGTCGTACCCGGAGGACACTGCCGGCCGCCTGATGAATCCGGACGTGGTGACGGTGCGCGCCGACGTCAATGTCGATGTGGTGCTGCGCTATCTGCGCCTGCGCGGCGAGCTGCCCGACCACACCGATCACCTGTATGTGGTGAGCCGGCGCCATCAGTACCTGGGCCGGGTGTCGCTGGCCGCGCTGGTCACCCATGAGGACAGCACGCCGGTCAATCGCCTGATCGACGACGAACAACCGGCGATCGATGTCGGCGATGGCTCCGACGAGGTCGCACGGCGCTTCTCGGACCACGACTGGATCTCCGCGCCGGTGGTGGACGACAACAACATCCTGCTCGGCCGCATCACCATCGACGACGTGGTCGACATCATCCGCGAACAGGCCGAACACCAGGCCATGAGCGCGGCCGGTCTGGACGAGGACGAGGACATGTTCAGCCCGGCGCGGCGCGCCTTCCGCCGCCGCCTGATCTGGCTGGGCATCAACCTGTGTACCGCGTTCATTGCATCCAGTGTGGTCAGCCGCTTCGAAGGCACGATCGAGAAGCTGGTGGCGCTGGCGGCGTTGATGCCGATCGTCGCCGGCATGGGCGGCAACGCCGGCACCCAGGTGCTGGCCCTGATGGTGCGCGGCCTGGCGCTGGGCCAGATCGGCTCTTCCAACGTGATGACCCTGCTCAAGAAGGAGCTCACCGTCGCGCTGATCAACGGCCTGGTGCTGGGCGTGGGCCTGGGCCTGATCGTGCTGGCCTGGTTCCAGCAGCCGATGCTGTCGCTGGTGATCGGCACCGCGCTGACCTTGAACATGCTCACCGCCGCATTCGGCGGGGTGCTGGTCCCGGTGACGCTGAAACGCCTTGGCTTCGATCCGGCATTGGCCGGCGGGGTGATCCTGACCACGCTGACCGACGTGATGGGGTTCCTGAGCTTCCTCGGCCTGGCGACGCTGATCCTGCTGCCGTAGTCGCCGTGTCGGGCCATGACGATCAACGTTGCACCGAGCACACCGCAGCGACAATCAGATGAATATTCGACAGAAATCGCCGCAGCGCGACATGCCAGCACAGCTGCATGCGGCGATACTGCGGGTATGTCATCGGTCTGGGGGTGTGCGTGATCCGTCGTTGTCTTGTTCTTGCGATTCTTGCGCTGCTGCTGGCCGGCTGTTCCAGCATGGCTGAGCGCCACCACGACGGGCGCCGCGGCCATTTCGTCACCCGCACGCTGCAGCTGGAAGGACGGCTCTACCGCTATCAGGTGTTCGTGCCGACCTCCAAGGCGCCGCAACCACGCCCCATCGTGCTGTTCCTGCATGGCTCGGGCGAACGCGGCGACAACGGGCGCGATCAGGCCGAAGTGGGCGTCGGGCCTTACCTGAGCGAACACACCGCCGAGTTCCCGGCGCTGGTGGTGCTGCCGCAGGTGCCCGATGACGAGGAGTGGCTGGGCATCAATGCACGCATGGCGATCGCCGCGCTGGATGCGGCCAGCGCCGAATTCGGTGCCGACCCGCAGCGCACCTATCTCACCGGCATCTCGATGGGCGGCTATGGCGCCTGGGAAATCGGCCTGATGCAGCCGCAGCGCTTTGCCGCGATCGTGCCGATCTGCGGTGCGCTCAAGGCGCCACGCGATGAGCGTCGCACGCTCTACGTCAGCCTGGTGGCCAAGGAGGCCGACCCGTATACCGCTGCGGTCACCCAGCTCAAACACGTGCCGATCTGGATGTTCCATGGCGCCAAGGACGACTCGGTGCCACCGCATGACGACCGTGCGCTGTACCGCGCCGCCAAGGGCATCGGCGCCAACGTGCGCTACAGCGAATATCCAGACGGCAACCATAACGCCTGGGACGCGACCTACGCAGACCCGGCGATGTGGGAGTGGATGTTCAGGCAACGCCTGCGCTAAGCGGGCGGCGCACCGCGCCGATGCGGTCTGCGCCCGCTCAGTGGTGATAGCCGGTATCGGCGGTGATCTTGCCGCGGAACACGCGGTACGACCACACCGTGTAGCCCAGGATCAGCGGCAGCAGCACCACCAAACCGATCAGTGCGAACAGCTGCGACGACGGCGGCGCGGCGGCCTGCCAGATGGTGTAGACCGGCGGCACCAGATACGGCCACATGCCCAGCACCAGGCCGAGGAAACCGAGCACGAACAGGCCCATCGCCAGCAGGAACGGCGGCGTATCCGGCCGCCCCGCTTCGGTGCAACGCCAGAGCGCGAAGCCGACGATGGCGACCAGCACCGGCACCGGCATCAGCCACAGGTAGTGCGCGCCGCTGAACCAGCGGTCCATCACATGCGATTGCAGCGACGGCAACCACGCGCTGACCAGGCCGATGAAGATCAGCACGCTGATGGTCAGCGGCCGGCTCAACTGCCGCGCGAGCTGCTGCACATGACCTTCGGTCTTGAGGATCAGCCAGGTGCTGCCGAGCAGCGCGTAGCCGAACACCAGCGCCGCGCCGGTCAGCATCGCGAACGGACTGAACCAACCCCAGATGCCGCCGACATAGCGGTCGTCTTCGATCGGCAGGCCCTGCACCAGCGCGCCCAGGATCACGCCCTGCGCAAACGTGGCCAGGATCGAGCCGGCAGCGAAGGCATTGCTCCACAGCCGCCGCGAGCGATGCGCCTTGAAGCGGAACTCGAACGCCACGCCGCGGAACACCAGCGCCATCACCATCAACAGCACCGGCAGATACAGCGCCGACAGGATCACCGCATACGCCTTGGGAAACGCCGCCAGCAGCCCTGCCCCGCCCAGCACCAGCCAGGTCTCGTTGCCGTCCCAGATCGGCGCGGCGGTATTCATCATCAGATCCAGCTGCGCTTCGTCCTTGCGGAACGGCGCCAGGATGCCGATGCCGAGCACGAAGCCGTCCAGCACCACGTACATCAGCACCCCGAAGCCGATCACCGCGAACCACGCCACCGGCAATACGCTGCTCATGTCCATCATGCGGCTCCGTCGATCGGTTCGTCGGCCGCCGACAGCGGCCGCGCCGGGGTGTGTTCGCCGTGGTCCAGCTGCGGCGCGTCATGTGGGGTCGGGCCGATCTTGCCGATCTTGACCAGGTACCAGATGCCCCAGCCGAACACGAACGCATAGCCGACCACGTACACCGCCAGCGAGATTGCGGTCATCAGCGTCGATTGCGGGCCCACGGCATCGGCAGTGCGCAACAGGCCATAGACCACATACGGCTGCCGCCCCATCTCGGTGACGAACCAGCCCGACACCAGCGCGATGAAGCCGCTTGGCAACATCCAGCGCCAGGTCGCCAGCAACCAGCGCCACTGCAGCAACTTGCCGCGCCACCAGGCGAACGCCGAGACCCAGGCCACCAGCAGCATCAACGAGCCCAGCCCGACCATGATGCGGAAGGCGAAGAACACCGGCAGCACCGGCGGGCGATCGGCCGCCGGCACCGAGGTCAACGGCGCAATGCTGCCTTCCGCACTGTGGGTCAGGATCAGGCTGCCCAGGCGCGGGATCGCCACCTCGTAATCGTTGCGCTCGGCCTGCGCATTGGGCAGGGCGAACAGCACCAGCGGAAACCCCTTGCCCTGGCCTTCGTCATGCCAGTGCGCTTCCATCGCCGCGATCTTCATCGGCTGGTGCTTGAGCGTGTTCAAGCCATGCATGTCGCCGACGAAGATCTGCAGCGGCACGGTGATCGCCGCGAAAGCCACCGCCAGCTTGAGCATGCGCAGCCCGGCCTCGCGGTGCACGCCGCGATGCAGATACCACGCCCCCACCGCACCGACCACAAAGCAGGTGGTGATGAACGAGCCCAGCGCCATATGCGCAAGCCGGTACGGGAACGAGGGGTTGAAGATGATCTTCAGCCACGCCACCGGATGCACGATGCCGTTGACCACCTCATAGCCGGCCGGGGTCTGCAGCCAGCTGTTGGACGACAGGATCCAGAACGTGGAAAACAGCGTGCCCAGCGCCACCATGCAGGTCGCCAGGAAATGCAGGCGCTCGGAAATACGCCCCCAGCCGAACATCATCACGCCCAGGAAGCTGGCTTCGAGGAAGAACGCGGTCAGCACCTCGTAGCTCAACAAGGGGCCGATCACGCTGCCGGCGATCCGGCTCAGCTCCGGCCAGTTGGCCCCGAACTGGAAGGCCATCACGATGCCGCTGACCACGCCCATGCCGAACGACACCGCGAAGATCTTCTGCCAGAAGAAATACAGCTCGCGCCACACCGGCAGCCGGGTGCGCAGCCAGCGCCACTCGAGAAATGCCAGCAGGCTGGACAGCCCGATGGTGAATGCGGGAAACAGCACGTGGAATGCGATGACGAATCCGAACTGGATCCGCGATAACAGCAAGGCATCCATGGAGAATCCTCCAGGAAAAAGATGGGGCAGCATCAGCGCACAGGTTGCAGGTCGATTGCCGAACACCAGTGCCGGTCGATCGCGACCTCTGCGCTACGGGATCATGATAAGGACGGTCGTGCTCGTTCCCGATGCGACACGGCGTCGCATCTGCGGCAAATTGCCGCGCTTGTGCAGCCAGCAGCGACCCACAACCCGCCGCGGGTGGTCGTCAGGTGGGTGCGGACGGCGCGCCCGGAACCGCAGCGCAGGCGTGGCTCATGCCGATTCGTAGCACCGGCCGCGCCTGCCTGACGTTGTAGCCTTGTGGGCCCTCCCGGCGATGCTACACCCGGTGTGCAATGCAGCGCGCATTCCTTGCACGCAGACGCGTTACGCACAGCGATGCACCCGGCTATCCCAGGTACACCGGCACGCGATGGAGGGTCGCCGCGCTCCCCCACCGCACCCGCACGCAGGTCGCCGGAAAACGCTACGGCCGCACCCGCCCCCAGACCCGCAGGAAATTGCCGCTATACACATCGACGATGCGTTGCGTGGGCCAGCCGGCATCCAGCATCGCCTGCGTGAGCCTGGGCAGATCCGCGCCGCTGCGCATACCGGTCGGCAGGCTGGAAATGCCCCCATCGAAATCGCTGCCGAAACTCAGGTGCTTCCACGGATCCTCGACGATCCCCATGGCGGCGATCTGTCGGGCGAAGGCTTCGTAGTAGCCAATGACAAAGGCGAGATCGGCATCCATGTTCGGCTTGCCGTCGGCCAGATAGGCGTGTTGCAGAAAGTACGGCGCCAGGATGACGCTGATGCAGCCACCGGTCTGGACGATGGCGCGGATCGCCGCGTCGTCGAGCCCGCGGTCGAGATGACGCGACGGCCGCGTCTCGGCGCCACGGGTAACACTGCGCGAGGCGGCATGCGAGGCGAAGGCCGGCACGTTGCGACGGACGCAGATGGCGCAGGCATCGAGGACGCCCTGGCTGGAGGTGTGCGAAAGATCCACCAGCAGTCCGGCATCGATGCAGCGCTCCACGACTTTGCGGCCGAATTCCGACAGCCCCGCCCCTTCGATCCCGCGCCACGGATTGAGCGGCGCATAGCCGGCCTGGGAGATGTCGGTATGGCTGAAATGGTTGAGCGTCACATAGGCGGCGCCGGCCCTGGCAGCGATGTCCAGGCGCTCCAGCCGCAGCGCCTGGCTGCGGACTCCGCGTGGGCCGAGCATATGCGCGCCCTCCAGCGACAGGATGGCGCAGCAAAGACCTTCGGCCCGAACCGCGCGCAGCTCGGCGGCGCTGCGTGCCAGCCGCATCCGACCCTTGCTCGCGGCCACCATCTCCTCGACATAGCGCTGATGCTCCACCCAGTTGTTCCAGGGGTCGAGAAACGGCGCGCCGAAGAGGTTCTCCCACAACGCGTGGGCGCTGAAGCAGGCAGCGCCGTAGCCGCCGGCCAGAAAGTCCGGTCCGCTGACGTGGTACATCAGCGGTTGGTTGCGACCTCTTGGCGAGGTCTTGGACATCAGCCAGAGGATCAGCGAGCGTCGATGCGCTTTCCAGTCGCCCTTCCAGAAATCGAAGCCACCCAGGCGCGACAGATACAGCGAGTCCAGATGCGTATCGACCGGATAGGCCAGCGCATGCACTGCCTCCAGTGTGCGGGCGGCAGGCAAGGCAGCAGAATTCTCGGACGAAACGGCACGCATGCACGAACCCCGGCAATGACTGCTGAAACACTCACGGAATGAAGCGATGCATTTTCATCGTCGCGCGCTGGCGCGCCGATGTTTTCCAGCCAACCGATGCAACGAACAGAATCGGCCGAATGACAGTAGCCGAGCTGGATCGGCAGATCCAGCCACTCGCCTGTCTGATGGAGAAGGAAACCGCAAGACTGCTTGCGTGTTCTCGCTTCGACGGTGTGCAACAGCGCATTGCAGCCGCATTTGCGCAGCTGGACGATCACGCACTCAGCCGCGTTGACCTATACGCTCATGTCCGCGCACGCACGCGTCGCGCCACTTCGCTGACCACGGCGATGAAGACAGTCAGACCGACCATCGACAGGAACTGCGCGCGGGTGTCCGCCGAAGACGCCAGCAGCACGAAGATCACCGCCAGGATCGCCAGGGCCAGCAGGGTCAGAAACGGATAACCCCGCATGCGGAACGGCAACGCGATGCCGGCGCGGTCGGCGCGTGCGCGCAAGATCAGCTGCGACAGCAGCGAGATCGTCCACACCAGCAGGCAGGTGGCGCCGACGATGTTGAGCAGCATCGGCAACACCTTGTTGGGGTACAGCAGTTCCAGCGCGGCTGCGGCAAATCCGAACAGCACGCTGGCGATCACCGCCACCAGCGGCACCTGCTCGCCGCTGGTCCTGCCAAGCAGCCGTGGCGCTTCGCCGCGCTGGGCTAACGAGAAGATCATCCGCGAGGCGCCGTACAGATTGGCATTGAGCGCCGACAGCAAGGCCACCACGGCGACCAGGGTGATGGCGGTGGCCGCGCCGGGAATGCGCGCCACCTCCAGCACGGCGGCAAACGGCGAGCTGAGCGCCGCGCTGGTCCACGGCACCACCGCCACGATCACGCTGATCGAGCCGATGTAGAACACCAGGATGCGCCAGGCCACGGTGCGAATCGTGCGTGCTAGGCTGCGGCCCGGGTCGGCGGTTTCCGCCGCGGCCACTGCGACGATTTCGGTGCCGCCGAAGGCGAAGACCACCACCAGCAATGCCGAGCCGATGCCGGCCAGCCCCTTGGGCGCGAATCCGCCGTTCTGGATGAAGTTGGACAGCCCCGGCGACACCACGCCGGGCAACCAGCCGGCCAGCAAGGCCACACCGATCAGCAGGAACACCACGATCGCAACGACCTTGAGGATGGCGAACCAGAATTCGAACTCGCCGAAATTGCGCACGCCGAGCAGATTGATCGCCGTAAAGGTGGCCATGAACACCACCGCCAGCAACGGCACCGACAATGCCGGCCATACCGAGGCGAGCAGGCCTGCCGCGCCGACCGCTTCGGCGGCGATCACCACCACGATCTGCAGCCACCACAACCAGCCCACCGTCGCACCGGCGGTCGGCCCCATCGCGTCGGCTGCGTATACCGAAAACGCACCGCTGGCCGGCTTGGACGCGGCCATTTCGCCCAGCGCGTTCATCACGATGATCACCAGCGCTCCGGCGATCAGGTACGACACCAGCACTGCCGGCCCCGCCGCGTGGATCCCCACGCCCGAGCCCAGGAACAGCCCGGCGCCGATCGCCGTGCCCAGGCCCATCATCATCAATTGCCGCGGTTTCAGCGCGTGGCGCAAGGTAGGCGCGGCGGACGGAGCGTGCTCAGCAACGGGATCGGTTGGAAGCGGCATGGACGGGCTTGCATGGATGGGATCGCGACACGATACCGCGTCGCGGCGCCCGCCGCGCCTCTTGACGCCGGCGCCGGAGCGAGGTCGATCAACCTTGGGGGCGCTTGGCTGCATTCACCGCCAGGGATTCACTGCCACGTGCAACCACCGGTGGCCGCCGTGCCTGGCCGCGAACCGGCCAGGCGCGAACCAGCTGCACCCAAAGACAAGAATCCCCGGCCAGGCCGGGGATCCATGTGACCGCACCCTGTTGCCGCCTACTCGGCCAGGTTGGTGCCCGCACCGGCGGTGGCGATCACCTTGGCCTTGACCTGTGCGGCCGGGGTGATGCTGTAGGTGTAGCCCAGCGGTTCGGGGAACACCTTGGTGGTGATCCAGTTGGTGGCGTTGGCGTACGGCTTGCTGCCATCCGGGGTGCCCCAGGTGATGCCGCTGCCGACGTAGTTGTTGATCAGGTCCCAGTAGCCGATCTCGCTGCTGTCGCGCGAGGTCACCGGGTTCTTGATGTTCTCGAAGTAGTTGGACTCGATCTTGGCCACCCCGCCCATGCGCACGTTGATGCCCGAGGTGGTGACGTTGTTGAAGTAGTTGTTGTAGATGTGGCTCAGCCCACGCCGTTGCAACGGCACGCGCGATTCGACGTTCTCGAAGCGGTTGTGGTGATAGGTGGTGCGCGCAGCCGAATTCTTGGTGTCGCTGTCGCTGTATCCGTTGAGCGCGACCTTCTGGTAGTTGTAGACGTGGTTGTAGGACACGGTGACGTGATGGACGCCCTTCTTCATGTCGATGCCGCCATCGAAAGACGCATCGCCGGCGCCCGAGCACTTGGTCAAGGAGGCGAACACGGTGTTGTGGTCGACCCAGATCTTGGACGGCGAGCCGCTGGAATTGCCTTCCAGCGAGATCGAGTCGGCATCTTCACCGCCCTGCAGCAGGCCGATGGTCATGTTCTGGATGATGACGTTGCTGGAGTTGCCCACCACCCAAAGCCCGAAGTTGGCCGACGAGCCGTTGGCCCCCTTGATGGTGATGTTGCTCTTGTTCTTGATCTGCACGGTCTTGGCCGGCAACTTCCACTGCGCGCAGACGTCCTTGATGCTGCTGAAGTCGAACTTGCCGGTGTAGTTGAGCACCAACCCGCCGCTGCCGGAATAACTGTCGATCGCAGCCTGCATCGCCTCGAAGGTGGTCACGGTGACCGGTGTTTTGTTGCCGCCGCCGGTGGTGCCGGCACCGTACCCGACCGGGCCGGCGATGGCGCCCGCAGCGCAGGCGGACAGGGCAAGCGCAACTGCGCCCTGGAATGTCTTGATGATCATGCAGCCTCTCCCAAAGTGTGGAAAAGCGATGCGTGCTGCCTGCGCCGGAGCGACGACAACAGCAAAGCGGTGCGTGGGGGCCGCATTCTTCGCGCGATTTAACACATAAAACAATTATCCATCACTGAAACTTTGACGCACCACGGTGTTCTCCGTGCAGGACATGCAAAAGAGACAGCACGAGACACCCGGGACAGGACACCATTGTGGCGTGCACGGTGTTTTGCTCTGTATGCAGATGTGTTTTTCATGCATGCAAACGCAGGCCGATGCCGGTTTACTCACGCGCGCGTTCGACCGCAGTTGCTGGTGGCAAATGCGTTTTCTAGGCATCGAAGTGCGACACGCAATGCTGCGCGGCGGTCACTGCACACGAACGTGTGTTGTGAGCATCATTGGTGCGTAGCAGCAGCGCCATCGCAGACACATGCGGTCTGCGAGGTTTGTGTGGTTTACACCGCATTTGATGCCGCGTTGCAGAAGACGATGCGTGCTTGCGCTTTTGGCGCAATCGCGACAGTGGGCGAGCACTGGCGCGACGACCAGCCTCTCTCGACATGGTCAGGCCGCGTAGGTCCGACCACGTGGTGCGTCAGGTGGTGTTCGACCGTAGCTGGCAATCCGCATTGGATGTGTCGGCTCAACGACACGCGGTTGAGGCACAGCTGCGTGTATCGACAGGGGGACTCTTCAATCATTGCTCGCGCTGACGCATGTAATGCGCAAGCAAGGCAGCGCACGCTCAATCGCGACGCGTCGCAGCTGCGCACCGCAGCCGGGCACGCTCTGCTTCACGTGCACTCATACACCCCACCCCATCCGCTCAAACAGCGCGGCTGGCCTGCAGGGAGGCATGCACCAGCTGCTCGCCGGGCCACGGCGTCTGGTCGTCGAGGAAGTTGCCGACCAGGCGCATGCACGCCGGGCGTTCTTCCACATGTGGCATATGGCTGGAATTGGCGAACACATGCCACCG
The DNA here is from genome assembly GCF_009835065.2 of Xanthomonas sp. LMG 8993. Classification (NCBI taxonomy): domain Bacteria; kingdom Pseudomonadati; phylum Pseudomonadota; class Gammaproteobacteria; order Lysobacterales; family Lysobacteraceae; genus Xanthomonas; species Xanthomonas sp. LMG 8993. The sequence goes on along the minus strand of NZ_QVIF02000002.1, from coordinate 569,076 downwards.
CGCGTCCGGGATCAGGCGTGCGTACGGCTCCACCGTTTCCGGTGTGGCCTCGTCGTACTTGCCCGACAGCACCAGCGTGGGGGCGTTGATGCGGTGCAGGCGCTCGATGATGCTCCAGTTGCGCAGGCTGCCGACCACGTGGAATTCGGTCGGGCCGTTCATGGCGTGATACACGGTCGGGTCGGCATCGATGGCGGCGAAGGTGCGCGCCACTTCGGCAGGCCACGGCAGCACGCGGCAGACGTGCTGGGCGTAGAACACCTGGCTTGCGGCGCGATAGGCCGGGTCGTCCAGGGTGCCGGCCGCTTCGTGCGCGTCCAGCGCCGCCTGGATGTCCTCGGGCAGGCGCGCACGCAGCCGCAGCGCCGCAGCGCGCCACAAGCCCATCGATGCCGGGGAGTTGGCGATCACCAGCGCACGCAAGCCAGCCGGCCGCCGCACCGCATGCTCGGCCGCCAGCATCCCGCCCCAGGACTGCCCGAGCAGCGCGTACTGCGACAGCCCCAACTGCGTGATCAAGGCCTGCAACTCGTCCAGAAACAGCCCCACCGTCCAGAAACCGGGGTCTGCATCGGGAAGATGGGTGGACTTGCCGTTACCGAGCTGGTCGTAATGGATCACCGCGCGGCCATTGGCCGCCAGGTCCTTGAAGCTGTCCACATAGTCGTGGGTGCAGCCGGGGCCGCCGTGCAGCACGATCAGCGGGCAGGCGTCGCTGCGCAGATCGCCGGTGATGCGGTACCAGGTCCGGTACCCACGGAATTCGACGTAACCCTCGGTGGACTGCATGACCTGCGCCTGCTAACGGCAAGAATGAGCGCCGAGCCTAGCGAGGCAACCGCCGCGCGTTAACTGGCAAAACTCCCAGGTTCGTGGCGCGTTCGAAGCTTGGGGCCGGCTGCGCGCGCGGCCGGGCGCATCATCGGTCGCCAGGACGGGCACCAACCCGTGCAGCGATTGCACCTGCCGATCGCAAACTTTCGCTGCAGGGAAATCGCCTATCGCGGCGTGCCGCCGCAGCCGAGTACGCCGGGCTTACGGCTCCAGCAATCGATAATGCATGCCGCGCACGACGGCCTCGACGCGATTGCGCGCACCCAGCTTGCGCGCTGCCGAGTTCAGATGCAGGTTCACCGTGGCGGTGGAACGGTTGAGCGCAGCGGCGATGCTCTTGGCTGTCAGCCCCTTGGCCGAATACTGCAGGCATTCGCGCTCGCGGCGGGTCAGCGCGATGTGGTGGCAGCGGCGTTCCTGCGGATCGAGCAGTTCCTGCGCGCGTGCCTGGAAGGTATGCGCCAGCAGCAGGAATGGCGACAGCTGCGCTTCGGCCAGCCGTGGCGCCTCGGCCGCGACCGCATCGACCGCAGCGCTGAATGTCGCGAACGCGCCACCCGGCAGGTGCAGGGGCACGGTGACACCGGTTCCCATACCGCTATCGCACAGATAACGCGTGACCTGCCGATGCTGGCTGCCGACGTATTCCACGCCCTCCATCTCGCCGTCGCTGCGGTAGGACCACACAAATGGCGTGGTGCGGCGCGTCGCACGCTGCTGCACCGGGTCGTGCTGGTAATAGCCGTGCTCGCACCAGATGTGCTGCATGTCGCCCGGCGCATTGCGCTGCATGAACACCGACGGGGTGATCAATGCCCCTTCCAGACTCAGCGGGACCGGCGCGTAGTCGTAGACCAGTGACTGGAAGCCCAGCCCGCAGACGTCGGAAAACACCCGGTCCAGGCAGGCATTGAGCGTGTGCAGCGCCTGCAGGTCGCGGCCCAGGCTGGCCAGAGTGTCGAACATGTGGGGTCCTTCGGTGTCGACGTACGCCGCTGGATGACATCCGGCATGGAAAACCTAGCATTTTTACCAATGGATGGGCTTGGCGGCCACATTATCGTCACAATGCCAGTCAGCTGGCTGCACTGCAGCATCGACGTGCAGACGCTCCCACGGCGCCTGCGTCGCGACTCGGCATCCCTTTCAGCGGACACCTGCATGACCGACACCCTCCGCCGCAACGATGCGGCCGCGCTGGAACGCTTTGGCTACACCCAGGAGCTCAAGCGGCAGCTGACGCTCAAGGACCTGCTGATCTACGGGCTGGTATTCATGGTGCCGACCGCGCCGTTCTCCATTTTCGGCGGCGTGTTCGACATCAGCGCCGGGATGGTGCCGCTGACCTACCTGCTCGGCTTCGTGGCGATGCTGTTCACCGCGTTGAGCTACCAGCAGATGTCGCAGGCGTTTCCGGTCGCCGGCTCGGTGTATGCGTATGTGGGACGCGGCCTGAGCAGCGGCATGGGCTTTCTGGCCGGCTGGGCGATCCTGCTGGATTATCTGCTGGTGCCCACCCTGCTCTACGTGGTCGGCGCCAACGCCATGCACAACGTATTGCCGGCGCTGCCGCAGCCGGCGTGGATCGCCTTCTTCGTGGTGCTCAACACGCTGGTCAACCTGCGCGGCATTGAAACCACCGCGCGTGCCAATCGCTTCTTCCTCTACGCGCAGCTGGTGGTGCTGGCGGTGTTCGTGGTGCTGGCCAGCCTGGCCATCCAGCGTGGCGTCAATGGTGCGCACTGGAACCTGCGTCCGTTCTACAACCCGCAGGCCTTTTCGCCGCAGCTGATCTTCAGCGCCTTGTCGGTGGCGGTGGTGTCGTTCCTGGGCTTCGATGCGATCTCCACGCTGTCCGAAGAAGCCCGTGGCGGCAATCGCGTGGTCGGGCGCGCGACCCTGCTGGCGCTGTTGCTGGTGGCGGGCTTGTTCGTGCTGCAGACCTGGCTGGCCGCGCTGCTGCAGCCCACCCTGCAACGCTATCCCGACGCGCAGGCCTCCAACGATGCGTTCTTCGAGATCGGGCGCCTGATCGCCGGGCCGTGGTTGCAGATCGTCATTGCACTCACGGTCGCGATCAGTGCGGCGATCGCCAACGCGTTGGTGGCGCAGGCCGCCACCTCGCGCCTGTTGTTCGCCATGGCGCGCGACCGCCAGCTGCCGGCCTTTCTGCGCTACATCCATCCACGCACCGGCGTGCCGCAGCGCGCCATCCTGCTGGTGGCAGGCCTGAGCATGGTGCTGGGCGAAGTCTTCGTCGGACAGATCGCGCTGCTGTCCTCGTTGTGCAATGTCGGCGCACTGACCGCCTTCATCCTGTTGCACGTGGCGGTGCTGTGGCATTTCCGCGGGCAGGTCCGCCGCGTGCTGTTGCATGTCGCCACGCCGTTGATCGGCATCGTGATCCTGGCCTATGTGCTGATCAATGCCGACCGGCATGCGCAACTCGGCGGCACAGCCTGGATGGTGGTCGGGCTTGCAGTGTTGGCGTTTTTGAAAGCCAGCGGTCGCTCGACCGACTTCCGCGCCAGCGACGCGTTGGAGTAATCCGTCGCGAGCCGATATGCAGCCTTGCTGCTGGCTGCCGGCGTGCGGCGACATGCCTGCTTGCAGGAACGTTGAGCGCACCTTGTTAAAGCCCGCCAAGGTTATGCGCGCTCGCCATCCCGCATGCAGCGTATCTACCTGCATCGCCTGACAGCTTGATCAAGGCAGCGCTGCCGGTGCGCTGCGCGACCGCAGTCGCCGCAGGTAGAGCGTCATACGTGTTGCAGATATGCGGCGTCATGCGCATGCGCCAGGCCACTGGCAGGGCGTGCACACGTCGACTCTGTGTGCAAAACACGATTATCTTTTTATCGACCGCCAATCTCTGAACGAGATTTTCAGCACATATTCAGCTTGAAACATTCGCTAGTCTCGTTCGGCGCCAACGATGGCGCCCGCTCGCTGTGGCCCCCGCTGCAGCCTGTCGTTCCCTGATGAGAAGGACTACCCATGAATCGCAAGAATGCCTTGTACCTGGCGCTGTTTTCCGCCGTTTCCGGCGCTGCACTGGCAACGCCGCCGACCGAAATGGATGCGGCGCCGGTGAGTACCGCGCCGCAGGCGGCCAAGCTCGGCGCGGCGACGTTGCAGTCGGCAAGTCTGCGTGGCGGCATCCTGCCCACGCGTGTGGTGCAACTCACTGCGCCCACCAGCACCGAGATCGGTCGCGTGCGTGAGCGTCGCATCGCACAGGTCAAACATGGGCAGCCCCTGCAGATCGGGTTTTCGCGCGCGGTGGCCAAGCCCCTGGTGAATCTGGCCACGCTCGATTGGCAGATGGCCAAAGATGGCTCACGCGTGGCGACCCTGAAGGTCGGCTCCGCGCAGGCGGCCTCGCTGCGTGCATCGCTGATCCTGCGTGGTGCCGGCGCCACGCCGGGCGATCCGTCCAAGGTGACGCTGCGCTTTGCCGGCGACGATGGCCGGGTATTCGAGCAATCCGGTGCCAGCTTCGCCGCCAGCGGCGACGCCATCGGCTGGTCGCCCACCGTCAGCGGCGAGAATCTGTTGGTGGAGCTGTCGCTGCCGGCCGGCCAGTATCCGGAGAACTTCAGCCTGAGCATCCCGCAGCTGTCGCACCTGGACATCAGCCCCACCGCCAGCGCGCGCGACATGATGACCATTGCCATCGGCGAGAGCGATTCCTGCCAGAACGATATCGTCTGCCGCGCCAATCCCACCGCCGGCTTCACCAATGCCGCAAAGGCGGTGGCGCGCATGGTGTTCACCACCAGCCAGGGCTCGTTCCTGTGCACCGGCACGCTGCTCAACAACACCAACTCGCCCAAGCGCAACCTGTTCTGGACTGCAGCGCATTGCATCAGTACGCAGACGGTCGCCAACACACTGCAGACCTACTGGTTCTACGACGCGGCCAGCTGCAATGGCAATACCGCCAGCTCGCAGGCCACCACCTTGACCGGCGGTGCATTCCTGCGCCACGCCAACACCACGCGCGATACCGCGTTGCTGGAGCTGAAGACCGCACCGCCAAGCGGCGCATTCTATGCGGCATGGAACAGCGCGGCGATCGGCGCGACCGGCACATCGATCGTCGGCATCCACCACCCGTCCGGCGACGTCAAGAAGTATTCGCTGGGCACCGTCAACGGGCTGAGCACCAGCATCGACGGCAAGAGCCCGCTGTACCGTGTGGTCTGGAACGATGGCGTCACCGAGGGCGGCTCGTCCGGCTCGGGCCTGTTCACCGTCGCCAGCGGTGGCGCCTACCAGCTGCGCGGCGGCCTGTATGGCGGCTACTCGTTCTGCACCGCGCAGACCGATCCGGATTACTACTCGCGCTTCTCGGACGTGTATTCCAGCATTTCCACCTACTTCGGCCCGTAAGCGGGTGATGCGCGTGGCAGGCGGTTAGCGCCTGCCACGTGCGACTGCGCCTGGCCTGTGCATAGTGTGGTGGATTGTTTGATGTGCTGTGTGGATCGATCTGTGCGGGTTGATGTTTTCTGCACTGACCCTTGGACCTTATCGGCCACGCGCGTCAGTCGTCATGCACTTCATCTGCAGTGCCCGGATGATGCAGACTTGGCAGCTCGTCCTTCACCTGGATCGGCATGCCCGTTCAACGCACTCCTTGTGTCATCGCCGTAGCTGCCCTCCTGGCCTTGTCGCTACAGGTCACCGCCCATGCAGCCGGCAAACCCGCCAATCGCGACGACGTCAAGGCCTACGCGCTGCAGCTGTGCCTGGACAACAACTATGAGCGTAGCGGCAAATACACCGCCGACCAGCTGCGCGATCGCTCGTATCTGCTGACGACCTATGCGCTCGACAATGCCAAGACCGGTGCCACCGACCGCCTGCATCGCTTCGTGGCCGAGCAGACGGCAGACTTCCATCGCGCCGAAGTGCCGATGAAGGACGAAGCCCGCCGCGGTCCGTTCAACAGGATCTTCGCGCAATGCATGGCGTTTTATCGTTCGCCTGCGTTGAACGCGTTCATTGCACAGGAACTCTGAAGGCAATCGATGCAAGCCCACCGTTGGAAGGCAACGGATGGATCGGCGTGGCCGATTCGGTGCGGGCCATCGGATCGAGCAGTACACGCACCGCGTGCGTCGCAGTTGCTGCTCTCCTGCATCGGGCGCGAGCATGCCAGTGCCGAGGTTTGCGTGAGCCATTCGCAAACCCGGCAGCCCCACGCTAGTCTGAGGCACTTCCACGCCCCGCCTGGCACATCCTCTTCCCCGCTTCGACAGGAGCCGTCATGTCCGCCACTTCGCCACGCCCTTCCCGTCGCCAGGTGCTGCGCATCGCGCTGGCAGCGGCCACGCTGAGCGTGACGAGCCAGCTCGGTGCCGCACTACGGCGCGCACCGAAGGAAGACCCTGCGCCGTCGGACCCGGCGTCACCGGCGCCCTTCCCGGCCAACGGCAGCGTGCTGGTGCTGCTCGGCACCAAGGGCGGCCCCACGCCATCACCGCTGCGCGCCGCGGCCGCCAATGCGCTGGTCATCGACGGGCAGCCCTACCTGATCGACTGCGGCAATGGCGTTGCACAGCAACTGGCCAAAGCCGGCATCCGCCTGCCTGCGCTGCGCGACATCTTCCTGACCCATCACCACTCCGACCACAACGCCGACCTGCTCAACGTGGTCTGGCTGGCGTGGGCCAGCGGACTGCAGACGCCGGTGCATTTGTACGGCCCGCCCGGTATCGCCAGGATGGTGGATGCCTTTGTCGAGATGAATGCCATCGACATCGATGCGCGCATCCGCGAAGAAGGCCGCCCGCCGTTCAAGCAGCTGATCCATGTGCACGAGTTCGACCAGCCCGGCACGGTGCTGCAGAACGACCAGGTCACCGTCACCGCGACGCTGGTGGATCACTACACGCTCAAGCCGGCGTTCGCCTATCGTTTTGCCGCGCGCGACCGCACGGTGGTGTTCTCCGGCGATACGCGTTACCTGCCTGCACTGGCCGAATTCGCGAGGGACACCGACATCCTGGTGCACGAGGTGATGTATCTGCCCGCGCTGGAAAAGATGCTCAAGACCAACGACAACGCACCGACCTTGCTCGACCATCTGCTCAAGAGCCATTCCACCAGCGAGGAAGTCGGCAGGATCGCTTCAGCGGCCAACGCAAGGATGCTGGTGCTCAATCACTTTGTGCCTGGCGGCGACCCCACGATCACCGATGCGATGTGGAGCGAGGGCGCGCGCAAGCACTATGCCGGGCCGATTGTGGTCGGCAAGGATCTGATGCATTTGTAGCGAAGCAGTTGGGCACTGTAGCGATGGATCCGGCTGCGCACTGTCATCAGCGCATTCGACCTGTAGCCGGCGGTGATGTCGCCAACCGCTATCAAAGCGGCACGCAATCTCCAAACACCGCGTAGAGCGGGCATGGCACAGCAGGCGACACTGCATCTGTGGTCTCGTGTGTCCAAGAGCGGCTAACACGTAGCAAGCAGTCGCCAGGTGGACGTGGACGGCGCGCTCGGAACCGGGGTGGAAGGGCGCGACGAGCGTTTCCGGTGACGCTCAATTGCGCGCGGGCGCGCTCCTACATTGGTCTGGCCCGTGCCGACTGCCCGTACCGGCCTGCCTTACCGACTGCACGGAGCAAGCCGCCCGTGCCGCGTCGCGTTGCCGAGCCGGGCCAGGACCTGCTGGCGCCGTGCCGGTTGTGGGCAGCGGCTGCGCCTGCCTGCCGGCGGCGCCCCAGCGTTGCCAGCCGCTCTACGTCACCACCGGACTGCGCAGGCCCCACACGCCCGCACCTGCCTTGCAATACGCGTCGATAAACGCCTGCTGCGACGGCATCTGCTCCACCGCGTGCCGGATCGGCTGGGCGATGCCGTCGAGCAGGCGACGCAGATCGCGATCGGACAGCGCGCGCGCCAGCGGATGATGCTGCTCGGGCACGATGCCCTGCCCCATCAGCACATGGGTCCAGGAGTCGACGCGGAACAGTTCATCGGCCGCTTGCCAGGCGTGTGCGCGTTCGCGCCAGGCGCGCAGGCGCAGCGCCAGCGATTCGGGCAACTCCATCGCGCGGCATTGCCGCCATAGCGGTTCCTCGCGCTGGGTGGCGTGGTAATGCAGGATGATGAAGTCGCGCACATGTTCCATTTCGGCGCGGCTGATGTCGTTGAACAGCTCCACCTGCGAGGGCGCAATGCCATCCGCCGGGAACAAGCTGATCAGGCGCACCACGGCGGCGATGGTGAGATGGATGCTGGTGGATTCCAGCGGCTCGATAAAGCCGCTGGCCAGGCCCAGCGACACCACGTTCTTGTTCCAGGCCTTGAGGCGGCGGCCGGTGCGGAACGGCACCAGCCAGGGGTCTTTCAGCGCAGGCGCGGCCACATCGCGTAGCAACTTGGCATGTGCCTCGTCGTCGGACAGGTGTTTGCTGGAAAAGACCAGGCCATTCCCAACGCGATGCTGCAGCGGGATATGCCAGCGCCATCCGGCTTCGTGCGCGATGGCGCGGGTGTACGGCACCGGCGGGCCAAGCGCTTCGGTCTGCACCGCAACGGCGCGATCGCACGGCAACCAATGGCTCCAGTCTTCGTAACCGGTGTGCAATGCCTGCTCGATCACCAGGCCGCGAAAACCGCTGCAATCGATGAACAGGTCGCCCTCGAGCACCTGCCCGTCTTCCAGCAGCAGGCTGGCGACATCGCCACTGTCCGGCTGCAAGGTCACCTGCTGGATCCTGCCTTCGATACGCCTGACGCCACAGGCTTCGCTGCGCGTGCGCAGGAACCTGGCATACAGCGCGGCATCCAGGTGATAGGCATAGTTGACCGCAGGCTCGCGCAGCAAGGCGAAACGGTCGACGCGCGAAGCCACGGTTTCCAGGCAGTAATCGCCAAAGCTGCCTGGCATGCTGCGGCGCTGGCTCTCCAGCCACAGATGGTGGAAGGCGCACACCAGCGTGCTTTGCCCGGTGATGCCGAACGGATGAATATAGCGCTCGCCCTGGTGGCGCCAATGCTCGAAGGAGATCGACAACTTGAAGGTGCCGGCCACCGCGCGCAGGAACTCCTGCTCGTCGATCTGCAGGAAGCGATGGAAGCGGCGGATCGGCGGCACCGTGGATTCGCCCACACCCACGGTACCGATCTGCTCGGACTCGACCAGCGTGATCTCCAGCAGCTCGCGGAATTGATGCGACAGTGCGCAGGCGGCGATCCAGCCAGCGGTGCCGCCGCCGGCGATGACGACCTTGCGAATCGGGGCCTGGCTCACTGCGCGCTCCTGGGTGATGGATCCGGGGTGAGGTCTTGATTGATCGTCTGGACAACGCGGGTGGACCGCAGGGAGCGGAACGCGCGCGTGGCACCTGCCAATGCCGCACATCGGCCCTTCCCTCCCGGCAGCTGCGCAGTTGTCCGGCCAGTGGCCTTGGAGCCGATCGCGCGCATCACCGGTTGAGCCTGCCGAGCAACAGCGCGCGCAGCTGTCGCGCCAGCGTGGGGTCGATCGGGCCCAGCGCATGCCGTGCCTGCTCGGGCAGGTGCTCGCCCGCGCGCTCGGCAGGGCCGAACACGTAGTAGTCGAACAGGGCGCGCCAGGCTTCCTTCTCCGCTGCCGGGCGGTCGCGGATGGCCCACAGCGCGTGATACAGCGCGGGCATCGGCGCCGGCAGATGCGCGGGCACGCTGCTCCACCAGTAGTTGACCAGCACGTTGAATGGCTGCAGCGATTGCACGTGATGCCACCACATGCCGGGAATGAATACTGCATCGCCCGGCTCCAGCACAACGGTGCGCGCCTGCGCCAGCGCCTGGGCGAAGCGTGGATACCGCAGCAGATCCGGATTGGCGATATCCACCATGCTCACGACCTGCCCACCCGGCGTGGGATCCAGCGGGCCGGGATACAGGTTGGCCACCTGCTCGGGCGGAAACAGCGTGAAGCGACGTTGCCCCACCGTGCAGCAGGCCAGGTTGTTGGGCGCATCGTAGTGGCAGGAAGCAGTGACGCGATTGCCGATCCAGATACTCGGCTGCACCGCGATGCCGCTGGCGGCGAAATCCAGATCATTGCCTGCGCGCAAGCCCGGGAGATTGTCGTCAATAGGCAACGACGCCAGATAATACGTGGGCGGCTGCGGGTCGTCGCGATGCGTCACGATCGCTTCCAGCAAGCTGCACAAGCTGCCGCGCTGCACCTCGAAATTCAGCGCACTGCAATCGTCGGTATAGAACGGCCGGCCGGCGATCTCCGGGCCGCCGCGGGAATACTGCAGGGGGCGTCCACTATCGTGCGCGCGCAGCAGCGCCATCGCCTCCTCGGGGCTGCGCAACCCGGCCTGCACCAGCGACCAGTCGCGTGCGACGCCACGCAGCACCACCGGCTCGGCGGCATCGCACAGCGCGGCAAGCGGCAGCGCGTCGGGGTGGCAATCGCTGCGCTCGGCGACGGCCGCGAGGGAGGAGAAGGCTGCGCCGGTCGTCATGCGCTCAGGCGAACGCAGCAGTCGCAGACGCAGTGTGCGCCTGCTGCAGGCGGCGCTGCTTCTCGGCCATCAGCCGACGCACGTTGTGCAGCGAGGCCAGCATCAGGAACGCAGCCTCCAGATAGCCGGCCCGATGCAGTTGCTGCAACGAGGACGCATCGAGTGCGGCAAGCCGCTCGCGGTCGATGGCGAACAGGCCTTCCAGCTTGGTGGCGTGCGTGGCATCCAGCGTGACATCCAGCTGCACCGGCTGGATCAGCCCCAACGCATCCAGCGCGGCCGCCATCGCCTGGCCGGCATCCACACCGTCGCGGATGCCGCGCAATACACCGATGATGTGCTCCAGGTACGGGCTATGGCCGCCCTGCGGAAGAAATACCGCCTCGCCTTCGTGACGGCTGATGCGCGGGTGCTCCAGATCGACGTGGATCACCGGCTCCTGCACCAAGGCGCCCTCGATGCGCTGCTCCTGGAAGCCGATCAGAAACGGTCCCTTGGCGACGATGCCGGGCAGATAGCTGGCAGTCCAATGGCCGTCCTGCAGGAACAGATTCTCGTCCTGTGCAAAGCCCAGCAGCGCCACCGACTGGTAGCCGCCGGTGGCTGGATCCTTGCGAAAGAACAGCGGGTACTCGCGCTGCAGCTCGGCGTATTCGGTGACGAACGCCGGCACCAGGCCCAGCGCATCACCGAACTCGGCACCGAAGCGCAGCACGACGCGCAGATCGTGATGCGCCACATTATTGAGCACTGCGTATCGCGTCATCTGAAACTCCAACGGTGCTCCGCCACGGAGCACCGCATTGCGTGGAATGCGTCGATCGCGCGGCCAGGTACCGCACTTGCTGGTGGCGAGCATTGCCAAAAAGCGGCAGACCGGCAAGCGGCACAGCAGCATCGGGACCTGGCCTGCAGCAACCTATATCGCCGGTGTGACCCGGCGGCGGCCGTGTGTGGGTGCAAGCAAGCGCCGCGTGTGCCGGCGAAACCAAGGGATGCGCGGCGGCATCCAGCTCGCGCCTGCGGTTGCGGCCGCCGGACCGGTGCCACGCAGGCTGACGACTCGATGCGGCCACGTGGCGCAGCCAGCGAACGCTCGCCGGCCGCCTTCGAAAAAGCGCGCGACTGGCCCGCACCAGCCCGCACGTCGGCATCGGCCACACCAGGCACCGGCTGCGCTCACCGGGAGGGAAGTGAGCGCAGCCGGTGGGTCAGAACGCGTAACGCACACCCAGCGTGTAGCGTGGCTGCTGGTCGATCAGGCGGATGATCTGCTTGTCCGAGCGCCCATGCCAACGCACGTCTTCGCCGGTGAGGTTGATCGCCTCAAAGCCCACGGAAAGTTGCTTGCTGAAGCTGTAGCTGACGCTGAGGTCCCACTGCTGATACGCCTCGACGTAGTACGGATTGCGGTTGGCATTGTCCTGGTTGGCGGCGATCAGATACTCGTCGCGCCAGTTCCAGGCCAGGCGCGCGCTCCAGCCGTATTTTTCGTACATCAGCATCACGTTGGCGGTGTCGCTGAGGCCAAGCAGCGCAAACTGGTCGCGATCGATCACGGTGTTGTCGAAGCCCACATCGCCTTCGACGATGGTGTAGTTGGCGTAGATGCCGAAGCCGGTGCTGTCGAAGAAGTACTGCCCGCCCAATTCCCAGCCGTGGATGTTGGCCTTGTTCTGGTTGACCGGGCGCGACACGTCGAACTGATACAGCGGATCGGAGGCATTGCCGACGATATCGTAGGCGTTCTCCAGTGCCAGGCTCTGCGCGGAGCTGCCGTTGTAGGCGGCCAGCCCGCCGGTGGCCGCGGCATTACGCAGCAGCGCCATCGCCGCAAAAAGCGAGGTGTCGTTGGCCGAGCACGCCGCCGCGACGTCGTTGCCGGAGGCGCCCACCTGCGCCGCACAGGCGCCGCTCTGCAGGAACGCCAGCGCGGCCTGCGCGTCAGGACCGGAGGTGGGATCGCTCAGCCCGTACAGGGATTCGCGCGAGACCGTGTTGCCGATGAAGTTGCTGACGCGTTTGTTCCAGAACGTGGCCGACACGTAGCTGGCATCGGCGAAGTACCACTCCAGCGCCAGATCGAGGTTGTCCGATTCCAGCGGGTCCAGTTGCGGGTTCTGCGAGCTGCCGCCGGCACGGTTGGACGGATTGATCAGGATCGAGCCATTGGGCGTATTCGGCGTCGGGCCGGCAATCAGGTTGTTGTAGGGCGCGCGTGCGATGGTCTGGCCGAACGAGGCGCGCCCCTTCAGCTGATCGGAGATGTCGATGCTGAAGTCCAGATTGGGCAGGATGTAGTTGTAGCTGGTCTTCTCGCTGAAGGGCTGCTGCTCGGTGGAGCGCAACAGCTGGAAGTCATTGTTGGCCTGCCACAACAACGCCGTGGGCGTGGCCACCTGCGAGGTGGATTCCACATCGGTGCGCTCGTAGCGCAAGCCCAGCCGCGTATTGGTGGTCATGCCGGAGATGTCGCCCTTCAGTTCCAGCTGCACGTAGGCAGCGCGGGTCTTCTCTTCCACCTGGTTGTCGGCGCTGTATTGCGGGTTGTAGCGGGTGGTGGCGCCGTACTGGCTGCCACCCCACAGCGCCAGCTGATCGGCATCGCCGCGCCATGCATTGGGCGCGGCGCCATTGGCGTTGAAGTCCTTGAACATGCCGGTGATGCTCACCGGCCGCAGCAGCGCCTGCATGCCGGGCTCGTTGCCGGCGTTGGCCACGCCCCAGTCACCCAGCGTGGAATTGGTGTCGCTGGTGAGCCGGTTCATGGTGGTATTGGCGGTACTCACGCCGAACTGGAAGCGCCCGTCCTCGAAATCGAAGGTACCGTCCATGCGGCCTTCCTTGATCTCGGTGACCTGCGATTGATAGAAGATGCGCAGGACCTGCGAGCCAAGCTCGGCGGGGGTGAAGTCCGGGTTGAGCACGCCGTTGGTGCCGGCCAGGGAATCGGCAGCGGTGGGATACCAGGTGCGTGCGCCAATCGGCAGGCCATTGTTGAAGCGCAGCTCCTGCCCCCATTGACCGCCGCAGGACGGGCCGTTGCTGCAGTTGTTGGTGCCGGCGAAGCTGAAGTACGTGGCGCTGCCGCCGGTGACCGGGTCGTTGGGCAGGCTCTTGGTCTTGGAGTTGTGCGCATCGAAGGACAGCTGGAAGCGGTCGCTCACCTGCCAGTCGGCATTGAAGCCGAGCGAGCCGAGCGTGTACTTCTGCTCGTTGCGCTGCTGCTCCATACCGAAGTCCTTGGCGCCGTTGGGCACGTCGCGCAGATACACCGGGGTGGCCACCGCCTGGCCGGTGTCGAAGGTCAGATCGGTGAAGCTGTTGGCGCGCTGCAGCCAGATGCCCTGCTCGCCGCGCTCTTCGCGGATTTCGTTGGACGAATAGGTGTAGTCCAGGGTCAGGGTCAGGCTGTCGCTGGGCGCGAACTGCATCACCGCCTGGCCATTGGTGCGCTCGCGCTGGAAGTCGGCGAAGGCATAGCGCAGATCGTTGGGCATGCCGTAGAGCTGACCGATCGCCGGTGCATTGGTCACCACCGCATCCGGGCGCAGGGCCGGGTCGGTACCGGTCCAGCGCTGGATGTTCCAGGTGTTTTCGGTGGCCTGCACCGAGCCGCCATGGCGCTTCTGGTAACTGCCGCTCAGGCCGATGCCGAAGGTCTTGTCGGGATTGGTATAGCTGAAGATGCCGGAGACTTCAGGAGTGAGCGAATCGCCGAACGGCTGCGAACGATCCGACACCATCTTGGCGCCGGCATTGGCCACCACGCCTTCGTGATTGAACGGCTTGTCGGTCTGGATGTTGATGGTGGCGCCGATGCCGCCGCTGGGCGCGGTGGCACGGCTGGTCTTGAACACCTCGATGCCGGTGATGGCTTCGGAGGCGAGCTGGGCGAAGTTGAACGCGCGCGTGCCCACATCCACACCACCGATCGGGGTCTGGCCCGGCGCGCCGAACGCATCGGCACCGGGAATCAGGCGGCCGTTGAGGGTGACGGTATTGAACTGCGGGCCGAAGCCGCGCGCGGTGACCTGCGCGCCTTCGCCATCGCGGCGCTCGATCGAGATACCGGTGATGCGTTGCAGCGACTCGGCCAGATTGGTATCGGGAAATTTGCCGATGTCTTCGGCGCTGATCGCATCCACCACGCCGGCAGCATCGCGCTTGATGCCCATCGACTGATCCAGGCTGCTGCGGATGCCGGTGACATTGACCGCATCCAGGGTGGTGGCGGTTTGGGCGCCGGACTGCGGTGGCGGCACCTGCTGCGCGGCAACGTCCTGCGCAAAGGCGGGGTTGATCACCAGGATGCCACCGACGAAGGTAAACATGGCCTTCGACTTGAACTTGCTCAACGTACGACGCATCGATCTATCCTCGGGTCTGGAGTCCAACACCCACGGCCGTGGTCGCGGAATGCGACGCGGCGCTTGCCTGGCCACGGGCCTGGACGGCACGTGACATACATCCCTGCACAGCACTTGCTCTGATCCGCCGCCTCGACTGCCGGCGCATCCCCCCTGATGCAAGCCATGTGCGTGCCACGTCCTCACGGACGCGCCGTGCACCTGGCGCTCTACCGCACCTGCGACTGCCTTCCCAACCAGTACGCCTGCACCACGTGTCTCGCCCTGCGCCTCTGCATGCAACCGCGTACCAGCGGTCAATGCAGGACTGATAGCGCTAACACGGGGCGCAGCCTAGTCACGCGTGGCGGGGCTTGTCACCGTGCGTTGCAGCAAACACACCAAGCCACATGCAGGCACAAAACACCGCGTGCGCTTGAGTCCGCAGTGCGAAAGCAGGCGCAGCGTGGCTGTAAGCGTTACCAGCCAGTGGTGGCGATAACTACGCCGCAACGGCGCAGTTGCATGTCGTCGCTTGGCCGCAGCAACACCATACGAAGCAGTTGCGCAAAACAGCGCGAGAATCGCAGCGCGGCCGCCTTCAACGGCGATGTGCTGAGGCGCACACGCGTGGCAGTGGACGCCGATGCGAGCACGTCATTGCGCGCTTGCGCGCGACATCGGACTGCAGGGCGCAACGAAAAAACGGCGCAATCGCTGCAATCGATTGCGCCGCTGGTGACGGTGAACCGCGTGGGCGGAACGCTCGCAGCATCTGCGCCATTGCAGCGCAGACGCCAGCGATCGGCAGCCGCTAGCCGATCGTATCGACCTGGTTGTCGCCACGCTGGGCATCGGGCAATGCATGGTCCGGATCCAGCGTCACGTGCAGCACTTTCTGCGTGGTCGGCAGCGTCAGCGTGGGCGCGGTGTTCTGCAGCCAGGTTTCCACCGGCACGCGGCGGTCCAGATGGCTGCCGTCGGCCAGGTCCACCCGCACGGTGACCGGCATCACCAGTTTCTGGCGGCTGCGCAGCGTGAGTTGCAGGCCCTTGGCAGGATCGTGATCGACGTAATGGGCCTCGCTGATGCCCATGTCCAGCTGCCAGTTGTTGAGATACCAGCCGCGCCACCACCAGGCCAGATTCTCGCCACTCTCGCTTTCCATCAGCCGGAAGAAATCCGACGGCGTCGGATGCTTGTAGGCCCAGGTCGCGATATATTTGCGGAAGGCCGGATCGAAGCGCTCCGGCCCCAGGATCTGCTCGCGCAACAACACCAGCCCCAACGCGCCCTTGAAATAGGTCAGCGAATGCCGGTAGGTCTCGCTGGTGGAATCGGCGTTGTCCATCAATGTCGGCGCACCGGCATCGGCCAGCAGCGGCAGGATTTCGTCGACCGGGTTGCCGCCCTTGGGCGCATATTCCGAATCGCGCTTGGGCGCGTACTCGCCCTTGTTGAAGGCATCGGATGCATAGACGTCGATGAAGGTGTTGAAGCCTTCGTCCATGAACGCGTGGCGGCGCTCGTTGGAGCCGACGATCATCGGGAACCAGGTGTGTCCGATCTCGTGCGCGGTGATCCAGAACAACTCCTTGCCGCTGTCCTCGAAACCATCGAAGACGATGCCCGGATATTCCATGCCCGCACCGTACCCGCCCAGGTTGATCGCGGCCGGCCACGGATACGGGTACCACTGCGAGAAATGTTCGATCGCGCCCTTGACGTATTCGGTGGAGCGGTTCCACTTGTCCGCGCCCACGCCCTCCAGCGGATACACCGACATCGCCAGCGACTGCTTGCCGCCCGGCAGCTTGATGCGCGCGGCATCCCACACGAACGCAGGCGAGGCGGCAAACGCAACATCGCGGGTGTTGTCCATATGGAAGCGCCAGGTGCGCGTGGTGTTTCCCGCAGGTTTGGCAGCGCGCGCGCTCACTTCCTCGGGCGTGCGGATCAGCACCGTACGATCGCTGCTGCGTGCCTGCTGCAGGCGTTGCTGCTCGCTGCGGCTGAGCACCTCGGCCGGATTGGTCAGCGCGCCCGAACCGGCGACCAGGAAGCCCTCCGGCACGGTCACCGCGTAGTCGAAGTCGCCGTACTCCAGATAGAACTCCGAGCCCAGATACGGCTGCGTGTCCCAGCCGCGCAGATCGTCGTAGACGGCCATGCGCGGATACCACTGTGCAATCTCGTAGATCTCGCCCTGCTTGCTGGCACTGACCGCAGTGCGCCCGCCCCAGGTGCCCGGAATCGTGTAGCGGTAGCGGACATGCACGGTCAGCGCCTTGCCCTGCCCGGCCAACGGCTGCGGCAGGTCCACCCGCATGCGGGTGTCGTCGACGACGAAATGCGCAGGCTGGCGACGCCCTCCATCGTCGATCTCGACACTGGCGATCTGCATGCCGTCGGTGAACTGGGTGCGGCGCGACGGCCGGCTGGCGGCAGCGCGCGCATCGGCGCGGTAGATGTTCTGGTCCAGCTGCAGCCACAGCACGTCCAGCGTGTCCGGGCTGCGGTTGGTGTAGTGGATCGCCGCCTCGCCCGTGAGCGTGTGGGTCGCCGGGTCGATGCTGGCGTTGAGGCTGTAGTCGGCACGGTTCTGCCAGAACAGCGGGCCGGGGACGCCGCTGCCGCTGCGGTAGGCGTTGGGTGCATCGGGCAGTTGCAGCGGTGCGAACAAGGCCAGCGGATCGAAGACGCTTGCCGGCGCGGCGGCACTGGCGGCGGGCGCGGCATGCGCGGACGAGGTGATGCATGCCAGCGACAGCGCAACGGCGAGCGATCGGCGCAAGGTGGGGAACATGCGTGAAATCCTGCGGCGGAGGGGATCCCCATCCTACGGTCGCCTTCGCCAGGCACGGCACTGCCATTGGTCCCGGTTGCGGCATCAAACTTCTCGACGGTGACAGGCTGTCCGGGGCGCAGCAGCCGCGGCCCGCGCGCGATCTGCAGATGCCGATCGCACCAGCCCTGCCCTGGCGGCGGCTAGCCCGCGCTTGCCACCTCAATCGGCAGCAAGCCGCGACAAGCGCAACGCGCCATCCCCACCCTCGGCCAGCGCATCGCCCGGATTGCTCAGCCGGCAGCGGCGCAGCGACAGACAGCCGCAGCCGATGCAGTCGGTGAGCTGGTCGCGCAGGGCCTGCAGCTCGGCGATGCGCGCATCCAGTTGCGCGCGCCAACGTGCCGACATGCGTGCCCATTCCGCACGCGTGGGCGTGCGCTGGTCCGGCAGCACCGAGAACGCATCCAGCACCTGCTGCAACGGCACGCCGAGCCGTTGCGCCACGCGAATCACGGCGATGCGCCGCAACACGTCGCGCGCATAGCGGCGTTGATTTCCGGCAGTGCGCAGGCTGCGGATCAGCCCCTTGCGCTCGTAAAAATGCAAAGCCGACACCGCCACGCCACTGCGCTTGGCCACTTCGCCCACGGACAACTCACGCTGCATTGCCTTGACCTCAACCTTGGTTGAGGCAGGATGCTGCGCGGCCATGACCGGTGCAAGCCCCGTGGTCATGGCTCTACACACTTCAGTTTCTGGATGCTCGATGCCCGCCGATACCGCCCTGCCCGCCACGCCACTCAATGCGGCCCAACCCACTTCCATCCTGGCCGCGCCGTATCGCGCCGCAACGCTGGGCATGGTGGCACTGGTATCGCTCAATGCCTTCGAATCGCTGGCGGTGGCCGCCGCCATGCCGACCGTCGCGCGCGAATTGAATGGCTTGCCGCTGTATGCGCTGGCGTTCGGCGGCACCCTGGCGACCAGCGTGGTCGGCATGACCGCCGCCGGGCGCTGGAGCGACCGGCGTGGCCCCGGCGGGGCGCTGGCCTACGGCCTGCTGTGCTTCGTGATCGGCCTGCTGGTGGCAGGGCTGGCGCCGAGCATGCCGGTGCTGATTGCCGGCCGCCTGCTGCAAGGCCTGGGGGCTGGCGCGTATTCGGTGGCGCTGTATGTGATCGTCGGGCGCCTGTATCCGGAAGCCTTGCGGCCCCGCGTGTTTGCTGCGTTTTCGGCCGGCTGGGTGGTGCCGTCGTTGGTCGGGCCGGGCATCAGCGGATTGATCGTGCAGCACGTGGGCTGGCGCTGGGTGTTCCTGTCGGTGCCGCTGCTGGCGATACCGGCCGGGCTGATGCTGTGGCCGGCGATCCGCGGGCGCACCTGGTCCAGCGACACAGCCGGCGCGTCGCGTTCCGCGTTGCGCTGGGCGGTGGGTGCGGCCTTGGGCGTGCTCGGCGTGTATCTGGGCGGACAGCTGCACGGCACGAGCGCGTTGCTGGCGATGCTGCCGGCACTGGCGATCACCGTGTGCTGCGCCTGGCAGCTGTTGCCGGCCGGCACGCTGCGGCTTGCGCGCGGGCTGCCTAGCGTGATCGCGCTGCGCGGCATCGCGGCGGCGGCCTTCTTCGGCTTCGAGGCGTTCCTGCCGTTGCTGCTGTCGCGCGAGCGCGGCCTGTCGCCGCTGCTGGCCGGCGTGGCGCTGAGCGTCGGCGCGCTGGGCTGGTTCAGTGGCTCCTGGTACCAGGGCCATAGCCGCGCCGGCTGGTCGCGCTCACGCCTGCTCAAGACCGGTGCGTGCTTCATGTCGCTGGGCATCGTGATCAGCGCGGGAGCGGTGTGGCCGGTCATCCCGGTGCCGGTGGCGATTGCCGGCTGGGCGCTGACCGGCCTGGGCATGGGCCTGCTGTATCCGAGCCTGTCGGTGTTGACGTTGTCGCTGTCGCCGCCGGCGCAGCAAGGCGCCAACAGTTCGGCGCTGCAGTTAAGCGAGGCGATTGCGGTGGCCGGCATGCTGGCGCTGGCCGGCGCCTTGTTCGCCGCGCTGCTGGCCTCGGCGACTGCGGCCGCCTACCTGAGCGTGTTCGCCCTGGCATGGCTGCTGGCGGTGGCGGGCCTGTTGGTGGCGCGGCGGGTGTAATGGGTGTGCGGTGTGCGCGGTGTATCGAAGCAAGAGAACACTGATCGCGAGGCTGACGTGTCGCGCTCAGTCGATGTGTATCGCCCGCATCGCATGCAGCGCGCGTACGGTCTGCACGACTTGCTGGATCCGCCTGCTCGGCACGTCACGTTGGCATGACGCAACCCAGGCCGGCACATCCCATCGCCGATAGCGCAACCGACTTTGCCGATCCTGTCGAGATCGCTGCGATCGGGACCGGAAAAACGTATCCGCGAGCGGCTGGTCATTTTTTCGCCACCCATCTTGACAGCGTTGCAGGCCGGGGCCTGCACCCACTTGTCCACAGCCTTGTGCAAGTTCCATCCACAGGGGGTGTGGAAAACCTGCGCTGCGCGGCAGGCAGCGCAGGGCTTGCGCGTCACTGCAGCATGTGTCACGCGATACGGGGCAACAGCTGCCTCATACAGCGCGAGCCGTTACGTACAACCCGGCCATGCGGAAGCAGCGCTTTACTCACGACCACATGCAAGGGCGATCGCGCCACACGGCAGCGCCGCGTCGCAGCGGCGCTGCCTCACCCACTGCTGCATCAGTTCACGATCACGTGAGGCACGAAGCGCGAGGTGTCGCGGGTGATCGGACCATCGTCGTCGCGCATGCCCAGCCCGGCCGGACGATCGGCCACCACCCAGCTGCCGACCAGCGCATGCCGGCCATCGAACACCGGTAATGGATGATGCGCCTGCAGGATCGCCGGCCCGTCCACATACGGGCCATCGGTCTGCGCAGCGTCGCCCTGTGCGCTGACCAGGGAAATATTGGCACCCTCGCGCGACAGCAGCGGCTTGCGTACCCAGCCTGCCGTGGGCGCTTCGCCGGTTTGCGCAAAGCGCGCCGGCAGCAGGTTGGGATGGCCCTGATGCCGCTCCCACAACAGCGGCAGGATGCCCTTGTTGCTCAGCACCGATTTCCACGCCGGCTCGATCAGGCGCACGCGGTTGGCGCACAATGCCGGGCCGAAGCGTTCTTCCATCATGAATTCCAGCGGATACAGCTTGAACAGCGTGTGGATCACCCGGTCCTGCTCATCGGTGAACCAGCCGTCGGCACTGAGGCCGATGTCTTCGATGGCCACTTCCTCGGTGCTGATGCCCACCTGATGCGCGCAGTCGCGCAGGTAGCGCACCGTGGCGCGGTCTTCCAGCGAATCGCGCACCGCGGAGAAATGCATCTGCGCACCGATCGCGTCATCCACCGCCAGCGCGCCCAGGGTTTCGCACAGCAGGTCCTGGATCAGGTTGTACTGATCGGTGCCCTTGGGCAGCGCACCGGCGGCGATCTGCTGTTCCAGCCACAGCCACTGGAAATATGCCGATTCGTACAGCGAGGTCGGCGTGTCGTAGTTGAGCTCATACAGCTTGGCCGGGCCGTTGCCGGCATAGGCTAGGTCCATGCGGCCGTACAGATGCGGGTCGCGGTTCTTCCACGAGGTGGCGATCCAGTCCCAGTAGAACGGCGGGATCGCCAGCTGCGTCATCAGCTGCTCCGAGCCCACCACCTCGTCCACCAACTGCATCGCCATGTCATGCAGTTCCTGCGTGGGCGCTTCGATGTCGTCTTCGATCTGTTGCAGCGTAAACGCGTAATACGCGCTTTCGTCCCAGTACCGCTCGCCGTCGATGGTGTGGAAATGGAAGCCGAGCGACTCGGCCTGCTCGCGCCAGTCCGGGCGCTCGGCAATTGCGATCCGTTGCATGTCAGCCGCCGTAACCGGAGCTGCGCCCGCCGCTGCCGAACGAACTGCGCGCCGCCGCACTGGAGCCGAAACCCGAGCGCGACACGGTGATCGCCCGCGACGGCATGTCGATGGCGCCGCTGCGCCCGCGGACGGTGCCGACGCGGTTGCTGGCCAGATCACCGTTGGGCTTGTAATACCCACCGCTGCGGTAATCGCGGTACAGCGGAATCGAGCCGCCATAGCGGTAGCCGCCGCCACCGGTCATGTTGCCCAACGCATAGCCCAGCAGGAACCCGCCCATCGGCGGGATCCAGCTCTGCTGGCCCTGCGCCGTCTGCACCGCCGTGCAACTGCCGAACTGCTCGTCGCACTCGTAGCGCGTACTGAAGCGCGGCGCGGCCTGCTGGTGCTTGGTCACCGCCTCGTCATAGGCCTTGAGGCATTGCTGGATGTCGGTCTGTTCCTGCTTGATCTGGTAGCAGTCGGAGGCCGACTGCAGTACCACGCCGGTTTCCGGTTCGGAGCCGCAGCCGGTGACGAGGGCGGCCGGCAATGCGGCCATCAGGGTGAGCTTGAGATTGCGTGATCGCTTCATGCCTGCGCTCCGTTACGGCGTGATCGCCGCGGCATTGATCAGCCCGACCGCGATCGACACGCCGGCCGAGAAGATGCCGGCGGCGGTGACGTTGTCGGTGATCTGCCGCGAGATGCGCCCGGCCACCAGGTTGGCCAGCAGATACGCCACGACCTGGATGCCGCAGGCGACCGCGCCCCAGATCAGCGCATCGACCAGGCTCACCGAATGGGTGATGGCCGAATGCAGCGGCAATGCCACACCGATCAGGTTGCCGGCCAAGGCGGTGGCCGCAGCCACGTTGCCCTGCCGCAGCAGGGTGAAATCCTTGTGCGGGGTGACCAGGGTCACCAGCACCACCGCCACGATCAACACGCCCAGGCCGGTGCCGAAGTAGGAAAGAAACGCGAGAAAACTCTGCAGGTTGATCGGGTTCATGACAGGACCAGGGTAAGTGGAAGACGAGCGCGCACGCTCAGGTGATATCCAGATCGGCGACGGTGACATCGATGCCGACCGCATAGGTGACGCAGAACTCGTTGGGGCCGGAATCTTCGCCGGTGACCAGCAGGAATTCCTCGCGCTGCAGCTCCGGCACATCGCGGCTGTAGAGCATGGCGTAGTGGGTCAGATCGCCATCGCGGCGCGGCGGCTGATAGCGATATAGCACCTCGTCGTAGGCGATCGGCGGGATGCGCGCGGCGCCGTCGGTGGACTGCGTGGCGCGTTGCCAGCGCTTGCCGGCGTACTCGATCTGCGCCGCACCCAGATGCGGATGCTGCATCACGAACTCCTGAAACGCCTGCTTGCTGGGCGGATTGACCGTCTCGCAATACACGAAGGCCTTCATCGCCTCCAGATCGCCGCCAACCGTGGTGACCTGCAGGAACGCGTCGTCGTCCAGATAGAAACGATGCAGGGCATAGCCATCGCCCAGATTGACGTGGCCGTAGCACGGAATGCCTTGATGCCCGCCCGGCAACTCGGCGGTCATGGCCTCCGGTGCCATGCGGTACAGCGTGGTATCGATCTCCAGCTGCCCACCCACGCGCAAGCCCAGCGGCAGCGCGTGACCGATGGCGCCAGTGCCGGAGCTGGGCAACGGCGGTGGTTGTGGTTGACCGAACAACTTGCTGAAAAAACTCATCGTCATGCACCTTGTGGCGATGGGGAACGGGACACCGGCTCAGCGCGCAGGGCCTGCCAGGCGATGGCAGGCACGGGAACGCGCTGTTGGGCCAGGTAATACAGCATGGCACCGGCCGGCACCGCGGTGTGTGCGGGCGGGTTCAAGCGCAGCGCGCCATCGGGCGCGCGCAGGCCCAGCAACAGGGCGCCGCGCTGGCCGAAATCGGCGGCCAGCAGGCGGTAATCCAGCGGGTCGACATCGGCAGGAACCGCCAGGCTGAACTGGGTCGGGCCATCGTCCACCGACAGCAGTTCGGCCGTGATCGCCGCGCTGCCCGGATCCTGCGCCGCGCGGGCCAGGATCTCGGCGGTCATCGGCCGCGTGCATTCGATCGCCGGATAGTGGCAATTGACCAGCCGCGCGGCGCTGCCCGAATCGAAGTGCGCCACGATGTGCGCACGCGGCGCATGCGCCATCAGCGCGAACACCGCCGCCAGGGTCTGGTCGTCCGAGCGCGGGTTGACGATCACCCGCGCCGCACCGGCGATGCCGGCACGCAGGTAGACCTCGGTATGCGTGTAGGACTCGGCGGCGATGAAGCGCATATGGTCGGGCATCGGGTTCTCGGCCACGCCCTCGGCGATCAGCACCACGCCTTCGTCGTCGGTAGCGGTATCGGACAGCAGCAGTTCCAGCAAGCGTGTGGACGCGGCGCCCTGCCAGCCGATCAGGATGGTGTGCCCGCGCAGATCGGCGTAAGCCATCTTGCCCATGTGGTGGCGCCTCCAGAAGGTGATGAGCACGCCGCTGGTCTTGGCCAGCACCGTGGCGAACAGCGCCACCGCGCCCGGCATCAGCACGAACGCGGCGATATAGCGCCCGGCCACCGAACCCGGCGACAGGTCGCCGTAGCCGATGGTGGTGGCGGTGGTCATGTAGTAGTACGGAAACGCGTCCAGGCCAACGAGCTTTTGCTCGCCGGCCAGCAGCAGCAACACCCAGCTCAGCCCCATGTGCGCCAGCAATGCCAGCGCCACCATGCCCCAGCTGACGCGGCGCACGTGGCGCCGCACTATCCGCAACAGCTTTCCGACGATGATCATGGCGCGTCCTGTGCCGTGCGGCGGATCAGCTGTCGCTGCGCGGAACCTGCTGCACGTCGCGCACCTGGCCGATCAGCGGCGCGCTGCCGTCGGCGGTGTCGTGGCCGAGCTGGGCCGGCTTCTTGAAGCGTGCCAGCACTGCGGCGGCGTTGGACTCGCCTTCCATCAGGCCGGCCGCAGCCAGACGCCGATTCAGATCGCCGTCGCCACTGGCTGCCTCCAGCTCTTCGGCCGATTCGATGCGTGCGGAGGTCTCGGCCTGACGCGCCTTGATTCGCTCCAGCGATTCCAGTGCCGAGCCCATCTTGCTGCTGGCACCGGAATGGCGCGCGGCAATCGCCGCCTGTGCCTTCTGCACCGCATCGGTGGCCTTGACGGTGTCGATCTGCTGGCGCATGCCGCGCAGCTGGTTCTCGGTCTTCTGGATGGTGGCCTTGAGCGTCACCACCGACTGGTCCAGCGAGCTCTTGGAGGCCTTGTCGCCGGCGTCCTCGCTTTCCAGCGCCGCCAGCTTGACCGCCACGTCGTGCGCCAGTGCCTCGTCGTTCTTGGCCAGCGCACCTTCGATATAACGCGTGTATTCGGCCATCTTGCCGGCGCGCGCGTCGATCTTCTGCTGGGCGAGCTTGCTCTGCGCCATCAGCTTGGTCAGCTCCTCGCGCGAGCGCGTGAGCTGGGCGCCGGCATCGCGCATTTCCTGGTCCAGGATGCGCAGTGCGTTGGCGTCGACCGCCTTCTGGCCGGTTTCGTGTGCAGTGCCACGCAGCAGCGTGATCAGCTTTGAAAAGATACTCATGACAACACGCCTTTAGGAAAAGAACGGCTTGAGAGATTCGGCGGCATCCAGCGTATTGGCCGCCAGGGTCTGGATTTCCTCGTCGATCTGGTCGAGCGTGGACGACGCCGACAGTTCGCCGAAGACCACATAGCTATCCTTGCCGTCGACCTGCACCAGGCCCAGGTTGGACAGGGGATTGAGCGGGTTGAGCCGCAGGCAGGCGTCGTTGAACGCCGCGCGGTCGCTGACCTGGTCGGCATTGGCCAGCAGCGTGGAAACGAACACCTGCGAGCCGGAGGCGGCGACCTGGATCTGCATGTCGCCGTGGTCGGCCAGGGTGAGGTTGATGGCCGGCTCCAGCCCGTCGATCAGCTCGACCTCGATCGGCTGGTCGCGGTAGCGCTCGGCCAGCAGGCCGTGCAATTCGACAGTGGTGTACTGCGTCATACGATGTCCTGTCCTTTGGTCATGCAGCGGTGGTGATGCAGTTGCCGCTGCGGTGATGCAGCAGCGGCCGTGCAATGGGCGGACATACTACAGACTGTCCGCGACCGGCAGAAAGGGCCAGAAGTCAGCCGGTCAGGCCAGCTGCAGGCGGTAGTAGACCACCCGTTCAGTTGGCTCGAAGCCGCATGCCGCATGCGCCGCCTGGGCGCCGCTGTCGTCCAGCCGCGCATCGGAGGCCAGCTCCGCGCAGCCCTGCTCCCGCGTCCACTCCACTGCCGCGGCCACCAGCGCGCGACCGAGCCCGCGGCCGCGCCAGGCCGGACTCACATACCAGCCTTCCAGAAAGCCCACCGGCGTGCTCTCGGTGCCATTGACGTAGTCGTGGCGCACCGACACCTCGGCAAACCCCAGCGCCGCATCCGCGTCGTCCACCGCCAGCAGGTGGCTGGCGTCTGCCTGCGCCAGCGCGGCCCGCAGCTCGGCGAGGCCAGCGTCGGCATCGGGCCACAAGGCCAGGCGCAGGGCCAGCAAGGCCTGCGCATCGGCGCCCACCGCCGCGCGCACCCGCCAGCCGGCCTGCGCGCTCACGGATACAGCATCCGCTTGCTCCAGTGGCTGGCCGCATCGGCCTCGTAACGCCAGCGCTCGTGCAGGCGGAACTTGGCGCCGTACCAGAACTCGAATGCCTGCGGCACCACCCGGAACCCGCCCCAGCCCTCCGGGCGCGGCACCGCGCGGCCTTCGAAGGTGGCTTCGACCTTGGCGATGGCCGCGTCGAACTCCTCACGCGAGCCCAGCGTCTGCGACTGCAGCGAGGCCCAGGCGCCGATCTGGCTCATGCGCGGGCGCGAGGCGAAGTAGGCATCCGATTCCTCCGCGCCGACCAGTTGCACGCCGCCCTCGATGCGCACCTGGATGCCGGCCTCGCGCAGGCTGCGCCACAGAAACAGCAGGGCGGCCTGCGGATGGGTCTGCAGGTCGCGGCCCTTCGCGCTGTCCAGGTGGGTATAGAACACGAACCCGCGCGCATCGAAGGCCTTGAGCAGCACGGTGCGCGCGCTCGGCCGGCCGTCCACGTTGGCGGTGGCCACGGTCATTGCGCTGGCTTCGAGTTCGGCGCCGGCCTGCGCCTCGGCGTACAGCGCGGTAAAGGTGGCAAGGGCTTCTGCGTACAGATCGGTCATGACGGTGCGAGGGCAGCAAGATTGACGCCTATTGTGGGCGCATCGGGCCTGCTTCGCCTATGCGCAGCGGTCGACAGACCTGCGCCCGCTGTAAGAACCTGCCGCTGATGCCTGAAAGCAGGTCGTGCGCATTGGGGCGTCTTCGCGCCACTGACGCTGGCTGCCAAGCATTCGCCACGGGTTGCGTGCAGCCACTCCATCTTCAGCGGTCGTCCCAGCCGTTGTCCGCGCAGCGTGGGTGTCGATGCTGCTGCGCGCAGCCGGCGGTCGCCGCGCCGGAATGGTTTCAGTCCATGCCGATCGGCCCGATGCGCGGGCCCGAATGCTACGATCCCTGCGCATGAACCCCGCTTCCAATCTCGTGATGGTCGGCCCGATGGGCGCCGGAAAAAGCTGCATCGGCCGCCGTCTGGCCGAGCGCTTCGGGCTGGAGTTCGTCGACGTGGACCAGGCCATCGTCGAGCAGGTCGGCAGCAGCATCCCGGCCATTTTCGAACAGCACGGCGAAGCGCGGTTCCGGCAGCACGAGGTCCAGACCCTGCAGACGCTGCTGGAGCAGGACAACAAGCTGATTTCCACCGGCGGTGGCGCGGTGCTGGATCCGCTCAACCGCCAGCGCATCCGCGCGCGCGGCTTCGTGGTGTACCTGCACGTCAGCGTGCCGGCCCAGCTCACCCGGCTGGCGCGCGACCGCAACCGGCCGCTGTTGCAACGCGCCGACCGCGAGCAGGTGCTGCATGCGATGGCCGCGCAACGCACCCCGCTGTACCAGGAGGTCGCCGACCTCAGCCTGGAAACCGATCACTTCTCCCCCGCCGAGGCCACCGCGCAGCTGGTGCTGCGCCTGGCCGCGCAATGGCGCATGTCGAGTCCCCCCGCATGACACTTCCCCGTTCCTCGCGCAGCGTCGATGTCGACGGTGCGCAGCCGTACACCATCACCATTGCGCCCGGCCTGCTGGCCGATGGCACGCGCCTGGCCAGCCATGTGCGCGGCCGCCACGTATTGCTGCTCAGCGACTCGCAGGTGGCCCCGCAGTACGCCGCCGGCGTGCGCAAGGCGCTGCTGCAGGCGCGCCCGGACCTGCAACTGGGCGAGCTGGTGATTGCCGCCGGCGAAGCCTCCAAGACGCTGGACAATTTCGGCGCCGCGATCACGGCATTGGCCGAGCTGGGCGCCACCCGCGACGCCTGCGTGTTCGCACTCGGCGGCGGCGTGGTCGGCGACCTGGCCGGATTCGCGGCGGCGTGCTGGATGCGCGGGGTGGACTGCGTGCAACTGCCCACCAGCCTGCTGGCGATGGTGGATTCCTCGGTCGGCGGCAAGACCGCGGTGGACATCCCGCAGGGCAAGAACCTGGTCGGCGCGTTCCATCCGCCACGCGCAGTGATCGCCGATACCGACACCTTGCATACCCTGCCCGCGCGCGAGCTGCGCGCCGGGCTGGCCGAGGTGATCAAGTACGGCGCCATCCGCGACCCGCTGTTCTTCCAGTGGCTGCATGCCGAACGCCGCGCGCTGCTGGAGCGCGATGCCGACGCCCTGGCGCAGGCGATCGCGCGCAGCTGCGAGCACAAGGCCGACATCGTCGCGCGCGACCCGCTGGAAAAGGGCGAGCGTGCCCTGCTCAACCTGGGCCACACCTTCGGCCATGCGATCGAGACCGAACAGGGCTATGGCGCGCCAGGCAACGACAACCTCAACCATGGCGAAGCGGTCGCGGTGGGCATGGTGCTGGCCGCGCGGCTGTCGGCCGCGCTGGGCATGAGCGATGCGCAGGACACCGAGGCGCTGCGCGCGCTGCTGCATGACTTCGACCTGCCCACCGACATTCCGCCCGGCCTGTCCCCGCAGGCCCTGCTGGGGCGCATGCGGCTGGACAAGAAGAACATCGCCGGCCGCCTGCGGCTGGTGTTATGGCGCGGCATCGGCAAGGCCGAGGTGGTACCCGATGTCGACGAGGCGGCAGTGCTGGAGATCCTGGCGGGCTGAGCAACGCCGCTTGTCTCCGGCACATTCGTAGGAGCGCCCCCGGGCGCGACAGGGCTTGCCGGTAAATCCCGTCGCGCCCAGGTGCGCTCCTACGCAATGCCTGCTTGCCGACGCTCCCTTCGCAAGCGGAGCAACCCGGCGCGCCCATTGCCCCCAGCCTTCAGCACCGCCCGGCTACAATCGGCGCCATGCGCATCCACTTGCAACACGATCCTGGCGGCAACGCGCCGCTCCGCTACGTCCAGCTGACCCTGCAACCGGATCTGTTCGGCGGCTGGGAGCTGCTGCGCGAAAGCGGCGAGATCGGTGGACGCTCGCAGTTGCGACGCGACCAATACCTGCTGCAGGACGAAGCGGACCGGGCCTTCGACAAGGCGCGCGACACCCACCTCAAACGCGGCTTCCAACTCATCACCGGCGGCGCCGACGCGCCGCGCTGAGGACACACCTCCCATGCTCAAGAACGATCGCCTGCTGCGCGCACTGAACCGTCAGCCTGTGGACCGCACCCCCGTGTGGCTGATGCGCCAGGCCGGCCGCTACCTGCCGGAATACCGCGCCACCCGCGCGCGCGCCGGCAGCTTCCTCGGCATGGCCAAGAATCCCGAAATCGCCTGCGAAGTGACGCTGCAGCCGCTGCAACGCTTTCCGCTGGACGCGGCGATCCTGTTCTCCGACATCCTGACCATTCCCGATGCGATGGGCCTGGAGCTGTATTTCGTCGAAGGCGAAGGCCCCAAGTTCCGCCACCCGGTGCGCGATGCCGCCGCGATCCATCGGCTGGGCGTGCCGGACATGGAGACCGAGCTGCGTTACGTGATGGATGCGGTGCGCCTGATCCGCCGTGAGCTGGATGGCGCGGTGCCGCTGATCGGCTTCTCCGGCAGCCCGTGGACACTGGCCTGCTACATGATCGAAGGCGGCGGCAGCAAGGAATACGCGCGCATCAAGGCCATGGCCTTCAACGCGCCGGAGGTGCTGCATCACCTGCTCGGCACCGTCACCGATGCGGTGATCGCCTACCTGTCCGCGCAACGCGCGGCCGGTGCACAGGCGTTGCAGGTGTTCGACACCTGGGGCGGCGTGTTGTCGCCGGCGATGTACCGCGAATTCTCGCTACCCTACCTCACCCGTATCGCGCGCGAGCTGGAACGCGGCGACGGCGCCGAGCGTACCCCGCTGGTGTTGTTCGGCAAGGGCAACGGTGCCTACGTGAGCGAGCTGGCCGCCAGCGGCGCCGAGGCGGTAGGCGTGGACTGGACCATCGCGCTGGCCGACGCCGCCCAGCGCGCCGGCGGCCGCGTCGCGCTGCAAGGCAACCTGGACCCGGCCACCCTGTACGGCTCGCCCGAAGCGATCCGCGCCGAGGTCGGCAAGACCCTGGACAGCTACGCCCAGGGCAACGGCGG
Source organism: Xanthomonas sp. LMG 8993 (assembly GCF_009835065.2). NCBI lineage: Bacteria > Pseudomonadati > Pseudomonadota > Gammaproteobacteria > Lysobacterales > Lysobacteraceae > Xanthomonas > Xanthomonas sp. LMG 8993. The sequence continues at coordinate 539,150 of NZ_QVIF02000002.1, read as the reverse complement.
CTCGCGCGAAGGCCATGTCTTCAACCTCGGCCACGGCATGTCGCCCGACATGAATCCCGACCACGTGGGCGTGCTGGTGGAAGCGGTGCAGACGCTGAGCAAGCGGTAATCCAAGGCACGGGTCGATAGCGCACCGGTGTGCTGTCGACCGCCGCTCAGCGCGCGCGCCCGGGGAGTGCACGCTGAGCGTGATGACGGGCGGTGGCTGCATCAGCAATAGATCGGCAGCACCGCCGATACGTATGGGATGCTGCCAGGCCGCGCCAGGCACGCGGCACAGTGACGAAGGCAGTCTTCAGCGATAGCAAGACCAGCCTCCATGCCGTCACCCGGATCACGTCTGCATCCGCTCCAAACACGGCCCTCGCGCCTCGTTCCGTTGAACGTGATCTCGCCACTCCAGTGATGTGCGCAGTGAGCGCCCTGCCGACGTCACTGCGACGTGATGCGCGCCGAGCTCAGCCGCAACGCGGTCAATCATCGATGCGCGTGGGCTCCGGTTTCGCGGGGTACCGACAGCGTACCGGCCGGCCATTGACTTGCCGCAGAGAGTCGCCAAGCGGACGCGAGCTTTGCTGCCTTGCGTCAGCAGCAGCCTGTGCTCGCCTGTTCTGCATGGTCCTTCTGTTACTCCCTTTGCGATTCACCACGACATTCCCCGCACGCGGTTCCAAAACGCGTCATTACATCGCATGCCGCCCTAAAGCGGATCGGCTTCACGTCGATAAGCCCGGCATTGCCGTCGTTTAAACCAATTTTCCCGGAGCAAGGAGATTTACTGTTTCTCCACGGTGATGCGGTGCCACTGCAACACATCTCCGGACAGGCAGGCCGCCTGCCGAACCTCGACATCGTCACGTTTGTTCAAACGCTCCACTCATTCGAGAACAGGGAGAAACGCATGGCATTTCCAACCGCCGTCAACGACCAGATCACCGACTCCGTCACACAAGCCAATACCAAGGTGCTGGGCGATGCCCCCGCCATCGCCATGGGCAATCTGTACCAGGCCACCGCGCAGGCACTGGCCAATGCCGCCCATAACGCGACCAATGCGCAGCAGCAGAGTTATGTCACTGCGCAGTCGGCCACCACCATGGGCGTGGCCACCCTCTATTCCATCGACACCGCCACCACCGGGGTTGCGACCAAGCAGGTTCTGAGCACCGGCATAAAGGGCCTGGGCTAAGCCGACCGTGATTTCTGGCACATAAGGAGCAAGCAATGGCATTTCCGACCGCAGTCAATAATCAGATCACCGATTCCGTCACCCAGGTAAATACCAAGGTCCTGGGCGACGCACCGGCGATCGCGATGGGCAATCTGTATCAGGCAACCGCGCAAGCGCTGGCCAATGCCGCCCACAACGCCACCAACGCGCAGCAGCAGAGCTACGTCACTGCGCAGTCGGCTACCACGATGGGCGTGGCGACGCTGTACTCCATCGACACCGCCACCACCGGCGTCGTCAGCAAGCAGATCCTGGGCGTCTGACGGCCCGGCTAACGCCAAGGACATTCGCCAATGGCATTTCCCACCGCCGTCAACGACCAGATCACCGACTCGGTTACCCAGGCCAATCTGCAGGTATTGGGAAGCGCTCCAGCCGCAGCCATGGGCAATCTGTACCAGGCCACCGCGCAGGCGCTGGCCAACGCGGCCCACAACGCAACCCTCGCGCAACAGCAGATGTATGTCACCGCACAGGCAGCAACCACGATGGGCGTTTCGCTGCTGTATTCGCTCGATACCGGCACCACGGGTGCCGCCACCAGGAAGATCCTCGGCTAACCGCTAACGCCGCAGCGTCTTCGTTGTTTCCCTACCTCAAGGAGCTATCACCATGGCCTTTCCGACCGCCGTCAACAGCCAGATCACCGATTCCGTTTCCCAGGTCAACACCAAGGTCCTCGGCGATGCGCCGGCGATTGCAATGGGCAACCTGTTTGTTGCCACCAGCCAAGCGCTGTCCAATGCCGCCCACAACGCCACCAACAACCAGCAGCAGTCCTACGTGACGATGCAGGCGTCGACGACCCAGGGCGTGTCCACGCTGTATTCGATCGATACCGCGTCCGATGGCGTCGCCACCCGGGAAATCCTGAGCGCCGGTCTCCGGTAATCGGCAGCCAGGCGCCGCTGTCACAGCGAGAGCGGCGCCTGGTTCGATACGCGAAGCCTTTGCAACCACCACGCAGTTCGCTGGCCGAATCGAGAAAGGACGCCTCATGCTGCAACTACGTCATATCCCTACGTCCAACACCCTGGATGTCGTCGTCAGACTGATCCGGGGCCGCACCATCGTGGCGACATTCGCGCCGCATCAAAAGGCAGTGATCAACGTCGAGTTCGACGGCATCCTGCCTGTGATTCCCGGAGCGCAGCCGTTGGTCTATCGCCGGAAGCTGGACAACATGATCGACGTGCCGCAGGGCAATTTTGCATTCCTGGAACGCGTGCCCGATGGCGTAGCCTTGCAGTACGCGTGCAGACACGAACCACAGAACACCGTGCTGTTCTCGGCGTCGGCTGGCGTTGAACAGCGCAGGCCGTCGTTGGCCTAGGACACTGATGCCAGTGCCCCGTCATGGAGCCAAGCGCGCAGGCTGCAAGCGTCGCCAACCTGATCGGTACCGCCGCTACAGGTGCGGCGATGGCGATCGGCCAAGCGCCGGCCTTCGCGATGGGGGCGACCTATCTGGCGCTGTCGGATTCCATCGCCCTCGCAATGGAAAACGCAGTCGCCAACCAGCAGCGCGGACAGGTGCTTGCCGATGCAGCCCTTACTCAAATCCTTGCCTTAATCATCCAGAAGGGAGCGACTTCGTCATGATCGACGACAGTAGCGTGAACAGCCAGGTCGTCGATGCGGTGAGCAGCATCGTGACGCTGACCACCGGTCAGGCGCCCGCACAGGCGCTCGGCATGCTCGATGCCGTGATGCTGGAGACGCTGGGCATGGCGATGCACAACGCCGTCAACCGGCAGCAAGGCGCCGGCATGATCAATGCAGCAGCGATCACCGCCGCCTGCGCCAAGATGATCTCGGCACCGTTCCCGGTGGCGCCGCCACCACCGCCTGCACCACCCGGACCACCACCGACGGTCGCGCCGTTGCCCGGCCCGCCCCCCGTACCGCCCCCGCCTGCAGCGCTCATCGCCGCCGCAGCGGCGGAGGCCAAGGTGGCCGTCGACGTGCTGAAAACGCAAGCGCAAGGCGCCTCGGCAGATGCCGCGACCGCAACCGCCGACCTCTTGGAAGTGCATGCGCTGAGCGTACCGCCGCCCCTGCCCGCTACTCCCCCCGCCTCCGGTGCCGGCCCCGATGATGCTGCCACTTCTGATGCTCCTGCTGCTGCAGCCGCAACTTCACCCGCAGCTGCAGCTACAGGCACACCCCCTGTCGTTGCTGCATCTGCATCTGCTGCTCCTGTTGCACCTGCATCTGCATCTATCCCTGCACCTGCACCTGCGCCGCCTGCTCAGTCATAGGGCGTCCGCAGAGATGAGGTCAGCCCCCCCTACCACCAGGCCTCATTGAAAGGCGGCCGATCATTCCATGGGAATCAAGATGGAACCGACAAAGGTCAATGCGCAGGTCATCGATGTCATCAACCAGGTGCAGCTGGCGACCATGAGCCCGCAGGTCGTGCTGACCAGCGGAGCCGGCAAAGCCTACCAATCGGTGGCGCAGTCCACTGCCATTGCGGTGCAGGACGCCACCGACGCGTTGCGCAATGTCTCCACGATCGCCACCACGGCCGTTGGCGTCGCGATGGCGCAGTACCTGGCCACCGGCGATGACAAGTACGTCACTGCACTTAGCAAGGCGCAGGAGCTGATGCAAGGCGCCACCGACGACTTCGCCAGGATCGGTTCGGCGGCCGGGCTGGTGCTGAAGAATTTCCCCGCTGGTTGAACTCACAAGGAGTCATGCAATGTCCGTTTCAATCGCAGGCCGCCTGATCTCAATGCCGACGATGCTCTCGACGCTGGGAAGGCAGTGCCTGGCCTTCATCGATGGAGGCACCCAGTGGCTGGCCTGGGCGATCCAGTCGCCCGGTGTGCGCTACGATTTTCCCGACGAGAGCAGCCTGCTCGACGAAGTGCAGCAAGGCCTGCACGGCTCGCGCCTGGCCTTGTTGCCGCAGCTGGAGCTGAGGGTCAGCCCGGTCAAGCTGATGACCTTGAGTCCGACCGACCTGGGCACGCTGGCGCAGGCCGAAGCAGGCGACACCGGCTCGGTGGTCAAGGCGCAGCTGCAGCGCATCTTTCGCGACAACGCCCTGTACACCGCAAGCGACCTGGCCGCAGGCCGCAGCCTGCTGACCCAGTTGAAGGTCGATGGCGCCGGCGTGTTCCAGTCGCTGGACCTTGAAGAAAGCCTGGCGCTACGCCAACTGGCCGCCGAAGCGCCGCCAGCCGACGTCACGCCAGCACTGCAGCAGGAGGCAGCAGCATTCGCTGTCGAGCAGGCGCGCACACCGCTGGAATTCTGTGACTACTACCGCTTCTACCTGGCCTGCACCGCCACCATCGCCGCTGAGGACGAACGTGCGCATGCGGCGGCCTCGGCACTGCAGACGCTGTTGCCGCAGCTGTTCACCACCCTGGATTGCCCACAGGTGCAGGGGCTGCCTTCGCCCAACGAGGTCGAACGCAGCGTTGCCGAATGGCTGGCACGCGGTCGCCAGATCGGCTTCGCGCGGCTATCGCTGGCGGCCCAGCAGATCGTCCAGCACACCCGCTACCGAGGCGACGGCGACGACCAGGCGGCGAGCGATGCGATCCGCCTCTACCTGCAGTCGGCGCAGGCCTTCCTGGCGGCCAACCGGCCCAGCCGTGGGGTGCTGGGCCAGGATGGCAGCAGCTGCGTGTTCACTATGCAGAACGACGCCCTGGCTGCACTGCTGCAGGTCAACGGCGGCATCATCTCGCTCCGCGACTTCGGTGCCGCACCTGCATCACCCACCACCTCGCAAGACACGGATGCGGAGGCCACGCAGTGAGCGCACCGCCCCCGCCTGCTGCGGCCGGCGACCAGGCCCCGCTTGCGACCAGCGTCGCCGACGCGGCGCGCGAAGCGGTGCATGCAGGTCGCGCCGCTGCCCTAGCGGCCGCACGCCAGGGTATGGCGCAGGCCGAAAACGCACTCGGTGAGAGGCTGCGCGCGCTTGCAGCGCAGCACCCAACCGAAACCGCACCACTCGCCGCGCCGATGCGACCATCGCGTGCCGATGCCGTCACCCCGCTCCATTCCGCGTCCACTTCAGGAGATACCAGCATGTCCGACGATACTCAGCCCACGCCCCCGTACCAGACACCAGCCTCCATTGCGCAATCGTCAGGATCCTCGCAGATCGAAGCGGCGCTGAAAGCGGCGCAAGCCCAGATCGATCAGGCGATGGCGGCCAGCGATAGGGCAGTACGGGCGGCCATGCAGGCCGCAACCGCCGCGACCGCCGCAGCTGGCAATGACCAGGCGATCGATAGCGCCAACCAGGCACTGCAGCAGGCCGAACAAGCCGCCGCTGCGGCGGTGACCGCCGCGCAGCAGCAGACCGAGCAGGCAATGGCGGCGACGTCGCCGGCCACTCCGAACGCCGACGACGGAACAGCCAGCTGACGGAGCGATGCGTTTCGGCGTTGCGATGAAGCCGGTCTCGCGATGAACCCGTCCGGTCTCATTGGCGCCGGTCTGCCGGCTCCCCGCCGCCACGTTGATCCAGCAGCGCAGCCCCACTTGCCGCGGCCATCTAGCCCCGGCCCAGCCAACGCCCGATCCGAAGGAATTCCGACATGACCTTCTACACAGGCTTCGACACCGATCAATTCCCCGGATTGCCCGCCCTTGACTGGCTCAAGACCCAGGCCGAGCTGGCGTGGTGCGGCTACTACCTGGCACCGGCGCCAAGCCATGCCGACACCGGCTGGATGGGCCAACGCGCTGCGTTGATCGCACAAGGCTGGGGCCTGGCGCCCGTCTACCTTGGTCAGCAGACGATCGGCCCCGGTTCGCACGACGTCACCGCCCGGCAGGGCAGCCTCGATGGTGCACAGGCCGCAGCGCTGGCACGCGCCGAAGGCTTTCCCGATGGCGCGGTGGTCTATCTCGACTGGGAAGATGGCGGCAGCCCGCCACAGGCAGCCATCGACTACATCCGTATGTGGATCGCCGCGCTGTTGGGCAATGGTTTTTCGCCCGGCCTGTACTGCTCGCACGCGCGCGCAGTGGAACTGCTGTCGCGGATAGGCCCCTGCCCCTCCCCGCGCGTCTGGGCCTGGCGGGTCTCCACGGCAGGGCGTCACCTCTACGCCGGCGACATCCGGCACGTCCAGCCCTCCGATCCGGCCGGCTGCGGCTATTCCCAGGCCATGCTCTGGCAATACGAACAGGATGCGGTGCTGTCGCTTCCTGGTACGCCGTGCGATGGACTGGAAGTTGACCTCAGTTATTCGAGTTTAGCCGATCCGAGCTCGGCGTGATTGCGCGTATTTCCTGCATCGGGAAAAAGCAGGAACCCATAAACTCCAGCAATGCATGAAGATCCCTTGCAACCAACCCGACACTCCCTGCATCGATAGACGACACCACGCGTCACCCCACTTTCCCCCGCACTGATTCAATGCATTAAACGACCGGATAAGCGCATCACCTGCGTCAATCAATCCGCCAACGCACTCGTCGAAACCAGGCCAAAGCCGAATCCGGATTAACGCCTGGTGCGGACCTAGCTCCATGGAATCACATCATTATTCCATAGCAACCCTCGCCCAAAGGGCCCTTCAACGATTGGCTAGCGCCCTCGGAAAGAATAATAACTGTGGATTTTCCCCAATAAAGCATAGCGAAATCGGCGGTATTACCAAACGCTCCGACACCCCTGTCCAAGAGCCCACGTCTGTATCGAGCGTGCATACGCGTATCCCCGCAGACCGGGATCATGCCGATCTCACCGCATAAAACCTAGCGCCTGCAGCAGCCAGCCCACGAGTACGCATTACCGCAGCGGCAAGAGAACTCCGCCATCAGGTCGCTCGATCTCGGTACGGCATATGCCGGCCTGCACCTTCCGCCTCGAAAGGAGATGTGAAATGACAGTAATAGTTGATTTGATGTCAGAACAAACCAATTCCGTCGGCATCGCAGGCATCTCACGACATCAAGGACGTTGGAGGCACCGGCCAGACATGCGCTATGAAGTCGACCCCGACCCGACCTTGATCGCTTGGACCGAGCAAAACATGGGAATCGGATCCTCAAGATTATCGCGCTCTCCCCTGTTACAGCAATTTACAGGTCATACGGCCGTTCTGTCTCGTCTTCGCGGGCGGGTCCAGTTCGTCAGGGGACTGGTACCGAATGTGTCGGGTTATCCATGGGCGTTCTTTGGCCAAGGCGGTGGAGGCCACTGGCAAGATGATAGCGCCATGCTTGACGACCCGACCTGCGTCAGTTTCGAGATACCTGTAACAGAGGAGGATGCCGGAAATTTCCCGCGATGGTTCCGTGCTGTGGCTCCGGAAATCAATGTCTTCGCACTGAAGAATGGTGACGGATTCAATAGCTTCAATTGCGTCCTAGCTTCTCTCACGCTGCTCATCAACTACCTTCTCGAGTCGGAGAACGACTATTCCTCCTATGTCATCCAACTGACAAAAGTACGCGACTCGCTTCAAGGCCATTTGATGCAAAACATCATGGGTGGATTTATATAAATCCACCACATGACACGTCCGCCGCAATCACAACCCCGGCCAACAGCAGTGCATTGAATAATCACGCAACTCGACTACAGCGAAAGTTTAGCAGAAAAAGCCACATTTCACTCCATGAATGCATCAAAAGTTCACCCTCATACCACCGTAGTGCACGAGCCCCGTAATCCACACATAGATTAATACAGCGACCCAACCAGCCGAGATTCTGGAGACATCAAGAATGTCAACATTCACAGTATTTTTTTGCGGGACAGGATCGAACAGCCTGGATTACGACAGTGCAAACTACAGCGAAGGACAGCTTATCTCCACATTGGCACGCAACCATCTCGGGGTGGAGTTCGATGATTGGCTCATAGCAGATGGACCGGGCAGCGGGAATCAACAAGAAAACGATAAATGGACACTCCCGGGGAACTACACTGATGCTCGGGGTACTACTTTTGGCTCGGGCTGGGAGGAGAACGTCAAGCACGCGATTGCGGTGATCAAGAAGGACCCCAGCCATATGAGGACCTTGATGACAGATGCGGAAATACGCATCCTACAAAGGGAAAAGGCAGCTGCCGAAGCAGCTGGACTTGAGCCGCAGAACACTTTTGGTGGCTGGACCCCTGCCAATAAGCACCGAAAAATCGTTCCCCAAGCCTTACAAAAGGCGCGAGCAAAAGTCCTGCGAACACCACTGCCTGACCGCGTCAACCTCATTGGCTGGAGCCGTGGCGCAGTTACCTGCCACATGATGGCCAATGCAATGTATGCCGACCCGCAGCTCCGCCACATCTGCGTCAACATTTTTGCGATAGACCCGGTACCCGGTCCTTTGAATTTCCAGTTAAACAGGACAACACTGAATACCAACGTGCTGGAATACCGCGCCGTATACGCACGCGATGAGAGGGCGCGCGGCTTTACTCCGATCATCCCGGACGTAAAAGTAAAGAAGGAACTAATCCTCATGCCTGGTGCCCATGCGACCCTTGTCGGAAACGCATCCAAGAATGGCAAGGGCGGCGGCAACCAGATCTTTCCGGAACCAGGACAAATGGTGCGGCATCTTGCGGAGACATTCCTGCGGGATAATGGGACGCAGCTCGGCTCATGCCTGAATCTGAAGGATACCGGCTTATTGGAACTCTACGAACAAATTCTCAAGGACGATAGAAGCTACATCGCAATGCGGCAACTGGGCTACGGCATGGGATGTGTGGAAACGGAAAGCGGAGACCGATGGGCAGCCGTGGGTTCCGGTGCGGTTGTTGCGGGCCTGACATCGCTACCGATGCTGCACCCCGATCCGATCTTTGTAAATTGGCACCATCGCAGTGTTTACATCAAGCACTATGCCGATCTGACAGGAAGGCCGGAGGCCATTGAAAGGGACTTGCTGGCTCAGTGGTTCCCGGTAACCACAGGGCGGTTTATTAGTCGTCCCTGAAAGACGTCACTCGCCCGACCGCCCCAATGCGTTACAGGCAGCCCAACCGTGCCACAACTGCGCTTTTTCGCTACGCTGGACCTGATCGCTAGCAATCCGGGACCATCCTTGCACTGCCGTACCCGTGGCCGAATGATGCCAGCTCGTTGTCGGCAGCGCAGGAGTGAAGCGGGATTGGACGGGTTGCTGACGCACGCGATCGATGCCGCGCATGTAGTAGAGGTAGAGACAGCCGATGGGCACGACCCGGCGCGGGCGATCTTTTCGGGCGCCGCAAGTCGGCCACCCCAACCAATCGGTGCTTGAATAGAATTTTTTCTGAGAGGCGGCGCATTTGTAAGCAACCGCATGCTGGGCCCAGCCGATGAACCCAGCACGAAGTTGGGGCCTCATATCTGACGGTCAATCCTGGCCATAGACCCTACGGAACTCACGCGGGCTCACCCCAACCAGCCGTCGGAAGCTCTTTTCGAAATGGCTCAGGTCGCCGAAACCGACCTTTAGCGCGACTTCGGTGATGCGCAGCTTGCGCTGCTGATGCAAAAGCTCCTTGGCCTTTTCGATCCGTAGCTGCTGCAACATCGGTTTGAACGGGGTGCCGAGTTCGTCGCGGAACAGAAAGCCCAGATGCGACTGGCTGACATGCGCCTGCCGGGCCAGATCGCCCAGGGTCAGCGGCTCGGCATAGTGCTCGCCCAGATGCACCAGGGCGCGCCGCAGTGCGTCGTGCAGGGTGGCGAGACGTTGCCCGGGGCGATGCGGAAGGCCGTCGATCCAGTCGACAGGCGTTTCCGGCGGCGTGGGCTCAGCCGGAAGATCGGCCGGTTGCGACACCGTGGCGCATGCATCGCGCTGCGCTTCTTGCGTCCGGCCTTCCAACAGACGCGGTGCGTGGCGCTGGATGTCGGCGCTGCCGATCGGCCTGCCGGCTGTCATGACCGCCAGGCGCAGCACCACCCGCTCCAGCTCCTGGAGGTTTTCCGGCCATGGGTAGTGAGTCAGGGCGTCCATCAACACCTCGGTGACCACCTGATCGTGATCCAGGCCATGCCGGTCCAGCACATGCTCGACGTGAAAGCCGATATCTGTCCGTCGCTTGCGCAACGGGGTAAGTTCGATCGACAGGACATCCAGTTGCGACAGCAGCGTTCGCGAGAAGCGTCCGGCACGTACGCGGCGCGACAGATCAGCGGTCGTGGAGGCGACCACGCGTGGCGAGTCCTCGCCGTCCACGGCGGACCATGGCCCGCCGAGGCCACAAAGCTGCCCGGCCAACTGGCGCTGTAGCGCGTCGTCGAGCTCGTCCACGCTCTGCAGGAACAGCGTTCCCCCGGCCCCGCGCTTGAACCATGCCGCCGGTGCGTCGCCGGGAGCGGCGCAGTCGATCGCAACGAACGGCCCCTCCCGCCAGGGTGCAGCTGCATGCAGCAAAACGGCCACCGTTTCCTTCTCGGTTCCGAACTCGCCGCGCACGATGACCGGCAAGCGACTGTATGCGCCGTGCTCGACAAATTCGTCGATCGTCAAGACCTCTTCGCTCACGCCCACGATCGACAGCGCGCGACCAAACCGGTCTTGCGCGATTGCCCGCGCGGCATCGCGCTTGATCAGGTACGCACAATACTTTGCGATCTGCTGGCACAGCGTCATCGCCTCCGGGGTCATTCGTTCTTGAGCCGGCATGACATTCAGTGTGCCGAGCACTTGCCGGCCGTGCTGGACGGGAAAACACTGCGTGGGCGGGGGCTGGGTTTCTGCCAGAACCGGACCCGGTGGACCGTGATGCTCCACCGCGACAAACTTACATGCCGCGCCGTTCGTGATCGCGCTCTGCGACAGTTGTGCAGCGATCTTTCCCAGCATTTTCTCCAAGGGATCGCCTGGGAAATAGGCGCGCTGCACTACATCAAAGACTTGCTTTTCCATGGATGCTTTCGACCTGATCTACTGGCGCGCTCGGAAGGCGGCCAGACCCAAGTCGCGCCATCCCTGACCAGACCGTCGGCAAAGCTCCAAGCGTGCATTCCGCTTTTTCTACGAACGCTCCCCTCGCCCGCCCTCGGTCGATCCACCCTGATGTGAGACAACGCTCGCTTGCGGTGACTGGACGGTGGCAGGCGCAAAACGATTCGCCAGCAAAGCAACCGCTTGGTGCAAGCCAGATCTGGCATTAGCACGCCGCCACAGCCCGTTCCCGACGATTCGTAGCATCGGGCTTGTCCGCAATTGGATTGGGTGCGGCGCGTCTCACTCGTTGCCGCTGCGGCGATGCGACGCTGCGACGGGCTCAAGCAATGGCGTCGTATATAGTGTTGCGACGTTCTGCACGCGCGCGCAGGGATAATGCGCTGTCTTCCCGATGGCGATGCTCATGTCCCAACCCGTGCCCACCTTGCGCGCCTACGACACCATCAAGCCGCTGCTGTGGCTGGTGTCGCTGGCGATCTTCATGCAGATGCTGGATGCGACCATCGTCAATACGGCGCTGCCGTCGATGGCGCGCAGCCTGCACGAAAGCCCGCTGCAGATGCAGTCGGTGGTCTTCAGTTACGCGTTGGCGGTGGCGATGTTCATTCCCGCATCGGGCTGGATTGCGGACCGCTTCGGCACCCGGCGCACCTTCCTGGCGGCGATCATCGTGTTCACGCTGGGCTCGCTGCTGTGCGCCGCCGCGCAGCAGCTGCCGCAGCTGGTGGCGGCGCGCGTGGTGCAAGGCATTGGCGGGGCGATGCTGCTGCCGGTGGGCCGGCTGGCAGTGCTCAAGACCGTGGCGCGCGCCGACTTCCTGCGCGCGATGAGTTTCATCGCGATTCCCGCATTGATCGGCCCACTCGTCGGCCCCACGCTGGGCGGCTGGCTGGTGGAAGTCGCCTCGTGGCACTGGGTGTTCCTGATCAACCTGCCGATCGGCGTGATCGGGTTCATCGCCGCGCTGAAGATCATGCCCGACCACTACGGCGATGCACGCCAGCGCTTCGATTTGATCGGCTATCTGATGCTGGCGTTCGGCATGGTGGCACTGTCGCTGGCGCTGGACGGCATCTCCGAGCTCGGCCTGCGCCATGCCTTTGTCATGCTGCTGGCCATCGGCGGGCTGGCCGCGTTGGCCGGTTACTGGCTGCATGCGGCCAGCACGCCGGCGGCGTTGTTTCCACTGGCCTTATTCAAGGTGGCCAGTTATCGCATCGGCATCCTGGGCAACCTGTTTGCGCGGGTGGGCAGCGGCTCGATGCCGTTCCTGATTCCCCTGTTGTTGCAGGTTGGCCTGGGCATGAGCCCGATGAATGCCGGGCTGATGATGGTGCCGGTGGCGCTGGCCGGCATGGCGGCCAAACGTGCAGCGGTGAAGCTGGTCGGTCGCTTCGGCTATCGCCGCGTATTGATGCTCAATACCGTGCTGGTGGGCCTGGCGATGGCGAGCTTCGCGCTGGTCGATGTCGGCCAGCCGCTATGGCTGCGGCTGGTGCAGCTGGCCTGCTTCGGCGCGGTGAACTCGCTGCAGTTCACCGTCATGAACACCGTGACCTTGCGCGACCTGGATCGTGAGCAGGCCAGCCCCGGCAACAGCCTGCTATCGATGGTGATGATGTTGGCCACCGGGTTCGGCGCGGCGGCAGCGGGCAGTCTGCTGGCCGCCTTCAACACACATCTGGGCGACAGCCACGGCGCCACTGCCGCATTGCATGCGACCTTCCTGTGCGTCGGTGGCATCACCTTGTCGTCGACGCTGATCTTCTGGCAGTTGGCCGAGACGCGGCCACATCCCAAGCAGGTGGAAGAAGTCGCCGAATGACGCAGCCGCTGCGCCATTGACCAGCGCCGCGCGCCAGCGCAGCGCCGTGTGCGATTTCAACTGCGGTGCACGGCTCTAGATCTGCTCGCGCGGGCGTTCGCGCCGCAATGCCTCGGCGATGGTGTCGGCCAGCATGTCGCCGGTGAGCGGCTTGCGCAGGAAACTGTCGAACCCGGCTTCCTGCGCGGTGGGCTCGGCCTCTTCGTCCGAGCGTGCGGTCACCGCCACCAGCGGCATGTCGTAACCGAACACGCGCAGCTGCCGCGCCAGGGCGAAGCCGTCCAGCCCGGGTAGGTCCAGATCGAGCAAGGCCAGGTCGAAAGGGTTGTCGGCCGCTTCGGTCAGCGCGGCCAGCCCGTGCGGTGCATGCACCACCGAGTGCCCTTGCGAACGCAGCAGGCCAACGATGACCTCGGCGATGGTGGGGTCGTCTTCCACCAGCAGGATACGCTGCGGGGCGACCGTGCCGCCGGTGCGCGCCACCTCGCCACCGAGCGTGGCGTTGGAAGCGACCCAGCGCAGCGGCAGATCCACCACGAAGCGCGTGCCCGCGCCGAGCCGGCTGATCACTTCGATATGCCCACCCATCGCCATCGCCAGTTCCTGGCAGATGGCCAGGCCCAGGCCGCTGCCGCCATAGCGCGAAGTGGTCTTGGCGCCGTCGCCCTGTTCGAAGCGCTGGAACAGGCGCGCTTTCTGATCGGCGTTGATGCCCGGGCCGGTATCGGCCACTTCGAAACGCAGCCCCTGATACGACCCGAGCGTGGTCAGCTTGAGCCCGACCACACCGCGCTCGGTGAACTTGATCGCATTGCTGAGCAGGTTGAGCAGAATCTGGCGAATGCGGGTGACATCGCCACTGGCGGTGATGTCGCCAAGCAGCCCTACCTCCAGGCTGAAACGCAGGCCGCGCTCCTGCGCCAGGGGCGCCATCAGGCCTTCCACCTCGGCCACCAGCTGGCGTACCGAGAACGGCTCCAGATCCAGTTCCAGACGACCGGATTCGATCCGCGCCAGGTCCAGCGCATCGTTGACCAGGCGCAGCAGATGCGCGCCGGCACGACGGATCGATTCGGTATAGCTGCGCTGCTTGTTGTCCAGCGAGGTCTTGAGCAACAGCTCGCTCATGCCCAGCACGCCGGTCATCGGGGTACGTACCTCGTGGCCGAGCGTGGCCAGAAAGCGCGTCTTGGCCAGCGACGCCTGCTCGGCCAGCTCCTGCTTGTGCACGGCCAGCTGCCAGGCGTTCAAACGCCGCAGGCGGCGGCGATACAACAACACCGCTGCGGCGATGGCACAGAGCGCGAGCACGCCCAGAAACACCAGTCCCCATGGCGACAACCACCAGGGCGGCAGCACCTGAAAACGTAGCGTCTGGCTGGCCGACCAGATGCCGTCGGCGGTGCGCCCCTGCACTTCCAGCGTGTAATGCCCCGCGGGCAGCCGCGAGAACTGCCGCTCGCCGCTGGGACCGACATCGATCCAGTCCGGATCGTAGCCACTCAACCGAAATCGGTAGCTGTTGGATTCGGAATCGGCCAGGCTGAGCAGGCGCGCGACGATATGCAGATCGCGGTCGCCATCCTGCATCGTCAGCGGCTCTTGCCCGGTGATATCCAGACCACGCTCCCCGCGCCGCAGGCCCACGCGTTCGATGATCAACGGCGGCCTGCGGGTGCTGGGGCGCATCGTGGCCGGGTCGAACACCACCACGCCGTCGGGCGATGCGGCGACGATGCGCCCGCTGCCGGCCTGCACCAGCGTGTTGATCTGCAACTGCTGGTTGGGCAGCCCATCGTGCACCCCGTACACCCGCACCAACCTGCTGCCGGGATCGATCCGGATCAGCCCGCGTTGACTGGACACCCACGCCACGCCCCTGGCGTCGACCACCAGGCCGTTGGGTGCCACCAACGGAAACTCCTGCTCCTTTCCGACCGTGTCCAGGTGCTTGAGCCGCTTTCCGTCCCACAGATACCGCCGGATCTCGCCGGCCAACCCGGTCCAGACCACGCCCCCCTCTCCCAGCCGGAACAGATAGGTCGGCAGGGACGGTGTACCGTCGACGGGGACAAATCGGTCGGCGGCGGGGTCCCAACGCCGCAGGCCGGCGTTATTGCTCAGCCATATCTGACCATCCGGGCCGAGGCGTAGGTCCAGGATGGTCAACACCTCCAGTCCATGACTGCCATTGACGATGGTCCGCAGCAGTTGCCCGTCCTGGTTGCGGATTTGCAGGCCATATTCCAGCACTGTCACCCACAGGCGGCCCTGCGCGTCCTCAGCCATCCAGCCCGGACGGTCCGCCGCACCGTCCGGATCAGGCTCGACGTCCTCACGGAGCTGCAAGCGTTTGACCTGCCCGCTCTGCGGGTCATACCGGACCAGTTTTCCTTCGACGCCGATCCAGACCAACCCGCGCCGGCTTTCGAGCATGGAGTCGGGCGGACGGGCATCGATTTGCGTCAGATGCGTCTGCAATTGGCCGGTCGCCGCATCGAGATACTCCAGCGCATGCCGCGAGCCAGCCAGCCAGACACCGCCCGCAGCCGAAGACGCCGTCGCCAGCACCGACGGATTGGTCAGCGACTGTGGATCAGCACCGTGGTGGGCCAGTACCGCAAAGGTGTCCCAATGCGGAGGCAGGTGCCACAGGCCACCTTCAAGCGCCGCAAACCACAGCCCGCCCTCGCGATCCTCGTAAGCGGTAATCCAGTTGCGCCTGACCAGGCCATGCGCCGACAGGCTGTAGACCGGCACGCTGCTGATGTCGGTTCCTGCGGTGGACAGGCCCAGGCCGCTCTCGGTGTCCAGCCAATAGCGCCCGCTGCGGTCGTGCAGCAACACTCCCATCACCCGCCGCTTGCTCACGGCCTTCTGCCACGGCTGGGGCCGCGCCTGGCCGTCGGCGTCCACGCGAAACGCATCGCCGACCACATCCGAGACCCATAAGGTGTTGCCGCTGCGCTCCATGTGCAGCCGGTTGACCGCCTGCGTGGTTCCGGGCAACGACACCCGCTGAAAATGCGCGCCGTCCCAGCGTGCGAGCCCGCCATGGGTCCCGATCCACAATGTTCCGTCGGGCGCGACCTCGAACCCGATCACGCTGTCGGACGGCAGGCTGGTCGGGTCGCTGGGCACGTTGGAAAAGCGCTGCATGCTGCCGTCGGGACGTCGCCGATACAGCCCGTGGGCCGCAGTACCAAGCCAGATATCGCCGTTCGGGGTGTAGGCCAGCGCCCACACCGTGATTTCGCGCAGCTCCGGAAACTGCGGGTTCTCCAGCCGCCTGAACGCGCGCGTCTTGGGCTCCAGAAAACCGGCTCCGCCGTTCTCGAATCCCATCCACACGCGATTGTCGCGATCGACGCAGATGGTCCAGATCGCGTTGCTGGTCAAGCCGTCTTCCATCCGCCAGATGCGGTAGTTGCGCCCGTCGAATCTGGCCAGGCCGTCATCGCTGGCGATCCAGAGATAGCCCTGCTGATCTTCGGCCAGCTCACTGACGGTGTCCGAGGGCAGCCCGTCGGCGACCGTGACCTGGCTGGGCACCGGCGTGAGCAGCGCGCCCGTGGCCGCCCGTGCAGGTGGCACCGTGACGTACACACACAGCGACACCGCTGCGATCAACCAGTAGGAAAAACACGAAAAAAGGCGCACGGGACAGGTTTCACGACAAGTCGCCGCATAGTGCGGGCCGCACGCGGTGCGAGCAAGCCCGAGCGGGCTTGTCGCGTCGCTCGTCCGTTTTCAGTCCCCGGCCCGAACCAGCGCATGCAGGGGGGCCTCGATCCGGTTCAACGCTGTTGCATCGGCGCCAGGCGGCAACCGTACGACCGGGCAAGCGATGACAGCTCAGCCGACGGCCGGGACGTCATGCGCAGCGGCGGCATCGGCCAGCACGCGTGCCAATGCCTGTGCAAGGAGCTCGCCGGTGACCGGCTTGCGCAGGAAGCCATTGCAGCCGGCGGCCATCGCCTGCGGTTCTGCGTCGGCATCGGCACGTGCGGTGACCGCGACGATCGGAAAGCGCACGCCGCGCGCGCGCAACTGCGCCACCAGCGCCGCACCGTCGATGCCCGGCAGGTCCAGATCGCACAGCCCCCCGTCGAAGCGGCGCGTACTCACCTCGGCCAACGCCGCCAGACCATGCAGGACATGGGTGACCTGATGGCCACGCGTCTGCAACAGGCCAACGATCACCTGCGCCACGGTCGGGTCGTCTTCGACCAGCAGCAACTGCAATGGCGCCTGTGCCTGCGGCGAGCTTGCCCGTGCAGGCGCAGGCACTGCGGGGAGCGCACTCACCCAGCGCAGCGGCAGCTCCACCACAAAACACGCCCCTTGCCCCAGTTCGCTGCTGACCGTCACCGCACCGCCCATCGCCGCTGCCAGTTCGCGGCAGATCGCCAGGCCCAGGCCGCTGCCGCCATGCCGGGCCAGCGTCACGGCGCCTTCGGCCTGCTCGAAGCGCTGGAACAGGCGCCCGCGCTGTTCTGCACTCATGCCCGGGCCGGTGTCGCACACTTCGATCCGGATGCCTTGCCCGTGGCTTTGCGGCACCACCCCCACACGCAGGCTGACGCTGCCACGCTCGGTGAACTTGACCGCGTTGAACAACAGGTTGAGCAGGATCTGTTGCACCCGGCTGGCATCGCCATGCAATGCAGGCGGCAGCGCGTCATCCAGCTCGCAGGCGAAGGCCAGCCGCTTCTGCTCGGCGCTCGGGCGCACCAGCTCCGCCACCTGCCCGATCAGCTGACGCAGATCGAAGTCGCGGTAATCCAGCGGCAGCTTGCCGGCCTCGATCCGCGCCAGGTCCAATGCATCGTTGACCAGCCGCAGCAGATGCTTGCCGGCCAGCTGGATCGCGCTGGCATAACCCTGCTGGCGTCCGTCCAAGGGCGTCTGCAGCAGCAACTCGCTCATGCCCAGCACACCGGTCATCGGCGTTCGCACTTCGTGCCCCAGGGTCGCAAGAAAGCGTGTCTTGGCCAACGATGCCTGCTCGGCCAGCTCGCGTTTGTGCTGGGCCAGCTGCCACTGCGCGCGCATGCGCACACGGCGGCGGTAGGCTGCCGCAAGCAATGCGCCCAGCAGCAGCACAAGCAGGCAAATGAGCGCGATGCCTGCGTCACTGCGCCACCACGGTGGATTGACCGAGAACCGCAGCGAGCGCATCTGTGAGCGATTGCCCAGCGGATCCACCCCTTGCAGCGTGAGTTCGTAGCTACCGGCAGGCAAGCTGGCGAATTCCCGGATTCCCGCGTTGCCTGAGGTCTGCCATTCGGTGTCGAAGCCTTTCAAGAAACTGCGATAACGATTGGACAGCGGGTCGCTGTACGACAGCAGACGGCTGACGATCTGCAGCTGCCGATCTCCAGGGCCAAGCTGAAACGGGCGATCCATTGGCAGCGCGACGCGTGCACCATTGCGTAGCACACTGACATGTTCCAGCTGCAGTGCCGGAACAAACGGTGCGATATCAGGCATTGCGGTATCCAGCAGCACGGTGGAGCCATCGCTGGTCGCCCCGATCAGGCTATCGCCCGCCATCAGCAGACAATGCTGAATGAATTCCTGGCTGGTCAATCCATCGCGTGTACCGATATTGCGTAGGCGTGCCGGCGTCACCGAAGGGTCGATCCGCCATAGCCCGCGCAAGCTGGAAATCCAGACCCTGCCACGCAGATCGATCCGCATTGCGGACGCATCGAACCCGGTCAGGCCATCCGCCTGGCCCACCTGACGCACGCGCACCCAACGTGTTGCGGTTTTTTTCCATTGTTCTGCACCGACGGCCCGATACACCCACACCATCTCCGGCGATTGGCTGGCAAACGCCTGGATCTGCGTCCCTTCCAACCCTGGGACCGGCACGAACTGGTGTGACGCTTCGTCCCAGGCAAACATGCCGCCTTCGCCTGCAACCCAGACACGCCCGTCCGGGCCCTGTTCCAGCTGCTGTACGGCGATATCGCGCAAACCGTGCAAGTCCTGCTGCGTGATGCGCTGCAAGACACGACCGCTACGCAGATCGCGCTGCTGCAGCATGTCGATGAAGGCCATCCACACCGTATCGCCATGCTCGATGATCCAGTCAGGCGCCGATAGCGCCGACGCCGGTTCGGGGCCATCGGACGGCCAGTGGATGAATTCACCGGTCCGCAGGTCCATGCGGGAAAGGCCAAAGCTCAAATTGCCTAGCCAGACACGTTGCAGGCGATCCTCCAGCGCCGACACCAACTCCATGTCCTTGAGTTGCGACGACTGCAACCCTGTCTGAAACGTGTCGCCAGTGCTTGGATCGACCCGCAACAAGCGACCTTCCGCATCGACTTGCCACAGACCACCGGAACGTGTGGCAGGGGCCAGGTTGCAATAGATGGCATCACCCGTCGGCACCGCGGGTTTGAGCACGGCAGTGCGCTTCCAGTCTGCCGGCAAGTACCCAAGGCCGGTGCCATGCATCGGAACCCATAGCCCGCCATCAGCGGCTCCAAGCAGGCCAATGACATTCCGGCGTGACAAAGCCCCCTCTCCGCTGAAGGCTGGGACCGGTGGACGCTCGCCGCGGGTCCGCCACAGACCGCGTCCGCTTCCCAACCAGAATTCGCCGTCCGGGGCAGCCACTGCACCCCAGAATTCGTTGCCGGTGCCGAACATCGTCCCCCAGGGAAGCGGCTGCCATCGATCGTCGGATCCCATGACGTGCAGCCCCGACTCGCTGCCCAGCCACAGACGGTCCCCCGCCCATTGCAGACCGAAGATGGCAGACTGCCGGTTAGGCTCGTCCGGGACATAGACGCGATGCAGACGTTTTCCGTCGTAATACGCCAGTCCACTGGTGGTTCCGATCCACAGCCGCTGCCGGTTGTCTGCCGCAAGATTCATGACCATGGCCTGGTCAAGGTCGCCATCGAGCGTACCCAGATCCACCGACGACATCACGCCGGAAGTATCGATGCGAATCAGCGCGCCGGTCGTGGTTCCGGCCCAGATATCGCCGTCGAACGCAGTGATGCTGTAGATCTCGCCGTCCTTCATCGACGGATAGTCAACCGCGCGGTAGTGCCGAAAATAGCCTCGTCCGGCATCCATGACGCTCAGCGTCTTGCCGCAGCCGATCCATATCCTGTCAAGCGCGTCGATGTGCAGCGCCTGGATCGCGTTGCAGGGCAACGATGTCGGGTCGGAAGGATCATGTCGCCAGGTCCTGAATCCTGCGCCGTCGTACCGCACCAAACCATCCAGGGTGCCAAGCCACAGATAGCCGGCGCGGTCCTGGTGGATCGCAACCACCATGGTCGATGGGAGTCCGTCGCTGGGACCCACGATCCGGAAACGCGGAATCTCCGGAATCTTCGCCACACAGGGCATTGCGCCCAGCAGCAAGACCAACAAAACAGCAAGCGCACGCATGTGGGCATCCTTTCCACGTCCAGCCCGCATGCTCGCAACGGATCGTTGCGAGCGCAAGCCAAGCGCGGTGCAGCGGGATATGTCTAGAATCCGCCCATGACAACCCTCGCCCGCCTGTTGCTGCTTCCCGCCCTGGTCGTGACCAGCCTTGCCGCGACCGCCGCGCCGGTGCGTTACGCGCTGGATCCGGTGCACACGCGGGTGCTGTTCGCGGTCGAACATGCCGGCTTTTCCAAGGCGTTGGGCACCGTTTCCGGGACCAGCGGCACGCTGGTGTTCGACCCGGACGACTGGGCCTCGGCACGGCTAGACGTGACCGTGCCGCTGCACCGCGCCGACCTGGGCGACGCCAAGTGGAACGAGGCCACCCTGGCACGCAACCTACTCGACGCCAAGCGCTTTCCCGACGCGCATTTCGTCTCCACGCAGGTGGAAGCCAGCGGCGAGAACCACGCCAAGGTCACCGGCAACCTGACCCTGCACGGGGTCACCCGCCCGGTCACCCTGGACGTCACCCTCAATGCGCTCAAGCGCCATCCATTGCCGCCGTTCCGCCGCACCGCCGGGTTCTCCGCCACTGCCACGCTGAGCCGTGCGGAGTTCGGCATCGACGCGTGGAAATCGATGATCGGCGATACGGTGGAACTGCGCATCGAAGCCGAAGCCGTGCGCGACGGCCGCGCCGACGACGACACGCCGCAACCCCAAAACGCACCCGCCGCCCCTGACGCTGCGCCCAGCCCGGAATCCTGAGCATGACCCTGAAGAACATCGAACGCTGGGGCGGTGTCAGCCAGACCCTGCACTGGCTGATCGCACTACTGATCCTGGTGCTGGGCATCGTCGGCCTGACCATGGGCGAATTGCCCAAGACGCCGAAATACTTCTGGGTCTACACCGCGCACAAGTCGGTGGGCCTGACCGTGTTGGCACTGGTGATCGTCCGGCTGGCCTGGCGCCTCTATGCGGGCGCGCCGCCGCCGGTGGCCGGCACCCCACGCTGGCAGGAACGCATCGCCGGGCTGACCCACTGGCTGCTGTACGCAATGATCTTTGCGATGCCGCTGTCGGGCTGGTTGTACGACTCCACCAGCGGCCTGCGCCCGTTCCGCTGGTTTGGCCTGTTCGCCGTGCCCAAGCTCAGCCCGCCGGACGAACAATTGCGTGCGGTTGCGCACTTCATCCACGAGTGGGGCTTCTGGCTGTTGATTGCCGTGGTGCTGGCGCATGCCGGCGCTGCGCTCTACCACCACCTGTTCCAGCGTGACGCCACCTTGGTGCGGATGTTGCCGCGCGGCTGGCTCTCTTCCAAACCCTAAAGGATTCCCCATGTCGTCCAGGTTGTTCGCCTCTCCCCTGCTGGTCGCCGCCTCGCTGGTGGCCACGTTCGCCACCGCCCCGGTCCTCGCTGCCGACTACGTGCAGGCGCCCGGCTCGTCGCTGGTGTTTGCCAGCAAGTACGACGGCGAAGTGTTTACCGGCAAGTTCCCCGGTTTCGACACCACGCTGAGTTTCGACCCGGCCAATCTTGCCGGCGCCAAGCTCGATGTGCGCATCCCGCTGGCCAGTGCCATCAGCGGCAACAACGACCGTGACTCGACCCTGCAGGGGCCGGACTTCTTCAATGTCGCCAAGTTCGCCACCGCGCGCTACCGCGCCGACAAGTTCCGCGCACTCGGCGGCAACCAGTACGCGGCCGACGGCACGCTGGAACTGCGCGGCGTCAGCAAGCCGGTCACGCTGACCTTCACCTGGACACCCGGCACGCAGCCGGTGCTGGCCGGCAAGGCGGTGGTCAAGCGACTGGACTTCGGCGTCGGCGGCGGCGACTGGGCCGACACCAAGACTATTCCCAACGAAACCGCGATCAGCACCAAGGTCGTGTTCAAGGCGAAGTAACGCCACCGGCCGCAACCGGACGCGGCCATTGAACGGCGGACTACCTCGTCGGGTCCGCCGTTTTTTTGTGCCTGACGGCCGGATGACACCGCGCGACAGCTAGACTCGGCATCCATCCCAGGGACGCCGCCGATGCGCACACATGGAATCTTGACCCGCTGGAATACCAATCGCGGCTTCGGCTTCATCACGCCGGCGCAGCCGGGGGATGATTTGTTCGTGCACATTTCAGCGTTTCCCCGCGGCTTTGAAACGCCACGCATCGGCGAGCTGATTTCCTTTGAGATCGAACCGGGCAAGGATGGGCGACGGCAGGCAGTGCGCGTGATGCGCGCTGGCGCGCAGTCAGCCGGACGTGGCGCACGCCGGCAGCATGCGGCAGCGCGATCACCATCGCCCCATCGCTCGCTCGGGCTGGGCAAGGTCATGTTGCTGCTGCTTGTGGCAGGTGCTGGCGGCTATGCGTATCTCAGTCGGGACGCGCTGCTGCCAGCCCCCGCCCCCACTGAAACTGCGTCAGCAGCACCGGCACCGGCAACGGCAACGGCAACCAGGACGCTGCCAGACCGCGCAGCGCTCCAGAGCTCGCCAGCGATAACGCCAGCTGCAGCAGCAGGCACAACGTCGGCCACAACCGCACCCACACCGCACTACAGCTGCGGCGGCCGCAAACACTGCTCGCAGATGACCTCCTGCGACGATGCCACCTGGGTGTTGCGCAACTGCCCCGACACAACGATGGACGGCGACCACGATGGCGTGCCCTGCGAGCAGCAGTGGTGCCATTGAATCAATACGGCTGACACCTTGAACGGGCGGCCGACACGATTCGTTCGTCAGCCCCATCGTGTTGGATGCAGTCAAAAGCCGAGGTCAAACGCTGAGTCGGTCGAGGGCGCGGTGCCCTCACCAGACAGATGCCGGTTGTGTTGTTGAAAACCCTACACAACGACCAGCTCGACGGGTCCTTGTCCGCCCACCGTCGCGGGACCTTACGCGGCCTCGATGCCGCGTAAGCGCCTACACGGACATACGTGCGGCGTGTCCCGCGAAGGTGAGCGGGCAAGCGCCCGGCAGCCAAGCAGCAGATCGGCCGCCTTGCAGCGAAGGCCCAGATCATCCGCTCCGCACCAGACGGGCACGAAGCCGTTTTCAGCCACTCCAGATCCAAAATCTGGCGCGCACCGGAGGCGAACACGCCGCTTCATCGCGTACCGGCATTCAACCACTCGCGCAACCGCCGGCTGTCGAATGGCCAATCCAGCTCGCGCCCGTGCGTATCGCCCACCACCGGCACACGCTCCCCGTAAGCGGCCTCAAGCGCCGCATCGCCGTCGATGAAGACACTGCCGAACTCGCCTGCGCGTGCCTGCGCCAGCACTTCCACGGCCTGGTCGCACAGGTGGCAGTCGTCGCGCTGGTACAGGATCAAGGCCATCGGGAACTCCCATGCTGCGCTGCAGCCGTGCCGCAAGCGCCGAGCGACTAGAATAGCCGCCTTTACGCTCACCTCTCCGGCAAGCATGGCTGTCAGCACGTTCGACCTGTTCAAGATCGGCATCGGTCCGAGTTCCTCCCACACCGTGGGGCCGATGCGCGCGGCCGAGCGCTTCGTGCAT
Source organism: Xanthomonas sp. LMG 8993 (assembly GCF_009835065.2). Taxonomy (NCBI): domain Bacteria; kingdom Pseudomonadati; phylum Pseudomonadota; class Gammaproteobacteria; order Lysobacterales; family Lysobacteraceae; genus Xanthomonas; species Xanthomonas sp. LMG 8993. The sequence goes on along the minus strand of NZ_QVIF02000002.1, from coordinate 515,257 downwards.
CGTTGGCTGCTGGATGCCGGCCGCCTGCAGGATGTGGTGCGCATCCGCGCCGAGGTCTTTGGCTCGCTGGCCCTGACCGGCCGCGGCCACGGCACCGACAAGGCCGTGCTGCTCGGCCTGGAAGGCCACCGCCCCAACCTGATCGACCCGGACATCATCCCGGCCACGCTGGAGCGCATCCGCACCAGCAAGCGCATCAGCCTGATGGGCCAGCACGTCGTCGCTTTCGACGAAAAGCGCGACCTGCCGATGAACAAGCGGCAGAAGCTGCCCTACCACACCAACGGCATGCGCTTTACCGCCTACGATGCCGATGAAGCGGTGATCGCCACGCGCGACTACTACTCGGTCGGTGGCGGCTTCGTGGTCAACCAGGACGATGCCGCCGACGACCGCATCGTGGCCGACGAAACGCCGCTGCCCTACCCCTTCCTCAGCGGCGACGAACTGCTCGCGCAATGCGCACGCAGCGGCCTGAGCATCGCCGCGCTGATGTTCGAAAACGAAAAGAGCTGGCGCAGCGAGGACGAGATTCGCGCTGGTCTGCGCGAGCTGTGGGCGGCAATGCAGTCCTGCGTGGAGCGCGGCATCCGCCAGGAAGGTACGCTGCCGGGCGGCCTGAACGTCTCGCGGCGCGCGCCGGCGTTGTATCGCGAGCTGTCGTCCAAACCGGAAGCGGCAATGCGCGATCCGCTGACCACACTGGACTGGGTCAATCTCTACGCACTGGCCGTCAACGAGGAAAACGCGGCCGGTGGTCGCGTGGTCACTGCACCCACCAATGGCGCAGCCGGCATCATTCCGGCGGTGCTGCATTACTTCGACCGCTTCTGCCCCGGCGCATCCGAGCAGCGCATCTTCGACTTCCTGCTCACCGCTGCGGCCATCGGGATCCTCTACAAGGAAAATGCCTCCATTTCCGGCGCCGAGGTCGGCTGCCAGGGTGAAGTGGGCGTGGCCTGTTCGATGGCCGCCGGCGGTCTGGTCGCCGCGCTGGGCGGCAATCCGGGGCAGATCGAAAACGCCGCCGAAATCGGCATGGAGCACAACCTGGGCCTGACCTGCGACCCGATCGGCGGCCTGGTGCAGATCCCCTGCATCGAACGCAATGCAATGGGCGCGGTCAAGGCGATCAACGCCAGCCGCATGGCCATGCGCGGCGACGGCAAGCACAAGGTGTCGCTGGACAAGGTCATCAAGACCATGCGCGACACCGGCCGCGACATGCAGGACAAGTACAAGGAAACCAGCCGCGGCGGCCTGGCGGTCAACGTTATCGAATGCTGAGCCGGGCGCGGCCCCGGGCCGCGCCATGTATTGCAGTCACTCTCCAGGCATCGCGAAACTGGGCAATGCATCCAACGGCAGCGCCCGCCGATGCAGTCGCATGCCAGCGCTGTACGTCCCCACCACATGCCGCCATGTACCGTCTGACGCTGGATTCCGACGGAGATCGCGATGCGACAGCTTGCCTGCACTCTCGCCCTGGCCCTGGCCTGCGGCCCTCTGATGGCACAGGAAGCCAGCTACGGCCCGCGCCTGGAAGGCTTCGATTACCCGTATCCGGTCAAGACCTTTGCGTTCACCTCGCAACGGCAGCCGCTGGAAATGGCGTACCTGGATGTCGCGCCCACCGGCAAACCCAACGGACACACCGCCGTGCTGCTGCATGGCAAGAACTTCTGCGCCGCCACCTGGGAACAGACCATTGCCGCGTTGAGCACCGCCGGCTACCGCGTCATTGCGCCTGACCAGGTGGGCTTCTGCAAATCCAGCAAGCCGGCCGCCTATCAGTTTTCCTTCGCGCAACTGGCCGACAACACCCAGGCGCTGCTGAAGAAGCTGGGTATCGAACGTGCGGTGGTGGTCGGCCATTCGATGGGCGGCATGCTCGCCATCCGTTACGCGCTGATGTATCCGCAGGCCACCGAGCACCTGGCCTTGGTCGACCCGATCGGCCTGGAAGACTGGAAGGCCGAAGGCATTCCGTGGCGCAGCGTCGATGCCTGGTACGACAACGAACTGAAGATCAGCTTCGAGCGCATCAAGAAGTATCAGATGGAGGTCTATTACGCCGGCCAGTGGAAGCCCGAGTTCGAGCGCTGGGCGCGCATGCAGGCCGGCATGTCGCTGGGCAACGGCAGGCAGGCAGTTGCCTGGAACCAGGCGCTGACCTACGACATGGTGTTCAACCAACCGGTGGTCTACGAACTACCCAAACTCAGCGTGCCGACCACGCTGTTCATTGGTCTCAAGGACCGCACCGCGATCGGCAAGGACACCGCACCGCCCGAGGTCAAGGCGCGTGTCGGCGATTACACCAAGCTGGGCAAGCGTGCGGCCGCGGCGATTCCGAACGCGAAGCTCGTCGAGTTCGCCGATCTCGGACATTCGCCGCAGGTGCAGGACCCGACACGGTTCAATGCCGCGTTACTGAAGGCGATTGCGCCGTAAGCAATGCCAGCGGCGGTGCGATTGGCATGACCAACGCATCCTCCGAAGCTGCAGCTTGCGCAAGGGCGAGCTGCAGCTGAGCCGTTTGCAAGGTGCAGAGCAGTCGGCAGGCCATCAACACGCGTGGCGATCCAATCGACAGCGCGCGCCCCCACAGCCGCGCTCAAAGAGCGCCGGCGCCTTTCCATGTCCTTAGCCGGCTACCCAGCCACAATCCGCAACACATCATCCAGCAACGCCGCCGCCGTGACCTCGGCACCCGCGCCCGGCCCCTGGATCAGCAATGGCTGCTGGCGATAGCGATCGCTGCTGATGGCGACACGGTTATCGGTGCCGGCGCCGCCGGCCAGCGGGTGATCCAGCGCCAACTCGCGCAAGCCGACGCTGGCACCATGTGCGTCCACACGGCCGACGAAGCGCAGGCAACGCCCCGCGGCACGTGCCTGCTGCCAGCGCGCGCCGACCACCGCATCCAGTGCGCCCAGCTGCGCATTCAAGGCATCAAGCGGCAGCCGCGCAATGCTTGCCGGCACCAGCGATTCCACATGCACCTGTTCGGCTTCCAGCTGCCAGCCCGCCGCGCGCGCCAGGATCAGCAACTTGCGCCGCACGTCCTCGCCCGACAGATCGATGCGCGGATCCGGCTCGGTATAGCCGGCCGCCATCGCCTCACGCACGCAATCGGAAAATGCGCCGGTACCGTCGTAGCGATGAAACAGCCACGCCAGCGATCCGGACAACACCCCTTCGATCGAATGGATATGGTCGCCACCCGCCACCAGTGCGCGCACGCTGCTCAGCACCGGCAGCCCCGCCCCCACGGTGGCGCTGTCGCCGTAGTGCGCACCGCTGGCGTGACGCGCCGCGTGCACGGCCTGCGCGCGCGACAACGCGGTGCCCTGGCCTAGCTTGTTGGCAGTGACCACGTGTACGCCACGCAGCAGCCATTCCGCATGCCAGTCGGCAACGACCTCGCTGGCGGTCGCATCCACCAGCACATCGCCGGCACGTAACGCCGTGGTTTCCGCCCACGGCTGCAGCACGGCCTGGCCCCGCGGCGCGGCATTGGCCTGGTGCAGGGCCTGTGCGGCGCTGGTGCCGCAATCTTGGGCAATACGCGAGTTGGCCAACCAGTCAAAGCGCGGCAACTGCAGCTGGCGCTCCTGCAGCGCGGTGTAGCGCGCCACGAACGCGCGCCCCACCGTCCCGGTGCCCAGCAAGGCCAGCCGTGGTGTCGGCGTCACCGCTGCCGCCGAAGCGCGGCGCGAAACAGGCAGCACGGTACTCACGCGTCGACCTGTTTGCGGCTTGCGCTGGTCAGCGTCGCTTCGGCACGCGCCAGGCCGGCGCGCAGATCGATCAACAGGTCTTCTGCCGATTCGATACCGATCGACAGCCGCAGCAGGCCATCGGAAATCCCGGCGGCAGCGCGGGCTTCGGCGGTCATCGCCGCATGCGTCATCGAGGCCGGATGCGCGATCAGGCTTTCCACACCGCCCAGCGACTCGGCCAGGGTGAAATAACGCAGACCATCGACAAACGCGCGCACCGCAGCCTCGCCACCGTCGAGCTCGAAACTCATCATCGCGCCAAAGCCCTTCTGCTGGCGCGCAGCCAGTGCATGACCCGGGTGCGACGCCAGGCCGGGGAAATACACCTGGTTGACCACCGCATGCCCGTCCAGCAGCTCGGCGATGGCGTCGGCGTTTTCCTGATGCACGCGCAGGCGCGCATCCAGCGTGCGCAGACCGCGCAAGGTGAGGAAGGCATCGAACGGCGAACCGGTCAGCCCCAGCGCATTGGCCCACCACACCAGCTGCTGATGCAGTTCGGCATCGCGCGCGACCACCGCACCGCCCACCACATCGCTGTGGCCGTTGATGTACTTGGTGGTGGAGTGCAGCACCAGGTCCGCCCCGAACTCCAGCGGCTTCTGCAGCGCCGGCGACAGGAAGGTGTTGTCCACCACGGTCAACGCGCCAGCCTTCTTTGCCGCCTCGATGACGAAGCGCAGATCGGTGATGCGCAACAGCGGGTTGGACGGGGTTTCGATCAGCACCAGCTTGGGCGACTGCGCCAAAGCATCTGCCAGCGAACGCGGGTCGGTGAGGTCGGCGGTGATCAGCGCGAAGTGGCCCTTCTTGGCCAGCGCGTTGAACAGGCGCCAGCTGCCGCCATAGGCATCGTGCGGCACCACCAGGGTATCGCCCGGCTGCAGCAACGCATTGAGCACCAGATTGATCGCGCCCATGCCGGTGGAGGTGATCACCCCGCCCGCACCGCCTTCCAGCTCGGCCAGTGCTTCGCCGAGCAGATCGCGGGTCGGGTTGCCGCTGCGCGTGTAGTCGTACTGGCGCTTGTTGCCGAAACCATCGAAGGAGAAGTTCGACGACAGCACGATCGGCGGCGTCACCGCACCATAGGCAGTGTCGCGATCGATACCGGCGCGGACGGCGGCGGTGGCGGCAGTACAGGGGGCGTCGGCGGGGTCACGAAAGCTCATGCGGTTTCTCCGGTGATGCGAAGGGCAGTGGCGAGGATCGCGTCGATGCGATCGATTTCTTTCAGGAAGGCGTCGTGGCCATACGGCGAGCGCAGCACGCGCAGACTGCCGCGCGGCCCCAACCCTTCGACCAGGCTGACCAGGTCGGCCAGCGGCACCAGGCGGTCGCCCTCCACCGCAACGACGACGGTGGGCACGCGCACCTGCGCCGGGTCGATGCGATGCAGGTCGATGGATTCGGACAGCCGCAAGTAGGCGGTCACCGGCGTGCGCGCGACGTACTGCGCGCCGGCGGCATCCAGATAGTCTTCGGCGGCCACGCGCACGCGGCCATTGATCACTTCCGGCGGCGCGTCGAAGCGCTCGCTGAATTCTTCCGGGGTGCGGTAGCTGAGCATGGCGAACTGCCGTGCCAGCGCCAGCCCATGGTTTTCGGCACATTGCAGCTGGCCCAGCGCCACCGCGCGGCGCTGCAATGCACGCCAGGCGGCGGCATAGGGATGGGCGCGATGCGCGCCACTGACCGCAACCAGGGTACCGACACGGGCGGCATGGCGGGTCGCGAACTGCAAGCCGACCAGCGCACCGTACGAATAGCCGACAAAGCCGTGCAAACGCGCGATACCCAGCGCATCCAGCAAGGCGGCGATCGCATCGGCCTGGTCGGCGGTATCGATCGGCGCATCCAGCGTGCCGTCGGCACCGAGAAAGTCGAACGCCAGCAGGCGGCGCGATGCCGGATCCAGCGCGCGGCCGGCACCCACCAGGCCATCCACCCAACCCTTCTCGGGGAACAGGTCGCTGGCGGCCAGATGGCGATGCGCGGAAATCCCGCCGGCCACGAACACCACCGGCGCATTGGCGGCGCCGATCAGTTCATAGCGCAGCCGCAGCTCGCGCATGCCGGCATGGCGCATCGGCAAGGCAATGACAAGCTCGCCGCGTACGGCAATCAAGCCGTCATCGGTGGTGGCGGGTGTCTCGGCGTAATCGGTCGGTGATGGCGATGCTGTATTCACGAGGCTCATGGCGATATCCGGGGTGGATCGGCCATCGAGCTTCGCGGGAGCTCGCGTTCGACGTGCGCAAGGCACGATTCGAACCATCTTTCGGCGGACGCGGAGGTCCCCGCAGGATTTGGCACCAAACGCGGGCGCTTGCGCGCTCCGCTGGCTGCCCCGGCATCAAAGGGCCTGTCCCTCCGCCGGTCTCGATGGTGAAGCCAAGATGCCACCACTTTTTTGCGGTGTCAATCTCTTCATGCGGATGGAAAGATATATTTTCATCCGATACCACTGCGGCCTGTGATGGACCGCATACTTGAGGTCCCTCCGTTCGAGCCGATCGCGTGCCCCACCACGTGCCTCGCAGCACCCTGCCCGCCCTCGCCTGGCCTTTCTTGCTCGCGGTTCTGGCGTGTGCCGCACCCGCCAACGCGCAGCAACGCTGGCATTGGCCCGGTGCCGCAAACACGGCTGCGAGCTCGCCATCAGTCGCAGCGGCACAGACGGCGCCCGCATCGCCCGGCACCGGCCCCTCATTGCAACTGGAATGGCAGGCGCCGGCCTACCTGGCCTGGGTCAGCAACCCGCTGGCCGGGCCCGCACAGGTTCAACTGAGCGCACCGCCCAGCGAGGATTACCGCGCCGTGCCGCAGTTGCCGTTGACGGTGCAACTGGCTGCGCACGAGCGACGCCTGCTCGCCCGGCTGTATCCGGTCAGTAACCAGCGCAGCCTGGGTGGGCTTGGACTCAAGCTCGACCTGGTGCCCGGCGATCCGCAGGCCCGCCCGCAGCAGCAAGTGCGCTACCAGCTCCCGTTCCGCGATGCGCCGGTCCAAGTGGACCAGGGCTTTGGCGGGGCCTTCAGCCATACCGATGCGCCCAACTGGTACGCGGTGGACTTCGCGCTGCCGCAGGGCACGCCGGTGCTGGCGGCGCGCGCGGGCACGGTCATGGAGGTGCGGCGCGATGTGAGCGAAGGCGGCCCGCATGACCAGGCCGCCGGCGCCGGCAACCTGGTGCGGGTGCTGCACGCCGACGGCAGCATGGCCATCTATGCCCACCTGGCGCCCGATGGCGTGGCGGTACGCCCGGGCCAGGTGGTGCGCACCGGCGAGCGCCTGGGCACCTCGGGCAGTACCGGCTTCAGCACGGCCCCGCACCTGCATTTTTCGCTCCAGCGCAACGCGGGCATGCGCCTGATCTCGTTGCCATTCCGGATGCTGGGCCCGCAGGGCGAGTTGCAGTTCCCCTCGCCGGCACCGTAAGTGGCGGCACCCAGGAGCGCCAACCTGCGGCCCGGAGAGCCCCTGACCGGCGCTACAGAGGCCGGCTGCGGCGAAGCCGCTATAATCTCCGGCTTCCTCAGTTTCCGCAGGCGTCCGACCGGGCGCGCTCAGCCCATGTCCGACGTCTCCAACGAAGCCGCGCGCCGCCGCACCTTCGCCATCATTTCCCACCCCGATGCGGGCAAGACCACGCTGACCGAAAAGCTGCTGCTGTTCGGCGGTGCGATCCAGATGGCCGGCTCGGTGAAGGGCCGCAAGGCCGCCCGTCACGCCACCTCGGACTGGATGGCGCTGGAAAAGGAACGCGGCATCTCGGTCACCTCCTCGGTGATGCAGTTCCCGTACGAGGGCAAGATCGTCAACCTGCTCGACACCCCCGGCCACGCCGACTTCGGCGAGGACACCTATCGGGTGCTGACTGCGGTGGACTCGGCGCTGATGGTCATCGACGTCGCCAAGGGCGTGGAAGAACGCACCATCAAGCTGATGGAGGTCTGCCGCCTGCGCGACACCCCCATCATGACCTTCATCAACAAGCTCGATCGCGAGGGCAAGAACCCGATCGATCTGCTGGATGAAGTCGAGACCGTGCTCGGCATCCAGTGCGCGCCGGTGACCTGGCCGATCGGCATGGGCCAGCGCCTGAAGGGCGTGGTGCACCTGATCACCGGCGAGGTGCACCTGTACGAACAGGGCCGCAACTTCACCCGCCAGGATTCGACCATCTTCCCGTCGCTGGATGCGCCCGGCCTTGCCGAAAAGATCGGCACGCAGATGCTGGCCGAGCTGCGCGACGAGCTGGAACTGGTGCAGGGTGCCAGCAATCCATTCGATCTGGACGCCTATCGCGCCGGCCAGCAGACCCCGGTGTTCTTCGGCTCGGGCGTCAACAACTTCGGCGTGCAACCGCTGCTGGACTTCTTCGTCGAACATGCACCGCCGCCGCAGGCGCGCGACACCACCGGCCGCCGGGTCGAGGCGACCGAAGCCAAGCTCAGCGGCTTCGTCTTCAAGATCCAGGCCAACATGGACCCGCAGCATCGCGACCGCGTGGCCTTCATGCGCGTGTGCTCGGGCAAGTTCACCGCCGGCATGAAGGCCCTGCATGTGCGCAGCGGCAAGGACGTCAAGCTGGCCAACGCGCTGACCTTCATGGCCTCCGACCGCGAAATCGCCGCCGAAGCCTGGCCGGGCGACGTGATCGGTATCCACAACCACGGCACCATCTCCATCGGCGACACCTTCACCGAAGGCGAATCGCTGTCGTTCACCGGCATTCCCAACTTTGCACCGGAGCTTTTCCGTCGGGCACGCCTGCGCGACCCGCTCAAGCTCAAGCAGCTGCAAAAGGGCCTGGCGCAGCTGTCCGAGGAAGGCGCCACGCAGTTCTTCCGGCCGTTGATGAGCAACGATCTGATCCTCGGCGCGGTAGGCGTGCTGCAGTTCGACGTGGTGGCCTACCGACTCAAGGACGAATACGGCGTGGATGCGATCTTCGAGCCGGTCAGCGTCACCACCGCACGCTGGGTACATTGCGACAACGCCAGGAAGCTGGAGGAGTTCCGCGAGAAAAACGCTGGCAACCTGGGCATCGACGCGGCCGGCCAGCTGGTGTATCTCGCACCGACGCGTGTGAATCTGCAGCTGGCGCAGGAACGTGCGCCGGACGTGCGCTTCTCTGCCACGCGCGAACACGCGCATGCCAAGGCGATCGATTGACCGCGGCTTGAACCGGCGCCTGCGACCGCACTTGCCGGCGATGCGAATTGCTCGCAATTGCGGTACCTTTTTGGCATGAACGCAGACGCCTCCCCCTCGACCGACCTGCGCGACGAGATAGCCAGCGCCGTGACCCACGGCCTGGGTGCCATTGCCGCACTGGCCGGTGGCTCGGTGCTGATCACGCTGGCCGCCGTCTATGGCGACGGCTGGCAACTGGCCACCTCGATCGTGTTCAGCGCCACCCTGGTGTTGCTATACGTCGCCTCCACGCTGTTTCATGCCATCCCGCACCCGGGCGCCAAGGCGCGCCTGCAGGTGCTCGATCACTGCGCGATCTATCTGTTGATCGCCGGTACCTACACCCCGTTTACGCTGATCAATCTGCGCGACTCCTGGGGCTGGGGATTGTTCGCCGCGATCTGGACGATCGCCGCCGCCGGAGTGGTCTTCAAGCTGTTTTTCACCGGTCGTTTCCGCCTGCTGTCGACGGTGCTGTATCTGGCGATGGGCTGGCTGATCGTGGTGGCGATCCAGCCCTTGCTGCGCTCGGTCGATACCTGGTCTCTGTGCTGGCTACTGGCCGGCGGACTCTTCTATACCCTTGGCACGTATTTCTACCAACGCGACACCCAGCGCTATTTCCACGCGATCTGGCATCTGTTCGTACTGGCCGGCAGTGCCTGTCACTTCGTTGCGGTGATTGCGCAGGTGATGTGAGACGCGATCTGCGGCACGTTCGCGCGCCGTGCACGAGGCATCGCCAACCATGGCCCGCGTGAACAACGTGACCGACACCTCAGCTGCACCATCGCCCCCCAGCCCACGTCGTCGACGCTGGCTGGTCGGGCTTGCCATCGTCTCCGCCGCCGTGGTGATCTTCGTGCTGCTGTTCCAGTGGAACTGGCTGCGCGGTCCGGTCGAGCGCGTGGTCAGCGCCAAGACCGGTCGCCAGTTCCATCTCGGCTATCTGGACGTGAAGCTGGGCCGCACGACCACCGTGCGCGGCAATCGGCTGAGCCTGGCGAACGCAGCATGGTCCAAGCGCGGGCCGATGGCCGAGCTCAACTCGGCCGAGATCGATGTCGAGTTGTGGCCACTGCTGCGCGGCAAAGTGCGTCTACCGGAAATCCGCCTGGATCACCCAACCCTCTTGCTGGAAGCCGGCGACGACACCCATCCCGGCAACTGGGTATTCGATCAGGACAGTGGCGATGGCACCATGCCGCGCCTTGGCCGCCTGCTGGTGAACAACGGGCGCCTGCAATACATCGATGCAGCCAATCGCTCTAACGTGGATGTGGCAATCAACAGCCTCGCACCACCGAGCAGCGACCAACGTGCAGCGCCGATCGGCATCGACGGCAAGGGCCGCTGGAAGGGCTATCCCTTTACGCTCAAGGGCAATACTGCCTCGCCGCTGGAACTGAGCCAGAGCGAGCACCCATTCCGCATCGATCTGCGCGGCAGCGCCGGCGCCACCCGCACCCACGTGCGCGGCACCTTGACCAACCCGTTCCAGTTCCAGGTCTTCGATCTGCAAATGGCGCTCAGCGGCCAGGACATGCAGGACCTGTATCCGCTGACCGGCGTGGCCATGCCGTCGACGCCGCCATACAAGCTAGACGGTCATTTGCGCCGCAACGGCCAGCTCTGGCGCTACGAAAAGTTCACCGGTACCGCCGGCGACAGCGATCTGTCGGGCACTGCAGAAGTGGACCTGCGCAACAAGCGTCCGTTCCTGCGTGCCGATCTAGCGTCCAAACGCCTGGACTTCGACGACCTGGCGGGCTTCGTCGGCGCGCCACCGAAGACCGGCGCGAACGAGTCGGCAAATGCAGAACAGAAAAAACAGGCGGCACAGCTCGCAGCCAGTGCACGCGTGCTCCCCAGCACCCCGTACGACTTGTCGAAGCTACGCGCGATGGATGCGCAGGTACGCTGGCGCGCGCAGCGCATCAATGCGCCATCGTGGCCGCTGGACGACATGGATGCCTCGCTGACATTGAAGGACGGCTTGCTGCAGCTGGACCCGCTGAACTTCGGCGTTGCCGGTGGCGATATCCGCTCCATCATCCGCATGGATGCGCGCAGCGAGGTGATCACCACGCACCTCAAGGCAGGTCTTCGCGGCATCCGGCTGGATCAACTCTTCCCCGATACCGCCCTCGCCAAGCAGGCCTCGGGTGCCATCGGTGGCGAATTCGATTTGCGTGGACGCGGCAACTCGATCGGCGCGATGCTCGGTACCGCCGACGGCACGATCGGCGTGGGCATGGGCCGCGGCCATGTCGGCAATCTGATCATGGAGCTGGCCGGGCTGGATATCGCCGAGTCGCTCAAGTATCTGGTCACCAAGGACCGACAGATTCCGGTGCGCTGCATCTTCGGCGACTTCGGCGTGCAGGACGGCCTGATGCAATCGCGTGCGCTGGCCTTCGACAGCACCGACACCATCATCATTGGCGAAGGCAGCATCAGCTTGAAGGACGAGACGCTGGACCTGCTGCTGCGCCCACGCCCGAAAGATCGCAGCATCCTGAGCCTGCGCTCGCCATTGCGGATTGGCGGCAGTTTCAAGGACCCGACCTTCCGTCCGGACTTCAAGGCATTGGGTCTGCGCGGCGCGCTTGCGGTCGGCCTGGGCATGATCGCTCCACCCGCCGCCTTGCTCGCAACCTTCGAACCGGGCCCCGGCAAGGACAGCGACTGCGGCGGCAAGTTCGCAAAGTAAGTGCACTACAGCACTTTGGGCCGCCAGCAGACCTGTCCAGCGCTGTAGCGATGTTGGCAAGGTGTCGATCACACGCAAGTGCATTGACGGATGCAGTGACCCCAAAACTGCAGTAATGGCCAGGATCGAAAGGAACTGATCAAACCGCAGTCCTCGAACGACTGCGCGGCCTGCACTGCTTGCACCATGCAGACCGCCCCTCTCGACAGGTCCTTGCCCGCTCACCGTCGCGGGACCTTACGCGGCATGGATGCCGCGTAAGAGCCTACAAGGACGTACTTGCGGCGTGTCCTGCGATGGTGGGCGGGCAAGGACCTTGCGACCAGGCCACAGATCAAACGCTCCAAAGCTGATCTATCGGCTCGCCACACTCCTCAAGCTATTGCGAGCAGCAGCGTCGTTCAAGACAAGACGCAGGGAACGTCGCCGGCACGGCCTTAGCTGGCGATGTAACGCTGCAACTGATCGATATCGCGCTGCTGGTTCTCAATCACCGCCTTGACCAGATCGCCGATGGAAATCACGCCCTGCACGCGGCCGTTGTCGACCACCGGCAGATGCCGGAAGCGTCCGTCGGTCATCAACTGCATGCAGCGCTCCACCGTGTCCGACGGCGACACTGTCACCACCTCGGTACTCATGATGTCGGCAACGCTGGTGGTCGATGAGGCGCGATCGCGCAGCACCACCTTGCGCGCGTAATCGCGCTCGGACACGATGCCGACCAGGCGTGGCCCGTCCATCACCAACACCGCGCCGATGCCCTTCTCGGCCATCAGGCGGATCGCCTCGATCACTGCAGCGTCTGCCGCTACCGCGAATACCTCAACCTGTTTGGTCCCCAACAGCTGTCGTACGGTCTGCATGGCCCGCTCCGCGCTTGGTCTGGTGGTCGCAGCCTACTCCCACCGCGCCGCAGTGGGTATCGACCAGGTAGAGCGGACGCTGCTTGGCCTCGTCGTACAAGCGGCCCAGGTATTCGCCGATCAGGCCCAGGGCGATCAGCTGGATGCCGCCCAGGAACAGGATCACCGACATCATGGTCGGCCAGCCGGCCACCGGGTCGCCCATCAGCGCCGCCTTGATCACCACCCAGCCACCGAACAGGAATGCCACCAGCGCGGTGAGCAAACCCAGATAGGTCGCCACGCGCAGCGGCACGGTGGAAAAACTGGTGATGCCATCCAGCGCGAAGTTCCACAGCCGCCACACGGTGAATTTGCTGCGCCCCGACAGCCGTGGCGCACGCCGGTACGGCAATGCCACCTGGCGAAACCCAACCCAACCGAACAGCCCCTTCATGAAACGGTGGCGCTCGCGCAGCTGCTGCAAGGCCTCCACCACCCGCGGCGACAACAGCCTGAAATCTCCGGTATCGGCCGGAATCGGTGTGCGCGACAACTGCCGGATCACCCGGTAGAACGCATGCGCCGCACTGCGCTTCAGCCAGCTCTCGCCCTCGCGGAAAATCCGCGTGCCGAAGATGTTGTCGTAACCGGCACGCCATAGTGCGACGAACTCGGGGATCAACTCCGGCGGGTCCTGTCCATCGGCATCGAGCAGCACCACCGCACCGGGCAGCACATGGTCCAGGCCTGCAGAAATCGCGACCTCCTTGCCGAAGTTACGCGACAGCCGCACCGCACTCACCTGCGCATCGGCATCAGCAAGTGCCTGCAACACGCTCCAGGTGCCATCGCTGCTGCCATCGTCGACATACAGCACATGCGTCTGCACCCCACTCAGGCCCGCCAGCACTGCGCACAGGCGCGGGTGCAGCTGTGGAATGCTGGTCTCCTCGTTGTAGGCTGCAATCACCACCGTCAGGCGGTCTCCTGCCACCGGCAGCTGCACGGGTCCGGACGTGCGCATGCTCACGGCGCCTGCAGATACGCAGGGCCACCCAGCTGGCGTGCCTGCCGCTGGATCCATGCCGTCCGCCGTTGCACATAGGCGCCGGGCCGACGCGCGTCATAACGGCGTGGCGAGGGCAGCACCGCCGCCAGGCGCGCCGACTCGGTCGGTGACAACCCAGCCGCATCCTTGCTCCAGAATTGCCGGGCAGCGGCCTGCGCGCCATACACCCCGTCACCGAACTCGGCCACGTTGAGATACATCTCCAGAATGCGCTGCTTCGGCCACAGCAACTCGATCAGCACCGTGTACCAGGCCTCCAGGCCCTTGCGTACCCAACTGCGGCCCTGCCACAGGAACACGTTCTTGGCGACCTGCTGACTGATCGTGCTGGCCCCGCGCACGCGCCCACCGCGCGCATTGTGATCGCGCGCCTTTTCGATCGCCTGCAGGTCGAAGCCGTGATGCACCGGAAACTGCTGATCCTCCGCAGCCACCACCGAAATCGGCAGGCTGGCGGCGATCCCGTCGTAGTCGCGCCATTGCTGGTGCAGCGAAAAATCCCAATCGCCCTCGCCCCAGGCTTCCAGATAACGCCCCACCATCATGCTGCTGATCGGCGGATCGACCACCCGCAGCACCAGCACCTGCAGCACGCTCGCGGCGGCAAACAGCAGCGGCGCTGCCAACAGCCAACGCAGCCAGCGACCCGCGCGCCGCGGTGGCGCCACCTGCTTGCCATCCAATGCATCCGTCCCCATTGTTCGCTACGACCTTTCATCCCGATGCTCGTTGCATTATCCGGCAACCGGCGTCCCTTACGTCCGATGTTCCCATGACCGATCACGATCAGCTTTCCCGTTTCCTGCTGCCTGCTGCCGGCGTGCGCGGCGTCCATGTCCGCCTGACCCAGGCCTGGCACGACATCCAGGGGGCCGCCGACTACCCGCCCGCCGCACGCCAGTTGCTCGGCGAGGCGGCGGTGGCCGCCGCCCTGTTCACCGGCCACACCAAGGTCGACGGGCGTCTGTCGGTGCAGCTGCGCGGCAACCAGACGCTACGCACCCTGTTCGCCGAATGCACCGCGGCCGGCACCTTGCGCGGCATCGTGCAGCTGGCCGACGGCGCCGATGCGCCCGCCGACCTGCGCGAACTGGGTGAGGCCGCGCTGCTGGCCATCACCATCGAGAACCCCGGCCTGGACCCGCGCGAACCGCAGCGCTACCAGAGCCTGGTCGGCATGCAGGCGCCGGATCTGGCCGAAGCGTTCGAAACTTATTTCCAGCAGTCCGAGCAACTGCCGACCCGCCTGCTGCTGGCCGCCGGCCCGGATCAGGCCGCTGGCCTGTTGCTGCAAAAGCTGCCAGGCGACGAGGGCGACACCGATGGCTGGACCCGCATCGGCGCGCTGTTCGACACTCTGGGCGCACCGGAATTGCTCTCGGTCGCCAGCGAGGACCTGCTGCACCGGTTGTTCCACGAGGAAGACACCCAATTACTGGGCAGCAAGCCGCTCAGCTTCGGCTGCTCGTGCTCGCGCGAGCGGGTCGCCTCGATGCTGCAGTCCCTGGGCGAAGACGAGGCCCGTGCCGCTGCCGAGGCGACCGGCGAGGTCGAGGTCCGCTGCGAGTTCTGTGGGCGTGAGTATCACTTTCCGTTGACCGCACTGGACGTACTTTTCAGCGAGGCGCGCCCCCTGCAGGAGGCGCCGGAACGGTTGCAGTAGAAAGGTTTGACAGGTGCGATCCGGGGATCGTGAGTACTTGTTAAATAATCATAAACACCCTAGCATTCCGACTGCCCGCTTCCGGGAACTTAACAACTGCCGCTGGGTCTGAACTCTGGTATGCGACACCTACTGCGCCTTCCGCTTGCTCTGATGGTTGCCCTTGCGGCGGCTACGGGTGTGCATGCGCAGTCGACCCAGCAGGTACGTGAAAGCACCATCCTGCCGGTGTGGAACAAAGGCAGCGGCAAGGTCGAAGCCTTTCTGTACCTGGAGCCCACCGGCGAGCAGAGGGCCGGTGCACGCTGGCACTTCGGCCGCAACTCGCTGGACGCGGCATTCGGCCTGACCTCCGGCGACTCGCTGGGCCTGATTTGCAACAGCAGCCGCGGCACCAACATCAACGGACTCGCCAGCCACTGCCTGCTCGCAGGCATCGGCGATGACGAAGAAGACAGCGCCGCCGCATCGCGCCGCGTGTCGGCAACCCTGGGCTTCAACCGTGGCGGCGCACGCGCCGGCGTCACTGCCGGTACCGGCCGCGATACCCTGCCGGCCTGGTTGATCGGCGCCGGCAAGGCACCGCTGACCCGCGTCGAACAGAACGACCTGACCGTGTTCGGGCAGAAGAACATCGGCCGCGAAGGCTTCGTTTCGATCGGCGGCACCTATGCGCGCGCGCGCCTGGTACCGCTGGCCGACGTTTCGCCGGCGATCGCCGATCAGTGGGACAGCAAGACCCTGAGCGTCGGAGGCGGCTACGGTGCCTTCAGCGCCAACGTCATCGGCCGCGTCGTCGACGTCCCCGGCCAGCCGGAAAAGTGGGAAGGTCTGGGCCTGGGTCTGACTTGGCGCACCCCCTGGAGCGGCCAGCTGACCGTCGGCGCAGAGAACGTCATCTCCCGCGGCAAGAACCCGTTTGCGCCGAGCAACGAGAGCAACAGCGACGGTACGATCCCGTACGTTCGGTATGAGCAAGACCTCTAAGTAATTGATTTTAAATTATTTTACCTAACGCCACCGGCTTGCAGCCGGTGGCGTTTTGCGTTCCAGCACCCGGCCTGCGGCAGCCTTTCACGTCTTTCTTCTTTTTCGTTAACGGGACTTTAATTTCTCGCATAACGCATATACCATCGGTTCACCCTGACGTTTTGGATCCGCTTCTTTCGGACCCCCGACAGGCAAACAACCCTTGGCAGTACCCAAGATCACTTGGAGAGAGAGCTAATGAATTGCAAGTCCAACAAGCTGCGCGATGCAGTCGTCCTCGCGCTTGTCGTGGGCGTCGGCGGTACCGGTACCGCCATCGCTCAGGAAGCCGGCACCACCAACCTCGACAAGATCGAAGTGACCGGTTCGCGCATCAAGAGCGCAGACGTTGAAACGTCGCAGCCCGTTCTGACGCTGACCCGTCAGGACATCGACAAGCAGGGCGTCACCTCTGTTGCCGATGTGTTGCAGCGCGTGGCAGCCAACGGCGCGGCGCTGAACCGCACCTTCAATAACGGCGGCGACGGTAGCTCAGGCATCGCGCTGCGCAACCTCGGCAGCGCACGTACCCTGGTGCTGGTCAACGGCCGCCGCTGGACCACGGGTCTGGACGGCAGCGTCGACCTCAACACCATTCCGACTGCGATGGTTGAGCGCATCGACATCCTGAAGGATGGCGCGTCGACGATTTACGGCTCCGATGCCATTGCCGGCGTGGTGAATATCATCACCCGCAAGAACTTCGACGGTGCCGAGGCAGGCGTCAACATTGGCCAGTACAGCGATGGCGATGGCCAGCGCCAGGCCTACGACTTCACGATCGGCACCACCACCGATCGCGCAAGCCTGCTGCTGGGCGCTTCGTACGTGCAGGAAGAGTCCGTCATGGCGGGCGATCGGCAGATCTCCGCTGGCGGTCCTCCGTTCTTCAGCGGCCAGAGCGGCACCGGATTCCCGGGTTCGTATGTGCGCAATGGTGCGCGCCGCATCCTGATCAATGGCGTCGAAACGCCTTACGTGGCCAATGTCCACGGTTACAACACCGCGCCGGACAACTATCTGCTGACCCCGCAGGAACGCACCTCGCTGTTCGCTCAAGGTACTTTCAACTTCACCGACAACGTGACGTTCCGCACCGAGGCGATGTACAACGAGCGCAAGTCGGAGCAGTTGCTGGCGGCAATGCCGGTCACCGGCCTGACCTTGAGCGCCGACAGCCTCTACAACCCCTTCGACCAGAACCTGACCAGCGTCAACCGCCGCTTTATCGAAACCGGTGGCCGCTCGTTCAATCAGAACGTCAAGAACTGGCACTTCTACGGTGGCCTGGAAGGTTTCTTCGAATTTGCCGACCACAGCTTCGACTGGGATGTGGGCTATCGCTACGACAAGTCCGATCAGAACGATCTGACCTACGGCCTGTTCAACCTTGCCAACCTCAACAACGCCTACGGCCCCTCCGAGCTGCGTGGCGGCGTGCCGGTCTGCGTCACCGCACCCGGTGGCGATGTGATTCCCGGATGCGTCCCGGTCAATCCGCTGGGCCCGCGCGGCTCGATCAGCCAGGCGGCGCTGGATTACACCGGTTTCACCGCGCACGACTCGTCCTCGGTTGAATCCAAGGGCTACACCGCAAATCTCAGCGGCGACATCGTCGACCTGCCGGCTGGCCCGCTGGCCTTCGCGGCTGGCTACGAATACCGCAAGGAAAGCGGCCAGTTCGATCCGGACGCCTTCATTGCGGCGGGCCTCAGCACCGGCAACGGCGCACGCCCGACTGCAGGCTCCTACAGCCTGGACGAGTTCTATCTGGAACTGTCGGTCCCGGTGCTGGCCGATCTGCCGGGCGCCCAGCTGCTGGACTTCAGCCTCGCGACGCGTTACTCGGACTACAGCAACTTCGGCGACACCGTGAACAACAAGTTCGGCTTCCGCTGGAAGCCCATTCAGGACTTGATGATCCGCGGCAACTACAGCGAAGGCTTCCGCGCGCCCAGCATCAACAACCTGTTTGCCGGTAACGCCGACTCGTTCGAAACCTACGCCGATCCCTGCTCGATCCAGGCTGGTCAGCTCAGCAACCCGGTCGTGGCACAGAACTGCACCGCAGCCGGCGTGCCTGCCAATTTTGTGCAGCCCGGTGCAGGCACCGGCGCCAAGCAGACGCTGGAGCCGTTCACCTACACCTCCAACGAGCAGTTGCAGCCGGAAACCTCGACCAGCCGCACCCTGGGCCTGGTGTTCAGCCCCAGCTTCGCGCAGGGCTTGAATGTCACCTTGGACTGGTGGCAGATCGAGATCGAAAACGCGATCACGCGTCCGGCAGCACAGTTCATCCTCGACAAGTGCTACGGCGGCAGTGCCGGCGAACAGGCTCAGTACTGCGCGCTTGTCACGCGTGATCCGACCTACGCCGATGGCGCCTACACCATCACCAACATCAACATGCCGCTGTTGAATCTGGCGTCGTACAAGGTGGAAGGCTGGGATCTGGGTATCAACTACCGCTTGCCGGAGACGGCGTTCGGCCAGTTCACCATCAGCTGGGATTCGACCTACCTGTCGAGCTGGGAAACCAAGGCGACTGCCGATTCCGAACTGGAGCAGTTCCAGGGCCGTTACCTGAATCAGGATCCGTACTGGCGCATTCGTTCCAATCTTTATGTCGATTGGTCCCTCGGCGATTTCGGCATCAACTGGGGCATTCGCTACAAGTCCGGCATGGAAGAAGTCTGCCCGCTGTCTGCAGCGCTGGCCCAGGCGTATTGCTCGGAGCCTGATCGCGTCACCGCCGACGGCGCATCGCCGCGTAACCACATCGGCGCGACGACGTATCACGACATCCAGGTGCGTTACAACACGCCTTGGAATGCAACCGTGTCGGTCGGCCTGAACAACGCGTTCGACAAGGATCCGCCGGTCGCGTACAGCACGTCCTACAACATGTTCGATCCGCAATACGATCTGCCGGGCCGCTACATGTACATGCAGTACCGCCAGCGCTTCTGATAGAGCCTGCGGCGTAAAACAACTACGGCCCCGAATGGGGCCGTAGTTGCGTCTGGAGTTTTAAAACCGGGAACCGGACGCGGCATCCATCGCGTGCTGGTCACCCCGGAATCAAGGTCTGGATCACATGCTCGACATAGGCCTCGAAGTCCTCGCGGGCTTGCTTGGGCTGCTGCAGTTGCAGCGAGAGCTGCAGGAAACCGACGTAGGCGGCGTAGGCCAGGCGGGCGCGGTGTTGGGCATCGGTGCGGCTCAGGCCGGCCTGGCGGAACGAGGCGATCAGGTAGTCGAGACGGCGCTGCGAGACGCGGTCGATGACCGGGCGCACGGCCGGGTGATCGAGTGCCTTGAGCAGTTCGCTGTAGATGACGTGCGGCTTGACTTCGTGCGCGACCAGTTGAAACAGCGCGCGCAGGCGTGCGCTGGGGTCCGGGACGTCTTCCAGGCTGCCGAATACTTCCTTCTGTTCGAAGATTTCCCAGCGTTCCAGGGCTGCCTGCAGCAAGGCATCGCGCGAGGGAAAATGCCAGTAGAAGCTGCCCTTGGTCACCCCGAGACGGCGTGCCAGTGGCTCCACCGCGACGGCGCCCACCCCTTGTTCGGCGATCAGGTCCAGTGCGGCCTGCGCCCAATCGTCCGCGCTGAGGCGGTTGCCGCGACCGGAGGTGGCGCGGGGCGTGGTGAGGCTTGGGTCGGTGATGTCATTCATTGCCGCGATTTAACCATACGCTTGAGTCAGTTGCAGTATGCATCACAAAAAGGACATACAACTGCCACGATTCAATGGCTTAACCGTCCATACGAAGGAGTATTGACAGCCGCATAGGCAGATCCATACCATGAGGTATGGTCACCTCTTCTCCTAGCCTCGCCCATAGTGCGTCTACCTCGCGCATCGACGCTGGCGAGACGTCGCTTGCGGTGTCGGTGCGGGGCGCGGACCACACGCCGACGGTGCTGCTGGCACATGGCTTTGGACAAACCCAGCACGCGTGGGAAAGCACTGCGGTCCAACTGGCCGAAGCTGGCTACCGGGCGCTGGCCTACGATGCGCGCGGCCATGGCGATTCCGGTTTCAACGACGCAGACCTGCCCTACTCGGCCACGCAGTTCACCGATGACCTGATCGTGCTGGCAGGCGAGCAGGCCGAGCCACCGGTGCTGGTTGCCGCATCGATGGGCGGCTTGTTCGGCCTGCTTGCCGAGGCGCGCTGGCCAGGTCTGTTTCGCGCGATCGTGCTGGTCGACATCACGCCGCGCTGGGACACCGCGGGCGTGGAGCGCATCCTGCGTTTCATGACCGCACATCCAGATGGCTTTGCATCGCTGGATGCCGCCGCAGATGTGATTGCCGCCTATTTGCCACAGCGCCCACGCAAGACGGCCGAGCAATTGCAGGCCTTGCTGAGGCAGCGCGCAGACGGGCGCTGGCACTGGCACTGGGATCCGCGGCTGGTCGATGAACTGGCGGGACAGGATCCGCACGCACAACAACAGACCTTGCTGGACGCCGCCGCGCGGGCGCGTTGCCCGATGTTGCTGATCAGCGGCGGTCGCAGCGACCTGGTCACGCCAGACACCATCAAGGAATTCCTGTCGATCGCGCCGCATGCGCAGCACGTGCATCTGCCCGATGCCACGCACATGCTGGCCGGCGACGACAACACCACGTTTACCGCAACCGTGTTGCATTATCTGGACGCACTGCCCCCGGTTGGCACCATCGCAGCGTCCAACATTACCGAGCATGTCACTGGAGCAAGACCATGAGCATCGTTGCACCGTTCCTCCTCGTCATCCTGGCGGCGGGCATCGCTGCCTATCACCGCATGCGCCTTGCCACCTGGGTCGCGCTGAGCGCCTGTGTGCTGGTGGCCTGCTGGTTGCTGGGTGCCAATCTCACCGCAACCATCGTCGCTGCCGTGCTGGTGGTGCTGGTTTCCGCGCCAGTGCTGTTGCCGTTCCTGCGCAAGCCGCTGCTGACCACGCCGCTGATGGGCTTCTTCCGCAAGGTGCTGCCGCCGCTGTCGCAGACCGAGCGCATCGCGCTGGAAACGGGCTCGGTGGGCTTTGAAGGCGAACTGTTCACCGGCGACCCGGATTGGCAGAAGCTGCTCAACTATCCCAAGCCGCAACTGAGCGCCGAAGAGCAGGCCTTCCTGGATGGCCCGGTCGAAGAGCTGTGCAGGATGGTCAACGACTGGGAGATCACCCACGTCCACGCCGACCTGCCGCCGGAGCTGTGGGAATACATCAAGAAGAACAAGTTCTTCGGCATGATCATTCCCAAGCAGTACGGCGGGCTTGGCTTCAGTGCGCTTGCGCATCACAAGGTGATCCAGAAGCTGTCCTCGATCTCCAGCGTGGTCAGCTCCACTGTCGGCGTGCCCAACTCGCTCGGGCCGGGCGAGCTGCTGCTGCATTACGGCACGCCGGAACAGAAGGATTACTATCTGCCGCGCCTGGCGGTCGGCGCAGAAGTGCCGTGTTTCGGCCTGACCGGTCCGTTCGCCGGTTCCGATGCGACCTCGATCCCCGACTACGGCATCGTCTGCAAGGGCGAGTGGAATGGCGCCAACGTGCTCGGCGTCAAGCTGACCTTCGACAAGCGCTATATCACCCTGGCGCCGGTGGCCTCGCTGATCGGCCTGGCATTCCGCGCCTACGATCCGGATGGCCTGATCGGCGACAAGAAGGACATCGGCATCACCCTGGCCCTGTTGCCGCGCGAGACCCCCGGCGTGGAAATCGGCCGTCGCCATTTCCCGCTCAATTCGCCGTTCCAGAATGGCCCGATCCACGGCGAGGAAGTGTTCATCCCGCTGAGCCAGCTGATCGGCGGCGTGGAGATGGTCGGTAAGGGCTGGAACATGCTCAACGAGTGCCTGGCGGTGGGCCGTTCCATCACCCTGCCCTCCACGGCCAGCGGTGGCAGCAAGTATGCCGCCGTGGTCACCGGCGCGTATGCGCGTATTCGCAAGCAGTTCGGCCTGTCGGTCGGACGCTTCGAGGGCGTCGAAGAAGCGCTCGCGCGGATCGGCGGCAAGGCCTATGCCATCAGCGCGCTGTCGCAGGCCACCGCTGCGGCGGTGGACCGTGGCGATGTGCCATCGGTGCCGTCGGCGATCGCCAAGTATCACTGCACCACCATGGGCCGCGAAGTGGTCAGCGACATGATGGATGTGATCGGTGGCAAGGGCATCATCCTGGGGCCGCGCAACTTTGCCGGCCGTGCCTGGCAGGCGGCGCCGATCGGCGTGACCGTGGAAGGCGCCAACATCATGACCCGCAGCCTGCTGATCTTCGGGCAGGGCGCAATCCTGTGCCATCCGTGGGTGATGAAGGAAATGCAGGCGGCGCAGGATCCGGACACGCGTCGTGGCCTGGAAGAGTTCGACCAGAGTCTGTTCGGGCATATCCGCTTCGGCATCTCCAATGCGGTGCGTTCGTTCTGGTTCGGGCTGACCGGTGCGCGCATCGGGGCAGCGCCGGGCGATGCGTACACGCGGCGCTTCTTCCGCAAGCTGGATCGTTATTCCGCCAACCTGGCGCTGATGGCCGACGTGTCGATGCTGATGCTCGGCGGCAAGCTCAAGTTCAAGGAATCGCTGTCCGGACGTCTGGGCGACGTGCTGAGCCACATCTACCTGACCAGCGCGATGCTCAAGCGCTATCACGACGAAGGCGCGCCGGCGACCGATCAGCCGCTGCTGGCCTGGGCGTTCCATGACAGCGTGCACAAGATCGAAACCGCGCTGTCTGCGGCGCTGCGCAACTTCCCGATCCGTCCGGTGGGCTGGCTGATGTGGGTGCTGATCTTCCCGCTGGGCCGTCGTGCCGAAGCACCGGGCGACCGGCTGGGACACCGCGTGGCATCGATCCTGATGACACCGAACGAAGCGCGTGACCGTCTGGGCCAGGGCGTGTTTCTGACCCCCTGCGCCAACAATCCGGGCGGACGTATCGCCAGCTATCTGGCCAAGGCCGTGCTGGCCGAGCCGGTGGAGCGCAAGTTCCTCAAGGCGCTCAAGACCAAGGGCATCGAGGCGCTGGATTTCACCGCGCAGCTGGACGAAGCCGTGGCCGAAGGCGTGATCACCGGCGACGAGCGCAGGCAGCTGGAAGAGTTGCGCGAGATGATGATGGACACCATCACCGTGGACGATTTCGACCCGCACGAACTGCGTGCGGCCAGCTACTACGACAAGCCGCAAGCCCAGCAGCCGCGCGAAGCGGCATAAGGCGCAGGCCAAGTGACGGCAGACGACGGCGGGCTTCGGCCCGCCGTCGTCGTTTGTGGAGACTGGCTGTGGTGGAGGCCGAGCATTCGCAACCGCGCTGCCTGCCGCCAGCGTCTTCGATCAGTTCCCAGCAACTGCAATCCCTGTAGACACCTGGTAGGAGCGGGCTTGCCCGCGATGAAGCTCTACCGGTAACGCCCCATCGCGGGCAGGCCCGCTCCTACAGGAAGCGAGCACACGGCCTCAGCGCGGCAACAACAGCAACGCCAGGGCAATCAGCGCGGGCAAGGCCTGCACGAAAAAAATGCGGCGGTTGACGCTGTAGGCACCATAGCAGCCTGCCACGACGACACAGCCCAGAAAGAAGCTCAGCACATCCGCGCGTGCCTGCAACGCGCCCCAGAACAGGCCCGCTGCCAGGAAGCCGTTGTACAAGCCCTGATTGGCCGCGAGCACGCGCGTGGCTTGCGCCTTCTCGGGAGTATTGCGGAAGGTCTTCAGGCCCAGCGGCCGCGTCCACAACGCCATCTCCAAGACCAGGATGTAAACGTGCAGCAGAGCGACGCACAGGCCGGCAATGATGGCAAACAGGGACATGGCGGATCGGCGTGATGGATGTGGCGACCAGCATAGCTGCGATTGCGG
The DNA here is from genome assembly GCF_009835065.2 of Xanthomonas sp. LMG 8993. Lineage (NCBI taxonomy): Bacteria > Pseudomonadati > Pseudomonadota > Gammaproteobacteria > Lysobacterales > Lysobacteraceae > Xanthomonas > Xanthomonas sp. LMG 8993. Next base: position 491,092 of record NZ_QVIF02000002.1, on the reverse strand, counting down.
CCCTGCTGCTCGGAACAGGCGACGGAACCCGGCGCGCCGGCAAGAGACGGGGGATGTGCAGGACCTGCATACATGATCGGAGCGTCGCGATTGCGGACATCGGCGGCGTGTCCTGCAATGGCCTGATCTATCTGCTCGCCACGCTCTCCCAAAGGCAAAAGCGGCTAGTCCAAACAGCGGCATCGCTAATACATGTCATGCCCTGCTTGCCGGTGCACACCGACCATCTCGACCGGTGCTTGCCCGCTCACCCTCGCGGGACCTCACGCGGCATGGATGTCGCGTAAGAGCCTACAAGGACGTACTTGCGGCGTGTCCCGCGAGGGTGGGCGGGCAAGGGCCCTGCAACCAGGCCATTTGTTGACCGCTCCTAGTCGGAGACCTGATTGCCAGTCTCCGCATCGCGCTCTGCGGGCAGTTTGCGCGCCTCGCGCAGCAGGCCGAACGCGCCAAGGGTCATGCCCGATGCCACCAGCAGACCGACGCCGAACACCGCGCTGGAGCCGAATGCCGACACCAGCTTGTGCACCCAGACGAAGGTGAGATCGCCACCGCGGTAGATCACGGTGTCGATCGCAGCGCCGGCCTTGTAACGCCATTCCCGATCCACCCGCGTGTACAAGGTCTCGCGCGCCGGCTTGGCCAGTGCGAACTCGCTGGAGCGGGTGATCACCTGCACGATCGCAAGCATCATCGGCAGCGGCGAGGCCGTCAGCACGGCATAGCCCAGCGTGATCGCCACGCCCGGAATCAGCAGCGCCGGTGCGATGCCGAAACGCGACAGCAGCGCGCGCGTCACCAGCAGCTGCAACACCAGGGTAAGCGCGTTGATCGCCAGGTCGATGCTGGCGTAATAGGCGGTGGCCGCCGCTGCGTCCGTGTAGAGCCGGCGTACCAGCGCTGCCTGCTCGTTGTAGAGCAAGGTGCCGACGCCCACGCCGAACAGCACCATGAAAGCCAGCCAGCGTAGCAACGGCTCGCGCACGATCAGCTTGAGCCCGCCCAGCACATCGCCGCCCATCGGCACCTCGCCGGAGCCCAGCTGTCGCTCCTGCTCGCGCGCAACCGCCCACAGGCGCAGACGCAGCACGCAGACCACGCACACGGTCAGAAACCCGGCCGAGACCAACATCAGATGCGCGATGCCGATGCGCTCGACCAGCGTGCGGGTGAGGATCGGCCCGAGAAACGCGCCCAGCGTGCCGGCCGCACCGATGTAACCGTAGTAGCTGCGCGCTTCGGCATTGCTGAAGACGTCGGCCATGAAGCTCCAGAACACCGCCACCGCAAACAGGTTGAAGACGGTCACCCACAGGAAGAACGCCAGGCCGCGCCCGGGTACGCCGCTGTCGAACAATACGTAGAACAGCAACAGGGTTGCGATGAAGAAGCCATACACCGCCGGCAGGAACACCCGGCGCGGGTAGCGACTGACCAGCGCGCCGTAGACAGGCTGCAGCAACACCATGATCAGGAAGGTGCAGGTAAACAGCACCTGCAGGGTGAAGTCCTTGAGCGGTATGCCATGCGTGGCAAAGAAGGCGATCATGCCGGTGGGGAAAATCGCTTCCACATCCGCCGACGCGCTCATCGCCTCGCGCACCGGGCGCAGCACGTAGTAGCCGCTGAGCAGGCAGAAGAAATACAGGAACGACCACGCCAGCGGCGGCGAGCTGCGCAATGCCACGCTCAGACGGCCAGCCGCAGAGCGCGGCGAAGACAGGCTGGTCATCGGGTAAGGCTCGCTCGCATCGACGAGCGCGACAGCAAGGACATGGCAGCGGCAACACCCGCGAAACAAGCGCGCAAGTTAGCCGATGCCGCGCTGCATCACCAGCAGCAGCGGGCGGCACCGACTAAATCGATTGCCTGCGGAGACGGCACGCCGCTTGCAGCTGTCTCCGCACAGGCTCCCGATTGAGTTGCAGAGGGTCCTGGCAGTTCGATTTATGAACCTAAAATCATCAATAGGATCAACACGATGCCCATTCATCTTCCGGCAGTTTGTGCTATTGCAAAGCGCGGCGCTAGAATCGTCGGAGGCAGTGGAACAGGCGGGACAACCATGACTCAAATGCGCAGGCGCCGACGGTTCCGACCGTTGGCCATCGGGCTGCTCGGGGCGTTACTGCCTCTGGCCCTCTCTTCTACCGCGCAGACACCCGCGCCGGCTGCTTCTGCGCTGCAGCCGGCCACCGTCGTGCAGTCACCCACCGCCCCGCTGCAATACCGTGCATCGCTTCCGGCCAGCCAGGTGCTGGCCCCGGCGGCCGGGTTCGATGTGGCCGCGTTCGAATCGATGGCCAACCAGTTGACCTACGGCAATCGCCTGCCCGGAATGGCGATGGCGATCGTGCAGGGCGGCAAGGTGCTGAGCGCGCGCGGCTATGGTGTCACCGACGTCAATCACCCGCAGCCGGTCGACGCGCATACCGTGTTCCGTCTGGCATCGCTGTCCAAGGCCTTCGCCGGCACCATGGCCGGGTTGCTGGTCAACGACGGCGTGCTGCGTTGGGACAGCAAGGTAGTGGACTACGTGCCCGGGTTCCAGCTCAGCAATGACGTCGCCACCCGGCAGCTCACCGTCGCCGAGGTGCTGAGCCACCGCGTCGGGCTGACCCGCAATGCCTACGACAACGATATCGAATCCAACGTCGACTATTACTCGCTCAGCCACAAGCTTGCCGCCGCACCGTTGCGCTGCGCGCCCGGCGATTGCTATGCGTACCAGAACGTGGCCTTCAGCCTGGTCGGCGATGTGGTGTTCGCTGCGTCCGGCAGCTTCTACGAGCAGTCGGTGGAGCGCCGCATCTTCAAGCCGCTGGGCATGAACGATGCGAGCATGGGTCTGGCCGGTATCCAGGCCAGCCCGCGCTGGGCGCGCCCGCATGTGCGCAGCCGCAATGGCTGGGTGTCGTTGACGCCCAAGCCGACCTACTACCGTCTGGCCCCCGCTGCCGGCGTCAATGCCAGCGCCAGCGACATGGCGCAGTGGCTGCTCGCGCACACCGGCCACCGCACCGACGTGCTGCCTGCGCCGCTGCTGGCGACGCTGCACGCGCCGCTGATCTCCACGCCAGGGGAGATGCGCTCGGGTTGGCGCCACGAGCGTGTTGACGCTGCCAGCTACGCGCTGGGCTGGCGCGTGTTCGACTACGCCGGCCATCAGGTCGTCTTCCATGCCGGCGCAGTGCAAGGCTATCGCGGCCTGGTCGCGCTGCTGCCCGAACGTGATCTCGGCATCGCGATCATGTGGAACGGCGAGAGCGGCCTGCCCTCCGGCATGCTGCCCACCATTCTGGATCGGGCGCTGGGTCTGCCCGCCAAGCGTTGGCTGGATATCGATGTGGATGGCGACTTCGGCAGCGAGAACATGCTGGCCGAGCGCCCCGATCCTGCCGGCAAGGGCGCCTCGTCGGGCAAGTCGGTGGCATCGCCGCGCTGAGTTGGCGTTGCGGCGACCTCGCACACAGGCGGCTTCGGCCGCCTGTGTCGTTTCCGGCCTGCAGGATCGAGTCGGGCGTGTCGACATCGGTGGCCGGGAGCCGGGCATCGCTCCATGCCATGCCATGCGATGACGGTCATGGCAGGCGCAGGTCTGAGTCACCTTGTCGAGTAAGCGCGCCAGACCTGACTGAAAAGCGAGAGCGTGGCTGCCCACGATGCGGCCCAATGCATCTACTCCCGCTTGGCACGACCAACACACCGCACCGCTACGCCAATCGATGGCGGCACGACCGATCGGGACAGACGATGGTCAGTTGGGCGGGCGGCGCAGCGGCCCAGCCCACTGCTAGCGTTGGACCGGAGAAAGCGGGTGGCGGGTGGCAAGCGGCGATAGTGCGGCGATAGCTACAACGTCCCGGCCTGACATCCCGTCACGCACAGCGCAACGCATCCGGCGGCGATAGCTTCGGCTGCCTGCGTGCGACCGGGACTCCCCCATCACGGATGCGCTGGATCCGCCAATAAAAAAGCTCCCTCCCCGCTGGGCGTCGGGGAGAGAGCTCGATGTTTACGGCGATCGGGTAGTGCGGATCAGATCAGCGGCGCCGGGGTTGCGGGCAGCGCGACCGGAGCGGCCTTCTTCTTGCGAACGGCCGGCTTCTTTTTGGCGACCTTCTTCACAGCAGGCTTCTTGGCGGCAGTCTTCTTGGTGGCGGACTTCTTGGTCGCCTTCTTGGCAACTGCCTTCTTGGCGGTCTTCTTTACCGCTTTCTTGGCGGTCTTCTTGACGGCCTTCTTGGCGGCGGTCTTCTTGGTCGCCTTCTTTGCAGTCTTCTTCACTGCCTTCTTGGCGGCAGTCTTCTTGGTTGCCTTCTTTGCAGTCTTCTTCACTGCCTTCTTGGCGGTTGCCTTCTTTGCAGTCTTCTTGACGGCCTTCTTCGCAGCAGTCTTCTTCACTGCCTTCTTGGCGGTTGCCTTTTTGGCGACCTTCTTGACTGCCTTCTTGGCGGCAGTCTTCTTCACTGCCTTCTTGGCAGTGGGTTTCTTTTTCGCAGCTTTTGCAGTGGCCATGTAATTGGCTCCTCGTCAGTGAACTATGGAGGTGAAACGCCCAGTTGAAGCAAACCCCGCAACGGCATGCCGTCGTCGGGAACCGTCCGCAGGTGATGCGCGACGGGACGGATACAGAAACACCCGCATCGAACAGCGACGCGGGTGCGTGATCGGAGCGACTGCTGCTTTTCTGGAGAGAAGCGGACCCAACTCCACCGTGGATAGCGCTTCGGTGGACATCGGGAACAAGCGTGTCGGCTTGATGTCGATTCTGCTCACTCTCTTTCGCAGCAACGTCTGCTGGGCGAAACCTAATCACGCTTTTTTTTACTGTCAACACTCTTTTGCATTTTTTTTTCAACGCCTCGTCGCGATGCGTCCCGTCGAGCGGGTCCAAAGACGCCGTGCGATGGCGCGCGTCGCTGCCCTTGGCATGCAGCGGCGCAACGACGTTTTCAAAAAAGCACTTCTTTTGTGCTGTTTTTTTTTTAGCGATGCAGACGCGCACGCTGTTGTCCACTGCAGCGACACAACAGCGCACGCCCGCTTGCCGCGGTACGCGCCGCCTGTCCGCCAGCTGAAAATTTTTTATCGACCAAGCTTGCCCAAGGCCTCGCACAAGCAAAAATGCGCAAACTTATTGCGCGTTTTTCGACCCATGCGTGTATCCGCGTGCACTGCCAACGGCATCCGTTGCGCACCGTGTCCAAGGTTGGATGCAGGCGACGCTGCAAATATTTTTCACCGGCTGCACGCCATCTCCTCACGACCGGCTCACGTCGGAAATCCGACACCACGACGGTCGCAACGCAGTCGACGATGTCGCGCGCGCATGCCGCTGGCGAGTGCACGGTCGTCGAACATCGGCGCAGGCTTCGACTGCGAGCGACAGCCGGCACCAGCCGGACGCGCGCAGCGCGGCAGGACGTACGCCATCGGCAGGCGGGATCGGCGCGCGGCCATCGCCACGCAGACAAAAAAATGGCCGCTCCAACGAGCGGCCATCCGGGTGTGCGACGGGCGAGGCGCGGTCAGTGCGCGTCGTCTTCCAGCAGCTCGGCGTAGTCGTCCGGCGACAGCAGGTCGTTGAGCTCTTCCTTGTCGTCGAGTTCGACCACGAAGATCCAGCCTTCGCCGTAGGCGTCTTCATTGATGGTTTCCGGCTTGTCGCTGAGTGCGCTGTTGACCTCGACGACGGTGCCGCTGACCGGGCTGTAGACGTCGGAGGCGGCCTTGACCGACTCCACCACCGCCGCGCCGGTACCGACCTGCACGGTGTCGCCGACGCCGGGCAGTTCGACGTAGACCAAGTCGCCCAGCAAGCCCTGCGCGTGGTCGGAGATGCCGACGGTCACGCGGCCGCTGCTTTCGACGCGGGCCCACTCGTGGGATTTGAGGAACTTGAGGTCGCCAGGGATCTCGCTCATGGGTGTGCTCCGGGGAAACTGATGGGTTGGGGACAGGTGGCTAGTTTAGACCGCACGACAACACAGGTGCACGCGCGTGTCGGCCGGTGGGTGGCGATGGATGTCGCACGCTGCCGGACGTTTGCACGCCCGGCAGAGGTCTGACTCATTCGCCAAGGACGCCGGGCTGCGCCTGGCCGTCGCGCACGAACGGAAACTTCACCGCGCGCAACGGCACCTGCTTGCCACGGATGTCCACGCGCAGCGCGTCGATGCTGCCGGCCGGCACGCGCGCGAACGCGATCGCCTTGCCGAGCGTGGGCGAGAAGGTGCCGGACAGGATCTCGCCTTCGCCGCTGGCGCTAAGCACGGTCTGGCCATGCCGCAGCACGCCCTTCTCGTCCATCACCACACCGATCAGCTGACGCGGTGCGCCCTGCGCCTTTTGCGACTCGAGCACGGCGCGACCGATGAAGTCGCGGCCGTCGTCCAGGGCGATCGTCCAGGCCAGCGCGGCCTCGTACGGACTGACCGTGTCGTCCATGTCCTGACCGTAGAGATTCATGCCGGCTTCCAGACGCAAGGTGTCGCGTGCGCCCAGACCGGCCGGCTTGACGCCCTGCGCGAGCAGCGCGTTCCAGAACGCCACTGCTGCCTCCTGCGGCAACACGATTTCGAAACCGTCTTCGCCGGTGTAGCCGGTGCGCGCAAGGAACAGTTCCACGCCATCGCGCGAACGCGTCTGCAGCGCAGCGAAACGGCCGAGCTTGCTCGCCGCTACGGTATCGGCCGGATCCACCAGTTCGATCACCTTGGCGCGCGCGTTGGGCCCTTGCACGGCGATCATCGCAAAGTCGCCGCGCTCTTCCACGCGCACCTGGAAGGCTGCGGCCTGTTCGCCGATCCACTGCAGGTCCTTTTCGCGGGTGGCGGCGTTGACCACCAGGCGGAAGAAGTCCTCGCGCAGGAAGTAGACGATCAGATCATCGATCACCCCGCCCTGCGGGTTGAGCATGCAGGTGTACAGCGCCTTGCCGGAGACCTTGAGCTTGTCCACCGAGTTGGCCAGCAGATAGCGCAAGAACTCGCGCACGCGCGGACCGTGCAGGTCGACCACGGTCATGTGGCTGACATCGAACATGCCGGCGTCGCGACGCACCTGGTGGTGCTCGTCCAGCTGCGAGCCGTAATGGATCGGCATGTCCCAACCGCCGAAGTCGACCATCTTGGCGCCGAGCGCACGATGGGTGTCGTTGAGGATGGTCTTCTGGGTCATGCGCACCGGTCCAAGGGAAAGAGCACCATTATCGCCGCCTGGCCGTGCCTGGGGAAACGGCGCAGGCGATGCGGCAACGCGCCGCCGACACCTGGACCTGGCCGCGCCCTATCGCGCCGCGCTGCAGCCTCGCTGCATGGGCACGACGCGTGCCCTGCCCGATCAACCGGCCGCCTGCACCTGCAAGGTCATGCCATCGACACCGACGATACGCACCGGCGTGCCGGCCGGAAGGTCCGGGCCGCTGACCACCCAGAACGCATCGTCGACCTTGGCACGGCCGCGTCCCTCGTGGATCGCCTGGTCGAGCACCACGCAGCGACCGATCAACTGCTCGGCACGTCGGTTGAGCAGAGGCCGATCACTCTGCCGGCCCTTGCCGCGAAACCAGCTGCGATACACCTGCACCGAGACGAAACTCAGCAGCACGAAGGCGACGATCTGCAGCAGCAGCGACATGCCCGGCAACGCGAGCACCAGCACGCACACCGCTGCGGCGGCAATGCCCATCCACAGCAGGAACGCGCCGGGCACCAGCGTCTCGGCAGCAATCAACAGCAACGCCAGCACCGCCCAGGCCACCACGTCCCAACGCATGGCTCAGCCTCCCACGCGCGGCGGCATCGGCGGCACGCGCACATGGCTCGCGTCGGGTTTGTTCAGCGCTTCCTTGGCCAGCTCGGCAATGCCGGCGATCGAGCCGATGACGCCGCTGGATTCCATCGGCATCAGCACGAACTTCTGGTTGGGCGCGGTGGCCAGCGCCTTGAACGCCTCCACATACTTCTGTGCGACGAAGTAATTGATCGCCTGCACGCTGCCGTTGGCGATCGCATCGGAGACCATCTGGGTGGCCTTGGCTTCGGCCTCGGCCAGACGCTCGCGCGCCTCGGCATCGCGGAACGCGGCTTCCTTGCGGCCTTCGGCTTCGAGCACGGCGGCCTGCTTCTCGCCTTCGGCGCGCAGGATTTCCGACTGGCGCGAGCCCTCGGCTTCGAGGATCTGCGCGCGCTTCTCGCGCTCGGCCTTCATCTGCCGCGCCATCGAGTCGATCAGGTCGCGCGGCGGCTGGATGTCGCGGATCTCGATGCGGGTGACCTTGATGCCCCAGGGATTGGTGGCCTGGTCGACCACGCTGAGCAGCTGCGCATTGATGGTCTCGCGCTGGCTCAGCGATTCGTCCAGATCCATCGAGCCGATCACGGTACGGATGTTGGTCTGCACCAGCGCGATCGAAGCGATCTCCAGGTTGGAGACCTCATAGGCGGCCTTGGCGGCATCGAGCACCTGGAAGAACACCACGCCATCCACCCGCACCACCGCGTTGTCCTTGGTGATGACGTCCTGGCTGGGGACGTCGAGCACCTGCTCCATCATGTTGATCTTGCGCCCCACGCCGTAGACCACCGGCACCAGAAAGTGCAGACCCGGACTCATGGTGTGGGTGTAGCGGCCGAAGCGCTCCACCGTCCACTGAAAGCCCTGCGGCACCATGCGCACGGTCTTGAACAGCACGATGACGCCAGCGACCAGAACGGCGATGGCCAAGAAAGAAGTCGGAAACATGAGCAGCCCCTTGCGATGACGAGTCGATCCTTGGCTTGAGTATGCCCTAGCGCCACCTGTCCCCATTGCGCGCCCTACCTCGGCAACGGCGGCCGCGACCCTGCATGCGGCGCTGTGGCTGACCACCTCGGGCAGCGTGTCGGCGTTGCGCAGCACGCCGCAACGCGCAGGCGACCGCGCTTTGTAAAGTGCAGACGGTGCTGCGAAGGCGCGCTCAGGCGCCGCGCGGCGAGAACATGATGATCGCCATGCCGAGCAGGCAGCAGGCCGCGCCCAGCAGATCCCAACGCGTCGGCGTCACCCCGTCCACCCACCACAGCCACAGCAGCGCACTGGCGATATAGACCCCGCCATAGGCGGCATACACGCGGCCGCTGGCATCGGGATGCAGGCTCAACAACCAGACGAAGACGGCCAGGCTCAGCGCCGTCGGCAGCAACAACCAGATGCTGCCGCCCTTGCGCAGCCACAGATACGGCAGGTAGCAACCGACCAGTTCGGCAACGGCGGTGGCCGCGAACAGCAACAGCGTGGTCGGTGCAGCAGTCATGCGCGGCCGGGCTTGTCGACGCCTTGCTTGCCAACGTCGGCCTGCTGCAGCTCCGCAGTGTCGCGCACCTGATCACCGGCCGCGGGCGCGTCAGTGACAGGCGTCGCGGCAGCCTGACCGAGAGCGGACGGATCACCGCCGCGTTCGCCGCGCTTGACCTGTTGCCACAGCGCCTCCTGCTGCTGCAGCGACAGCGCGGCCAGAGAGGTGCCGTCCGCCTGCGCCTGCGCTTCCATCGCGCGAAAGCGGCGCTCGAACTTGAGATTGGCATGGCGCAGCGCCGCACCCACGTCGACCCTGGCATGACGCGCCAGGTTGGCGCAAACGAACAACACATCACCGAGCTCGTCTTCCAGCCGCGCCTGGTTGTCGGCGACCGGGCCACGCGCGAACTCCACGCGCAGTTCCTCGATTTCTTCCTGCAGCTTTTCCAGCACCGGGGCCGGGCCGGGCCAATCGAAGCCGACCCGCGCCGCACGCGCCTGCAGCTTGGTGGAGCGCTGCCATTCCGGCAGGCCGCGTGCGATGCCGGCAAGTGCGGAGTCGTCCTGATGGCCGGCCGCGCGACGTTCGTCGCGCTTGATCTGCTCCCAGTTGGCGCTTACCGCCTGCGCATCGTCGGCACGTTGCTCGGCAAACACGTGCGGGTGGCGACGCACCAGCTTGTCGCTGAGCGTGGCGACCACGTCGGCGAATCCGAACGCGCCCTGCTCGGCGGCCATCTGCGCATGGAAGACCACTTGCAGGAGAAGGTCGCCCAGCTCGTCGCGCAGAGCCGGCAGGTCGTTGCGATCGATGGCGTCGGCAACTTCGTAGGCTTCTTCGATGGTGTACGGCGCGATGCTGGCGAAGGTCTGCTCCACATCCCACGGACAGCCGTGCTCACGATCGCGCAGGCGCGCCATCAGCTGCAGCAGGCGCTGGAGGTCGCCGGTCGGCGGGGACTGAGACATGGTGTGTTCCTGGCAGGTGTGGTGCAGTGGAGTGGCGTGCCCGGGCGATGCCGCAGGCACGTGCCGCGTCACCTGGCGGCAGGCGATGGGCAGGGACCGCATTGGACATGACTGCATCGGGAGTGCGCGCAACTGCCGGATCCAATCGGCGAGTGCGCAAGCGGCGGTCGGCCGTGCTCACACCAGCCAGCTGCGCCACGGCAGATTGGGATCGCCCAGCGCGATGAAATCGCCATTGAGCAAGGTGTCGCGGCGGTTGTAACGGAACGGTTTGCCGGTGCCGCCGGCCAGCAGCACGCCGCCTGCGGCGTGCAGCACGCACTGGCCGGCTGCGGTGTCCCACTCGGAGGTGGGGCCGAAGCGCGGATACACGTCCAGGTCGCCTTCGGCGATGCGGCAGAACTTCAACGACGAGCCTTGCGCGACCACATCGATCTCGCCCATGCGCTCCAGCGCGGCAGCAGTGCGCGCATCGCGATGCGAGCGACTGGCGGCGACCCGCAGCGGCGTGGCCGCCGGCGTGCGCGTGTGCAGCATCTCGTCGCGGTCGCCATCGCGGCGGTAAGCGTTCTCGCCCCGTGCGGCGTACCAGACCCTGCCATCAACCGGCGCCTGCACCACGCCGAGCACCGGTGCGCCCATATGGATCAGTGCGATGTTGACGCTGAACTCGCCGTTGCGCTTGACGAACTCGCGGGTACCGTCGAGCGGGTCAACCAGCCAGTAGCTGGTCCAGAACTGGCGGTCTTCCCAGGCCACGTGCGCGGATTCTTCCGACAGCACCGGCACGTCCGGGGTGACCCGGCGCAAGCCTTCGACGATGACACGGTTGGCGGCAAGGTCGGCCTGGGTCAGCGGGCTGGCGTCGTCCTTAAGCTCCACCGCGAAATCCTGCGCATAGACATCCATGATCGCCGCTCCCGCCTCGCGAGCGATGGCGATCACGGTTTCGCGCAGTTCCATCGGAATGCGGATCATGGGTTGCGCTCCAGCCACTCGCGCGCAATGAACAAGGCGGCCAGCGAGCGGCCTTCGGAAAAATCTTCGCGCAGCATCAATTCGTCCAGACGGGCGATCGGCCAGGGCACCACCTCCATCTCTTCCGGCTCGTCGCCCACCAGGCGCTCGGGATAGAGGTCGCGTGCCAGCACCAACCAGGATTGGTGACTCATATAAGTAGGAGCGAGCGTCATCGCACGCAGCACCTGCACCTGGCGCGCGCCGTAACCGGCTTCTTCCTTGAGCTCGCGGTCGGCGGCCTGCTCCGGCGTCTCGCCGGCATCGATGCGGCCCTTGACCAGGCCCAGCTCGTAACGATGCACGCCGGCGGCGTACTCGCGCACCAGCAGCACGGTCTGCGCGTCGAGCATCGGCACCACCACCACCGCGCCGTGGCCCTGGCTGAGCTGGCGCTCGTAAAGGCGACGCTCGCCGTTGGAAAATTCCAGATCCAGCTGCTGGCGACGGAACGGCCCGTCACCCAGATCGGTGATCTTGTGGATGGTCGGCAGGCGCGGGCTCATGCGTCGCACGCAGCGGCGGGGCCGACCGATAGAATAGGCGTATGCATCGACATGTTCATGAGCCCGAAATCCTAGCAGACCCGGCAGCCTCCCAAGCTGACGAACATTGGCGGCAACGCGATCTTGCCGTGCTGTGGCACCCCTGCACGCAGATGCGCGAGCACCCGCACACACTTCCGCTGGTACCGATCGCGCGTGGCGACGGTGCGTGGCTGATCGGCCACGACGGTCGCCACTACCTGGACGCGGTCAGCAGTTGGTGGACCAACCTGTTCGGCCATAGCGAACCGCGCATCGGCGCGGCCATCGCGCGCCAGGCTGGCGAACTGGAGCAGGTGATGCTGGCCGGCTTCACCCATGCGCCCGCCGTGCAGCTGGCCGAGCGCCTGTTGGCGATCGCGCCGCGCCAGTCCGGCCGCGCGCCGTTGTCCAAGGTGTTCTATGCCGACAATGGCTCGGCCGGCGTGGAAGTGGCCTTGAAGATGGCCTTCCACTATTTCCATAACCGCGGCGAGCACCGCCGCACGCGTTTCGTCGCGCTGGAAAACGGCTACCACGGCGAGACCATCGGCGCGTTGTCGGTCGGCGACATCCCGCTGTATCGGCGCGTGTATGCGCCGTTGCTGCTGGAGTCGATCTTTGCGCCCTCGCCCGATGCCTACCTGGCCGAGCCCGGACAGAGCGCGGAAGACTACGCATTGCAGGCGGCCGATGCGCTGCAGGCGGTGTTCGAACACTCGCCCGACGAAATCTGCGCGCTGATCCTGGAGCCGCGCGTGCAGTGCGCAGGCGGCATGCGCATGTATCACCCGGCCTATCTGCGCCGCGCACGCGAACTGTGCGACGCGTATGGCGCGTTCCTGATCGCCGACGAGATCGCCACCGGCTTCGGTCGCACCGGCAGCCTGTTCGCCTGCGAACAGGCCGGGATCATGCCCGACCTGTTGTGCCTGTCCAAGGGGCTGACCGGCGGATTTCTGCCGCTGTCGGCAGTGCTGGCCACGCAGCAGTTGTACGCGGCGTTCCTGGACGACTCGCGCGAACGTGCGTTCCTGCATTCGCATAGCTACACCGGCAATCCGCTGGCATGCGCCGCCGCGCTGGCAACCCTGCAGATCTTTGCAGACGACGATGTGATTGCGCGCAACCAGCGCACCGCCGCGCACATGACCACGCTGGCTGCGCAGATCGGCGAACACCCCGCGGTGGCCGACGTGCGCCAGGCCGGCATGATTGTGGCGTTCGAACTCACGCAGGGCGGCGACAAGCGCACGCCGTTTCCGTCTGCGGCGCGGGTGGGCCTGAAGGCCTATCGCGCCGCACTCGACAAGGGCGTGGTGCTGCGCCCGCTCGGCGACGTGCTGTACTGGATGCCGCCGTATTGCGTGGACGACGCGCAACTTGCGCTGCTGGCTGCGACCACCCGCCACGCCATCGAGGAGGCCGTTGCATGCGCCTGACCCGCTCCCATGTCGCACTGCCGCTGCACTGCGACCAGGAGGTGACGCTGCCGGAAGAGTCGGCCAATCACCTGCTGCGTGTGCTGCGACTGCGCGAGGGCGATGCCTGCGTGCTGTTCAACGGCGACGGCAGCGACTACCACGCGCGCATCACCCTGGCCGGCAAACGCGAGGCGCGCGCACTGGTGGAACGTGCCGAGCCGCTGCACAACGAGTCGCCGTTGTCGATCACCCTGATCCAGGGCATCGCGCGCGGCGAGAAGATGGATCTGATCCTGCAGAAGGCCACCGAGCTGGGGGTAACGGCGGTCGTGCCGGTCAACGCCGAGCGCACCGAGGTCAAGCTGGATGCGGCGCGCATGGAAAAACGCCTGGCGCATTGGCGCAGCGTGGTGGTGTCGGCCTGCGAGCAGTCCGGGCGTGCGCGCATTCCCACGGTCGCTGCGCCGCACGGCCTGCAGGATGCGGCGCGGGCCAGCGACCCGCAGGCGTTACGGCTGACGCTGGACCCGCACGGCGCGCATCGCCTGGGTAGCCTGGTGCTGGACGCGCAACCGCATGTGATCGTGGCGATCGGCCCGGAAGGCGGCTGGTCGCCGCGTGATCGCGCCACCCTCGCCGAGGCCGGTTTCAGCGGCCTGCAACTGGGGCCACGCATTCTGCGTACCGAAACCGCGGGCCTGGCGGCAATCGCGGCGCTGCAGTCGCGGTTCGGTGACCTATAGCGCCACGACATCGTAGGAGCGCACCTGGGCGCTGCATGTCGATGGCTCCGTCCACTGCGTCCCGGCCCTAAACCCGCGCCGACTCGTAGGAGCGCACCTGGGCGCGACCTGGCGTTATCGAGAATGCCTTGTCGCGCCCGGGTGCGCTCCTACGGGGGATGTGGAGTTGATCGGCGTTGCGTCGTCCGCTGCATGTCGATGGCTCCGTCCACTGCATCCCGGCCCTAAACCCGCGCCGACTCGTAGGAGCGCACCTGGGCGCGACCGGGCGTTATCGGGAATGCCTCGTCGCGCCCGGGTGCGCTCCTACGGGGGATGTGGAGTTGCCCGGCGTTGCGTCGTCCGCTGCATGTCGATGGCTCCGTCCACTGCGTCCCGGCCCTAAACCCGCGCCGACTCGTAGGAGCGCACCTGGGCGCGACCTGGCGTTATCGGGAATGCCTTGTCGCGCCCGGGTGCGCTCCTACGGGATGTGGAGTTGCCCGGCGTTGCGTTGTCCGCTGCATGTCGATGGCTCCATCCACTGCGTCCCGGCCCAACAGCCGGGCTGGCTCGTAGGAGCGCACCTGGGCGCGACCTGGCGTTATCGAGAATGCCTTGTCGCGCCCGGGTGCGCTCCTACGGGATGTGGAGTTGATCGGTTTGGTGCAGCCAGACTGCTGCACCTGGCGATGCGCGGGCGCTCAGCGGCCGTGCTGCAGGAACCAGCTGGCCGCGCCGATCACACCGAGCTGGCCGTGCTCGACGATGCTGACCGGCACCTGCTCCAGCGCCGGACGCAATGCGCCCTTGTCGAGCAGACGTGCGACGAAATCGCTTGCGGCCACGAATGCGGCGATCTGCGGCAGGAATCCACCCGCCAGATAGACACCGCTGCGCACGCCATAGAGCAGCATCATGTCGCCGACCACGCTGCCCATGAAGCCGCAGAACGCCTGTAGCGCATCGCGCGCCAGCGTGTCCTCGCCAGCCAGTGCGGCGGCAGTGACATCGGCCGGGCTGGCATGCAGCGCCGGCACGCCACGCAGCGCGGCCAGTGCGGTGTACAGATTCAACAGGCCCGGGCCGGAGAGCAGGTGCTCGGTGGCCACATGCGTGCGGGTGCGGCGTAGCTCCTGCAGCAAGGCCACTTCCAGATCGCTGGCGGCAGCAAGCGCGGCGTGGCCGGCCTCGGTCGGCAACACCACCGGGGTGGCGCCGTTTGGAATCCACAACGCCGCGCCCAGGCCGGTGCCAGGGCCCAGGATCAGCGCCGGACCCGGCGCACCCTGCGGCGGGCCGGACAACTGCAGGACCTGATTGCCGACCATGTAATTGGCCGCATGCGCCACCGCTTCGAAATCGTTGACCAGATGCAATGCCTGCATGCCGAGCTGGCGGCGGATCTGCTCGGGCGCCAGCACCCACGGCAAGTTGGCGGTGATCACGCTGCCGTCTTCCAGCGCATACCCGGCACTGGCGATGACACCACGCTGCACCGGCGCGCAGCCCAGCTCCGCAAAGAACGCGGCCATGATCTCGGCCAGGCCCGGGTAGTCGGCACACCGGTACTTGCGGTAGTCCAGCACCGTGACCGGTTGGCGTGGATCGGGGCTTTCGCACACCAGCGCCAGACGCACATGCGTCCCCCCCACGTCTGCGGCAACGAAGGTGTCGGGGCGCGGAAAGGCCACCGCTTCCATTGGACTGCTTGCGCTCACGCATTCTCCTGATAAGTGGCCGCGGGCTGGCGTCATGCCCATTGTCCGACGAACGGTAACGGGGTAGACAACGTTGTCAGTAATCGCCCTGTAACGCAACCGTGGCGATCACGATTTAAACAGGATGCCGCCAATTTCATCATTCACTCAAATTCCACGTTTGCGACAGCGATTTCAGCACAAAACGGCACCCGCCATTTGCACAAGCGCCATTCCCCATAGAAACAGCTGATCAAAACCGTGAGCCGCCGACGGCGCATTGCGCAACGGTATCGGCGCAGTGCATGGCATCGCGGAGAAATGCTGCATTGCAGCGCAATCGCAGCCGCTTCAGAGATCTGTGACGATGTGTTGACAACGCTGTCAACGCTACGCGAGACTCGATCCAAATCGGGGTTCTGGCAGGAGGGGCCATGGACTGTTCGGTACTCAGGAACGGGCTACTCCCTCGCCGGTGCATTCCAGATTCGTGAGCGGGACATCACCCGATGTTCGACTCGCTGAAGTCGCATTCGCTCTACCGCTTCACCACACGGGGGACACCTCCTCTACCACGCGAATCACCCGGGCCCGCCTCTTGCGACGCGTGCCAGTGGGATCACCGCGATCGGTCAGGGCGTGTTGTTTTGCCGGCCACGCCGAGCGCGTGACGCCTTCCAGAGGCGGCGCGCTCACAGCACTAACCAACGAGGTTTAGCCATGCACAGCCGCACCACGACGTTAGCACTCTGTATTACCGCCGCTCTGTACTGCTCCGGCTCTGCAATGGCTGCCGGACAAGAACAACAGGCTCCTGCCGCCACGCCGTCGGCGACCACCGAGCTGGATACCATCACCGTCACCGGTTATCGCGCATCGCTGGAGAAGAGCCAGTCAGTCAAGCGCTCGGCCAACTCGATCGTCGATGCGATCAGCGCCGAAGACATCGGCAAGTTCCCGGACATCAATGCCGCCGAATCGCTGTCGCACCTGCCGGGCATCAGCGTCGACCGCCAGTTCGGCGAAGGCGAAAAGGTCAGCATCAACGGCACCGACCCGGCCTTGAACCGCGTGCTGCTCAATGGCCAGACCATCGCCTCGGGCGATTGGGGCGGCAACCCGACCGACACCAGCGGCCGTACCTTCAACTACACCCTGCTGTCGCCGGAAATCATCGGCCTGATGGAGGTCTACAAGACCCCGGAAGCGCGCATCGACGAAGGCTCGATCGGCGGCACCGTGATCGTGCACACCCGCAAGCCGCTGGACCTGCCCAAGAACACCATCCGCGGCTCGGTCGGCTACAACTACAACGACCGTTCGGAAGAAGGCAATCCGCGCGGCTCGGCGCTGTGGAGCTGGAAGAACGACGACGAGACCTTCGGCGCGTTGATCTCCGCCACGCATGACAAGCAGGACCTGGCACGCGCCGGTATCGAATACTTCGGCTACACCACCGGCGCCAACATTCCCGCCAGCGCCACCATCACCGGCGACGGCAGCGATGTCGCCACCGCCCGTGTACCGGCCGGCATCAACAGCGCATTCTTCCAGCAGACCCGCGAACGCAGCGGCGTGCAGGGCGCGTTGCAGTGGAAGCCGAACGAGCAGAACGAATTCAACCTGACCGGCCTGTACATCAAGGGCAAGTACAACAACTTCAGCGAATCGCGTTACGTCTGCCCGGCGTGCAACAACGACCTGCAGAAGGTCACCAGCGCCAATGTGCAGAACGGCGTGGTCACCTCGGCGACCTTCGGCGATGGCGCCGCGGGGCAGCCGTACGCTCAGCTGGACGCGAACTACCGCGAGAGCACCGTCACCACCAAGAGCCTGAACCTGCGTCACGACTGGTCGGGCGAGAAGTGGGTGTTCACCACCCAGGTCGGCGACACCAAGGCCACCGGCGGCAAGAACCCCGAGTACCTGATGAAGTTCCTGATGACCGACGGCGGCTATAACTACGCCTTCGATGGTCAGAACACCGCGGTGAACTACGACAACGGCGGCGCCTCGAACTGGACGCTGCCCGGTTCGCCGGCCGGCCTGCCCGCCGGTTCGCAGGACTCCAGCGCGATGCAGGCCGGCGGCATCTTCTATCAGAAGAGCACCGACGAAGAGAAATACTTCCAGTGGGATGCGGCCCGCGATCTGGAGCTGGGCCCGTTCACCAAACTGCTGTTCGGCTACAAGTACATCAACCACAACAACGGCGTGGACGCACGCGGCAATCGCATCAATACCACCGATGCGATCTCGCTGACCCAGTTCAACCCGGGCACCACCCCGAGCGGCCTGTACGACGGCCTGGGCGCAAGTGGCGACCTGACCACCTGGCCGACCGCCAGCCTGAACTCGATCCGCAACTATCTGCTGTCGCAGCCGCAGGGTCCGTACCGTCCCGATTACGGCTCCTCGTTCGAAGTGAAGGAGATCACGCAGAACTTCTACACCCAGTTGAATTACGAGACCGGCAAGTGGCGCGGTAACGTCGGCGTGCGCCTGGTCGACACCACCGACAAGTCGCTGTACTGGCAGACCGCCGATGGCGGCACCAACTACTCGCGCGTGGCCGAGACCAACGACTACCGCAAGGCGCTGCCGAGCTTCAACATCGCCTACGACATCACCGACGACGCCGTGCTGCGTTTCTCGGCTGCCAAGGTGATCGCACGTCCACGCTATGGCGATCTGGCCGGCACGTTCAGCATCAACAGTGCGAACGGCAACCTGACCGCCGGTGGCGGTAACCCGGACCTGAAGCCGTACGAGTCCACCAACTACGACCTTGCTGCGGAGTGGTATTTCGCGCCGTCCAGCATGCTGTCCGGTGAAGTGTTCTATCGCGACATCAGCTCCTACATCGTCAACACCACCAGCCAGCAGCAGCTGACCGATCCGATCAGCGGCAATTCCGGTCTCTACACGGTGACCTCGCCGATCAACGTCTCCGATGCCAAGGTCAAGGGCGTGTCGGTGAACTACCAGCAGTCGCTGGGTCTGGGCTTCGGTGTGCAGGCCAACTACACCTTTGCCGAATCCGATTCGAGCTCGGGTCTGAACCTGCCGTACCTGTCGCGCGATACCTACAACATCATCCCGTACTGGGAGCATGGCGACTGGATGGTGCGTGTGAACTACAGCTTCCGTTCCAAGTACTTCACCCAGATCGGCCGCCTCGCCTCGCAGGACTTCGCAGACAGCTACAAGCAGCTGGATCTGACCGCCTCGTATCAGATCACCGATTACATGGGCATCACCTTCGGCGCGACCAACCTGCTGGATTCCACCTACCGGCTGTTCAGCAACACCCGCTCGACCCCCACGGCGTTCTACAAGAACGGCCGCGGTTATCAGGCCCAGTTGAACTTCAAGTTCTGATGTAGCACCGGCGCGCCACCGACCCTCCACGGTGGCGCGCTTTTTTTTGAGCGGTGTGTTGCATGCAGTGCACCGCTCGATGTTGTACCAAGGAGTGGTACTGGCCACGCCCCTTCTCGGTTGAGGGAGCATGGCCAGGCCCGCTTTTGCCATCCACGTGCCGGCTGCGCTGCAACCGACACGTCTCGCTTGAAGGAGTGCAGTTCCCATGACGACCGATAGCCGCCCTGCGGCTCCATCCCGCCGCCACGCCGGAGCTGCACCCAGAACGCGAATGCTCGCGCTCGGTCTGCTGCTCGCGTTGCCTGCTGCCACGCTCAGCGCGCAATCGCCCACCGCGCCCACCGCCACCACGCTCAGCCCGGACCAGATCGACCAGCAGTGGCTCAGCGCCACCGCCAAGTACGCACCCGAGCGCGAGCGCCTGGTGCGCGAAGCCGAGGCCGGCGCACGCAAGGGTCCGTTCCGCCCCGACTGGGCTGCACTCAAGGCCTATCAATCGCCGGCGTGGTACGACAATGCCAAGTTCGGCATCTTCATCCATTGGGGCGTGTTCTCGGTGCCGGCGTTCGGCAGCGAGTGGTATTCGCGCAACATGTACCTGGAGGGATCCAAGGAATTCGCCCATCACGTGGCGACCTATGGCCCGCAGGCGCGCTCCGGCTACAAGGATCTGATTCCCAAGTTCACCGCGCCCAAGTTCGATCCGAATGGCTGGGCCAAGCTGTTCCGGCAATCCGGCGCGCGCTATGTGGTGCCGGTGGCCGAGCACCATGACGGCTTTGCGCTGTACGACTCCCGGTTGTCGGACTGGACTGCGGTCAAGATGGGCCCCAAACGCGATCTGCTGGGCGAGTTGTCCAAGTCGATCCGCGCGCAGGGATTGCACTTTGGGCTGTCCTCGCACCGCGCCGAGCACAACTGGTTCTTCGATGGCGGGCGCAAGTTCGATTCGGACGTCAACGACCCGCGCTATGCCGCGCTGTACGGCCCGGCGCAGGTGCGCCTGCCTGGCAAGGACGATGCCGATGTGGCCAACGACTGGACGCCGGTGTCGCAGGCATGGCTGGACGACTGGCTGGCGCGTACCACCGAGCTGATCGACACCTATCAGCCCGACCTGATCTATTTCGACTGGTGGATTGCCCACCCCACCTTCCGCAGCACCCTGCCGACCATGCTGGCCTACTACTACAACCAGGGCGCGGCGCGCACCGAAGCCGATCGCGGTGTGGTGGTGAACTACAAGCTGGGCGCGTTTCCGGAAGGGGCCGGCACGCTGGACATCGAGCGCGGCCAGCTCACCGGCATCCATCCCACCCATTGGCAGACCGACACTTCGGTGAGCAATGCATCGTGGGGCTACATCGAAAACGACACCTACAAGTCGCCGACCTTCATCATCCACATGCTGGCCGACGTGGTGGCCAAGAACGGCAACCTGATGCTCAACATCGGCCCGCGTGCCGATGGCTCGATCCCGGATACCGAGCGCGGCATCCTGCTGGCGATCGGCAAGTGGCTCAAGACCAACGGCGGCGCGATCTACGACAGCAAGCCGTGGCGCGTGTATGGCGAAGGCCCGACCGAGGTGGTCGGCGGCACCTTCCAGGACGTCAAGACCAAGCCCTACACCGCCGAGGATTTCCGCTTCACCACGCGCGATGGCGCGCTGTATGCGATCGAACTCGGCTGGCCGGCCGGCGGCAAGGCGGTGATCCGCTCGCTCACAGCGGCCGACGGCGTGCGCGACGTGACGCTGCTGGCCAACGGCAAGAAGGTGCCGTTCGAGCAGCAGGCCGACGGCCTGCATCTACGCCTGCCGGCCAAGCCGGTCGGCGAGCACGCCTACGTGCTGCGCATCGATCTTTCTTCTTCCTCCACTCCCTGACGGATGCTGTTTTCATGAGCAAGCGATTGACCTGGATCCTGCTGGCGCTGGCGCTGGTGTGCGCGCCGGCCCTGGCCAAAACCCCCACGGCGTTGTTCTATCTGATGAACACGCAGAAATCGACCAACTCGTTCCTGGCCAATGTCGACAAGATCGACGTGGTGGTGCCGACCTGGTACGGCGTCGACCAGAACGGCCTGGTCAACGGCACACCCAACATGTACCTGTACGACATCGCCAAGCAGAAGAACCTGCGGGTGATGCCGATCCTGTCGATGACCACCGGGCGCGACGGCTTCCACAAGCTGATGCACGACGAAGCCGCCAAGAAGCGCATGATCGAATCGCTGCTGATCCACGGCAAGCAGCACAAGTACTACGGCTTCCAGTTCGATTTCGAGAACATCGCCTGGACCGATCGCGACGCCTACACGCTGATGGTCAAGCAGACCGCCGATGCGCTGCACAAGGCCGGCTTCAAGATGTCGGTGGCGGTGGTGCCCAATGCCCCGGGCCATGCCGAAGGCGGCCAGTTCTCCAAGTGGATGTGGGAATACTGGCGCGGCGCGTACGACCTCAAGGCGCTGGGCCAGGCCGTGGATCTGGTCAGCATCATGACCTACGACCAGCACACCCGCTGGACCACGCCGGGCCCGGTCGACGGCATGGTGTGGATGAAGAAGCACCTGGATTACGCGATCACCCAGGTGCCGAAGGACAAGCTCTCGCTCGGCATCGCCACCTACGGCTACCGCTGGTACACCGGTAATCCGGTCAAGGAAGACGGCACCGAGGCGTCGAACATCTCCGCCACCTATATCGATGCCGACGAATCGTTCCCGCTGGCGATCGAGCAGAACGCCACCGTGCAATGGGATCCGGTCGAGCAGGAATCGTGGTTCTACTTCTACCGCGACGACATGCGCGAGTGGGTGTTCCGCCCGGATGCGCGCAGCTTCAAGGCACGCTACGACCTGGTGAAGCAGTACGGCCTGGAAGGCTTCAGCTGCTGGGTGCTGGGCGCCGAGGACCCGAAGGTGTGGGACGAGTTGCCGACCGCGCAGCGCTGACCGCGTCATCGTACTGCTGCACGACAGGACGGGCGCGGTCGGTGTTCGCATCGGAATGCATCCACTGCAAGCCGATGCGTGCACTGTCCGCGCCCGTTCTGCACCACGCCATGCGGAGCGCGGGCGCTGCGCGACACCACACACCGCGCACCCCGACGAAGCGTGCGCCAGTCCCTGCGCCATCCGGCACGGCTTTGCTACTGTGCGTGGCTGCCGTATCTCCCCCGCCATACCGGGATGTGATTGCATGATGTCGAACTCCGCACCGAGCCTGCGCTCACCGTTATCCTGGCCGCCGTCGCCGCGCAGCCTGTCGTCGCGCCTGCTGTCATCGCACCGACGTTCCTCGCGCCTGCTTGCAATGGCGCTGACGGCAATGGTGCTGGCGGGCTGCGGCCAACGCGATGCAGCGACCGCACCTGCAGCCAACCCCGGCAACACCGCAACACTGCCTGCGACCAACGCACCGCTGCCCCTGATTCCCGCCCCGGCCGAAGCCAGGCGCGGCACCGGCAGTTTCCGCGTCGGCACCGGCACGGTGATCTCCATCCCCACCGGCAACGCCGAAGTGCGACGCAGCGCCGAGTCGCTGGCCAGCCTGTTGCAACGCACCCGCGGCCTGACCCTGGAAGTGCGCACCGAAACCAGCGCCTCGCCGCACAGCATCCGCCTGGAGCGCACAGCGCAGGCGCCGGTGGCACACAAGGAAGGCTATAGCCTGGATGTGGACGGCAACGGCATCCGCATCACCGCGCGCGATGGTGCCGGCCTGTTCTATGGCGCGATCAGCGCCTGGCAATTGATGACGCCGGATGCGCGCAAGGGCGATGTCGCCGTACCGGCGATGGCGATCCGCGACTGGCCGCGCTTTGGCTGGCGCGGCCAGCATCTGGATGTGGCCCGCCACTTCCACGACGTGGACACGGTCAAGCATGTGCTGGACGCGATGGCCGCGCACAAGCTCAATGTGCTGCATTGGCATCTCACCGACGACCAGGGCTGGCGCATCGAAATCAAGCGTTACCCCAAACTCACCGAGGTCGGTGCCTGGCGCACCCCGCCCGGCGCCGGCCAGCACGGCACGCCCGAGCGCTATGGCGGTTTCTATACGCAGCAGCAGATCAGCGAGATCGTCGCCTATGCGGCGCGCCTGCACATCACCGTGCTGCCCGAGCTGGACATGCCCGGGCATGCGCAGGCCGCGGTGGCCGCGTATCCGGAAGAAGTCGGCGTGCCCGGCCAGCGCACGCAGGTGGGTGTGAACTGGGGCGTCAATCCGTACCTGTTCAACACCAGCGAACGCAGCCTGAGCTTCATCACCAACGTGCTGGACGAGGTGCTGACCTTGTTCCCGTCGGCGTATATCCATATCGGTGGCGACGAGGCGGTCAAGGATCAGTGGGAAGCCTCGCCCGCGGTGCGCGCGCAGATGCGCAAGCTCGGGGTCAAGGACGCGCACGCGATGCAGGGCTGGTTCAACGAACAGCTTGCGGCCTACCTCACCCAGCACGGCCGGCGCATGATCGGCTGGGACGAAATTCTCGAAGGCGGCGTGCCGGCCAGTGCCTCGGTGATGTCGTGGCGCGGCACCGACGGTGCGGTGACCGCCGCCAGGCAGGGCCACGATGTGGTGCTGGCGCCAGGCGACTGGCTGTACCTGGACAACCTGCAGACCACCCGCAGCGACGAACCCAACGGCCGCCTGACCGTACTGCCGTTGTCCAAGGTCTACGCCTTCGACCCGGTGCCCGACACACTGACCGCCGAGCAGGCCACGCATGTACTCGGTGCGCAAGGCGCGTTGTGGTCCGAATACATTCCCTCGCGCTGGCATGTGGATCACGCGCTGTTCCCGCGTCTATCCGCCATCGCCGAAGTGAACTGGTCGCCGGTGGCTGCCCGCAACTGGAAGGATTTCCTGGCGCGCCTGCCGGCGCAGCTGCAGCGCTACAAGGCGCTGGGCATCGACTACAGCGACGGCGCCTTCGCCGCCGATATCGCCCTGGAAGGCGGCCCCAACCCGGTGCTCGCTGGCGGCCCGGCCAAGGTGGCACTCGGCACCCAGGCCGGTGCGGGCACGCTGCACTACACCGTCGACGGCAGCGATCCCACGCCGGCATCGCCACGCTATGCGGCGCCGTTTACGATCCAGCTGCCGACCACGGTCAAGGCCACCGCCTTCGATGCCGGCGGCACCGCGCTGGCGGCCACGCGCAGCCGTACTTTCGATCGTGCCGGGCTGTTGCGCGTGGACACCCAGGGCCTGCGCGATTGCGTGGACACCGGTGCGCTCGGCCTGCGCCTGCCGTTGTTGCCGGAGCTGACCGGCGCCGACACGCCGGTCTATAACGTCGACCTGTTCCATGCCTGCCGGCTGTATCCGCAGGCGCGCCTGGATGGCGTCGGCGCGATCCGGATCGAGGCCGCACGCCTGCCGAACAATTTCGGCCTGGCCCACGAACAATCCAAGGTGGTGCAGTACCCCGCCAAGACGCGCCGCGGCGAGCTGGAAGTGCGCCTGGGCTGCCAGGGCGAGCTGATCGCCAGCGTGCAATTGCCCAACAGCGCCACGCTGGGCGAACAATTCACGCTGGAAACCGCACTGCCTGCACGCACCGGCATCCACGATCTATGCCTGCGCTTCACCGCGCCGATTCGCGGCCCGCTGTATGCCATCGGCGCCGTCCAGTTGATTGAAACCACCGCGCAGGCGCCCCCCGCCGCCACGCGCTGATCCATCCAAGGAGAGTCATCCATGCCCCTGTCCCGTCATCGTTGCGTTCCCGCCCCCGCCCGCCTCGGGCTTGCCCTGGCCGTTGCCATCTCGCAGGCCTGGGCCGCGCCGCCCACCGCGACGCCGCTGGACAGCGGCTGGCAGGTGCGGCTGGTGCCGGGCCAGGAGCAGGCCAGGACCTATCCGAAAGCGGCAGCGTGGTTGCCGGCGCAGGTGCCGGGCGCGGTACAGACCGATCTGATCGCCGCCAAGATCGTGCCGGACCCGTTCTATCGCGACAACGAAGGCAAGATCCAGTGGGCGGGCCTGAGCGACTGGCAATACCAGACCCGCTTCAACGTGGATGCGGCCACGCTCAAGCGCGAGCATGTCGAGCTGGTGTTCGACGGTCTGGACACGTTTGCCGAGGTCACCCTCAATGGCAAGCCGCTGCTCAGCGCCGACAACATGTTCCGGCAGTGGCGCGTGGATGCCAAACCCCTGCTCAAGCGCGGCGACAACGTGCTCGAGGTCAAGCTGTTCTCGCCGATCAAGAAGATCCAGCCGTGGCTGGCCAAGCAGCCGTACGCGCTGCCGGGCGCCTACGATTCCGCCTTTGGCGACGAGCCCGAGTCGCGCCACAGCTCCACCTATGTGCGCAAGGCGCCGTACAACTTCGGTTGGGATTGGGGCCCGCGCATGGTCAATGCCGGCATCTGGAAAGACGTGCGCATGGAAGCCTGGGATGCGGTGCGCGTGGACGGGCTGCATATCGCCCAGCAACGCGTGGATGCCGATAGCGCGCAATTGCAGGCGCAGCTGGAACTGCAGGCCGGCCGCAGCGGCCCGGTGCAGGTGACGCTGGACGTGCTCGGCCCGGATGGGCAGAAAGTCGGGCAATTCACCCAGCAGGCAGTGGTCGACCCGGGCCAGAACCGCATCGATCTGCCGGTGCGCATCGCCAAGCCCAAGCGCTGGTTCCCGGCCGGCTACGGCGCGCAGGACCGCTACACCTTCGTGGCCAGCGTGCGCGATGCCGATGGCGACAGCCAGCAGATCAAGCGGGTGACCGGCCTGCGCTCGGTGGAGCTGCGGCGCGAGAAAGATAAGTACGGCAAGAGCATGGAGATCGTGATCAACGGCATCCCGATCTTCGCCAAGGGGGCCAACCTGATCCCGCTGGATGCGTTCCCCGCACGTGTGAGCCCCGAGCGCATGCGCAGCACCTTGCAGGATGCGCGCGATGCCAACATGAACATGCTGCGCATGTGGGGCGGCGGGCATTATCAGGACGACCGCTTCTACGAGGTGGCCGACGAGCTGGGCATCATGATCTGGCAGGACTTCATGTTCGGCGGCGCGGTGCCGCCGTACGACGTGGAGTTCCGCGAGAACACCCGGCAGGAGGCGATCGAACAGGTCAAGCGCCTGCGCGACCATCCCAGCATCGTGCTGTGGTGCGGCAACAACGAAGTGCAGACCGGCTGGGAAAACTGGGGCGACCGGGTCAAGTTCAAGCAGTCGGTGGACCCGGAAGAACGCAGCCGCATCGAGCGCGGCATGACCACCTTGTTCGGCACCGTGTTCCGCGAAGTGGTGGCCACCTACGACAGCGACGTGCCGTATTGGTCCACCTCGCCTGGCACCAACTTCGACGGCGCCGCCGACCAGGCCAACGATGGCGACATGCATTACTGGAAGGTCTGGGGCGGCCCCGCGCTGCCGGTGACCGAATACCTCAACGTCACCCCGCGCTTCATGTCCGAATACGGCCTGCAGTCGTTCCCGGACATGCGCACCGTGCGTGCCTTCGCCGAACCCGGCGACATGGATCCGGAATCGCCGGTGATGCGCGTGCATCAGAAGTTCGACAAGGGCAACGGCAACAAGCGGCTGATGCTGTACATCCGCCGCGAATTCGGCGAGCCCAAGGATTTCGAGAGCTTCGTCTACCTGAGCCAGCTGATGCAGGCCGAAGGCATCAACCTGGCCGCCTCGCATCTGCGCGCCTCGCGCCCGCAATCGATGGGCTCGTTGTACTGGCAGCTCAACGATGTGTGGCCGGGTGCGTCGTGGTCCAGCGTGGACTACTACGGCCGCTGGAAGGCGCTGCACTACCACGCCCGCCGCTTCTACGCGCCGGAGCTGATCGCCGCATTGCGTAACGACAAGGGCCAGACCGAGGTGTCGCTGGTCTCCGACCGCACCACCCCGCTGGCCGCGCGTTGGCGCATGCGGGTGATGAACATGGACGGCAAGCTGCTGAGCAAGCGCGAGGAAAAGGCCACCGTCAAACCGCTCAGCAGCCTGCAGGTGGGCAACTTCAGCGACAAGCAGTTGCTGGGCAGCGCCAACCCCAAGCGCAGCTACGCGGTGTTCGAGTTGTTCGACGGCGACAAGCTGCTGTCGCGCGAGGTGGTGTTCTTCGCGCCGGCCAAGCAGCTGGCGTTGCCGGCCGCCAAGATCGACAGCCAGTGGCGCGCCGATGGCGATGGCTATGCGCTGACGCTGTCCAGCAACACGCTGGCACGCGAGGTCTGGCTATCGTTCGGCGATGTGGATGCCACGCTGTCGGACAACGCGTTCGACCTGCTGCCGGGCGAGCCGTTGACCGTGCATGTGAGCAGCAAGGCGGCGCTGGCGCAGTTGCAGTCCACGCTGCAGGTGCGCGATCTGGCGAGCACGCTGGCCGGTGCACCACCGGAGCCGGCCGAGACGAAGTAAGCCGCGCCGGGAGCAGGCGTCAGGCGATGGCGCAGCGCTCGTCTCAGGGCGCTGCGCCATACGCAAAGCCGGCGCGTGGCGCAGTGACTGCAGTCCCGGGCGCAGGTCGCATCCGATTCGGCGTCCGATCAGCAACCACCACTGCGCCAAGTGTCACCAACCGCTGCCCGCGGTGTCGCTGCGGGCAATCCAAGAACAACGCGTGACGGCCACCCGCCGCCCCGCAGGAGTGAGCAGATGTCGTTGTCCGTGTTTCCATGCCGCCTGGCGGTCGCGCTGAGTCTGGGTCTGGGCCTGCCGCTGGTCGGCGCGCCGGCGTTGGCCGCAACACAACCCGATGCGACGCCGGAGCAACGCGCCGCCGCGCTGGTCGCGCAGATGAGCCGCGAGGAAAAAGTCGCGCAGGCGATGAACGATGCACCGGCGATTCCGCGCCTGCGCATCCCCGCCTACGAATGGTGGAGCGAAGGCCTGCACGGCATCGCACGCAATGGCTACGCCACGGTGTTTCCGCAGTCGATCGGTCTTGCCGCCAGCTGGAATACTGCGTTGATGCAGCAGGTGGGCACGGTGGTGTCGACCGAAGCGCGCGCCAAGTTCAATCAGGCCGGCGCCCCGGGTAAGGACCACAAGCGCTATGCGGGCCTGACCATCTGGTCGCCCAACATCAATATCTTCCGCGACCCGCGCTGGGGCCGTGGCATGGAAACCTACGGCGAGGATCCCTTCCTCACCGGGCAGCTCGCAGTCGGCTTCATTCGCGGGCTGCAGGGCGACGATCTGGATCACCCGCGCACCATCGCCACGCCCAAGCACATCGCCGTGCACAGCGGCCCGGAGCCGGGCCGGCACAGCTTCGATGTGGACGTGTCGCCGCGCGATGTGGAGGCGACCTATACGCCCGCCTTCCGCGCCGCCCTGATCGACGGCCAGGCCGGCTCGGTGATGTGCGCGTACAACTCGCTGCACGGCACGCCGGCCTGCGCGGCCGACTGGTTGCTCAACGGCCGCGTGCGTGGCGACTGGGGCTTCAAGGGCTTTGTGGTGTCCGACTGCGATGCGGTGGACGACATGACCCAGTTCCATTACTTCCGCCCGGACAATGCCGGCTCGTCGGCTGCAGCGCTCAAGGCCGGGCACGATCTCAATTGCGGGCATGCCTATCGCGAACTCGGCACGGCGATCGAACGTGGCGAAGTGGATGAAGCCCTGCTCGACCAATCGCTGGTGCGCCTGTTCGCCGCGCGCTATCGCCTGGGCGAACTGGAAGCGCCGCGCAAGGATCCGTACGCAAAGCTCGGTGCCAGGGATATCGATAACGCCGCCAACCGTGCGCTGGCGCTGAAGGCCGCTGCCGAATCGATCGTATTGCTCAAGAACGAGGCCGGCACCCTACCGTTGAAGGCCGGCACGCGGCTGGCGGTGATCGGGCCGAATGCCGATGCGCTGGCAGCGTTGGAAGCCAACTACCAGGGCACCTCGTCCACGCCGGTCACCCCGCTGCTTGGTTTGCGCGAGCGCTTCGGCGCGCAACAGGTCAGCTATGCGCAAGGTGCGCCGCTGGCTGCGGGTGTGCCGGGCATGATTCCGGAAACCGCGCTGCGCAGCGACGGCAAGCCGGGATTGCGTGGCGAATATTTCGATAATGTCGCGCTGGACGGTGCGCCGCGCGTGGTGCGGCAGGACCGCACGGTGAGTTTCAATTGGGACCAGGTCGCGCCCGCAAAGGGCGTGCCGGCCGATCGCTACGCGGTGCGCTGGAGTGGCGAACTGCTGCCGCCGAGCGCGGGCGACTACACGCTGGCGGTGCGGGTGGCGCGCTGCTTCGACTGCGCCGGCCACGACCCGGTGCGGCTGTACATCGACGACAAGCTGGTGGTCGCCGGCAATGCCGAAGACAAGCACGTGCCGGCCGGCATGCACAACGCCGACGGCCGCAGCGTGGAAACCGTGCTGCACTTCGACGACACCCGCCCGCGCAAAATCCGCCTGGAGATGGAACACCGCGGCCAGGACCAGGGGGTGCGCCTGGAGTGGCTGGCACCGGCGGCCGCGCAACTGGCCGAGGCCGAGCAGGCGGTGGCGCAGGCCGATGCGGTGGTGGCCTTCGTCGGCCTGTCGCCGGATGTGGAAGGCGAGGAACTGCGCATCGATGTGCCCGGCTTCGACGGCGGCGACCGCAACGACATCGCCCTGCCCGCCCCGCAGCAGGCGCTGCTGGAACGGGCCAAGGCCTCCGGCAAGCCGCTGGTGGTAGTGCTGATGAGCGGCAGCGCAGTGGCCTTGAACTGGGCCAAGACGCATGCCGATGCGATCGTGGCGGCGTGGTATCCGGGCCAGTCAGGCGGCACCGCGATCGCGCGCATGCTGGCCGGCGACGACAACCCCGGCGGGCGCCTGCCGGTCACGTTCTATCGCTCCACCAAGGACCTGCCGCCCTACGTCAGCTACGACATGAAGGGCCGCACCTACCGCTACTTCAAGGGCGAGCCGCTGTTTCCGTTCGGCTACGGCTTGAGCTACACCAGCTTTGCCTACGCCGCGCCGCAGCTGTCCACTGCAACCCTGCAAGCCGGCAGTCCGTTGCAGGTGACCACCACCGTGCGCAATACCGGCACGCGTGCCGGCGACGAAGTGGCGCAGGTGTATCTGCAATATCCGGATCGCCCGCAGTCTCCGTTGCGCAGCCTGGTCGGCTTTCAGCGTGTGCATCTGAAGCCCGGCGAGCAGCGCACGTTGCGCTTCACCCTGGATGCGCGCGCGTTGAGCGATGTGGATCGCACCGGGCAGCGTGCGGTGGAAGCCGGCGATTACACGCTGTTTGTCGGCGGTGGCCAGCCCGGCACCGGCGCGGCTGGCGAGGCCGCAGCGTTCTCGATCTCGGGGCGTTCGCCGTTGCCGAAATAAGTGCGGCATCTGCGCAACATGCAACAGGCGTCGGCTGTCATGGCCGGCGCTCGGCGGCAGCCACCTGGACGCCTGCAAGGCGTTGCTGATCCGCCCGGCGATCGGCACGTAGCCCGTCGCGGCGCATGCTGGCCGAGGTGGTCCGGGCGGCATGCGCAGGACGATGGCCACTGCGCGGGGCCGGCGCACTGGCGCGGGCATGCGGCCGGTTGAAAGCCGGTGCCGCGCGACCGCCGAGGACGCGGACCAGCCACTGCCGCCATGGCCGCAGGCCATGCGTACGGCGCCGAATTGTGCGGGCGCACTATGCACATTCGGCGCACACGTTGTATGGTCATCGGGAATTGGTCATGCAGAGGTCTCATCATCGGCCCGGCACCAGATGCCGCCGCTGCAAGGATGTCCGCTGCGTCGACCGCTTGCTGAAATCCCAGGGAGCTCCAGGTCATGCACACCCGCCGCGACATCCTTCAGTTGCTGGGCGCCAGCGCGGGCGCCGGCCTGCTCGCCGGCGCATTGCCCGCCTTCGCCGCCCCCGTTGCCGGCACCTCCACGGCTGCCGGCAACTTCGTCAGCAAGCGCCCGCCCAAGGCGCAGCGCCGCTTCGTCAGCAAGGCGGTCGAGCAGCAGATCGTGCAGATCAAGGCGCGCATCGCCGACCCCGAGCTGGCCTGGCTGTTCGAAAACTGCTACCCCAACACGCTGGATACCACGGTGGAAACCGGCACCCGCAACGGCAAGCCGGACACCTTCGTCATCACCGGCGACATCCACGCGATGTGGCTGCGCGACTCCTCCGCCCAGGTGCACCCGTATGTGCCGCTGGCCAGGCGCGACCCTGCCTTGCGGCGCATGTTCCATGGCCTGATCCAGCGCCAGGCCGCCTGCATCCGGCTGGACCCGTACGCCAACGCCTTCCTGCCCGATGGCCAGACCCAGCGCCTGAAGTGGTCGCTCAACGACATCACCGAGATGAAGCCCGGCGTGGGCGAGCGCAAGTGGGAAATCGATTCGCTGTGCTACCCGATCCGCATCGCGCACGAATACTGGCGCGCCACCGGCGATGCCGCCCCGTTCGACGACGACTGGCGCGCGGCGATGCAGGTGGTGGTCAGAACCTTCCGCGAGCAGCAGCGCAAGGACAACCGCGGCCCCTACGTGTTCCAGCGCCCCTCGCCGTTGGCGACCGAGACCCTGGTGCTGGAAGGCTACGGCCAGCCGACCCGGCCCAACGGCATGATCCACTCGATGTTCCGCCCCTCCGACGATGCCTGCGTGTATCCGTTGTTCGTGCCGGCCAACCTGTTCGCGGTGGCCTCGCTGCGCCAGCTGGCGACGATGAGCACGGCCCTGCATCGCGATGCCGCGTTCGCCGCCGACTGCACCGCGCTGGCCGACGAAGTGGAAGCGGCGACACGCAAGTTCGGCCAGCAACGCGACGCCGATGGGCAGGCCTACTGGGCATTTGAAGTGGACGGTTACGGCAACCAGTTGTTCATCGACGACGCCAACGCCCCCGGCCTGCTCAGCCTGGCCTACCTGGGCTGCTGCGACCGCGCCGACCCGGTGTTCCTGCGCACGCGCCAACTGGCCTGGAGCGAACGCAACCCGTATTTCTCGCGCGGCAGCGCGGCCGAAGGCGTCGGCAGCCCGCACAGCGGCATGGGCACGATCTGGCCGATGTCGATCATCCAGTACGCGCTGGTCAGCGACGACGACGCACAACTGCGCCAATGCCTGCAGTGGCTCAAGACCACCCATGCCGGCACCGGCTTCATGCACGAGGCCTTCGACAAGGACAACCCCAGCAGCTTCACCCGCGACTGGTTCGCCTGGGCCAACACCTTGTTCGGCGAACTGATCATTGACCTGCACCAACGCAAACCCCAGCTGCTGCGCAGCGCCTGATTTTGCGAAGGGCCCGCCCTTCCAACGTGGAACTGCAGAGCTTGATCTTCCCTTCTCCCGCCGGGAGAAGGTGCCCGAAGGGCGGATGAGGGTACGGCCCGCCCCACTTCGTGACATCCAAGAGCACATCACCATGGCAACACGACGCGGTTTTCTCCAAGGCGCCATCGCGGCGGCACTGTTCGGCAGCGCCGGCCTCTCCGGGCTTGCACGCGCACGCGCCGGCAACTATGCACTGCCGGCCGATGCGCGCACCCGCGCCGAGCTCACCCGCCACGTCGATGTGTTCATCGGCACCGGCGGCCATGGCCACACCTTTCCCGGTGCGACCCTGCCGTTCGGCATGGTGCAGCTGAGCCCGGACACCTACAACGCGGTGTGGGATTCGTGCTCCGGCTATCACGAGTCCGACGGCTCGATCATGGGCTTCTCGCACACGCACCTGTCCGGCACCGGCATCGGCGACATGCTGGATTTTCTGCTGGTGCCCGCCACCGGCGAAGTGAAACTGGTACCAGGCGCACTCGACGCACCGGACAGCGGTTACCGCTCGCGCTACGACCATGCCGACGAAGCCGCCTCGCCCGGCTATTACCGCGTGCGGCTCAAGGACAGCGGCGTACATGCTGAACTCACCGCCACCGCACGCGCCGGCCTGCACCGCTACCACTTCCCCAAGGGCAAGCCGGCGCATGTGCTGCTGGATCTATGCCACGGCATGCAGGACAAACCCGGCATCCCCACCCGCATCACCGACGCGCAACTGCGCGTGGTCGACGACCGCACGCTCACCGGTGGCCGGCGCGTCTATCAATGGGCGCAGGGGCGCTACATCTATTTCGCGATGCGGCTGTCGCGGCCGTTCAAGCAGGTGCAGCTGTACAACGAAGACCAGCCGCTGGCCGCAGGCACGCGCAACGTGGACGGCGTGCACCTCAAGGCCGCCCTGCACTACCCAGATGCCTCAGACGCACCGCTGCTGATCAAGGTCGGCATCTCCGCGGTTAGCGCCGACAATGCGCTGGCCAACCTGGATGCGGAACTGCCCGACTTCGACTTCGCCCGCGTGCATGCGCAAGCCGTGGCCGCCTGGGAAAAGGAACTGGCACGCGTACGCATCGACAGCGATGACGACGCGCAACGCCGCATCTTCTACACCGGCCTGTATCACAGCCTGCTCGCGCCCACCCTTTTCAGCGATGTGGATGGCCGCTACCGCGGCATGGACCTGCAGATCCACACCGCCCCCAAGGGCTATCACAACTACAGCACCTACTCGCTGTGGGACACCTACCGTGCCGCGCATCCGCTGCTCACCCTGGTGCAACCCGAGCGCGTACCGGACCTGCTGCAATGCCTGGTGCGCGGCGCCAACGAATGCCCGGACGGCGTGGGCATCTGGCCGCTGCAAGGCGTGGAAACCGGCTGCATGATCGGCTACCACTCGGCGGTGGTGCTGGCCGAGGCGCATGCCAAGGGTTTCACCGGCATCGACTACACCGCCGCCTGGCCGGCCTACCGCAAGCGCGCCATGGACGACACCACCCATGGCCTGGCGTACTACCGCAAGCTCGGCTATATCCCCGCCGACAAGGTGGACGAAGCGGTCAGCCGCACGCTGGAATACGCCTACGACGACTGGGCCTGCGCGCATCTGGCGCAGGCCGCCGGTGCCACCGACGATGCACGCGCACTGCGCGAACGCTCGCGTAACTACCGCAACGTGTTCAATCGCGACAGCGGCTTCGTGCAGGCGCGTCTGGAAGACGGTAGCTGGGGCACGCCGTTCGACCCGCGCGGCATGGGCCATATCAGCAAATGGCGCGATTTCACCGAATCCAACGCCTGGCAGGCCAGCTTCCTCAATCAGCACGATCTGTACGGTTACATGGACCTGTACGGTGGCCGCGACGGCTTCGTCGCCAAGCTCGACGAGCTGTTTTCCACCAGCTCCGAACTGCCCGCCGATGCGCCACCGGATATCGACGGCCTGGTCGGCCAGTACGCGCACGGCAACGAGCCCAGCCATCACGTCGCGTATCTGTTTGCTTACGCCGGCCAGCCGTACAAGACCCAGGCGATGGTGCGCCGGCTGCTGCGCGAGCAATACCACGACGCGCGCAATGGCCTGTCCGGCAACGAGGACTGCGGGCAGATGAGTGCCTGGTTCGTGCTCAGCGCGCTCGGGCTGTATGCGGTGGACCCGGTCAGCGGCAACTACGTCCTCGGCAGCCCGCTGTTCAAGCGCGCAGAACTCGATGTCGGCAACGGCCGCACGCTGCGCATTGTCGCCAACAACAGCAGCGCGCAGAACGTGTATGTGCAGGCGCTGAGCTGGAACGGCAAACCGACCAACCGCAGCTGGATGCGGCATGCCGACCTGGCCGCTGGCGGCACGCTGGAATTCACCATGGGTGCCAAACCGAACCTCGCCTTCGGCGCGAACAAGGGGGATCTGCCGCCTTCGTTTGCTTGATGTTTGTCCTTACTCGTCACTCGTCACTCGTTACCGCCGAGAATCGCCCATGTTGCGCAGCACCCTCAGCCCCTTCGTCCTGGCCCTCGCGCTAGCGCTTCCCGTCGCCGCCAGTGCCGCCGACACCCACACCTGGCCCAGCTTCGGCACCCAGGGCACGCAGTTCGTGCGCGACGGCAAGCCGTACCAACTGCTCTCCGGCGCCATCCATTTCCAGCGCATCCCGCGTGACTACTGGAAAGACCGCCTGCAGAAGGCGCGCGCACTGGGCTTGAACACGGTGGAGACCTACGTGTTCTGGAACCTGGTCGAGCCGCAGCAGGGCCGGTTCGACTTCACCGGCAACAACGACGTGGCCGCGTTCGTACGCGAGGCCGCCGCGCAAGGCCTCAACGTGATCCTGCGGCCCGGCCCCTACACCTGCGCCGAGTGGGAAGCCGGCGGCTACCCCGCCTGGTTGTTCGGCAAGGACAACATCCGCGTGCGCAGCCGCGACCCGCGCTTCCTCGCCGCCAGCCAGGCCTATCTGGATGCCGTGTCCCAACAGGTGCGTCCGCTGCTCAATCACAACGGCGGGCCGATCATCGCCGTGCAGGTCGAGAACGAATACGGCTCCTACGACGACGACCATGCCTACATGGCCGACAACCGCGCCATGTACGTCAAGGCCGGCTTCGACGACGCCTTGCTGTTCACCTCCGACGGCGCCGACATGCTCGCCAACGGCACCTTGCCGGACACCCTGGCGGTGGTGAACTTCGCCCCCGGCGAGGCCAAAAGCGCGTTCGACAAACTGATCAAGTTCCGCCCTGACCAACCGCGCATGGTCGGCGAATACTGGGCCGGCTGGTTCGACCACTGGGGCAAGCCGCACGCCAGCACCGACGCCAAACAACAGGCCGAAGAGCTCGAGTGGATCCTGCGCCAGGGGCATTCGGCCAACCTCTACATGTTCATCGGCGGCACCAGTTTCGGCTTCATGAATGGTGCCAATTTCCAGGGCAATCCCAGCGACCATTACGCCCCGCAGACCACCAGCTACGACTACGACGCCATCCTCGACGAATCCGGCCGCCCCACCTCCAAGTTCGCGCTGATGCGCGACGCCATCGCCCGCGTCACCGGCGTGCAGCCGCCCGCGCTGCCCAAGCCGATCGCGATCGCGGCGCTGCCGGAGACGCCGCTGCGCGAATCCGCCTCGCTGTGGGACAACCTGCCCGCGCCGATCGCCATCGACACCCCGCAGCCGATGGAGCACTTCGGCCAGGACTACGGCTACATCCTCTACCGCACCACCGTCACCGGCCCGCGCAAGGGGCCGCTGTACCTGGGCGAGGTGCGCGATGTGGCGCGGGTGTATGTCGACCAGAAGCCGGTCGGCAGTGTCGAGCGCCGGCTGCAGCAGGTCGCCACCGATGTGGATATTCCGGCCGGCCAGCACACGCTGGATGTCCTGGTCGAAAACAGCGGCCGCATCAACTACGGCCCGCGCATGGCCGACGGCCGCGCCGGGCTGGTCGACCCGGTGCTGCTGGACAACCAGCAGCTCACCGGCTGGCAGGCCTTCCCGCTGCCGATGCGTTCGCCCGACAGCATCCGCGGCTGGACCCGCACCCCCGTTGCAGGCCCGGCCTTCCATCGCGGCACGCTGCGCATCGGCACACCGACCGACACCTATCTGGACATGCGCGCTTTCGGCAAGGGCGTGGCCTGGGCCAACGGCGTCAACCTGGGCCGCCACTGGGCCATCGGCCCGCAGCGGGCGTTGTATTTCCCGGCGCCGTTCCAGCGCAAGGGCGACAACGCCGTGGTGGTGTTCGACCTGGACAGCACCGCCAAGCCCGGCGTGCGCGGCCTGCAGCAGCAGGTGTGGATCACGCCGAAGGAGTAACCGGCACGCGGGTGGCGGGCCGCTGGCGATCGCGCACCGGCCTGGCCCGGCGTAGCGATCGAAAGCCGCACGCCCATGCCCACCGACGCCCAAACCAACCGCCAGGCAACCCGCCGGGCGCCCCCGGAGCGACGCCCCTTCAGACCGCCGCGCGCCCGCCGCTATCTGGAGGTCCGCTGCCCGCGCAGCGTCTGCTACCAATTGTGGTATCGGACCGATCGCATTCCAGGCAAGATCACCGGCTCACGCCGTTGTGGAAGGCAGTGGCGCATTCCCGTCGTCCTATCGGGCGACGGTCAGATCGTGAGTTCCAGGAGCGTTTCATGTCGTCGTCCACCGTTACGCAAGACCCTGTCTCCGCGGTTCCGGAGCAGACCCAGCACGCCTTCGCCGAACACGTCCACAGCAAGCCCGCGCCCAGCCAGCCGATCGGCAGCACCGAAGCGGCGCACCTGATGACCTTCCTGTGCCAGACCCACTCGGCCAAGCAGCCGCAGATCCTGTTGCCGCCGCAGGCGCGCGACGACGACGCGGCCTGAGTGCGACGACGCTCGCGTCAGCAATGGCAATAGCAACATTGGCGACAGCACTGCCGCTGTCGCCAGCCGCCGTTATTTGCCGGTGTTGAACGCATTGAGCACGGTGAGCAGACTGGTCAGATTGTCGGCGACACCCGCCTGCGCGACCTTCGCGACATCCGCCGCCGAGGCGGTCGTATCAAGGCTGTAGATCTGCATCACGCCCTGGTTGGTGGCGGCCTGCGACAGGGTGTTTTGCTGCTGTTGTACCGATACCGCGTTCTGAAACAGGATGTCGGTCGAATGCGCCATGCTCTGGTAGATCGTGCTCGTCGCCATTGCAGGCGCCTCGCCAATGACCTTGACGTTGGACTGCGTGACAGCATCGGTGATCTGGTCGTTGACTGATGTTGGAAAAGCCATACGTGTGCTCCTGAGTGGACGGATACACGGCGCTGCGCGTTGTTGCACGCCAATCGGCCCTGACAGCCGGTCGCAGCTGTTTACCGCGTCGCAGTGCGCCGACCAAACACCAGGCACACCGCACACCGTGTCATCTCGATAACGGCCTGCTCGCGCACGACTGAATCCTCGCAACGCCGCTTCGCGATGGACGTCGCAGGCGCAGCAAAGTCCTGCGTCATGGCGGTGTGCAGGGTCAACGCGGTCAGGCCGAGTGCGGCCAGCCAGCGCAATGGGGAGAGCGGGTGTCATGACATCGCGGCGCCTCGCAGTGGTCGGTGACCACGGCCGCCTGGGATGACCGGGGAACATGGTATTTAATAGATAATAAATAGGTATCTTTAAAATCCGCACAGGACTTCACCACGATGCTCCCGTCACGCCTGCTGACCTGCCTTGTTGCGAGCCTTGCCGCCTGCGCAGTTCAAGCCGAATCGCCCATGCCGACGCCCTCACCCATCGTGCTCAGCGAGTTCATCGCCGACCCGGCACCGACACCGCAGGCGCACGCCTCCACGCTGCTGGAAACCCGCGACGGCACGCTGCTGGCGGCCTGGTTCGGCGGCGCGCACGAGGGAGCGGCCGATGTCGGTATCTGGCTCGCACAACGCGGCGCGCAGCACTGGCAGTCGCCACGACGCATCGCCGATGGCGCGCACGCAGGCACCAATGGCGCCGCGCTGCCGGCCTGGAATCCGGTGCTGTTCCAGTCCGGCACCGGCCCGGTGCAGCTGTACTACAAGCTCGGCCCAAATCCGCGCGATTGGTGGGGACTGCGCACCACTTCCGATGACGACGGTGCGCACTGGTCGCCGTCGCAGCGCCTGCCCGACGGCATTCTCGGCCCGATCAAGAACAAGCCGGTGCAATTGCCGAATGGACGCATCCTTGCGCCCAGCAGCAGCGAAGACCGCGGCTGGCGCGCGCATCTGGAATGGAGCGACGACGACGGCGCGCACTGGCAGCGCGGTATGCCGCTCAACGACCCGAGTGTGATCGGTGCGATCCAGCCCAGCGTATTGCTGCACGCAGACGGGCGCGTGCAGGTGCTCGGGCGCAGCCAGCAGAACAGGTTGTTCAGTACCTTCTCGCAGGATGGCGGCCTGCATTGGCAACCGATGCAGTTGCTGGATGTGGAGAACCCCAACTCCGGCACCGACGCGGTGATGCTGCGCGACGGCCGCGCCCTGCTGGTCTACAACCCCGGCATCGCCGGCAAGGACTGGTGGGATGGTCGCGGCACGCTTGCGGTGGCGCTATCGACCGACGGCGTGCATTGGCAACGCGCCCTCACGCTGGAAAACAGCGCAAAAGACGAGTTCTCCTATCCGGCGGTGATCCAGACCCGCGATGGTCTGGTCCATATCAGCTACACCTGGAAGCGCCAACGCATCAAGCATGTCGTCCTGGATCCGACACGACTCGGC
Source organism: Xanthomonas sp. LMG 8993 (assembly GCF_009835065.2). NCBI lineage: Bacteria > Pseudomonadati > Pseudomonadota > Gammaproteobacteria > Lysobacterales > Lysobacteraceae > Xanthomonas > Xanthomonas sp. LMG 8993. The sequence goes on along the minus strand of NZ_QVIF02000002.1, from coordinate 452,086 downwards.
AGCGAGGCAGATGACATGAGATCGCCGCAGTCATTGCCCGGAAGTGTGCAATAGGTCGAACGGTCGAGGGCGCGGTGCCCTCGCCGCTTGCGGGATACGCCGTAGACCCGTCCACTGGGGGCTCGGTGGCGGCATCCATGCCGTCACACGATCCCTCAACCGGCGAGGACACCGCACCAGAGAGTTGGTCGATTGCTTTGTTTAAAACCTTGCGCACCGACCATCTCGGCTGGTCCTTGCCCGCTCACCGTCGCGGGACCTTACGCGGCATGGATGCCGCGTAAGAGCCTACATGGACGTACTTGCGGCGTGTCCCGCGAGGGTGGGCGGGCAAGGGCCCTGCAACCAAGCACCAGATCAGACGCTTTGCTTTCGCTGCTTCCACAGTGCCTCGTCTGCGCTCAACACAACATGCTCTTGAGCTCGGCCGCCGTTTCAACGCAGCAAAGCTTGGTGGTCGTGCACACAAGCAACTCGCCGACCGCCGCTCCTGCTCTTGTCCACGCACGCCGACCATCTCGACAGGTCATTGCCCGCCCACCGTCGCGGGACCTTACGCGGCATGGATGCCGCGTAAGAGCCTACAAGGACGTACTTGCGGCGTGTCCCGCGAGGGTGGGCGGGCAAGGGCCCTGCAACCAAGCACCAGATCAGACGCTTTGCGTTGGCTGCTTCCACAGTTACCCGTCTGAGCTCAACACAACATGACCTCTTGAGCTCGGCCGCCGTTTCAACGCAGCAAGCCTGGTGGTCGTGTGCTGATAGAACTGCACAAGCGACTCGCAGACCGCCGCTCCTGCTCTTGTCCATGCATACCGACCATCTCGGCAAGTCCTTGCCCGCCCACCGTCGCGGGACCTTACGCGGCATGGATGCCGCGTAAGAGCCTACAAGGATGTACTTGCGGCGTGTCCTGGGATGGTGGCGGGCAAGGGCCCGGCAGCCAAGCTACAGCTCACATGCCACGTCTTCGCTTCACCTAAATTGCCCCGCCCCAGCGTGCAAAAAGGTCCAGCTCACGTGCTCCACAATCGGCACACAGCGCCTCACAGCTCTTGCAACACCCCCACGATCTGCCGCACACGCGCCACATCGGTACGCTGGTAGTCGCCGCCCAGATCGGTGATATACGCGTGCGGCGCATGCACCTGCGCCGCAACCGGCCCACGTGAGGAAGCATGGAATTCGCGCGCGCCGGTGTTGGCGCGCAGCGCACGCACATTGCTTTCGGACACGCCCGCACCCGGCATGATGCTGATGCGGTCGCCCGCCTGCCGCACCAATGCGGCAATGGTGTCGACACCTTCAAGCGCGCTCGCACGCGCACCGGAGGTCAGCACGCGCTCGCAGCCCAGCGTGATTGCATCTTCCAGCGCGCGCGACGGATCGGCACTGACGTCGATCGCACGATGAAAGGTCACGCCCAGCGAACCGGCTGCGGCGATCAACACCCGCATCGTGCCCATGTCGACCTGCCCGTGCGGATCCAGCGCGCCCAGCACCACGCCATCGCAGCCCAGCCGCACGCATTGCTCCACATCGCGCCGCATCACCTCGACCTCCGCCGCGTCGAAAACGAAGTCGCCCACGCGCGGACGGATCAATACGTATAGCGGAATCTGCAATCGCTCACGCACCACCGCCAGCGTGCCGAGGGATGGCGTCAGCCCGCCGCCATCCAGGCCCCCGCAGAGTTCGACCCGCATCGCACCGCCTTCCTGCGCCGCCAATGCCGACCCCACCGAATCGGCGGCCACTTCCAGCCCCAACGCACTCATGCTGCAGGCTCGGTGGTGTAGTGGCTTTCGCCGGGCACCAGCAGATCCTGCCGCTGCGCATCGCAGACCGCGTAACTGAAACCCTTCTGGATCGCGAACGCGCCCACCTCGCCGCGCTTGTTCATCGCCAGAAATCCTACCTGCAAGGTGCGGGTGAGTTCGGGCTTGCGCCGGATCAGCCGCATCACCACCTCGCGGCAGGCATCGGCCGGCGATTTGCCCTGGCGCATCATTTCCACCACCGCAAAACTGCCGACATTGCGTATCACCTCTTCGCCGACGCCGGTCGAGGTCGCACCGCCCACCTCGTTGTCCACGTACAGGCCCGCTCCAATGATCGGGCTATCGCCAACCCGGCCGTGCATCTTCCACGCCATGCCGCTGGTGGTGCACGCGCCGGACAGGTTGCCGTGCGCATCCAGCGCCAGCATGCCGATGGTGTCGTGATTGTCCTTGCCGCCTGGCAGCTTCGCATCGCGCCAGGCGCGGTTTTCGATATTGGCTTCCGGCGAATACTTCGAGGTCTTCAACCACTCTTTCCACGCCGCTTCCGAGCTGGGCGTGAGCAGCTTGGTCTGCGGAAATCCCTGCTCCAGCGCGAACTGCCGCGCGCCATCGCCGACCAGCATCACATGCGGGGTTTTTTCCATCACCGCGCGCGCCACCGAAATCGCATGCACCACATCTTCCAGCGCCGCCACCGAGCCGCAATTGCCCAGGTGATCCATGATGCAGGCGTCCAGCGTCACCCGGCCGTCGCGGTCCGGATAGCCGCCCAGCCCCACGGTGGGATTGCTCGGATCCGCTTCGGGCACGCGCACGCCGGCTTCCACCGCATCCAGTGCGATACCGCCGCTGCCAAGGATTTTCCAGGCCGCCTGATTGGCGGCAATGCCGAAATCCCAGGTGGAAATCACCCGCGCCGCGCCGCGCGGCAGCGCGGTAACGCGTCCGGCCGTGCCGGCACCGGCGGCCGCCTGCGCACGTGCGCCCCACCCGGCCAGGCCGGAAGCGATCGCACCAAGCGTGGCGCTCTTGAGGAAGTGACGACGTTGGATCATCCGGGCGAACTCCATGCAGGAAGAAGACAGGCAACCGCACTGCGCGGCCACAGCCTTCCATCATGCGGCAGCACCGCGCGCGGATAAACCGCCTTGCGGCGCCCAGCAGTGCGGATTCGCGCATAACGCGCAGCACTCACTGTAAAGCCCCTCTCCCACAGCGGCGAGAAGGCACGGCTTACGCGCCACTGGCGCGCGTGCCTTGGAGCGCCCGCGCTGCTGGCGCGGGCCGGGACGCAGAGCGGAGGTCGGGGTGAGGGTACGGGGCGAACGGCACCGCCCTGCACCGCCGTGCCCTCATCCGGCGCTAGGCGCCACCTCCTTCCAATGGGAGAAGGGAAGCATCAAGCCCCTCTCCAACGGGAGAGGGGTTGGGGTGAGGGTACGAGGCAAGTGATGCCCATCGCCCAACCCTCCCCAGCGGGCACTGCACCGCAGCACTCAGCAGCGATCGAAAAAAATCTTCACCCCAGTTAACCCCGTTTGCCGCACTGGCCCGTTTAGTCAACAGAGGCGCAGTGCACGGCGACCTCGGGCTGTCCGTTGTTCACCCATCCCTCTTCGCCACGCAAAGGATTCCCCATGCCCCGTCACAGCCTTCTTGCGCTCGCCTTGCTGCTGAGCGCCTGCTCGCACGAGCCGACCGAACCGAACAGCGACAGCTCGCGCGCCACCGTGCTACCTGCCACCGCGCAGCCATCGCCACCCACCGCTTCGACACCCGCGCAGATCGAGGGCAGTCTCGCAGCGCCTGTCCCCGCCCACCCCATGCAGCCGCCGTCTGTGCCGAGTCCAGCACCGGCACCATCGCCATCCGCGATGCCGATGCCGATGCCGATGCCAGCAGCGCCCATCGCACTTGAGGCCTCCGTTGCACAGCGGGCGCCAAGCGCCAAGTGGGCCGCACCACGCCCAATGCTCGACAACCGCATGCCGATGCCGCTGGTCCTGCCGGCGCCGGCCGAAGACCGCGAAACCTATCAAACGCTGCGCGACAACCCGATCGTGCAAACCGCGGCGAATCCGGTGTCCACCTTCAGCATCGACGTGGACACCGGCAGCTACAGCAATGTGCGGCGCTTCCTGAGCGCAGGCACGCTGCCGCCGGTGGACGCCGTGCGTGTGGAAGAGCTGATCAACTACTTCCGCTACGACGACCCCGCACCCACCAACGGCCAACCGTTCGCCGTGCGCACCGAACTGGCGCCCACGCCCTGGAACAACGACAGCTTGCTGCTGCGCGTCGGCATTGCCGGCCGCGACATCGCCACCGCCGATCTGCCGCCGGCCAACCTGGTGTTTCTGGTCGATGTCTCCGGCTCGATGGACTCGCCCGACAAACTGCCGCTGCTGCAATCCTCGCTCAAGCTGCTGGTGCGGCAGTTGCGGGCGAAAGATCGCATCACCCTGGTGACCTATGCCGGCAACACCGCAGTCGTGCTGCCGCCCACGCCCGGCGACCAGCAGGGCCGCATCATCGAAGCCATCGACAGCCTGCAATCGGCCGGATCCACCGCCGGCGCCAGCGGCATCGAACTGGCCTACAGGGCTGCCCAGCAAGCCTATCTGCGCGGCGGCATCAACCGCATCCTGCTCGCCACCGATGGCGACTTCAATGTCGGGGTCACCGACTTCGATCAGCTCAAGGGCATGGTCGCCGAAAAGCGGCGCTCCGGCGTGGCGCTGTCCACGCTCGGCTTCGGCACCGGCAATTACAACGACACGCTGATGGAACAGCTGGCCGATGCCGGCGACGGTGCCTACGCCTACATCGACTCGTCGCTGGAAGCACGCAAGGTACTGACCCATGAGCTCGGCGCCACGCTGGCCACGATCGCGCGCGACGTCAAGATCCAGGTCGAATTCAATCCGGACACGGTCAAGGAATATCGCCTGATCGGCTATGAAAACCGCGCACTGCAACGCGAGGACTTCAACAACGACCAGGTCGATGCAGGCGAGATCGGCGCCGGCCACACCGTCACCGCGCTGTATGAAATCACCCCGACCGATGGCCACGCATCGGTGGACCCCCTGCGTTATGCCAACACCGCCACACCTCGAAAAGTGCGTGCAATCGACAACGAACTGGCGCACGTCAAACTGCGCTACAAGCTGCCCGATGCACAACGCAGCCAGTTGCTCGACACGGTGGTCCGCAGCAATCAGCGCCGGGCCTTGAACGCCACCAGCGATGCCTTCCGCTTTTCCGCCGCAGTGGCCGGGTTCGGTCAGCGCCTGCGTGGCGGCACTCAGCTGCACGGCTGGGATTATCCGCAGGTACGTGCCCTGGCCGCGGCCAGCCTGGGCAGCGACCGCTTCGGCTACCGCGCCGATTTCCTGCAGATGGTGCAGCAGGCCGACGCACTGAGTAGCCGGCCAATCGCAACCACCGACTGATGCGCGCGGCACCTGCCTATACTGCGCGCATGCAACCTGCCGACCTTGCGCATCTTCCCGACGAGGAGCTCATGCTCCTTGTCGCCAATGGCTTTGTCGAACAGCCGGCCACCGAGTTGTTCACGCGTCACAACCGCGCGCTGTTCAACTTCCTGGCCTGGTTGTGCGAAGGCAACCTGAGCGAAGCCGAAGACCTCGCGCAGAAGACCTGGGTCAAGCTGATGACCCGCTGCAGCGACTACCGCCCCGGGCAGGCCGCCTTCACCAGTTTTCTGTTCCAGATCGCGCGCAACGGCTGGATCGACACTCGCCGCAGCGCCTCTCACAGCACCTCGGTGGCGCTGGACGACGCGCATCTGCAGCTGCCCGATGACGATCTGTCGACCGAGCAGTTGGCCATGCTCGGCCAGCAACACCATCGCGTGCGCGCTGCGGTGATGGCATTGCCCGACGCACAACGCGAGGTGGTGGTGCTGCGCTTTTTTGCCGAGCTCGGCGTCGAAGAAATCGCCCAGGTGATCGGCGAAGGTTTCGAGACCGTCAAGAGCCGGCTGCGCTATGCATTCGCAAAGTTGCGCCTGAGCCTGGACGCGACCCGATGAGCCAGTCCTTCGATCGGTTTGTCGCCGGCAGCGATGGCCTTGCCGCACTGCTGCGTGCACTGCCGGCGCATACGCCGCCAGCGTCGATGCAGGCGTGGTTCGCACAGGCCGCACGCAACGCCGATGCCGAACGTGCGGCAGTGCATCCACCGCAGGACACCTTGCAGTTCGAAGCACCCGCCACGATGGCGGCGATGTTTGCGGCGGCCGCCGCGCAGGCGGAGCAGGCGCAGGCCGTACGGCGTGCTGCCGTGCAGGCGCGTCTGGCACAGGGCCAACCTATCGATCAGGCCGGGACGACGAACCTGGGCGAGTCCGCGCGTGCGTGGATTGCCGCGCAACCGCTACACGCCGATATGGCAGAGCTGCGTCCGACCGCAGACGTGGCCGCAGCATCAGCTGCGTCGCTGGCTACGGCGGCACCGGCATCTGCGGAGGAGGCCGGAGCTGCATCTGGAGTCGCATCGCGCGCGCTTCCTGCGCCCGACTTTGCGTCCACATCCGCATCCACCTCCCATGCGGCGCAGGCGCAGGCGCAGGCGCAGGCATCAGCAAACACAGCAAGCTCAAACCCCGCCCCTGCCGGCAACCCAGCCGCCCGCCGGCGCAGCAGCCGTCGCCCGCGCTGGATGCCGACGCTGGCCTTCGCTGCATCGCTCACCCTGGTGGTCGGCATCGGATTGCAGTGGCAGGCCGGTCAGCCCTCTGCGGAAGCGCCGGCAGCAGCTGCAGTCGGGACGGCAGTCGTCGAACCGTCGACAGTTCACCCAGCCAGGCGCGCGCCTGAGCAGGTCGATCCCGGCGCAGGCCATGCGTTGGTTTTGCCCGCAGTGCCGGCACCTGCGGATGCCGAAGTCCCCGAAACCGCAGCGCGCCCGAGCGCGGCAGCGCCCTCCCCGCCGCCAGCGCCGTCAGCCCTGCCATCGCCCGCCTTGGCCCCGGAACCAGTCAGTGCAGCGGCGCCTGTAGCGCCTGCGCCTTCAGTCGACTCCGCACTCGCCGCCGAACCCACGCCAGGCACTGACCTGCAATCTGCCGACGCGCAGCCATCTGCGGCGCCTGCGCCAGCTCCGGCTCCAATCGCCGCACTCCGCGAGGATGCGTCGGCAAGTGGCTCGCTCGCAGCCAGTGCCCGGCGCAGCGCGCCTGCAGCACTTGCCCCCATCCCGCCCTCGCCAGCACCGGCATCACTGCCGGCCCCACCGCCGTTGACCGAGCAGGCGCAGATCGTCATCAGCGCAACAGACGGCACGCTGCAATCACGCGCGCCTGGCGCAGGCCAGCCTGCACCGCTGCGTGTGCTCCATGCGCCGTTGGCGCAGACGGACGCCGCCCGCGCAACACCGCCAACCAGCCAACCAGCCTTCAGCACCACGGCGGTTGACGCCGGGATGTCTCGAGCAAAATCTGCCCCGGTGCGCATCGCGCCGATTACGCGCGCCATGTCGCCGGCCGACTGGCTTGCGCGCCACGCCGCCGCTGACGATCCCGCGCCGGCTCGGATCCGCATCCTGGCCGCCACACCCGATGCACCCGAGGTGCAGGACTGGGCCAACCGACTGCGCGAGCGCCTCCGGCAACGCGGCTGGTCAACACAGGTGGAGGTCTTGCAGGATGCAGGGCTCGAAGCCGACCAGCTGCGTGTCGAGCCGCTGACCGCCACCCCCTAGGTCACCGCACATCGGGCATCGCTGTACCCGCCTGTGCAACCGGGCTCACGCACCCGCCGCCGGATCGTCGCCGCGCAACCTGCTGGTCAACACATGGTCGCGCCAGACGCCGTTCAATTGCAGGTAACGGCGCGCATAGCCTTCGATCTGGAAGCCCAGCCGCTGCAGCACGCGCGCACTGCGCAGGTTGTCGGGGACGTATTGCGCCATCACCCGATGCAGGCCAAGCGGGCCGAACGCAAACCCGATGCCCTGCGTGGCCGCCCACTGAATCAGGCCGCGCCCCTGCTGCTGCGCATCCAGGCCATACCCGAGATGACAGCCCTGGAAGGCACCGCGCTGGATCTGGGTGAAGCCGACCGTGCCGATCACCTGCGCATCGCGCAGCAACACCAGTTGCAACTCGCGCTCGCCCGGCACCGCGGTGCGGTAGGCGATGCTCAGCCGGCGCCAGCCCTCGGTGGTGTAGAACGCTGGTGGCCGCAGCGGCATCGCCGCGGCCAGATGCGCGCGATTACGGCTGTGGTAATCGGCCATCGCGGCCGGATCGACGATGGCCAGATCGCACAGCAGCACACCGTCGGCGTGCTCGACCGGCGCGAAGACGGGAAGACTCATGACAGCCGCGGGCGCGCCTTGCGCGCGGCGTGCGAGTTGTGTGGAGCAGGCTGACACATACGGATCACGCCCCCGCAAACGGTTGCCCTACGGCAGCAAGACATCCCAGCCATCTGCCGTGTCGGCATGCACTGCACGCAGCAAGGCGGCGCTCGTCCGGGCAGCGCAGCGCCTACCCGATCCTCATCTCGACACTGCCCGCAACCGGGCAGCGTCGTCGCCCGGCAATGGCGCTTTAGGCGGCGACCGCCGCAAGCGCCTGCGCAACCTGTGCCTCGATCGCATCCAGGTTCGGCAGCAATGCGCTCTGCTCGCCCAGCAGCACGCGCATGTGCACGCCGTCGGGCAGCGCATCTTCAGAGGCATCGGCCAGCAGGCCGTCGCGCGGCACCGAGATCAGCTGCGGGAACGAGGCGGTGAGCAAGGCGAAATACGGCAGCACCGGATTGCCGCCCAGCGCCTTGAGCACGATCACCTTGTTGTTGACCGCCGTAGGCTCCTCGCCCATGCCGCTCAAGCGCGCGAACGACAGCAGCGGCACCTTCCAGCCGTACCAGTCGATGCGCCCGACCACCCAGCGCGGCATCTCGGCCATCGGCTCGACCGCCACCCGCGACATCACCTCGGCCACCGTGGCGTTGGGCAGCAGCACGCGCTCCTGGCCGGCCTGGATCAGGACGCCGCGGATTTCGTCATTGTTGGCGTAGCTCATCGCACCTGTTCCGTTCTTGAGAGGAAGCGCCCGGCTTATGCCGGCCAGCGCTGCGCCAACGCCTGCGCCAGCTGCGCAGGGTCGCCGGTCAGAATGCCCTGGCGCGCCAGACGCGCCGCCGCGGCCGGGTCGTAACAGCCGTCGGCGGATTGACCGGCCAGCCAGCCGCCCTGCTCGGCCAGCGCCAGCGCGGCCTCGACCAGCGCCTCGTTGGCACCGCTGAGCATCAGCACCGCACTGTCGGTCGGCGGCAACGCGGCCACCAGCCCGGCCGGATCGGCCTGCGCGACAAACGCCAGCGCGCCGGCATGTTGCTGCACGCCGATGTCGTCGGACAGCACGTAGACCTTGCCCGCTGCGATCACCTGGCCGGCTTCGCCCAGTTCGACCGGCAACGCCGACACGCGTCCCATCTGCCGCACCAGGTTGCCGTACTGGCCGCCATCCAGGGTCATGCGCACCAGCACGGCGCGCGGAAACTCCGGCGGCAGCGCGGACAGCAGGCGACGGATCGCATCCGGGCCGCCGATACCGGCCAGTACCAGCACAGCACCGGTGGTGTCACCGGCCTGATCCAGCTCCACCAGCGACAGTCCGCCGGTCGACAACGCGTCCATGTTCAATTCGGCACGCGGGCGCACCACCACCGCGACCTCGTCGACCAGGCCCCAGGTACTGGAATCGCCCAGCGTCAGGCCCGGCGTGTCGGCCGCAGCTGCGGCCTCGGACGTGTCCGCGTCACGTGCGAACAAAGCATCGCCGGGCACGCTGTCGAACGCATGCGCGGCTGCCTGCAGATGCTGGTCCAGCTGCAGGTCCGAATGCTGCCGCGGCGCCAGTTCCAGGCCCGGTTCGGGCTGCAGCGACGGCTCGCTCTCGGTGCCTGGCGGCAGTACGTCGGCATGGCCATGCAGCTTGGCGGCCAGATGGCGCACCCAGCGCTGCGCTTCCCAGCCCTCGCGGCGCACGGTCAGCTCGGCCTCGTCGAAGATCACCGTGACGCCGGGCATGTTGAAGGCCGGCTCCAGCGCTTCGAGCGCGTCTTCGATCGACGGCTCCAGCGCGACCAGCACCGCCACCGGCTCGGCATCGCGCAGCATCTGCACGTCTACCGCGGAGGGCTCGTCTTCCAGCACCACGTGGGCGCCGGCCAGGCCGAGCGCTTCACGCAGGCGCTCGCGCGCCTGCCCGGGCCGGCCCAGCAGGGCGACCGGAGTTCCCATTGCGCCATTATTCTCGGACACGGGCGATCCCCAGCAGGTCATACACGTTTCGCATCAGATCCAACTCTTGGTAAGGCTTGCCCAGGTAACGTTGCACGCCGATCTCGAAGGCGCGCTGGCGATGCTTCTCGCCGCTGCGCGAGGTGATCATCACGATCGGCACCGCCTTGAAGCGCGGGTCGGCACGCATCGCGGTCGCCAGCTCGTAGCCGTCCATGCGCGGCATTTCGATGTCCAGCAGCATCAGGTCGGGCACGCGCTCCTGCAGCAGTTCCAGTGCCTCGACACCATCGCGTGCGGTGGTGACATCCAGATTGTGGCGTTCCAGCACGCGGCTGGTGACCTTGCGCATGGTCAGCGAATCGTCCACCACCATCACCAACGGCACCTGGCGCTGCGATTCGGCCGGGGTTTCCGGCGCCGGACGCGCCGGCTGGCTGAGATAGCGGCGCACCAGCGGGGCCACGTCCAGGATCACCACCACGCGGCCATCGCCGGTGATGGTGGCGCCGTAGATACCCGGCACCGAAGCGATCTGCAGGCCCACCGGCTTGACCACGATTTCGCGGTTGCCCAGCACCTGATCGATCGCCACCGCCGCGCGCAGGTCGCCCGCACGCACCAGCAGCAACGGCACCTGTGCCTGACCATCGGCACGCGCGGCGGCCTGGCCGACCAGCGAGCCAAGATCGTGCAGCACGTACTCCTCGCCGGCGTAGTGGTAGCCGCCCTCGCCCGACTCGTAACGGCTGCGCGAGATGCGGCCGATACCACTGACCGACGCCACCGGCACCGCGAAGGTGGTATCGCCGATGCGCACGAACACCGCCTGGGTGACCGCCAGCGTCTGTGGCAGGCGCAGGGTGAAGGTGACGCCCTGGCCGCGCACCGAGTGGATGTCCACCGAGCCGCCGAGCTGACGCACTTCGTTGCGGACCACGTCCATGCCCACGCCACGGCCGGCCAGCTGGCTGACCTGCTCGGAGGTGCTGAAACCGGAGGCGAAGATCAGCCCATCCAGTTCGGCCTCGCTGAGTTCCTGGCCGGGTTCGATCAGGCCGCGCTGCTCGCCGCGGCGACGGATCGCCTCGCGGTCCAGCCCGGCGCCGTCGTCGGCCACTTCCAGCACGATTTCCGAGCCTTCACGGCGCAGACGGATCGCGATGCTGCCCTCTTCCGGCTTGCCCGCGTCGCGCCGTTGCTCCGGCGCCTCCAGGCCATGCGCCACCGAGTTGCGCAGCATGTGTTCCAGCGGCGCGACCATGCGGTCGAGCACGTTGCGATCGAGCTCGCCCTGGGTACCTTCCAGCAGCAGATGCACCTGCTTGCCGGTATCGGTGGCGGCCTGGCGGACCACACGGCGCAGACGCGGCACCAGGCCGTCGAACGGCACCATGCGCGCACGCATCAGGCCGTCCTGCAGCTCGGAGCTGACGCGCGACTGCTGTTGCAGCAGGCCGTCGTATTGGCGCGAGAGATCTTCCAGCACGCCCTGCAGACCGCCCAAGTCGGCGGCCGATTCGTTCAGCGCGCGGCTGAGCTGCTGCAGGGTGGAGAAGCGGTCCAGTTCCAACGGATCGAAGGTGCGATCGCCCTGATCCTGCTCGCGCTGATAACGCGCCACGATCTGCGCTTCGGTTTCCAGATCCAGACGACGCAACTGGTCGCGCAGACGGGCGTTGGTGCGATCCAGTTCGCCCATGGCGCCGCGGAAGGCGCCCATCTGCTGTTCCAGCCGCGAGCGGTAGATCGCCACTTCGCCGGCGTGATTGACCAGGCGGTCGAGCAGGTCGGCACGCACGCGCACCTGTTCCTGCTGCGCGCGCGGCAGCAGTTCTTCCTCGACCTGGCCGTCGACCGGGATGGGCGCCGACAGCGGTGCCGGTTCCACCGACGCCTTGGCGATCGCACGCACATCGGCGTCGCTGGGCTCTGCGGCATTGCGGCCACGGGTACGGGTTTCGAAGGCTTCCACCAGGTCGGTCGGCATCGCCACGGCGCGGTGCATGCCGGTGCGGGTCAACAGCTGATGCAGGCGGTCGAAGCCGCGCTCGAACAGGCGCACGTCGTCGCGGTCGATGTCGGTCCGGTTGGCCGCCACCGCTTCGAGCAGCGATTCGATCGCATGGCCGAGGTCGCCGATGGCGTTGATGCCGGCCATGCGCGCGCCGCCCTTGAGCGTGTGCAGGTCGCGCTGCAGTCCGTTGAGGACCTCGCGGTCTTCCGGCACTTCGCGCATGCGGGCGATCAAACCATCGCAATGGTCGAGCAGGTCGCGGCCTTCCTCGACGAAGATGTCGACCAGTTCGCCATCGAGCTGGTCGAAGTTGAGCGGGCCGGTATCGAAGGCTGCGCCCACGTCGCTGGCGGCGCTATCGGCCGCTGCGGCGTCTTCCACCGGCGCGCTGAAGGCCACGGCTGCGACGGCGTCGTGTTCGCTTGCGGAATCGGTAGATTCGACTTGCTCTGCGTGTCCGACCTGTTCGGCGTGCTCGGGATACTCGACTTGTCCGGTGTATTCGCCTTGCTCGGGATGCTCGACAGCATCCGTTGCGTTGGCAGCCTCGAGCGTCGCGTCTGCGTCTGCGTCTGCGTCTGCGTCTGGATGCTGCGCGTGAACCTCGGCATCGGCATGGGTGTCCGCCTCGGCGTCAGCAACGACGTCCGAATGCAGCTCCGGCGCAATGTCCGACTGCGGATCACCGGTCTCTTCGACCTGATCGGCCACCTGCGCCATCTCGAAGGCTTGCACCGATTCGATGGTGTGTTCGGGTAGCGCTTCCGCAGCCGGCTGTACGTCCGCAGCGTGGTCTGCGTCTGCGGCCCGTTCCACCGCTGCAGTCTGTTCTGTCTCTGTCGCCTGCTCTGCTTCAGCCTGCTCTGCTGCTGGAGTCTGCTCTGCTTCTGCAGCGCGCTCAGCTTCCGCAACGTGCTCGACTCCGTCGGCATGCGCGTGCGCGTCCAGGTGTTCCTGCTCGTCCGAATCGCCGTGCGCTTCCGATTGCGCAGCCTCGTTCGTATGCACAGGTTCCTGCAGGTGCACCTGCTCGCCCGACAGCGCATGTTCTTCGGAAAACGGATGCTCGCCCAACTGCGCGGTGTCTTGCACCTGCAACTGGTCGCCAAGCTGCGCGTCGGCATCCTGCGGCAACGCGGCATCGCTGTGCTGCGCTGCCTCGTCGGCGGGCGGCTGCGCGTGCGCACCGATAGCCTCGTCGTGCGGGGTGGACACGTGGTCGCCCTGCCCGGTCGACTCGCCGTCCAGCGCCGCGCTGTCTGGCGTCCCGTCTTCGCCGGTCGCCGCATGCGTGTGGTCGGCCAGCGGGGCCTGCGCATGCACCGCTTCCAATGCCTCGATGGTCTCGACAGGCGCTTCGTCCGTGGACGCCGCGTCATCGCTCAATGCAGCGTCGGCATCCTGCGCGCTTGCCTGGCCCTCGCGCTGCTCGAGCTTCTCGTGCTCAGCAGCGTGCTCGCCCGGCGACTGCTGCTCGGCCTCTGCACGCTCGGCAGCAAGCTCCCCGGCTTCGGGTGCGGCGAGCGTCTGCGCATCGCCCAATGCGGCTTCCGCGTCGGACAACTCGTCCACTGCCACGTGCTCGCCAGCTTCCGGCACGTCGCCTGCATGCGCATGCGACGCCGCCTCGACATGGCCGGCCTGCTGCAATCCGGTCGCATCCCAGGCATCGGCGTCGACCACCGGCTCATCGGCCGGCGTGTCGTGCGCATCGACGCCAGGCGACTCGGCTTCGGCTTCGTGCTGGTGCTGGGCAGCATCGCCATGCGACGCCTCGGCGAGCTGCTCCGCTCCCGCATCGGAGGCGACTGCATCCCCGGCCGGGGCCTGCGCAGTCTCGACCGAATCAGCAACCTGCTCCTGCTCCAGCGCAGCAACCTCAGCCGTCTGCGTCTGTTCGTGCGGTGCCGGTGCGTCCAGCGCAAGCGACGAGGTGTCTTCGGCCTCGGCCTCGGCCAGCTCGTCCACCGCGATCGGTGCGTCGGCATCGGCGTGCGCATCGGCATCCGCTGCGTCATCGGCGGCATGCACGGGCGCGCTGTGATCGCTCGTATCCGACGGCAGCCCGCTGGCGTCCAGATACTGCGACAGATCCTGCGCGCCGGTCAGCTCGACCGCCGACTCGCTGCTGACCGCCATCTCGCCCGGCGCATCCAGATCTTCCAGCTCGTCCAGGAACGCCTGCGGTGGCCACTGCGCTTCCGGCAGCGTCTCCACCAGCGCGCGCAGGCGTTCGCTCAACGGCGCAAACGACGGAATCAACGGCGCATCGGCGCGCAAGGCGGTCACGGTGGTGGCGATTGCCGACGCCGTTGCGGCAATGGCGTCGATGCCCTCCCGCGAGGGGAGCAGCGACGCGGCAAGCAGACGCTTGACGTAGCTCTCGGCCGGCGTCGTCACCAGCGTGATTTCCGGCACGTCGGTCATCGCAAACGCGCCACTCATGGTGTGCACCGCGCGCAGCAATTCTTCGCTCGCCAGCTGCGGCTCGGCCTGGTTGGCCTGCAGCCATGCGTTGACGGTTTCCAGGTGGGTGGCGACTTCGGCTTCCAGGATCTCGCGCAGCACGCTGTCCACCGAGGCCGGTGTGCCACCGGTCGCCGCGAACACGCCTGCCGCTGCCGGAATGAAGGCGACATCCGCGGCCACCGGCGTTGCCGGCGCGGCCACGTAATAGACTTCTTCGCCCGCGGCCACGCGCTCGGCAACTGCCTGGATGTCCGGCAGATCGGCGCTGATGCGGCCCTGGTCGCGCAATGCGGCGTTGAACTGCGGCAGCACTTCGTAGGCCAGCTCGACCATCGCCACCACCGCCGGGCTGGCCGGCCGCGAGTTGTCGAGCACGCGGTTGAGCATGCTCTCGATCTTCCAGCTGAACTCGCCGAGCACCTGCGCGCCGACCAGGCGACCGCTGCCCTTCAAGGTGTGGAAGACGCGGCGGATCGGGCGCAGGTTGTCCTGGCTGTGTGGCGCGGCACGCCAGACCGGCAGCAGCTGACCCAGATTGACCAGCTCTTCGTCGAATTCCTCCAGGAATACGTCGCGGATGTCGTCGTCGATATCGCTGTCGCCAAAGCCGCCGAAGATGCCGGCATCCGCACCGGCCTGGGCCGGTTCGCTCACTGTCGGCTCGGGCGCTGCCTTCGCAGTCTGACTGTCGGCATCGGTCGTGTGCTGTACCTGCGGACGCTGCACATCGAACTGCGCGGCGGCCGCGTCGAGCTGGGCCAAAAACGCCGTCGATGCGGCGTCCAGTTCGAACTCGCTGACCACCGCCTGCTGCACGCGCGGTGCGCTCTGCTCGGCGGCGTCGTCGGCCGGGGCTGGCTGCGGTTCGGGCGCGGAGTCGACGAACGGGTCGTCCAGCTCTTGCGGCGCCACGGGTGGCAGCGGCGGTGGCGAAAACGCATCCTCGATGCTGGTCTGCGCGCGGCCGGTCTGGGCCTGTGCGATGAAGTCCAGCGGTGCCTCGCTCTGGTCGGCATCGCCCGGCAACTCGATCTGCTCGATCTGCAGCGGCGCCGGTTCGGCAACCGCCGGCGTGGCGCTGTCGTCCTGCTCCAGCGCACTCAGATCCACGGTGTAGCTGACCTGCGCGGCATCGGCCGACACGCTGCCGTCCTGCTCGGCCAACACCGGGTCGAACACCGAGGTGGCGATCGGTGCGGCGTGCTCGGTGGTTTCCAGCTGCCAGTCGCCGGGCGCCTGCGCGCCATCGTCGGACAGGTCCAGCGGCGCAACCGTAAACGGCACGTGCGCCTGGCCGGAGACGGTTTCCTCGGCGGCGACCGGGTCGAACGAAAACACCGTGTCGGTAGCGGCAGCGCCGGTGTCGTGCACCACGCTGGCGGCGAACGGCGCCTCGACCACGGTTTCGTTGGCCCATTCAAGCGACGGCGTCGGCGCAGCGTCGTTGGCCGCCAGCGCCGGGGCAGCGGCCTGATGCGCGAGCGATGCGGCGAGCTGCTCGGCCACGCTGCCCGGCTGGTCGGCACCGACCGGCAGGTCGGACGGCTGGCCCGAGGGCAGCGGCCAGTAGCGCAGCGTTTCCAGGCTGTTGCGGGTGATGTCCAGGATTTCCTCGCGGCCGGGACGGCGCTCGCGCAGGGCTTCCAGGTAGTACTCCAGGCTGGCCATCGCATCGGCCAGGGTGTCCAGCTGGCGCCCGCTGGGCACGCGCTGCTTGCCGATCAGTTCCAGATCGACATAGCGGCGCACGCCTTCCAGGTAATCGGCCGCCTGCGGCAGCTCGAGGATGCGCAGCGCACCGCCGACTTCGCCGAGCAGATGCGGCACGTCGGCCAGGCGGGCGTGGTCCCAGTTGGTCTCGATGAAGGCGACGAAATGCTCGCGCGCCGCACCGAAATTGGCGATCGCTTCCTGTGCCAGCACGTCCACCGTGCGCCGCACTTCCGAGGAGGTGGCGCTGTTGCTGGCTTCATTGCCGTCGCCGACATCGGCGCCCAGGCTAGCGACCTGGTCATCCAGCGAGGCATCGACATACAGCAGCGCGCCGGCGATATCCAGCAGCACGCCTTCGTCCATCTGCACCTGGCCGTCGACCACGCGCGCCAGCGCATCGCGCTGCTGCACGACCACATTGCGCGCCACGCCCAGGCCCATCATGCCCAGGGTGTCGGCAACGCTGCCGAGATCCTTGACCTGGGTCTGCAGCTCGGCGATCTCGCCGCCGGTACGCAGGTGCAGGTCCAGCGCGTCCTTGACGCGCAGCAATTCTTCCTTGACCGCGTTGCCGACGGTGTCGAGCAACTCGCGATTGCGCCCGCTCAGGCTGCCGCGCGCGTGATCCAGCTCGGCCTCGGTGGCGACGCCGGCCTGCGGATCGAACGCGAACAGCACGCTTTCGCTCAGACCGGGTTGACCACGCGTGGCACGGATTTCGTTGAGCAGCGGCAGCAGCACGATCGGAATGTCGCGGTGACCGTTCTGCAGACGCTCCAGGTAATCGGGCAGCAGCACGGTGCCGCGCATCAGCATGGCGCAGGCTTCGTCGCGGTCGGCCACCTCGCCGACCTGCACCGCCTGGGCCAGCAGCTCGAGTTCTTCGGCCACCATCGCCGGGGCGTACAGCTCCACCATGCGCAAGGTGCCCTGCACCTGGTGCAGATAGCCGGCGCAGAAGCGCATCCGACTGGTGTCGGACGGTTCTTCGGCAAAGTACTCGATCTCGTTGCGCGCCTGGCGCAACGTCTCGTCCAGCTCCGGCTTGACCCAGCCCAGCGCGGCGTGACTCATCGCATCGCGAAGCGCACTCATTGCAGCCCCCTGCCTAAGGCCGGGGTACCGCCGAGGCGGCCACCGGTCTGTTCCTGCATCGACGTAACGCTACTACGCGCCATCTGCTGATCCTTTCCCGTTCCGCGTCGTGCTCACGCCGGCAGCTTGAAGTCGGCGACCGAACGGCGCAGATCGGCAGCGAGCTGAGCCAGGTTGCCGATCGACTCGGCCGTCTGCTCCGCACCCTGCGATGTCTGGCTGGTGATCTGACGGATCACGCCCATGGTCTGTGTGATATCCGTCGCTGCGGCCGACTGCTGGTGCGCGGCGATGGAGATGTTCTTGATCAGGTTGTTCAAGGCGTTGGACACGCGCTCGATTTCGGTCAGCGCGGTGCCGGCGTCTTCGGCCAGGCGTGCACCGGACACCACTTCGGAGGTGGTCTGCTCCATCGAGCTGACCGCCTCGTTGGTATCGGCCTGAATGGTCTGCACCAGGCCTTCGATCCGCCGGGTCGCGCCGGAGGTGCGTTCGGCCAGGCGCTGCACTTCGTCGGCCACCACCGCGAAACCGCGACCGGCCTCGCCCGCCGAGGCGGCCTGCACCGCGGCGTTGAGCGCCAGGATGTTGGTCTGCTCGGAAATGTCGTTGATCAGTTCCACGATCGAGCCGATCTCCTGCGAGGATTCGCCCAGGCGCTTGATGCGCTTGGAGGTTTCCTGGATCTGGTCGCGGATCTGGTCCATGCCCTGGATGGTCTCGCGCACCACGCCGGCACCTTCGGCGGCGATCACCACCGAGCGCTGCGCCACTTCGGCCGACTCGGTGGAGTTGCGCGACACCTGTTCGATGCTGGCGGCGATTTCGCTGATGCGCTCGGAGGCGGTGGTGATCTGGTTGGCCTGCTGGCCGGCGGCGTCGGCCAGCTGCATCGCGGTGGCCTGGGTTTCCTGGGTCGACACGGCGACCTTGGCCGAGGTGTCGTTGATCGTGGTCACCAGGTGGCGCAGCTCATCCACGGCGTAGTTGATGGCGTCTGCAATCGCGCCGGTCATGTCCTCGGTCACCGAGGCCTTGACGGTCAGGTCGCCCTCACCGAGCGAGCTGATTTCGTCCAGCAGCCGCATGATCGCCTGCTGGTTGCGGCTGTTGAATTCCACCTGCGCCTGGTAACGCACGTCCTGCTCGCGCGAGCGTACCCGCACCGAGCTCCAGACAAAGCCAATGATCGCCAGCAGCGCCAGCAGGCCGGACACCACGCCCAGCCAGAAGTTCGGAAACAGGCGCGTGTCGCGCACCGAGCCGAACGCCGAGAACGCATCGAACAGCTTCTTGCTGTCGTCCAGCATCTTGTTCGAGCCGGCGGTCAGCGCGGCGGCCGAGGACTGCGCGGCGAACAGGTTGCGCGAGCTGGCCAGGATGGCGTCGACGTCCTTCTTCATCGTCGCCCACTGCGCCTGCGACTGCTCCAGCGCCGACAACGCGGCCGGGTTGCGCACCGCGGCGATGCCCAGTTCGTCGTTGCCCGCGCGCAGGCCTTCGAGCATCTGCGTGAACACCACCGAGTCGCGTGCCAGCGCATCGCCGGAGGCGGCGGCATTGGCGCCACCGGCGCGCATTTCGGTCACCCGGCGCGCCATGGTGCCGGCGACCACGACCTGCTGCAGCGTGTTGTAGATCTGCGAGGCGGGCGCGCCGCTGACCGTCATCGCGCGCACCACTTCGTTCAACTGCGCCTGCAGCTGCGGCACGCTGCCGGAGAAGCGTTCGGCGTTGCCGGACAGACCGAGCACCGCCGGTTCGCTGGCGATGACCTGATCGGCGTTCTTGCTCAGCGGCACCCAGGTTGCCTTGAGCTGTGCCATCGAGCTGGCGACCGAGCCTTCCTGGCCGTAGCGGCCATCCAGTTCGCTGACCGTGCTGTCGATGCGCGCCTTGGTCTCCTTGAACGCGGCAAACGCCTTGGGGTCACCGGAGACCGCTTCGCGGCCCTGGTTGGCCAGCTGCTGCGACAGCACCTGCAGATCGGCCGCGCCGGTGCCGGCACCGGCCAGGCGACTGCCCTGCCAGGTGGCGACGCCGGTATTGGCGCCGAACACGATCATCGACAACACCAGCAAACCAAGCCAGAAGCTGGTGCTGACGCTGCCGAGCTTGTTGGTCTTGCGGGCGTCCGGGGCGGTACTCATGGTTCGACCTCGATCTGTATGACGTGGCGGGGTCGCGGCTTAGGCCGCGGCCTGCCGGAATTCAGGAGTGCGCGACAGCAACGCCAGGGAGAACACACCCCAGTCCTGCGTCTCGTTGCGGAAGGCACGGTCGATGAAGTGGGCATAGCGGCCTTGCGCCAACTCGCCGGGTTCGACCGCCTGGACCTGCTCGAAGCTACGCTGGCCGTACAGCTCGTCGATGGTCAGCGCGACGTCGCCGCCGCTCTGGCGCATGATCAGCACGCGCTGGCCTTCCTGCAGCACCGTCCGCCGGCCCTCCAGGAACTGCTTCAGATCGATCACCGGGAACAGGTTGCCGCGCAGGTTGCCCACGCCCAGCAGCCAGGGCTGTGCGCCCGGCACCGGAGTGACCGGCGGCATCGGCACGATTTCCGCGACTTCGCGGAAATCCGAGACCAGCCGCCGGGTGCCGACGCGATAGCCGACGCCGCGCCAGATGTCGGCCGAGAACTGGCGTTCCGGCAGCGGCGTAGCGTGCGCAAGACTACGACGCTCGTAGTCTTCGAGAATGTCGAATGGAGAACGCATCAACGCACCAGTTGTTTGATGCGGGCGATCAGATCGTCTTCGCGCGGCGGCTTGACGATGTAGTCGCTGGCACCTTGCCGCAAACCCCAGGCCTTGTCGGTTTCCATGCCCTTGGTGCTGACCAGCAGCACGGGGATGTCCTTGGTGGCCTGGTCGCGCGCCAATGCACGCGTTGCCTGGAAACCGCTCATGCCGGGCAGCACCACGTCCATCAGCACCAGATCGGGCGCCTGGCTGCGAATCAGCGCAAGTCCCTCTTCGGCATTGTCGGTGGCGACGACCGTATGGCCTGCTTTTTCCAGCCATTGACTGAAGACTGCCCTGTCGGTGGGCGAGTCCTCGATCAATATAATTCGAGCCATGTTGCCTTTCCCCCTGGTCAGGCGTGGACGTACGTGCGAATCGCGCTCAGTAGTTCTTCACGGGTGAACGGCTTGGTCAGATATTGCTCGGAGCCGACGATGCGGCCGCGTGCCTTGTCGAACAGGCCGTCCTTGGACGACAACATGATCACCGGCGTCGACTTGAAGAGCTGGTTGCCCTTGATCAACGCGCATGTCTGGTACCCATCCAGACGCGGCATCATGATGTCGACAAAAATGATCTGAGGTTGCTGGTCGGCAATCTTGGCCAGTGCCTCGAAACCATCGGTCGCTGTCACTACTTCACAGCCTTCCCGCTTCAGCAGCGTTTCGGCGGTGCGGCGAATGGTCTTCGAATCATCGATCACCATCACCTTCAGTCCTGCGAGTTCCCCACCCGCAGCAATGTTTTCAGTCATGCAAATATCCCCGGACGCGCGACGCTTCTTCCCTGCCGGCGTCGCTACGAAACTGCATGTATATCCCAAGACCCGCATTGACTGTCAAGGGTACGTTGCCGGGGGCCCGCCAGGCGGACGTTCCGACCGTGTGCAGCTGCGGGCCGAGCGGCAAGTCGCGCATTCACGACCGGCCGGGCGCGCCATCGCCACCGCTTGAAGTTACCATCGGCAGCCTGTTCTAAAGGTTTAGCTCCCCATGTCGCTCGACGTCGTCGTGGTGATGGATCCCATCGCCTTCATCAAGATCGCCAAAGACACCACCTTCGCCATGTTGCTGGAAGCGCAGCGGCGTGGTCACCGCCTGCAGTATGTGCGTCCGGGCGGACTCAGCCTGCGCGAGGGACGCGCGGTGGCACAGGTCGCACCCCTGAGCGTGCGCGAGGACAAGGCCGGCTGGTTCACCCTGGGCGAGTTCGCCGAACTGGAATTCGGCCCCGGCCAGGTGGTGCTGATGCGCAAGGACCCGCCGGTGGATGCGGAGTTCGTCTACGACACCCAGGTCCTGAGCGTGGCCCAGCGCGCCGGCGCGCAGGTGGTCAACGACCCGCAGGGCCTGCGCGACTACAACGAGAAACTGGCCGCATTGCTGTTTCCGCAGTGCTGCCCGCCGACCCTGGTCAGCCGCGACTCCGCCGCGCTCAAGGCGTTCGTGCTCGAACATGGCCAAGCCGTGCTCAAGCCGCTGGACGGCATGGGCGGGCGTTCGATCTTCCGCAGCGGCACCGGCGACCCCAACCTCAACGTGATCCTGGAAACGCTGACCGACGGCAATCGCAAGCTGACCCTGGCGCAGCGCTTCATCCCCGACATCAGCGCCGGCGACAAGCGCATCCTGCTGGTCGATGGCGAGCCGGTGGACTACTGCCTGGCACGGATTCCGCAGGGCGACGAATTCCGCGGCAACCTGGCCGCCGGCGGACGTGGCGAAGGCCGGCCGCTGTCCGAGCGCGACCGCTGGATCGCCGCGCAGGTGGGCCCGGAAATGCGCCGCCGCGGCATGCGTTTCGTCGGCCTGGACGTGATCGGCGATTACCTGACCGAGGTCAACGTCACCAGCCCCACCTGCGTGCGCGAGCTGGATGCGCAGTTCGGCCTGAACATCGCCGGGCTGCTGTTCGACGCGATCGAGGCCGGCGCGGCGCAATGAGCGCGGCCGCGGCACTGCCGGCTCCCATGGACGAGCGCCGCCGGCTGACCGCGACGCTGGTGATCTCGCTGCTGCTGCACGGCGTGCTGATCCTGGGCGTGGGGTTTGCGGTCAGCGAGGACGCACCGCTGGTGCCGACGCTGGATGTGATCTTCAGCCAGACCAGCACCCCGCTGACGCCCAGGCAGGCCGATTTCCTGGCACAGGCCAACCAGCAGGGCGGCGGCAATCACGCCACCGCGCAACGCCCGCGCGACAGCCAGCCCGGGGTGGTGCCGCAGGACCGCAGCGGGCTGGCACCGCAGGCGCAGCGTGCGACCACGCTGCAGGCGCCGGAGCCGACCCAGACCCGCGTGGTGGCCAGCCGCCGCGGCGAGCAGGCCGTGCCCACCCCGCAGCCGAATCCGCAGACCGACCTGCCCTCGCCCACCGATGCGCAACGCGTGCAGCGCGACGCGGAAATGGCCCGGCTCGCCGCCGAGGTGCATCTGCGCTCGGAGCAATATGCCAAGCGCCCCAATCGCAAGTTCGTCTCGGCCAGTACCCGCGAATACGCCTACGCCAACTACCTGCGTGCGTGGGTGGACCGCGCCGAGCGCGTCGGCAATCTCAATTACCCGGACGAGGCGCGCCGGCGCCGACTCGGCGGCAAGGTGGTGATCAGCGTGGGCGTGCGCCGCGACGGCAGCGTGGAAAGCAGCCGCGTGCTGGTCTCCAGCGGCACCCCGGCGCTCGATGCGGCAGCGCTGCGGGTGGTGCAGCTGGCGCAGCCGTTCCCGCCACTGCCCAGGACCAAGGACGACGTGGATATCCTGCAGGTCACGCGCACCTGGCTGTTCCTGCCCGGCGGCGAGCTGCACGACGATCGTTGAGCCGTCGCGCGTCCCGACAGGGACGCGTCTTTCTGCGGCATGCCTTCCCGGCGGCCCGCGTTGCCCAGTGCGTTGCGGGCGGCCTTTATGCGGCCTGCGCGGCTGCGTACAGCCGGTCGGCCAGCTCGACGATCGCGTCCGCATCCTGCACGCGCGCGCGCCAGGCGGCGGGAATCCCGTCGATGCCATGGAATGCACCGGCCAGCTGACCGCAGATGGCCGCGGTGGTGTCGGCATCGTCGCCCAGGTTGGCCGCACGCAGCACCGCATCGGCGAACGTGTCGGTGGTGGCGAAGCACCAGAGTGCCGCCGACAGCGCATCGACCACATAGCCAGTGCCGCGGATCCGGGCGGCGGGAACTGCCGCATGGTCGCGCACCGACAACGCACGCAGCGCCGGTGTCGACAGCCCTTCGCAGCGGGTCTGCAACACCTGCTGGCGCT
Source organism: Xanthomonas sp. LMG 8993 (assembly GCF_009835065.2). Lineage (NCBI taxonomy): Bacteria > Pseudomonadati > Pseudomonadota > Gammaproteobacteria > Lysobacterales > Lysobacteraceae > Xanthomonas > Xanthomonas sp. LMG 8993. The sequence goes on along the minus strand of NZ_QVIF02000002.1, from coordinate 428,722 downwards.
GGCCACCGAGCAACGCGGCACGCAACTGGAAGGCGAACAGCCGGCAGGCATCCAGCGCTTCGTCGGCGGCATGCGTGGTGCGCGAACTGTCGGCGGCGCGCTCGCCCAGCTCGGCGGGGCGATGCGCGTAGTACATCGCCACCGGCGCCAGCCGCATCAGCGAGCCATTGCCGGCCGAGCGCGGATCGGTGCTGCCGCTGAAGGCCGGGCCGCCATCCAGATAGCGCTCCAGTGCCTGCCGCACGGTCGCGCCGATATCGAAGCAGCTGCCGGTGCTGCTGAGATAGCCGTGCTGGTACCAGTTGCAATAGCGGTTCATCTGGTCGGCGGCGTCGAAGCCCTGCCGATACAGCAGGCTGTGCGCCAGGCACAAGGCCATCGAGGTGTCGTCGGTCCACTGGCCGGCGCGCAGCGCGAACGGGCCGCCGCCGCGCATGTCGTCGATCGGCGTGAAGCTGCCCGGCGTGCAGAATTCCAGCGTGGTGCCGAGCGCATCGCCCACCGCCAGGCCCAGCAGGCAGCCGCGGAAACGCGCGCGTTGCAGGTCGTCGGTCATGGCGCGGCGCCGGTGGCCTTGGCTGCGCGTGCGGCCTGCTGCTCGAGCAGGGTCAGCGCCACGTTGTCGCGCAGATACGCCGGTTCCACCCGCTCCGGCGCCACGCCTTCGCCGCGCAGCAACGCCGGCACGGCCAGCGTGAGCAGGTCGGCGGCATGCGGCAATGCGGCGGCATCGATACTGCTCAGCCGGGTCGCAAATCGTTGTTGCAGCACTGCCTCGGCAGCGGCGAACCCGCTGCCGACACCGGCAAAGCGCTGCAGCGTGTCCGGCACGACGCATTCCTGCGGTGCGCAGACCACTTCCGGCATCAGCTCCCGCAGCGTATCGCCAGCGCGCGCGAAGATGCCGGCATACACCTCGCCCATGCGCGCATCGATGCAGGCCAGCACCTGCGTCGCCTCGGCGGGCGCGCGCAGGGCCAGCACCTGCAGCGTGGACACCGCCAGCACCGGCACGTCCAGGCCCAGCGCGATGCCCTGCGCAATGCCGATCGCCAGCCGCACACCGGTGAAGGCGCCCGGGCCACGACCGACCGCAATCGCGTCGAGCTGGCGGCGCGCGATGCCGGCGTCGGCCAGCAGTTGCTCGGCCCATGGCAGCGCCAGTTCGGCATGGCGACGCGGCGCCAGTTCGAAGCGCTCCAGCACGCGGCCATCCACATGCAGTGCGACGGAACAGGCTTCGGTGGAGGTCTCGAACGCGAGGACTTTCATGGCAGGACCGCAGGCAGGAAGGAGAAAGCTCAGTCGTCGCCAAACGGCAACGCGAGCACGCCATTGTCGCCCACCGGCTCGGCGACGCCAAAGAACGCGCGCACGTCGCCGATCTCGCGGGTGCGCGCAAACGGCGGCAGCGACTGCATGAAGGTGCGGCCGTAGCCCTTGTTCACCAGCCGCGGGTCGCACAGCACCAGCACGCCACGATCGGTCTCGCTGCGGATCAGCCGGCCCACGCCCTGCTTGAGCGCAATCACCGCCTGCGGCAACTGCTCGTCGCGGAACGGGTTGCCGCCGTCGCGGCGGATCGCATCCAGGCGCGCTTCGAACACCGGGTCGTCGGGTGCGGCGAACGGCAGCTTGTCGATCACCACAACGCTCAAGGCATCGCCGACCACGTCCACGCCCTCGCGGAAGCTGGCCGAGCCCAGCAGCACGCCGTTGCCGGAAGTGCGGAAACGCTGCAGCAAGGTGGCACGCGGCGCCTCGCCCTGCACGAACAGCGGCCACGGCGCGCCGCGCAATGCGTCGGCCGCTTCGCGCAGCGCGCGATGCGAGGCGAACAGCAGGAACGCGCGGCCATTGGAGGCATCCAGCACCGGCATCAGCGCCGCGATCAGCGCCGTGCCGAATCCGCGTGCGGCAGGATCAGGCAGGTGCGGCGGCAGGTAGCACAGTGCCTGGCGCGCCCAATCGAAGGGACTGGGCTGCAGCAAGGTCACCGGATCGCTCAGGCCCAGGCGCTGCGCGATGTGGTCGAACTCGCCGCCCACCGCCAACGTGGCCGAAGTGAACACCCAGGCCGCATGCGATTTTTCGCGGTGCTCGCGCAGCGGGCCGGACACATCCAGCGGCGTGCGCTGGCAGCGGAACCCGCGCGGGCTGAGCTCGTACCACAGCACATCGTTGTCGACGGTCTCCGGCAGCTCCTGCTCGAAATCCGGCACCGGCGCGTCCTCGCCCAGCCACCGCGACAGCCGCGCCAGTGCTTCCTGCGCACGTGCACAGCAGCCATCGAACCCGGGCGAGGCCTCGCGCAACGGCAGCAGGGCCTCGCCCAGCCGCGCCAGCGACGACAGCACCGCATCGAAACCCTCGCGCACCTGCGGCTTGGCCAGCGCACGCCATTGGGTGCCGCGTGACGGCAGGCCCTCCATGCCCGCACGCAGGCCGCGCAGAGCCTCGTCCAGGGCGAGGATCGGCTCCTGCAGGCTGGCCTGCGCACCGGCAACCAGGCGCGCTTCGACCATGCAGTCGCGCGCCAGTTCCTGCCACGGCCGCATGCCGAAACTTTCCCCGAAGAAGTTCGCCGCCAGCTCCGGCAGCTGATGCGCTTCGTCGATGACGAAGGCCTGCGCGCCGGGCAGGATCTCGCCGAAGCCTTCCTGCTTGAGCGCCAGATCGGCCAGCAGCAGATGGTGGTTGACCACCACCAGATCGGCCGCCTGCGCGCGCTGGCGCGCCTGCACCACAAAACACTCGCTGTAGAACGGGCATTCGGTGCCCAGGCAGTTGTCGACGGTGGAGGTCACCAGCGGCAGCAGCGGTGAGTCGTCCGGCAGGGCTTCCAGCTCGGCCATGTCGCCGAACTGGGTACGCCCGCTCCAGGCCACGATGCGCTGGAACTGCGAGACCTGCTCGGGCGTGGCAAAGCGCGGCTCACCGCGCGCCTGCTGGGTGCGGTACTTGCACAGATAGTTCGCGCGGCCCTTCAGCAGCGCGCTGCGCAGGCCGATGCCGAGCGCGGCGCGCACGCGCGGCAGGTCGCGATGGAACAACTGGTCCTGCAATGCGCGTGTGCCGGTGGAGACGATGGTCTTCAGCCCCGACAGCAATGCCGGCACCAGGTAGGCGTAGGTCTTGCCGGTACCGGTGCCGGCTTCGGCCAGCAGCACATCGCGGGCCTCGAACGCCTCGGCAATGGCGCCGGTCAGGCGCAACTGCGCGGCACGCGGCGCGAACGCATCGAGCTGACGCGCGAGCGCCCCGCCCTCGCTGAGCGCCTCGATGCTGGCAGTGGCAAGTTGGGACATGGGACCGGAAGCTGGAGCAGGAAGCGCGACAGCCTAGCGCGTGCGCGCTGCCGCTGCCTGGATTGCGCCGGTGGGCCGGTGGCGGCACTGGCCGCGCAGCCGGCGTTTACGCGTCAGGATGCGCCGCGTGGCGCCGCTGGCGGTCGCGCGCGGGAACGAATGGCTCGCGTCGAGCAGATGCGCGCAAGTGATAGGCCGCACCACATGCGTGCCGCGCCTGTCGTGCGGCAGGCGCAGCCGGCGGTGTGGCCGTGCTCAGTAGCGCTTCACGCCCGGCACCGTGCACCCGGCAATCTGCGATTTGGCCGAAGCGGCGTTTTCCTTCTCGCCACGCGCCAGCCGCGACTGCTCGATGGTGGCCCAATGCCGGCGGCACAGCGGCCCGGTCTTGGAGCCCAGCTCAATGGCCTGTTTGGCGAAACGCTCGGCGGCGGGCCAGTCGGCCTGCAGCACCGCCACTTCGGCACGCTCCTGCAGGATGGCGGGATCGCCGGAAACCAGGCCCACCGCCTGATCCAGCGACGCCGCCGCGCCGGCCAGGTCGCCGGTCTGGCGCTTGCTCTTGGCGGTCTCGCGCAGGTCGTCCACCTGCGGGTCGCGCAATGGTTGTACCGACAGCTCGGTATCGTCGACGCCGGCCTCGCGTTCGATCAGCAGCAGCCGCTGTGTCGGCGTGGTCGGGTCCACCGGGGCCGGCGGTGGCGCAGGCGGCGCGCTGACGCAGGCGGTGAGTGCGGCAGACACGCCAGCGAGGGCAAGCAAACGGTGCAGTCGGTTCATCGGGTCACTCCAGTCAACGTGCAGGTGCAGCCGCGGCGGGTGCCGGCGCGGGGTCTTCCGGCTTCTTTTCCAGACCGAAGAAGCGACGCCAGCCACCACCGCTGGATTGCTCGGCCGGCGCGGATGCATCGCCGGGCACGCCTTCGATCGACGGTGCATTGCCGGCACAGGGGGCGTAGGCCGGCGTGAAGCCGACCACGAACGGGAACTGGCGCGCGCCCGGGCAGCCGGCATCGGTCACGCCGGTACCGGCCGCGTCCACCCACTGCCAGTCCAGGCCCTTGCCGCTGACCTTCAACGGCGCACTCGGCAGCCGCGCGAAGATGCTCGACCATACCCGCATCGCGCCGGTGGCGCCGTACAGGCCGGTCTGCTCGTTCTGGTCGTTGCCCATCCAGATCACCGCCAGGTGGTCGCCGGTATAGCCGGCATACCAGCTGTCGCGGCCGTCGTTGGACGTGCCGGTCTTGCCGGCCGGCGACAACCGGCCCAGGCCATCGCCCAGCAACTGCCGCGCAGTGCCGCCGCTGACCACCTGCTGCAGGGCGATGCTGATCAGGTTGGCCGCCACCGAATCGCCCTCCTGCGCCGGCGCCGGGGTCTTGTCGTAGCGCTTGAGCAGCTTGCCCTGCGGATCGAGCACGCCGCGCACCGCGTGCAGCGGCTGGATCTCGCCACCGGCGGCCAGGAACTGATACAGCTGCGCCATGCCGTACGGGCTCTGGTCGGTGGCACCGAGGATCAGCGAGGGATTGGTATCGGCCTTGATGCCGGCCAGTACCTGGATCAGCTGCGCGATGCGCTCCGGGCCGACCTGCATGCCCACGCGCACCGTGGCCTGGTTGTAGGAATGCGCCAGCGCATCGATCAGCCGCACCGTGCCGTGACTGCGGTTGTCGGAATTGCCCGGCGACCAGGTCTTGCCGCGGCTGAGCTGCACCGTCACCGGTGCATCGTCGACCCAGCTGGACAGCGCCCAGCGGTCCGGCGAGGCCAGCGCCAGCAGGTAGACGAACGGCTTGAGCAGCGAGCCGACCTGCCGCTGCGCTTCGACCGCGCGGTTGAAGCCCGGCTTGGCCACGTCGCGGCTGCCGACCACCGCCAGCACGTCGCCGTTATGCACGTCGGTCAGCACCAGGCCGGCCTGCAGCGGTGGGCGCTTCTTGTTGTCCAGCCGCTTGATAGTGCCGGTCACCGCGCCTTCGGCATAGGCCTGCGCGGACGGCGACATGCCGGTGAGCACGCTCATGCCGGCGCCCTGCAGCACGCCTTCCGGGTAGTCGTGCGCCAGCTGGCGCCGCACCAGGTCCACATAGGCCGGGAAGCGGTTGGCCGCGACCAGGCCCGGCTCGGTGGGCACGCCCAGCGGTGCGGCCAGCGCGCGCTTGTATTCGGCCGCATCGATCAGGTTGTTTTCGTGCAGCTTGCCCAGCACGAAATTGCGCCGATCCAGCGCGCGCTCCGGGTTGCGTCGCGGGTCGTAGTAGGACGGCCCCTTGACCAGCCCGATCAGCAAGGCGATCTGCTCGGTGGTCATCGAATTGAGCTCGCGGCCGAACCACAGCTCCGCGCCCGAGGACACGCCATGGATCGCCTGCCCGCCGCGCTGGCCCAGATAGACCTGGTTGAGATAGGCCTCCAGGATGGTGCGCTTGTCGTAACGCGCCTCCATGATCACTGCGTAGAGAATTTCGTTGAACTTGCGGGTGACGGTCTGTTCCTTGCCGATGCCGAGCAGGCCGCTGCGCGCCAGCTGCTGGGTCAGGGTGCTGGCGCCCTGGCGAACCTGGCCGCCGGAGCGCGCCATGATCCACGCCGCACGCACCATGCCGCTGAGATCGATGCCGTGGTGGCTGTTGAAGTCGCGATCCTCGACCGCCTGCAGGCCGGTGACCAGCAGCTCGGGCACTTCTTCCATGCGCACCAGGCGGCGCTCTTCCTGCTTCTGTCCGTACAGCGTGGCGATGCGCGCCGGGTCCAGCCGCGCACTCTTGAGCGCCTTGCGGTCGCTGGCGTCGCGCAGGCTGGCCACGCGCCCGCCGGAGAGGCTGACTTCCACCCGCCGCGCAGGCACGCGCCCATCCACATCGATATAGCCGCGGCTGGCGATGGTGAAGCGGCTGCCGTCCTGCTGGTAGGTGCCGGCCAGCTTGGCTTGCCCGTCGTCACGGTACGAGGCGGCGTCCAGCTCGGTCTTCAAGGTGGCCGCATCCAGCGCATTGCCCGGTGCCAGCACCAACGGCCGCCCGTACACGCGGGTCGGGATCTGCCAACGCAGCTCGCCAAACCGCTGGGTGACCTGCTTGTTCAGATACACCGTGTAGGGAATCAGAAAACCGAGCGCCAGCGCGAATGCCGCAAAGGCCCAGACAATCAGCCTGCGTTGCCAGCGGGAACCTTGCTCGGTGGAGTCGTCCTCGAAATCGTCGGGAGCGTCGTTGTCGTGGCGTCGGGGCACAGGAATGCGAGAATGTAGAGTCCGGCGAGTCTAGCGCAGCGCTGTCGTGGTTGTGGCCGGCCGGCCCCTCTGACTTAAGAGCGGCTAACAAAACGGCCACGCTCACCGTCAGCGGGCACGGACCGTCTCCGGCATCTGCGGGTACCCTGCGTCCCCTGCGCTTGCCTTGCGCCGTCCTCGCCGCCTGACGACTGCTCGCCGGGTTTTCTTCGTCACGCCACGTCTGGAGTTCCAACGGAATGTCGATGTCACTGGCCGATGCACGCTATCTGTTCAATCGCGTGCTTGGGCTGATTCACCGCAGCGTGGCGAGCATGCGCACACGCGGCTGGCGCGCCACCTGGCAGCGCATTCGCGTGCATACGCAGGCACCGCCGGTGGCGCTCGGCACGCCGCTGTGGTTGCCGGAGGCCGCACCGTTTGCCGCGTTTGCGGTCCCGCACAGCGACACCCCGCGCGTGACGCTGGTGATTCCGGTCTACAACCACATCGCGCACACCCTGGCGTGCCTGCGCGCACTGGCGGCGCATCCGCCGCTGCTGGAGGTGGAGATCATCGTCGTGGACGACGGCAGCAGCGACGCCACGCAGGCGCAGCTGCCGCAGGTGCAAGGGCTGCACTACCACCGGCGCGCCAGCAATGGCGGTTTCATCGCCGCCTGCAATGACGGCATCGCACTGGCGCGCGGCGACTACGTGGTGCTGCTCAACAACGACACCATCCCGCAGCCCGGCTGGCTGGATCGGCTGATCGACACGTTTGCCCAGTACCCCGGCGCCGGGCTGGTCGGCGCGCAACTGGTGTACCCGGACGGCCGCCTGCAGGAATCCGGCGGCGTGGTGTTCGCCGACGGCAGCGCCTGGAGCTACGGTCGCTTCGAATCGGCCGACGACCCGCGCCATGCCTATGTGCGTGCGATGGACTACTGCTCCGGCGCGGCGATCGCGCTGCCGCGCGCGTTGTTGCAGACGCTGGGTGGGCTGGATCGCCGCTACATGCCGGCGTATTACGAAGACACCGATCTGGCGTTTGCGGTGCGTGCCGCCGGCTACCGGGTGCTGGTGCAGCCGGCCAGCGTGGTGGTGCATGACGAGGGCACCAGCAATGGCACCGACACCCGCACCGGGGTGAAGGCGTACCAGGTGCGCAACCAAGGCGTGTTCGCCGACAAGTGGCAGCAGGCGCTGGCAATGCAGTTGCCGGTCGGCACGGTTCCCGGCCCTGCGCTGCTGCACCGTGGCCAACGTCAGGTGCTGATCCTGGACGAATGCGTGCCGCAACCGGATCGCGACTCGGGCTCGTTGCGGCAGTTCAATCTGATCCGCCTGCTATGCGAAGAGGGCGCGCACGTGGTGTTCGTGCCGACCCGCCGCGAACACGCCGGACGGCACACGCAGGCACTGCAGCAGCTGGGCGTGGAAGTCTGGTACGCGCCGTTCCTGGACGGCATCGGCAGCTGGCTGCGCACGCACGGCCCGCGGTTTGCGGTGGTGCTGCTGGTGCGTCACCACGTTGCGCATGCCTGTCTGCCGCTGCTCAGACAGTACGCGCCGCAGGCGCGCACCCTGTTCGACACCGTCGATCTGCACTACCTGCGCGAGCGCCGCGGCGCCGAGCTGGCCGGCGATGCCAACCTGTTGCGCGCGGCCGAACGCACACGCCTGCGCGAGCTGGAGATCATGGCCGCCACCGATGTCACGCTGCTGGTCTCGGCGGCCGAACAGGCGCAGCTGCAGGCGGACGCACCGCAGATCCGCACCGCCCTGCTCTCCAACCTGCATGAGGTGGCCGGTAGCGGCCGCCGCTTCGAGCAACGCCACGACCTGGTGTTCGTCGGCGGCTTCCGGCATCCCCCCAATGTGGATGCGGTGCAGTGGTTCATCAGCGCGATCTTTCCGCAGGTGCGCGCGCAATTGCCGCAGGTGGTCTTCCACTGCATCGGCGCGGACATGCCGCAGGCACTGACACTGCTGGCCGACGAATGCCCCGGCGTGCAATTGCACGGGCATGTGCCGGATCTGCTGCCGTTCATGGAGAACGCACGCATCGCGGTAGCACCGCTGCGCTTCGGCGCCGGCGTCAAAGGCAAGATCAACCTGAGCATGGCGCACGGGCAGCCGGTGGTCGGCACCACCTGTGCGGTGGAAGGCATGCATCTGCGCGACGGTGAGGATGTCTGCGTGGCCGATGACGCCGATGCCTTCGCCGCGGCGATCGTGCGCCTGTATCGCGATGCGGCGCTGTGGCAACGCCTGGCCGACAACGGATTGCACAACGTGGCCCGGCATTTTTCGCTGGATGCGGCGCGTGGCACGGTGCGCGCGCTGTTTATCGCGGAGTGAGTGCGCGCCGGGCGCTCGGGGATGGCGCTGTGAGTGGCGCCGTCGAGAACAACCGCTGCGTCAACGCTGCTCGGTCACGGCCTTGACCCGGCGCGTGAACTCGGCCAATTCCGGCAGCCCAGGATCCAGCTGGTGCGCCTCGTCCTGCGCGCGTCGTGCAAAGGCGGCGTCTTCCTGTCCCAGGCGTTCGCTGCCCACCGCAACCCAGCGTTGCGCAAGCCGTCGACGCGCGCCGGCCAGTGCATCGCCGTTGGGCGTCAGCGCCTGCCAGGCATCCAGACAGCCGCGCGCGGCACGCAGGCGGTTGTTGCGTAGCTCGTCCTCGAAGCAGCGCTGACTGGCCGGCACCACACGTGCGGCCGCCTGCAGCACGCGTGGATCGCGCGGCGCCAGCGCCTGCGCGGCACGCACCGCGTCGTAGGCACTGGCGCCGGGCGGCGTCATCCACTGCTGCTGCGCTTCGGCAGCTGCCACCCGTTGCAGCAGCGCGCGCAGGCGGCGCTCGCGGGTACCGCGCGACAGCCCGGTCTCGGGGCTGCGCTGGGCATCGCGTGCACGCGCAATCGCCTGCTCGGCCTGCGCAATCGCGGCGGCGCCGGGCAGCAAGGTCTTGGCTTCCTGCAGCGACTGCAGCGCGGCGTCGAACTGGAAGTCTGCCGCCTGCCGGCCGGCTTGCGCGGCATATTCGCCTGCCACCTGCTCCAGCCCACGCTGGGCGGCCGCATCCGCCGGCTCGGCTGCCAGCACTGCGGTGAAATCGCGTGCGGCCGGTGCCAGCCGGCCACGCCGCAACAAGCCCTGCGCGCGCTGACGGCGCTGGTCCAGCACACGGTGGTAGTGGCCCTCGGTCAGCGGTACATCGGCATGCCCGGCGTCATAGCGCTTGGCCGCGGCCAGCAGCATCGCCGCATCGGCCAGCGCATCGCGCGCCAGGGCCTGGCGTGCCTGCGCCAGCAGATCGGTCAGGGCGTCCTCGCGCCCTTCCAGCGCATCGGTGCGGTCCGGTGCCAGGGTCAGGATGCGCTGGTACAACGGCAGCGCGCTGTCCGGGCTGCCATCCAGGCGCCCTTGCTGTTGCGCGGACACCGCCTGTGCGAATAAGGCGTCCAGGCCGGCCCGACGCGCCTGCAACTGCCGCAGGCGCAGTGCCACCGGTGCGATCTGCGCCTGCGGCACCTCCAGCGCGCCCGCCAGCGTCAGCGCACGCTGCGCAGCAGCGGCATCCCCGGCCGCAATCGCCGCGCGCGCCTGCACCACGGCGGCGGCACCGGTGCGCGCCAGCCCGGCACGGGCTTCGCCGCGATCGCTGTCCAGCGCAAGCGCAGCAGCGAACAGTTCGCGCGCGCCGTTGCCATCGGCCGCACTGAGATGGCCGCGCGACAGCGCCGCATCGCCCCGTTGCAGCAGTTGCTGGATACGCGTGTCCGGCCACAGCCAATCGGCCAGCGGCTTGCGCAGCACGACCGTGGCCAGCAAGAGACACGCGCACAACGCCAGCACCACGCGCCATAGCGCGCGGCTGCGCAGTGGTGCCCAGAGGCGAGGCGATCTTGCCCAGCGCGGAAGCGGGAGCATGCGGTGGCGTCCGTCCTTGGCGCGACCTGACGGGGACGCGTTCACCCCGTCATGGTAGCTGTCTGCTGCGAAGACGATGTGGGCTTGGGGGAATCGGGAATCGGGAATCGGGATTCGGGAAGCGGGATTCGGGAAGCGGGAAGCGGGCACACCTTGCTTGCTGTGGGTGCCGCCTGTTTCAAGGCGATGGGCGCCGGCGGGCTGGGGCGCACTCAACCGAGTCGCCGCACCTCGTTTACGCCGGGCAAGGCATCCAGTTTGCCGAGCAGACTGGACAGCTGGTCGTAGTCGCTGACCTTCAGGCGCAGGCGCAGTTGCGCCCTGCCGGTGTCGCGCACGTTGTCGCTGTTGATTTCCAGCACGTGCGCGTCCTCCTGCGCGATCAGGTTGGTGATGTCCTTGAGCAGCCAGCGGCGGTCGACCGCGCGCACCTGTACATCCACCTCGTAGCCGCTGCCGGCCTGGCCCCACTCCACCGGCAACACCCGCTGCGGATGCGCCGCGGCCAGACGCGACAGTGCCGCGCAATCGGTGCGGTGCACGGTGATGCCGCGGCCGCGGGTCAGATAGCCGGCGATCGGCTCGCCCGCCACCGGCTGGCAGCAGCGCGCCAGCTGCACCAGCAGATTGCCCACGCCCTGCACGGTGAACTTGGATTTACCCAAGCCCTCGCGGCGCGCGGTGGGCCGTGGCGGCGCCGGCACCGCCGGCTGCGAAGCGGCCCGCTCGGCTTCCAACAGCGCACGGCTGACCTGGTTGGGCCCGGTATCGCCCAGCGCCACCTGGATGTACAGATCGTCGACATTCTCGGCGTGGAACTTGCGCGTGGCCACGCCCAGATCGGCGTGCTGCAGGCCCAGCCGCTTGAGCTCGCGATCGAGCAGATCCTTGCCGGCCTGTACGTTGCGCGCGCGGTCGAGCTTGTGGAACCACGCGCGCACCTTGTCGCGCGAGCGCCCGCTGGCCAGAAAGCCATTGGACGCCAGCAACCAGTCGCGGCGTGGGTCGGCCTCCTTGGCGGTCATGATCTCCACCCGGTCGCCGCTGCGCAGCCGGTAGGTCAGCGGCACGATGCGGTCGTTGACGCGCGCGCCGCGGCAGCGATGCCCGACCATGGTGTGCACGTGATAGGCGAAATCCAGCGGCGTGGCGCCTTGCGGCAGATCGATGACCTCGCCCTTGGGGGTCAGTGCATACACGCGGTCTTCGATCAGCTCGGCGTCCAGCGCACCGGCCAGTTCGCCGTGGTCGCCTTCCTGCACCTGCTCCAGCAACTGGCGCATCCACAGGATCTTGCGGTCGAAGGCTTTTTCGCCGCCCTTGCCGCCTTCTTTGTATTTCCAGTGCGCGGCCACGCCGAGCTCGGCCTGCGCATGCATCTCGTGGGTGCGGATCTGGATTTCGATCGTGCGCCCTTCCGGGCCGACCACCGCGGTATGCAGCGAGCGGTAGTCGTTGGCCTTGGGCCGGGCGATGTAATCGTCGAACTCGCTCGGCACCGGTGCCCACAGCGAGTGCACCGCCCCCAGCGCGGCATAGCAGGCGGCCACGTCATCGACCATCACCCGCACCGCGCGGATGTCGTACAGCTGGTCGAAGGACAGGCGCTTTTTCTGCATCTTCCGCCAGATGCTGTAGATGTGCTTCGGCCGTCCGCTCACCTCCGCGCGCAGGCCCTGCTGGGCCAGCGTCGTCGACAGGGTGCGCTTGACCGCGTCCAGATAGCGCTCGCGCGCCACGCGGGTTTCGTCCACCTCGCGGGCGATGCGGCGGTAGGTGTCCGGCTCCAGATGCCGGAACGCCAGGTCTTCCAGCTCCCACTTCACCTGCCAGATGCCCAGCCGGTTGGCCAGCGGCGCATGGATGTCGCGGGTGAGCTGGGCCAGTGCGCGGCGCTGCTCTTCGCTCAGGCGGTCGGCCACGCGCATGCGCGCCAACTGCCGCGCCAGCAGGATCGGCACCACCCGCAGGTCGTGGATGATGGACAGCAACAGCCGCCGCAGACCTTCGCTGTTGCGCCCGGCCTCGCGACCGGCATGCAGGGCCCAGACCTGGTCGGCCGCATCCAGCCCGTCCAGCAGGCCTTCGACCGCCACCCGGCGCTCGGCCGGCTGCCATGGCAGGCCGGCGATCGCGCCGCGCAACGCCGGCAGGTCGAACAGCAATGCCGCAATCAAGGTGGCCTCGTCGGCGGCCAGCAACGCCAGCGCGTCCAGCGTATCGGCCAGCAGCGTCCAGGCCACGTCCTCGCTCGGCGCCGGCAACTGCTGCCAGGCCTGCGCCAGGGCATCACGCAGATCTGGCGCGATCGACGCGATGGCGGGACGCTGCAGCAAGGCATGCAGGCGCTCGAATGAGGAACTGGTCACAGCGGTGGACACGGCGATGGGCAACAACGGGGGGCTGACAGCTACGGTAACGTGCGCGTCACCTTCTCCACAACGCGCAATCGCTGCATCGTCGGCGCGATCCCGCACGCTTGCGCTTATGGTCGGTTCACCCGCCAACGTCTTGATTCGCAACCGCTGTGCGCCGCTTGTGCCGCAACGCTGCAGGCCAATCGGCACGCTCAATCGGGTTTTTACGTGCTTTTTACAACTCGCCCAAACCGCCTGCCTATCCTCCAGTGGCGTTGTCGCTGCGTCCTGCCGCGGCCACGTCATTCCAACCAACTGCGAGGTAGCCGATGAAGACCTGGAAGAAGCCTGTCGTTCGTGAAGTCAATTGTGGCGCCGAGATCAACTGCTACGTCTCCGGCGAATTCTGAGCTCACCTGCCGCCCCTCCTCCCGATGCATGACCGGCAATCGCCGGCAGATAGGTAACAGTTCTCCATGCGCATCATCGTTCTGGGATCGGCGGCCGGCGGTGGGCACCCGCAGTGGAATTGCCATACCCCTGCCAGCAGGCGGGCATGGCAACAAGCCGATGGTGCCCAGCGTCGTACCCAGGCCAGCATCGCCGTCAGTGCCGATGGCCAGCGCTGGGTCCTGATCAACGCCTCCCCCGACTTCCGTCAACAAATCCTTGCAACGCCCGCACTCTGGCCGCAGCGCGATTTGCGGCATTCGCCGATCGAAGCGGTGCTGCTGACCAGCGGCGAGATCGACCATATCGCCGGATTGCTGTCGATGCGCGAGAGCCAGGCGTTCTCGCTGCATGCCAGCAGCCGCGTGCTGGACCTGCTGTCGCAAAACCCCATCTTCGATGCGGTCAACTCCACCTACGTGGAGCGCCAGCCGTTTGCGCTGGACACGCCGGTGTCGCTGCTGGGCCTGCAACTCACGCCATTCTCGGTGCCCGGCAAGGTACCGCTGTTCATGGAATCGCGCAGTGGCGGCGACCTGGCCGGCTCCAACGAGGAAACCCTCGGGCTGACCATCGACGATGGCCAGCACCGCGTGCATTACATTCCCGGCTGCGCGGCGATGACCGATGCACTGCGCGCGCGCCTGCAAGGCGCCGAACTGGTGTTCTTCGACGGCACGCTGTGGCGCGACGACGAGATGGTGCAACTGGGCATCAGCCAGAAGACCGGCCAGCGCATGGGCCACATGAGCATCGACGGCCCCGACGGCACGATTGCCGCGTTCGCCCCGCTGGAGGTGGCGCGCAAGATCTTCATCCATCTCAACACCACCAATCCCGTGCTCGACACCCACTCGCCGGAGTACGCCAGCGCGCGTGCCAGCGGCTGGGAAATCGCGCACGACGGCCTGGAGATCACCCTGTGACCACCCTGCTCACCCCGGACCAGCTGGAAGCGGACCTGCGTGCCATCGGCGCCCGCCTGTACCACGACCAGCATCCCTTCCATGCGCTCCTGCACGAGGGCAAGCTCGATCGCGGCCAGGTCCAGGCCTGGGCGCTGAACCGCTTCGAATACCAGCGCTGCATTCCATTGAAGGACGCCGCGATCCTGGCGCGCATGGAAGACCCGGCGTTGCGGCGGATCTGGCGGCAACGCATTCTCGATCACGACGGCAACAGCCCCAGCGATGGCGGCATCGCGCGTTGGCTGCACCTGACCGACGCGCTCGGCCTGGAGCGCACGCTGGTGGAATCCGGCCGTGCGCTGCTGCCCGGCACCCGTTTTGCGGTGCAGGCCTACCTGCAGTTCGTGCGCGAAAAAAGCCTGCTCGAGGCAATCGCCTCCTCGCTGACCGAGCTGTTCGCCCCCAACATCATCGGCCGGCGCGTGGCCGGCATGCTCAAGCATTACGACTTCGTCTCGCCCGAAGCGCTGGCCTATTTCGAGCATCGCCTGACCGAGGCGCCACGCGATTCGGATTTTGCGCTGGACTACGTCAAGCAGCACGCCGATACCGTCGAAAAACAGGCCCTGGTCAAGGCCGCGCTGCACTTCAAGTGCTCGGTGCTGTGGGCGCAGCTGGATGCATTGCACGTGGCCTACGTCGCCCCGGGCATCGTGTGGCCAGATGCGTTCGTGCCCGACCGCGACGCCGGCCGGGCCGCGGCGTGAGCAGCATCACCCGCGACAGCCAGCCGGCCCTACGCGCAGGCGTGCGCCTGCAGCACGACCGCGCGCGTGACCAATGGGTGCTGCTGGCGCCGGAACGCGTGGTCGAGCTGGACGAGATCGCACTGGTGGTGGCGCAGCGCTACGACGGCACGCGCTCGCTGGCGCAGATCGCGCAGGAACTGGCAGGCGAATTCGATGCTGACGCGGCCGATATCGAGATTGATGTGATCGAACTCACCGCCACGCTGTATCAGAAGCGTCTGCTGCGGCTATGACCATCGCCCCGCCGCCACTGTCGGTACTGCTGGAGCTGACCCATCGCTGCCCGTTGGCCTGCCCGTATTGCTCCAACCCGATCGCGTTGGCGGCGCTGCGCGAGGAAATGGACACCGCCGGCTGGCGCTCGCTGCTGCAGCAGGCCGCCGACATGGGCGTGCTGCAGGCACACTTTTCCGGCGGCGAGCCGATGCTGCGCAAGGACCTGCCCGAGCTGGTGGCGCATGCACGTGCGCTCGGGCTGTACAGCAACCTGATCACCTCCGGCGTGGCCGGCGGCGAGCCGATGCTGGACCAGTTGCAGGCCGCCGGACTGGAGCATGTGCAGCTGAGCGTGCAGGACGTCGACCCGGCCGGTGCCGACCGTATCGCCGGCTATCGCAACAGCCTGGCGAAGAAGCGCGAGTTCGCCGCCGCCGTGCGCGCGCGCGGCCTGCCGCTGACGCTCAATGCGGTACTGCATCGCCATAACGCCGAGCGCGTGCCCGGCATGATCGCGCTGGCGCTGGAATGGCAGGCCGAACGCATCGAAGTGGCGCACACCCAGTACTACGGCTGGGGCCTGCGCAATCGCGCCGCGCTGATGCCCAGCCGCGAGCAGCTGATGGCCACGATTGACGCGGTGGAAACCGCCCGCCGCGAGCTCGGCGACCGCCTGGCGATCGACTTCGTCACCCCCGATTACTACGCCCGCCAGCCCAAGCCGTGCATGGGTGGCTGGGGCCAGCGCTTCGTCAATATCTCCCCGCGTGGCGATGTGCTGCCCTGCCATGCGGCCGAAACCATCGACGGCATGCGCTTTGACAACCTGCGCGAGCGGTCGCTGGCCGACATCTGGAACAACGGCGAGGCCTTCGTGCGCTTCCGCGGCACCGCCTGGATGCCGGAGGTCTGCCAGGGCTGCCCCAAACGCGAGATCGACTGGGGCGGCTGCCGCTGCCAGGCGCTGGCGCTCAGTGGCGATGCCGCCACGCTGGACCCGGTCTGCGAACGCTCGCCGCGACACACCGAGGTACGCGCCACCGCCGAACGCGAGGCCGCCGCCCCGCCGCCGGAGTTCGTCTACCGCCGCCCCGGCCGCCCCGAACGCTTGGCATCGGCCAGCACAGAGGCACGAGCCGCCGACGCGCCATAGCCGGCTGCGTCATGCGCGGGCTAGCGTCTACACTAGCCGCCTTTCCTGATCGGATGGCATCCATGTCGCTCGCGCGCCGCATTCCCTTGCTGGTCTGCCTGACCCTCGCCCTGAACGCCGCTCCGGCCCTCGCGCAGCGCGCGGTGCAGGGCGACCTGCAGTCGCAGATGAGCGCCGAACAGTTCAAGGCCGCCGGCCTGGACAAGCTCGATGCCGGAGAACTGGCCGCGCTCAACGACTGGCTGCAGGGCAAGGTCGCCAAGGAAGCCGCGGTCGTGGTCGAACAAGCCAAGGAAGCCGGCCGCCAGGAAGTGATCGTCAAGAACCGCGGCTTCTTCGATTTCGGCAGCAACGAGCCGATCGAGAGCAACATCGTCGGCGAGTTCAAGGGCTTTTCGAAGGGGCGCGTGTACACCCTGGCCAATGGCCAGGACTGGGAGCAGACCGACGCTGCGACATTGTCGGGCGTGCGCAAGGCGTCACCCAAGGTCAAGATCAAGCCGGGTCTGGTCGGCGTGTGGTATCTGCAGATCGAGGGCTACAACACGCAGGCCAAGGTGCGCCGGGTCAAGTAAGCGCGTCCAGGCATTGCCGGCCCGCCACCGCAGCCTGAGCAGGCCACCCGGAGAACACGCATGCGTTGGATGCCATGTTGCAGCCTGGCATTGCTGGCGTCGCTGGCCTGGTTCGCAGGCGTTGCGCCTGCCGATGCGGCCACTGCGCCCACCCTGTCAGCGCAGCAGTGCGCCGATGCGCCCGAGGTCGGCATCGACCAGGCGCTGGTGTGCTATCACGATGCCATCGAGCGCCAACCGCTGGTCTACCGGCGCGTGGCCACCCGCACGGTGGACGGTGTCGAAAGGCGCGATTACCTGCTGACCTCGCAGCAGTGGTCGCCGGAGGAGCTGGTGCAGCCGGCCAGCTGGCAGCACGATGTGGCGATCTACGTCCCGGCAGATGCGTTGCCGACGCGTGCGCTGCTGATCTCCACCAATGGCACCCGCCAACCGGCCGATGGCGGCGCGCCACAACCGCCCAGCGAATTGCCACCCGAGGCCCTGGCCGCATTGGCGCGGCGCAGCCGCACCGTGGTGGTCGCGCTCGGCGATCTGCCCAGCCAGGCACTGACCTACCGCAACGATGGCACGCCGCGCCGCGAGGACGACAGCGTCGCCTACAGCTGGTCGCTGTTCCTGGCGTCGCCGCAACGACGCAAGACCATGCCGCTGCACGTGCCGATGGCCGCGGCGATCGCGCGCACCATGAGCCTGGCCGAACGCGAATTGGCGCCGTTGCAGATTCATCGCTTCCTCCTCGCCGGCGCCTCCAAGCGTGGTTGGGCCAGCTGGCACGCCACCATCGCCGATGCGCGCGTGGAGGCCGTGGTGCCGTTCGTGATCGACATCCTCAATCTGCCGGCCGTGCTCGAGCACATGTCCCGGGCCTATGGCGGCAACTGGCCGATCGCATTCGGCGCCTACGCCAGGCAGGCAATCACCGCACAGCTGCACACGCCGGCATTTGCGCAGCTGGTGCAACTGCAGGACCCGCTGAGTTATCTGCACACGCCGCAGCGCAAACGCCTGGCCGTGCCCAAGTACATCGTCAATGCCAGCGGCGACGATTTCTTCCTGCCGGATAACACGCAGTTCTTCTACGACGCGCTGCCCGGCAGCAAGGCGCTGCGCATGGTGCCCAACAGCGCGCATAACGGCATCCGCGCTTCCATCGTCGACAGCCTGGTGCCCTTCGTGACCCGGCTGCAGCAGCAGCGTGCATTGCCAAAGGTGCGCGATTCCCTGCACACAGGCGAACACCCGCAGATCCGCTTCCAGTCGTCCGAGCGCCCTGCGCAGTTGCGTCTGTGGCAGGCCCGCAACCCGGCGGCGCGCGATTTCCGCTATGCCTGCGGCATTCGTTACAGCGCCACGCCGATCGCGCCTGCACGCGGCAACACGGTGTCGGTACCGGTGCAGATTCCCGACGCTGGCTGGAGCGCGTACTTCGTCGAGGCCACCTACGCGGACGGCTTCGTCGCCACCAGCCAGACCTACGTGCTCGGCAAGCAGCGCTATCCGACGCAGGCGCCACCCACCGACGGTGCGGCCTGCAGCACCTTGCCAGGCGCTGCCTCTGCGGCGGCTGCGCGCTGAGCTGGCGACTGCGCGAGCGCTGACGCAATCAGGCTGGCGGTAGCCACCGTCGAAGCAGTGTCGATGTCACGGAGCGATGCCAGCGCCGCTCAGTGTCCAAACGGCGACAACAGACGCGACCGTTGCGACAGCGTGGTGGCGCGTGCGCACGCTTCCGCACTGCGCAATCACACCCATGCAGACAGCCCTGAAACGGGCGATTTTGCACTCGAGTCCGCCAGCAAGATCGATCCAACCCGACTGAACCATTGACATCGTTGTCACCAACTTCTACACAGGCCGCTACTCGCCGATCGCATTGGCCGCTCGGACGACTCCAAAGGACTGCACGTGGCTGCGACTTCGCGTTCTGCTCTCGCTTCTGGCTTGCCCACCGCACCGGTTGCCGCCGGCTTCATCGCGGCCGACGTGGGTGGCACGCATGTGCGGGTCGGCCACATCGCGCGGGCAGGTACTGCTGCGACCGAGCTGTCGCATTACCGCACCTACCGCTGCGCCGAACACGCCAGTCTGGACGCCATCCTTGCCGACTTCCTGCAGCCACGGCACGACGTCGAGGCGGTGGTGATCGCCAGTGCCGGGGTCGCGCTGGACGATGGCAGCTTCATCAGCAACAACCTGCCGTGGACGATTTCGCCTGGCCGCATTCGCGCCGCGCTTGCCGTGCCCAGCGTGCACCTGGTCAACGATTTCGAAGCGGTGGCTTACGCCGCACCGCTGATGGAACAACGTGCCGCGCTGCAACTGAGTGGGCCGACGCCGCGGCATGCACGCGCCAGCGGCCCCATCCTGGTGGTCGGCCCCGGCACCGGGCTGGGTGCGGCGGTCTGGATCGATGCCAGGCCACGCGCGATCGTGCTCGCCACCGAGGCCGGCCAGGTCGCCCTGGCCAGCAACGACGAGATGGAACTGCAGGTGCTGCGGATCCTGCTGCGTGGCGAGCGCTATCTGCCGCTGGAACATGTGCTGTCCGGGCCAGGCCTGCTGCATCTGTACAACGCCCTGTGCGAACTGCAGGGCGCCACGCCCCGCCATCAGCTACCGGCCGCGATTACGCATGCCGCGCTGCACGAAGACGATGCATTGGCACGCGATTGCCTGCAGGTCTTTTGCGCCATCCTGGGCAGCGCGGTCGGCGACATGGCGCTGGCCTACGGCGCCGCCGGCGGCATCTATCTGGCCGGCGGCTTTTTGCCGACGATCGGGCCGTTCCTGCAGAACAGCCGTTTTCGCGAGCGCTTTCTGGCCAAAGGACGCATGCGCGCGGTACTCGAACGCATTCCGGTCAAGCTGGTCGAGCACGGGCAACTGGGCGTGCTCGGCGCGGCCAACTGGTATCTGCAACACCACGCTGACCTGACGTAAGCGATCCACCACGCGCCCGGTCCCGAGCGCGCGTCTGCAAGACCCCGCATCCGGCGAGCAGCAGCCCGCCGTCCATCCCCGTGCGTGATGAGGAGAGACATCATGAAATACAGCACCACCCTGCTGTCCAGCGCGATCGCGTTGTCGCTGGCATTCGCCGCCCAAGCCCAGGACGCAGCCGACCAGGCCACCGATCTGGATGCCGTGCAGGTGGTCGGCATCCGTGCCAGCCTGGAAAAATCGCTCGATACCAAACGCAACAACGCCGGCATTTCCGAAGCCATCACCGCCGAAGACATCGGCAAGTTTCCAAGCACCAACGTGGCCGAGGCGCTGTCGCAGATTCCCGGCGTCACCCTGGACCGGCGCTTTGGCCAGGGCGAGCGGGTCAGCATCGACGGCACCGACCCCAGCCTCAATCTGTCCTTCCTGGACGGCCACCCGGTGGCGCAGGCGATCTGGCTCTACGGCGAACAACCCAGCCGCGGATTCGACTACACCTTGCTGGCGCCGCAGATCCTGGGCCGCGCGGAAATCCTCAAATCCTCCGAAGCGCGCCTGACCGAAGGCAGCCTGGGCGGCACCGTGTTGATGCACACCCGGCAACCGCTGGACCTGGACGTCAACGAGGTGGCCGCCTCCATCGGCTACAGCTACAGCGCGCAGGCCAGCGAGGGCAAGCCGAACGCGGCGCTGCTGTATAGCTGGAAGAACGCGGCCGACACCTTCGGCATCGCGGTGTCGGCGCAGCATTACGAAGAACGCGTCGATCGCCGCGGCATGGAAGTGTTCGGCTACGCGCCGGCCAGCACCTTCGCCAATGCCGCAGGCGGCGTGCCCGCCGATGCGGACGTGCCCAACTCCATCAACGCGGCCTGGTTCCAGCAGGATCGCGAGCGCGACAGCGCCGTGGTCAACCTGCAGCTCAAGCCCAGCCAGGCGCTGGAATTCAACCTCAGCGGCCTGTACATCAACGAGAACTTCGACAACTACAACCAGTCGATGTACAGCTTTTTGACCTGGAATGCCGGCACGGTAGCGGCGGTGGACCAACTCGGCGGCCTGCGCAACGGTGTGGTGACCAGCGGGCATTCCGGCGCCAATGCCGACCCGCTCGGCGGCACCGTGATCTACGACAACAACGTGCGCGAATCGGAAGTCACCACCAAGGGCCTGGACCTGCGCGGCGCATTCCGCGGCGATGGCTGGGGATTGAATGGGCAGGTGGGCCAAAGCAGATCCGAGAACAAGGACCTGTCGCAGTATTTCATCGAGCCGTTCTACAACGGCGGCTTCAGCTGGGACACGCGGCGCGGCATCCGTTTCGACGATCCGGCGCGCGCGCGCGATCCGGCCAACTGGGGCTCGGCTGGCGGCTGGTTCGGCAATAACGGCATCTTTTCCACCGAAAGCAAGGACACCTACGGCCAACTCGATCTGAATCTGCAGTTCGACAGCGTGTTCAACCAACTGCTGCTGGGCGTGCGCCATGGCAAGCATGAGGAGCGCTTCGAGCTCAACGTCTATGGCGGCGTGACGCCGGGCACGCTGGCCGACGTAGGCACCATCGGGCTGACCGATCTGCAGGAGTTCTATCCGGACCACGGCCGGCATGTGCAGGCAGGCCGCAACAACGTGCTGAACTGGATCCGCAACAGCCCGGTCGACTACGGCGCGCCGGATCCGGCCAGCTACCTCAACAACACCTGGGCGCTGCAGCAGACCAATAACGCCGCCTATGCCCAGTTGAACTTCTCCGGCGGCGGCCTGCGCGGCAATCTCGGGCTGCGTTATGTCGATTCGAAAACCGAGGGCAGCGGCTTCGTCTACAGCGGCACGCCCACACTGCAGAACGCCGACAGCCTGTGGCAGACACGTACGCGCAAGGAGGATTTCCTGCTGCCCTCGCTCACGCTCTCCTACGAGGCCGCCGACGATTGGGTGTTCCGCTTTGCCGCGGCCAAGGTGATCGCCTGGGCACCGTACAACCAGATGGTCAACAACACCTTCCTCAACGACACCACGCTGACCGGCAGCGGCGGCAATGCCGAGCTGTCGCCGTACGAATCCTGGAACTTCAACCTGTCGGCCGAGTATTACTTCGCGCAGCAGTCGGTGGTGGCGTGGTCGCTGTTCTACAAGAAGATCGACAACTACATCGACACCAGCGCCAGCGTGGAGCGCCAGTACAACGCGCTACGCGATACCGCGCCGCAGAGCTGGGCGCAGTTGCTCGGCAGCAACGGCTGCAGCGCCGATGGCTATTGCGATTACAGCATCCAGCGGCCACGCAATGCCGGCGATGGCAAGGTCAAGGGCTTCAACATCGCGTTCCAGCAGCCGTTCGGCGACAGCGGCTTCGGTTTGACTGCCAACTACACCTACGCCAATGGCGAAAACAACACCGGCGATGCCCTGCCCTACCAGTCGCGCAACAGCGTGGCAGTCAGCCCGTACTACGAAAAAGGCCCGCTCAACGCACGGCTGACCTACAACTGGCGCGACAGCTATCTGGCCGGCGGTTACGTGGCCGGCGCCGCGCCGGCAAGCGTGGATGACTACGCCGAACTCGGCGCGAGCATCGGCTATGCGTTCAGCCCGAACTGGTCGCTGCAGGTCGACGCGCAGAACCTGCTGGACGAGCAATACCTGCAGTATCTCGGCGACACCGACCATCTGGCCGGCCGCTACAGGAGCGGGCGCCGCTACATGGCGAGCCTGCACATGAAGTTCTGACAGCGGCTGGCAACCGGACGGCGCGCACCGCCAGGCGGTGCGGCCGATATCCGGAACCGGCATGTACCGGGTGTACACGCCGGTTCCGCGCATCGCCCACGCCCAGCTGACCACTGCGCGCTGGGTCGCGTTCACCGCTCAAGGCGCAGTGCTTGGCCTGAGTGACCAGTCGGTGGCAGGACCAGCGCCTCCGGCACCAGTCAGTTGCGCAACGCGGCCACCCGCTGTGACAGCTTCTTCGCCGACACGCCCGACTTGGCACCCAGCTCCTGCGCGAATACCGATACGCGCAATTCCTCCAGGTCCCAGCGCAGCGACTGCCATTCATCACGTTGCTGCAGACCACGCGCAGCCGCCTGGTCCAATGCATCCACGAACGGCTTGAGTTCGAGCATGCGCGCCTGGTCGCGGGCCGGGTCGCGTTTGGCGCGCTCGGTCCGCAGGATCATCGCCTTGAGATAGCGCGGGTAATTGGCCAGCGCCTCAGCCGGTGTTTCGCGCAGGAAGCCGGCGTGCACCAGCGCACGCAGCTGCTGCTCCATATCGTCCAGGTTGCCGCGCGCCCAGCCCATCAACGGCGCTTCCAGCAGGGGCTTGAGCTCGGCCACCGCAGCGAGAATGCTTTCGGCCAGCTTCAGCCGTTCCATCGCCTCGCCGAACAGGCGCTTGATCGCCTCATCGCGGCGCTGGGCAAAGGCACCGGGGTCGCGGATCGCGCCCAGACCATCGGCCAGCACCGCGTTGAGCGCGGCATCGACCAGATCGCCGCGCAGGCGCTCCTGCGACTCGATCGCCGCGTACAGCAGCCCGGTCTTGGGCGACACCGGCAACTGCTTGCGCGCCTGCTTGATCTTGTCGGCCAGCGCGATTTCCAGCAGCCGGCGCACGCCGCGCGGATGCGCCTGCGCCGCCTCATTGCGGTCGGCAAAGATGCGCAACGCCGCGTCGTCGCCCTGATCCACCAGCGCCGGATAGGCCGGCACGCCGGCTTCGCCGGCAACCTGTTCGGGAATCGGCGTGGACGGAAAATCGCGCAAGCCCTCGGCAGCCAGCGCGCGCCCTGCACGCGCGGCGAAGGCCTGGCCGGCACGCTCGCCAAAGCGGGCGCGCAATCCGTCCAGATCGCGCGACTCGGCCAGCACTTTGCCGTCGTCATCGCGCAGCCGCAGGTTCATCAGCAGATGCGTGTCCAGCGACTCTTCGTCGAAATCCAGCGCCGCCACCTGCGTACCGGTGGTCTTGGTCAGAAAGCGCGCCAGCTCGCCGCGGATGTCGTCGGCCGAGGCGATGCTGTAGGCCTCGTAGAACGCGCGCCCGAAATCCGGGGCCGGCACATAGTTGCGCCGCTGCGCCTTGGGCAGGCTGCGAATCAAGGCCGATGCCTTGTCGGCAACGAAGCCCGGCGCCAGCCACGACAGCCGTGCCGGATCCAGCGCGTTGAGCAGGTGTAGTGGCACGTCCAGCGTCACGCCGTCATCGATGGCGCCCGGCTCGAAGCGGTAATGCAGCGGCAACCGCGCATCGCCCAGCGGGAAATACTTCGGGAAACGATCGGCCTCGCTGCCTTCGCCCGGCAACAGGTCGTTCAATGTCCAGTGCAGGCTGCGGCGCTTGTCCGGCGGCAGAGTTTTCCACCACGCATCCAGCCCGCTGGCCGAATGCAGTTCGGCCGGGATGCGGTCCAGGTACCAGCGCGCCTGCCAGTCCTCGTCGGCCACGATGCCTGCGCGGCGCAGCTTGGCTTCTTCTTCGCGCGCCTGTTCCAGCACCTTGAGGTTGTCGGCGATGAACGCCGCACGCGTATTGATCTCGCCCGTGACCAGGCCCTGGCGTACGAACAGGTCATGCGCGCCGGCCGGATCGATCTTGCCGAAATGGACCGGCTTCTTCGGTGCCAGCACCAGGCCGAACAGGCTGATCTGTTCGGACGCCACCACCTGCCCCTGCGCACGCGACCAATGCGGGTCGAAGTGCTTGCGTGCCAGCAGATGTCCCAGCTCGGCGATCGCCCAGTCCGGCTCGATCGCGGCATTGGTCATGCCCCAGACTTTTTGCGTATCCAGCAGCGTGGCCGCCAGAATCCACGGCGGCGGCTTGCGTGCCAGTGCCGAGCCGGGGAACGGCACGAACCGGCGTTGCCGCGCGGCGAGAAAGTCGCCTTTTTCGGTGCGATGGCCGATCTGCGTGGGCAGGCCGGCCAGCAGCGCGCGATGCAAGGCCTGATACGCCGCTGCACGCTCGCGCTCGCTGGTGCGTGCCGCCGCTTCGGCCGCTTCGGCCTGCCTGGCGGCAGCAGCAGAGGCGTGTTGTGCAGGTGGCGCGTTCGGATCCGGCTTGCCTTCGCGTGCCAGCCGCGCAGCGCGATGCAGCTGCCCGCGCGTGGGCCGGTTGGCGTTGTGCCCATCCTCGCGCGCAGGCGCGCTGGCACCGGCCAGCAATGGTGCCAGCATCGCGGTGGCCGGCTCTTCGCTCCAACCCAGCTCTTCGCACAACAGGCGCAGCTGCCGATGCAGCTCGCGCCATTCGCGCATGCGCAGGAAGCCGAGAAAATGCCGGTTGCACCAGTCGCGCAGCTTGGACTGGGTGAGATCTTCGTGCACCTGTCGGTAGGCCTCCCACAAGCGCAGGATGCCGACGAATTCCGAGCGTGCATCGGCAAACAACGCATGCGCGTTGTCGGCCGCTTCGCGTGCCTCGGGCGGGCGCTCGCGCGGATCCTGGATGCCCAGGAAGGCGGCGATGATGATCATCTCGCGCAGGCAACCATGCTGTTGCGCAGCCACCAGCATGCGCGCCAGCTTGACGTCCACCGGCAGGCGCGCCATCTGGCGGCCGGTCGCGGTCAGGCGGCGGTTGCCGTCGATCGCGCCCAGTTCGAGCAACTGCTGCCAGCCATCGGCGACCGCACGCTCGTCAGGCGCTTCCAGGAACGGGAAATCCTCGATCCGCCCCAGCCCCAGTTGCAGCATGCGCAGGATCACGCCCGACAGCGACGAGCGGCGGATTTCCGGATCGGTGAATGCCGGCCGCGCGGCAAAGTCCGCTTCGGCATACAGGCGGTAACAGATGCCCTCAGCAATGCGCCCGCAGCGGCCCATGCGCTGGTTGGCGCTGGCCTGCGAGATCGGCTCGATATGCAGGCGGTCCAGCTTCTGGCGCGGGCTGTAGCGCTTGATCCGCGCAAAACCTGGGTCCACCACGTAACGGATGCGCGGCACCGTCAGCGAGGTCTCGGCCACATTGGTGGCCAGCACCAGGCGCCGACGCGGCCCTGGGTTGAACACGCGGTCCTGGTCGGCCGCCGACAGCCGCGCGTACAGCGGCACCACTTCGGTTTCGCGGTACTTGCGCCGTTCCAGCGACTGGTGCGCATCGCGGATCTCGCGCTCGCCGGGCAGGAACATCAGCACATCGCCACGCGGATCGACGCGGGTGATCTCGTCGATCGCCGCCACGATCGCATCGTTGACGGTGCGTTCGCCATCGCGGCCATTGCCACGCTCGCCGTCGCCAGTGTCGTCGGCCCCGCCGGCCTCGCCTTCGAGTGGCCGGTAGCGCACTTCGACCGGGAAGGTGCGGCCTTCCACATTGATCACCGGCGCATTGTCGAAATGCTGGGCGAAGCGCTCGGTATCGATGGTGGCCGAGGTGACGATCAACTTGAGATCGGAGCGTTTTTGCAGCAACTGCTTGAGATAGCCGAGCAAAAAATCGATGTTGAGGCTGCGCTCGTGCGCTTCGTCCACGATGATGGTGTCGTAGGCCGACAACCAGCGGTCGCTGGCGATCTCGGCCAGCAGGATGCCGTCGGTCATGAACTTGATCCGCGACTGCTCGCCGACCCGGTCGGTGAAGCGCACCTGGAAGCCCACCGTGGTGCCCAACGGCGTCTTCAGCTCCTCGGCCACCCGCGCCGCCACCGCGCGCGCGGCGATCCGGCGTGGCTGGGTGCAGCCGATCATGCCGGCCGCACCACGCCCGGCCGCCAGGCACAGCTTGGGCAGCTGGGTGGTCTTGCCCGAGCCGGTTTCGCCGGCGATGACAACCACTTGATGGTCACGGATCAGCGCGATGATGCGCTCGGCCTCGCGCGCGATCGGCAGTTGCTGATCCAGCGTGATGGCCGGCTGCTGCTCGGCGCGCGCCTGGCGTTGCGCCTGCGACGCCGCCAGCGCCTGCTCGAACGCCGCGCGCACCTGCGGGTTGCCGGGCTTGCCTTGCCAGCGCGACCATAGACCGAGCAGCCGGCCCCGGTCGCGGCTCATCGCGCCATCGACGGCGCGGCGGCGCTCACGCAAGGTGTTGGCAAGGTCGGTGTCGATAGCGCTCATTGATGGAAAAATGTGAAAGATTGAATGACAACAGATCCTTTAGCCTGTCTATTGTGACCCGATATCAGGTTCCTCAGGAGGACCATTCCCATGTCCAAGAAAAAGAACGCCAACAAGCCCGTCGTCATCAATGAAGCAGCGGGTGCACTGCCGGTCGCCGCAGCATCGGCGCCACACATCGATATCGGGATCAAGGACGGCGATCGCAAGCAGATCTCCGACGGTCTGGCCCGCTACATGGCTGACGCCTTCACCTTGTATCTGAAGACCCACAACTTCCACTGGAATGTCACCGGGTCGATGTTCAACTCGCTGCACACCATGTTCGAGACCCAGTACACCGAGCAGTGGGCCGCGCTGGACGAAGTGGCCGAGCGCATCCGCGCGCTGGGCTACAACGCACCGGGCTCCTACAGCGAGTTCGTCGCCCTGACCTCGATCCCGGAAGAACAGGGGCTGAGCGACAGCGCCGACTGGCGTGAAATGGTGCGCCAGCTCGTCAGCGGCAACGAGGCGGTCTGCCGCACCGCACGCAAGGTGCTGGGTACCGCCGACGACGCCGGCGACGATCCGACCGTGGACCTGCTGACCCAGCGCCTGCAGACCCACGAGAAGTACGCCTGGATGCTGCGTTCGCTGCTGCAGTAATCCCCTGGGCTTCACCCCTGCGGGTTTGCCCAAGGCTTCGCTGCGCCGAAACCTTGGGCTCCTGCTCCATAAGCTAGACACAGAGCCCCTCTCCCCTCGGGAGGAGGAGGCACTGCTGGCGCGCCATGGGCGCGCGTGCCTTGGAGCGCCCGCGCCGCAAGCGCGGGCCGGGGCGCGAGGCGGGGCTTGGGGTGAGCGTACGGAGCGAAGCTCCAGTCGCCTTAAGCAACGCTCGGCCACCGGCCATTTTCCACGCCGCACGCCCCTACCCGACAACGCCCGCATCAGCACTCGTGGGCGCACCCGCCACATCGCGGCAATCCCCGACGCACCATTGCGCAACACCGCCGGCCTGACACCGACCAGGGCTTGACCCGCGCGGTATCCTAAGCGGATGTCTTCCCCCGCCCACGAACTGCTCAGCCGCGTCTTCGGTTACGACGACTTCCGCGGCCCACAGCAAGCCATTGTCGAACACGTCGCTGCGGGTAACGATGCCCTGGTGCTGATGCCCACCGGTGGTGGCAAGTCGCTGTGCTATCAAGTGCCGGCGCTGTTGCGCGACGGCATCGGCATTGTGGTCTCGCCGCTGATCGCGCTGATGCAGGACCAGGTCGAGGCCTTGCGCCAGCTCGGCGTGCGCGCCGAATTCCTCAACTCCACGCTGGACGCGGAGAACGCCCAGCGGGTCGAACGTGCTCTGCTGTCGGGCGACCTGGACCTGCTCTACGTCGCCCCGGAGCGCCTGCTGAATCCGCGCTTCCTGTCCTTGCTGGAACGCAGCCGCATCGCGCTGTTCGCCATCGACGAGGCGCATTGCGTCTCGCAATGGGGCCACGATTTCCGCCCCGAATACCGCCAGCTCACGGTGCTGCACGAACGCTGGCCGCATATCCCGCGCATGGCGCTGACCGCTACCGCCGATCCGCCGACCCAACGCGAGATCGCCGAACGCCTGGACCTGGTCGACGCGCGCCACTTCGTCAGCTCCTTCGACCGCCCCAACATCCGTTACACCGTGGTGCAGAAGGACAACGCGCGCAAGCAGCTGCAGGAGTTCCTGGGCCGCCACCGCGGCTCTGCCGGCATCGTCTATGCGATGTCGCGGCGCAAGGTCGAGGAGACCGCGCAGTATCTGTGCTCGCAGGGATTCAACGCCCTGCCCTACCACGCCGGCCTGCCCGCCGAGGTGCGCGCGGAAAACCAGCGCCGCTTCCTGCGCGAGGACGGCATCATCATGGCCGCCACGATCGCCTTCGGCATGGGTATCGACAAGCCGGACGTGCGCTTCGTGGCGCATGTGGACCTGCCCAAATCGCTGGAAGGCTACTACCAGGAAACCGGCCGCGCCGGCCGCGATGGCGACCCCGCCGAGGCCTGGCTCTGCTATGGCCTGGGCGATGTGGTGCTGCTCAAGCAGATGATCGAACAGGGCGAAGCGGCCGAGGAGCGCAAGCGGCTGGAGCGCGCCAAGCTCGATCACCTGCTCGGCTACTGCGAATCGATGCAATGCCGCCGCCAGGTGCTGCTGGCCGGCTTCGGCGAGACCTATCCCAAGCCCTGCGGCAACTGCGACAACTGCCTGACGCCGGCTGCCGCCTGGGACGCCACGGTGGCCTCGCAGAAGGCGCTCAGTTGCGTGTACCGCAGCGGGCAGCGCTTCGGTGTGGGCCACCTGATCGACATCCTGCGCGGCAGCGAGAACGAGCGCATCAAGCAGCTCGGCCACGACCAGCTGAGTACCTACGGCATCGGCCGCGACCTGGACGAGCGCACCTGGCGCGGGGTGTTCCGCCAGCTGGTGGCAGCCAGCCTGCTGGAGGTCGACAGCGAGGGCCACGGCGGGCTGCGCCTGACCGATGCCAGCCGCCAGGTGCTCAAGGGCGAGCGCCAGGTGATGATGCGGCGCGAGAACCCGGCTGCCGGGCGCGAGCGCAGCGCGCAGCGGACCGGCCTGCCGGTGCAGCCGCAGGATCTGGTGCTGTTCAATGCCTTGCGCGGCCTGCGCGCGGAGCTGGCCAAGGAGCAGAACGTGCCGGCCTTCGTGATCTTCCACGACAGCACGCTGCGCAATATCGCCGAACAGCGGCCGACCAGCATCGATGCACTGTCGCGTGTCGGTGGTATCGGTGGCGGCAAACTGGCCCGCTATGGCGCGCAACTGATCGAGATCGTGCGCGAGCAGGGCTGATGCAACGGCATGTGTCATCGCGGTGGCGGCGCTGGCACAAAAATCCGCAGAATCGACAGCGCGCATTCAATCAGCCATTGCTAGTTTCACAAGGCGATCTGGCACGCGCTGTCAGTCCCTCTTGAGTAGAGTCCACCCATGAAACGCAGCCTGCTTGTCCTGGCCACTCTGTTTGCCGCCGGCAGCGCACTTGCCCAGGCCGGCGAGAGCAGTGCCGAGCCGGGGTCGGCGCGGTCGCTGGACCTGAGCGTTCCGCAAGCCCCGGTGCAGTACCGCTCCGACCCGGAATACAGCACCGACCCGCCGGGCACCTTCTACGGCGACAAGAGCGGCCCCAAGCCTGCGCTGAGCCGCCCCAGCGCGGCCTCGCTTGCCGCCGAACGCGCCGAGCAGTGCCAGGGCAAGCTACATGGCGCGGTCGAAACCGGCATGGGCTATTCAAACCGCGGCGGCAACAGCAACTGGCAGGCCGTCAACCTGAATTCCTGCAAGACCTATTACGACGACGACGGCAAGGCACACCAGATCGGCGTCAGCATCAGCGTCGGACGCGGCGAAGGCGCTTTGTTCGGGCCGCGCTACGGCCCCGGCGGCTATGGCCCCGGCCCGTTCGGCTGGTAACCGTACGGCTCCGTCTGCGTTGACAGAGGGTTCACTGCCGCATCGCTGAGAATGTGGCCTGCCTTACGAGACGTGCTCATGTCACAGAACAAGGAACGGCCAGTTGTATTTGTCGTCGAAGATGGCGATGGCACCCGACAACTCAGCTGCCTTGTACTGGAAAGCTATGGTTTTACCTGCCGTAGTGCAGGCTCGGTCGAAGAGGCGCTGACCCTGATCGAAAGCGACCCACGCGTGGATGTGCTGTTTTCCGACATCCATTTCCCGGGCGGGCTGACCGGCGTGGACCTGGCGCTCAAGACGGCGCACGCGCCCTACAACCTGCCGGTGCTGCTGACCTCCGGCCTGGCGGTCGAATATGTGGAAGAGATCCTGCCGGACGGCGTGGCCTTCCTCGAAAAGCCCTATACCCCTGAGCAGTTGTTGAGCGCGATCCGCAGCGTGATGGCCAAGCACCGGGTGCTCTCCACCCCGGTTGCATGACGCAGACGGTCGCGACTGGACGGCGACCCATAATCCCGGTATGAAGTGGCGGCCGGCGCGATGCGTCGGCATTGGGGATTGATCACGACACGGTTGTGCCAGGGACGCGGCGCCATGCCCACCTGGCCCGACCATGTCTTACGCCAGGGGACAACATGAAACACCTAGTGACCGCAGCCATTGCCATGGCTGCGTTGAGCGGTTGCGCGACGGTCATGAACGACGCGACCCAGCCCATCCGTGTGGATACCAAGACCGCCGACGGGCACGTCATCGCTGGCGCCGACTGCGCGCTCAGCAACGACAAGGGCCGGTTCACCCTGAAGTCCGGGCAGACCGTGCAGGTACATCGGTCCTCGCGCGATCTGGAGGTCAGCTGCGTGCTGCCCGGTCAGCGCGATGCCGCCGGCCGCTCCATCTCGCGCGCCAACATCGGGATCTGGGGCAACATCCTGATCGGCGGCGCGATTGGCGCCATCGTCGACCACAGCAAAGGGACCGGCTACACCTACCCGAGCTGGATCCAGCTGGTATTCGGACAGACGCTGAGCTTCGACCGCCACCGCGAGGACCGCGGCCAACCGTTGCAGGGCGACAACGCACAAGGGCGCGCTGTCGCAGCAACCGATTCCAGCGGCGGCAATTCGCCCGGCGGAGCGATCACGCTGCCGCTGGCAGGCGATGTCGCCCCGCCTGCACCGGCCAGCGCAGCAGCACCAGCCGGCAACGCCGCAGCCACCGTTGCACCTGCAGGCCCGGCGATGTCCACCGAATCGGCCATGACGCGCGCGCAGGGCATCAGCACTGGCCTGAGTTGCGGCGCGGTGCAGGCGCGCAGCGCCACGCGCTTCACCGCCAGTTGCACTGGCGGCAGTACGGTACAGATCGATTGCGCCGGCTTCCGCTGCAGCGCGAGCTTCCCGTGACCTGACAAGGCTGCGCCCGGGTGCGGGTGCAGCCGGACCGCACGACACTTGTCGGGGATGACCCGACAAGCTGTCGGCGCGGCCCCGATTTACGTGATGCACACCTCATTTAGACTGCAGCCACCGGACGCGAGGCCTGTTGGGCCGCTCAACTCGCGGGGCGCTGAGCACGCCCCTGCCGGGACATTGCCGGCACCGGGCAAGCGGCTCCCACATCGTGGTGAGTTGTTCGTCCATCAGCCTGGCTGCGCGCGCTTTACTCGGACAAAGAGTCATTCGCGCAGGCGCAGACGGCTCACTTGGGTTTGCAGTCGAACTGCTCGGTGACACGCCAGCCCTGTGTCCGAGCTCCAACGTCACGAGCTCCAACCTGCAGCTCGATCTGTCCTGCAGCTCGATTTGTGCTGATGCTCATCGTGGCTGAGCTCAAGCGCCGGCGTTGCATGCGCATCAAATTGATCACCTGCACAGCGATCTCCAAACGCTGCTGCCTATGCGCTTGTGACTTGAGACTTATCGGTTTGCCGTTGCCGCCAGCACAGCATCATTGCGCCGGTATCTCCACGGCAGCACCGGCAGGCAGATGCCGAGCAAGCGCGCTCGCAGCTATAGCGTGCTCTTGCGCGGATGGCGATGCACCGCTGCTGCCAGGGACGAATGCAGTGTATTTCACGCCATCAAGCAGGCCGCTCGCTAGGCTGATGTCAGTGCAGCACTTGGCTGCGAAGACTTTCAGGAAATTCCCATGGGCGACAATTCGTTTCTGTCACCGGCCTTCGTCATTCTGGTTATCGGCGTGATTGCCGTGGTGTTCTGGCTGGTGACCCGCGCCAAGAAGAAGCGCAACAAGAAGTAAGCAACACAGGAAGCGCGCCAGACATCGGGATGCGACATATCCCGCGCTCGATGCGCACTTACCCTGAGTTGCTGATATCGGGCGCCGGTCCAGGCCGGCCTCTGCCTGGCACGGCTAACACACACTACTTCCCGCGTAACAGCGCAGCAGTGCTAACGCTGTCTGGAAAACGAGGCCCCGCAGCGACATCGCTGCGTTCAGGCTGCGCGGCATTTGATGCACATGTCGTGTCACCAGCATCGGCAGACGACCGCGTTGCGGCTAGGCGCGCAGAAAACCGACGCCGATCAAAACCGCTCGCCTGTCGGCAGATAGCGCCACTCACCGATGGCCAGCTTGCCCAGCGATACACGGCCCACGCGCAGGCGTCGGATGCTGACCACCTCCAGCCCCACCTCAGCGCACATGTAACGCAGCTGGCCGGGTTGCACATGCTTGATCGCGAACCGCAGGCGCTCCTCGTTCTGCCAGCTCACCTTGCAAGGCGACAGGCTGCGCTGCTGATACACCAGACCATGAGCAAGCCGCGCCATGCCATACGGGCGCAGCTCACCACGCACCTCCACCAGAAATTCCTGTTCGATCGAGGTCGCATCGGCACTGAGCCTGCGCAGCACGCGGCCGTCCTGGCTCAGCACCAGCAAGCCGCTCGCCTCGTCCTCCAGCGGCAGCGGCGCGTTCAAGCGCAGGAAGTGCCGCTTCAGCACCCGCATTTCGAGCTGGTCCAGTGCGCTGCGCGTTGCCGGCGTGGCCAGTGCCAGCGCCGCTTCGGCGCTCATGCCTGCCGGTTTATGCAGCAGCAGCGTGGCAGGCTCGGCAGCTGCGAGCACGGCGTCTTCCGCCAGCGTCACCTGCGCTGCAGTGGCCAAGGCTTGCGGCTCTTCGACCACGGCCCCGTCCACACTGACCCAGCCGCCTTCGATGTATTGCTGCGCCTCGCCACGCGAGCAGCCGAACAGCGCGGCCACGCATTTGTCGAGACGGATCGGATCGGACATCGGGCGAGCTCGGTTTCAGGGCACGGCAGTGTACGTGCTGGGTCGATGGATGCGTGAGGCCGGCTTCTGCACCGCCCGACAACATGGGAAACTGGGCGCTCACACAGGAGATTGCAGATGTTCATCAAGTTCGGCACCACCCGGGTCCGCCTCAACCATATCTCCGTCATCAGCGACCCCTTCAATGCAGGCGAAAACTTCGGCTCGTATTGCCACTCGGTCCGGGTCGGCCTGCTCTCCGGCGAGGAAATCTTTGCACGCTTCAATACCGAAAGCGGCGCCGAGCAGCTGCATGCAGAGGTGCTCGCTGCACTGGAAGGTTGAGCGCAAGACCCACAGTGCCGTCACGCGCGTGATGCCTCACGCGCGATGGGCGTTGCCGGCAGAGCAGCCAGCACGTGCGGGCCCGCAAATCGCTCGCGGCAACGTGGGCTTGTCGCACCGCATCACGGCCGATCCAAGCAGCTGAGCACTCGGCAGCAATGGCGCCGCCGCTGCTTGAAGACAAGCGCATTGCCGGTATCGCGACACGGGATGAATTGCACCCTGTCCCAGCAACGTCCTTGCTCTGGGTGCATCGCCACCTGTCATCAGAACGTCGGAAAATCGTTCCGCCGTTGGCACGCTTCGATCCAGCCATAACGCAATAAACAAGCAATTTCTGCGCGCATGTCAGGCCGCTGCGGACGGCTGTCGGGAAATTTCTTCCATACGATGAATTCAATATAAGTAATTTCAAATATGAGTCTTTAGCTCGTCGCGATCCGGCCGCTAGCTGGGGCAAGACGCTCTGGTGGATGACCCATTCATCGAGCCCCTCAGTTGCACTACTTGGATGCGGTCATGAATACATATCTGCAACGCCTCAATGTCGGCCGCCGCTTGGGCATGGCCTTTGGCATCTTGATTCTATTGTCGGGCCTGCTTGTGGCCACCGGCCTGGTCACCATGTCCAACGCGCGTTTCGAACTGGACACCATCGTCAACAGCAACATGGAGAGGATCCAGCTGTCCTCGGAAATGCTCGACGCCAACACCAACGTGGCAATCGGCCTGCGCGACATCGTCATGGTCGCTGGCGACGCGGCCAATCGCCGTGCGATGGACATGATCGAGAAGAACCGCGCACGCTACAAGCAGGCACACGACGCCCTGGCCGCACTGCCCAGCAGCGTGCCTGAAAAACAGGCGCTCGACCTGGTGCAGGAAAAGCGCGACATCTCGGTCAAGCTCAATAACCAGATTCTCGAATACGGCCTCCGCGACCAGAACCAGGAAGCGCAGGCCTTGCTGCAAGGCGACGCCGCAGCGGCCATGGATGCGCAGCAGACGGCGATCCGCGAGAACGCTGCATTGGAGCGCCGCCTCAGCAAGGATGCCTATGCGGCCGCGGTTGCATCGATGCATCGAGGGAAGATCACCCTGGCCACCGGCGGCATTGCCGCACTGGTCATCAGCGGCCTGCTCGCATGGCTGATCACTCGCAGCCTGACCCAGCCGCTCAGCCAGGCCACACGCACCGCAGAAGCCATCGCGGCCGGCAACCTGCACAACGATGTGCACACCAACGCCAACGATGAAACCGGCCGTCTGCTCAAGGCCATGGACAAGATGCAGCTGCAGCTGCGCAACCTGATCACCGCGCAAACCGACATGGCCAGGCATCATGACAACGGCCAGATCAGCTTCCGCATCGATGCGGCAGCATTCCCGGGCGACTATGGGCGCATGGCCAACGACACCAACCTGCTGGTTGCCTCGCACGTGGCAGTGCAGACCGATCTGGCACGCATCATGGGCCGGTATGCGGTTGGCGAACTCTCCGAAGACATGCAGCCGCTGCCCGGCGAAAAGGCCGTTTTCAGCGACACCATGTCGCAGGTCAAGCTCAACCTGTCGGCGATGAACCACGAGATCAAGCATCTCGCCCAGGCCGCCGCCAATGGCGACTTCAGCGCGCGCGGCGATGCCGAGCGCTTCCAGTTCGACTTCCGCATCATGGTCGAAAGCCTCAACCACCTGATGTCCACGGCCGACGGCAATCTGCAGTCGCTGTCGTCGTTGCTGCAGTCCATCGCCGCTGGCGACTTGACCGCACGCATGAGCGGCGAATTCCGCGGCGTGTTCGCACAGATGCGCGATGACGCCAACACCACGGCCAGCCAGCTGGCGCAGATCGTCGGCAACATCCAGGAGTCGGCCGTGTCGATCAACTCCGCGGCCAGCGAAATCGCCGCCGGCAACCAGGACCTGTCGCAGCGCACCGAACAGCAGGCAGCCAACCTCGAAGAAACCGCAGCATCGATGGAAGAGCTGACCTCCACCGTCAAGCAGAATGCCGAAAGCGCACGCGAGGCCAACCAGCTGGCGATCGGCGCCGCACGCGTTGCCTCGCAAGGTGGCGACGTGGTCGGCAAGGTGGTGGACACCATGACCGGTATCGAAGCCTCGTCCAGGAAGATTGCCGACATCATCAGCGTCATCGACGGCATCGCCTTCCAGACCAATATCCTGGCCTTGAACGCAGCGGTGGAAGCCGCGCGCGCCGGCGAGCAAGGCCGCGGCTTTGCCGTGGTGGCCTCGGAGGTGCGCACGCTCGCGCAGCGGTCCTCCGGCGCCGCCAGGGAGATCAAGGACCTCATCGACGACTCGGTGCAACGCGTGGCCGAGGGTTCGGCACTGGTGCACAGCGCCGGCAAGACCATGGGCGATGTGGTGGCCAGCGTGCAACGCGTCACCGACATCATGGGCGAGATTTCTGCAGCCTCGCAGGAGCAGTCGGCCGGCATCGAGCAGGTCAACCAGACCATCACGCATATGGACGAAACCACCCAGCAGAACGCTGCGCTGGTGGAAGAAGCCACGGCCGCCGCGCGCGCGATGGAAGAGCAGGCGGTGCAGCTCACCGATGCGGTGGCGATCTTCAAGATCGACGCACGCCAGACACGGCAGGCCGCCTCGCGCGTAGCGGCACCGGTCGCACAGCTGCTGAGCAAGGTCCGCAACGCCTGAGCCAGCAGCCGGCACTGCGCCGTCGACCGGTTGTCGGTGCAGGCACGCTGATGCAACACCGCGGATGTGCCCGCAGCCATTGATGCCATCGCACACGCAGAAAGCGCCCGCCAGGGCGCTTTCTGCGTTTATCCCGCACGCTCACCGGCATTCGGCGCAGACAGCTCAGGCACCCGCAACGCGCGCGCAGTGCCCACAAAACAACCTGGAAAACAAGCACGCAAACCACTCAAAAGCGCTTGTTTCCAGCGCGATGCCTGGTTACGCTGCGCCGGTCGAAAGAGAGCAGGCCGGATGGTAGCCCGGCCACCGTCTGCAGCGCAGGCGGCATCTTAGCCATCGGTACCCACGACATCCGCAGCCGGCGATGCCGGCACTGCAGGTGTGTCCGTGCGTGCTCTCGTCACCGCTCGGCACGCCTTCTCAATCAGGAAGGATCACCCGTGAACACCAGCATCGACAGTCATGATCTGCACCGCTCAATCAACGACGAGCATGCCAACGTGCATGCTTGCGCATACGCAGGGGACGCAGACGCAAAGCCATACGACGATGCCTTATCGCACTGGCACCAAGCCCCTCTCGACGCACGCGTGATCTGGCGGCGGCAGCTCATGCTCCAGGATGGCATGTCGGTGCTGTTGGCAGCCTGGCAGATGCCGCATTCGCTGCGCTGGGAGTGGGAAGCCATCGACCTGCTGCAGGATCGGCACCTGTGCGGCGGCAACTGCGATTCATCGCTGGCGGCAATGCGCGCTGCCGATGCCTGGCCGGCACTGTGCGGTGACGAGGTCGCAGTGCTCGCCTAACATCATGCAGCGCGGCAGCGCGTTGAACCATCCTTCTGCCACGACGCAGTGCCATGCCGGTACGGCCGCGCAATAGCTGACCCACCGCGGCTAGCGCGTGTAGAGACCGGGACGATAGCGTTCCATCAGCGACTGCGGAGCCAGCGGCGGCGTGAAGCCGTAGCGCGCATAGAGACCATGCGCATCGCTGGTGGCCAGGCTGAAACGGCGCAGCCCCTGCAGATCGGGGTGCGCCATGACCGCATCCATCATTGCCTTGCCATAGCCCTTGCCCTGGTGCTCGGGCAACACGAACACATCGCCCAGATAGGCGACGGTTGCGTAGTCGGAAACCACCCGCGCAAAGGCCACCTGCCCGCCCTGCAGAAACCCGCCGAAGCACAGCGAGTTGGCGATGGAGCGCTGTACTACCGCAAGCGGAATGTCCCTGGCCCAGCTGCTGTGCTGGGCCAGGTAGCGATGGACCAGCGCAACATCGAGTTCGGAGTGATCGGTGGAAACGCGCAGCGGCGACATGACAACAGCTCCGGCAACAGTGGGCCTCAGGGTAGCGCCTGCGCAGGCAGCAGCAACAGTGCGCACAGCACCAGCATGAATCCTGCGATCACCGCATCCAGCACACGCCATGCGCGCGGATCGCGGAAGGCCGGCTGCAACAAGCGCGCGCCATGGCCCAAAGCGGAAAACCACGCGATGCTGGCCAGGCACGCACCCGACGCGAATGCCCAGCGCAGCTGGCCCGGGTAGCGCGCGGACAGGCTGCCCAGCAGCAGCATCGTATCCAGATAGACATGCGGGTTGAGAAAGGTAAATGCCAGGCACGCCAGCATGGCGCGCTGCCAGCGTTGCGCACCCGCCTGCGACGGCGCCAACCCGCTGGTGCCACGCCAGGCCCTGCGTGCAGCCAGCGCGCCATATGCCACGAGAAATGCAGCTCCCGCATAGCGAAGTCCCTGCAGCAGCTCCGGCCATTGCGTCACCAGCACGCCGATCCCGGCTACGCCCAGCACGATCAGCGCGATATCGCCGAACGCGCAGATCGCCACCACCAGACCGACATGCTGGCGCTGCAGTCCCTGCCGCAGCACGAATGCATTCTGCGCACCGATGGCGATGATGAGACCTGCGCTGGCGATAAAGCCAGAGATTGCGGCTTGAAGGAACACGAGCACCTCCCGGATCACAGGCGCCAATGCTGGGCGTTCCGCTGCAATTAGGAAAACTAAATCTTCTGTATCCTGCTTAGAACTTCTAATCCCGCCGAACGCCATGGATCTTCTGCATCCGCAACTGGCCGCATTCGCTGCCGTTCTCGAGGAAGGCAGCTTCGACGCCGCTGCGCGGCGGCTGTCGGTGACGCCGTCGGCAATT
The DNA here is from genome assembly GCF_009835065.2 of Xanthomonas sp. LMG 8993. Lineage (NCBI taxonomy): Bacteria > Pseudomonadati > Pseudomonadota > Gammaproteobacteria > Lysobacterales > Lysobacteraceae > Xanthomonas > Xanthomonas sp. LMG 8993. Next base: position 389,866 of record NZ_QVIF02000002.1, on the reverse strand, counting down.
TCGCAGCGGGTCAAGGCACTGGAAGACCGGCTCGGCCAGGTGCTGGTGATCCGCAAGGCCCCCTGCCGCCCTACCCCGGCCGGCGAGCGCCTGCTGCGCCGGGTGAAGCCGATGCAGGTCCTGGAATCCGAAGCGATCGCCGACTTCCTTCCCGGCGACAGCAGCGCCGGGCATCCGCGCACGCTGGCCATCGCCGTCAACGACGACTCGCTGCAGACCTGGTTCCTGGCGGCCCTGTCGGCGCTGCACCGGGAGCACGGCGTTCTTTTCGATGTGCAGATGGACGACCAGGACCACACCCTGGAGCTGTTGCGCTCCGGGGCGGTGCTCGGTGCCGTCACCGCCGAGCGCAAGCCGCTGCAGGGCTGCAATGTGCAGGCGCTGGGAGTGATGCGTTACCACGCCATCGCATCGGCCGCATTCGTTGCGACGCATTTCAAGCAGGGCTTCAGCGCAGCGGCCCTGGCCCACGCACCGATGCTGGTGTTCAACCGAAAGGACACGCTGCAGACCCGCTTTGTCCGCCGCATCACCCGCACGCAGGTGGCGCCACCGATCCACTACCTGCCGACCTCGACCGGTTTTGTCGAAGCGGCCGCACGCGGCCTCGGCTGGTGTCTGGCACCGGAATCGATGGTCGTGCCTGCCGTGCGCAACAGGCAGGTGGTCATCATCGACCCAACACGCTGGCTCGATGTGCCGCTGTACTGGCAATGCGCGGCAGTGCGCTCGCGCGCCTTGCAGCAGCTGGGCCAGGCCCTGCGCAAGGCCGCGGCTGCGAGCCTGCGCTGAGACCGGCCGTGCCGCACCGTCGCTGGCAAAACACGATACCCAGGCGCGCAGCTGCCGGCAGGCTGTCGCACCGGATTGACGTGCAGATGCGGTCGCTACCCTGCCCGCGCGCACCTGGCACAGCCGCGTTTCCCGGCATCCCGCTGCCGCCGCAGCGACAGCCGGGTCGCCGTGCCACGCCGAGCCTGCTAGCCTTTCCGCCTATTCCGTTGTGATTGCCGATCCGTCATGAAAAAAGCCGTTGTTCTGTTGTCCGGGGGCATGGATTCCGCTGCCGTCATCGCGCTTGCGCAGGAGCAGGGCTTTGCCGTGCATGCCTTGAGCGTGCGCTACGGCCAGCGCCATACCTCCGAGCTGGACGCCGCCGCGCGCGTGGCCGCGGCGCAGGGCGTCATCGCGCACAAGGTGGTGGACGTGGACCTGCGCAGCATCGGCGGCTCGGCGCTCACCGACGACATCGACGTGCCCGATGCCGGTGGCGACGGCATCCCGGTCACCTACGTGCCGGCGCGCAACACCATCATGCTGTCGCTGGCACTGGGCTGGGCCGAGGTGATCGGCGCCAACGACCTGTTCTGCGGCGTCAACGCGGTCGATTATTCGGGTTACCCCGACTGCCGACCCGAATTCGTGCGCGCCTTCGAAGTGCTGGCCAACCTGGCCACCAAGGCAGGCGTGGAAGGCGCCGGCCTGCGCGTGCACGCACCGCTGCAGTTCCTCAGCAAGGCTGACATCGTGCGTGAAGGCGTGCGCCTGGGCGTGGACTTCGGCCTGACCGTGTCCTGCTACCGCGCCGACGCCGACGGACGCGCCTGCGGCCACTGCGACGCCTGCCGCCTGCGTGCCGCCGGTTTCGCCGACGCCGGCGTCGCGGACCCCACCCACTACGCCATTTCGCCTTGACGCCGCTGTAGGGTAGAATGCGCACCCCGGCGCACTGCCGGGACAGTGGGCCGTTAGCTCAGTCGGTAGAGCAGAAGACTTTTAATCTTTTGGTCGATGGTTCGAATCCATCACGGCCCACCAATCAAATCAGCAACTTGAAGAGCGCCGAAGGCGCTTTTTTTGTGCCCGCCGGAAGTTGCCGGGACCTGCGTCGCCAGGGACCCGTGCGTCACGGCTGCGGAGTCGGATGGCATGCACCATCTGCCGCAACTGGCCCGCCGCCGTCAAAGCCGGCTTCTCCCCTGCAGATCGCGCGTCATCTTGCAGGTCGTGGGCCCGGCGCAGGCGGCGGTGGCGTTCTCGCTGATCACGTGGCTCCCGCCTTCTGGATACGCGATTGCACGCGCCGCGTTCGTCGCGCAGTTCCAGCGGCGCGTGCCTGCTTGCGCAGCCAGCTGAGGACGTCCACTGCAGCGTCCACACGCATGCAGACATGCAGGCGGCCCAGCACAACGCTCTGCGCATCGCCGCCCGGCAGGATCTCGTCAAAGCCGGTGGCTTCGCAGGCGATCAGGACCGGCGAGGCATCGGGCTGCGCGTCGGAATGCAGCATGGCCAGCACATAGCCCTGCATCATCTCGAAGCTAAGGACGACGCCCGTGCAGACGCGGAACTGTTTGCCCAGGCTCATTGCTGCAGCTCCGTCACCGCGCTATCGACGCTAGCGATTGCATCGGCGCCGGCAAGCGTGAGCGCAAGCACAGCTTTGTTTACGACGTCGGGACGCGCATTCGGGCTTCGCCCGGCGACACGCGTCGCTTCGAGGGCATTGGAGATCGGCCCCACATCATGGACGACCTGGTACGCCACAGACGTGGGTGCTTCATGGGTGTCGTGAGACATGCTGGATTCCTTTTGTGTTTTGGAATCCGCCACCCAGACGCCAATCGGGGTGGCGGACGGTACGCGGTTGGCGTGCCGGCCAAAAGGACCCGGTGGGCCTTGCGGCCCCCGCGCACCGCCCGCCATAAAACTGGCCGGCATGCGCCCGCGACGATGCGGGCGATAAAAAAGCGCCGTGCATCGATCGATGGGCGCTGGTGCGCCTTTTGGTTCGGGACGCCAATCCCGGTCGCCGATTGTGCGGCGACGTTGGCATACTCGCGCCGCCGCTTGGCGCCTGTCAACGCAAAACGCGCAACGCGGCGGCTTCGGCTGCGAAGAAACGCGGCGAAAGCACTGCCCGCGTAGCCAGCAAAACCTGAAACTCCAGCACATCCCGCCGGACGATCGGCCCGGGGCGCTGCGGCTGCACCCATATGCCACAAGCCCTGGCGGCAGTGAACTGGCGCCGCGGCAAATGCGAATTCACATGCCGCGCCACGTTTCCTATCGTTGTTGGCTCAACGACACGCGAGCGCCATGCCATGACCAACATCGAAAAAGCCGGAACGTTTCTGCTTGGAGACCGCAAGCTCACCCGCATCGGCTACGGCGCAATGCAGCTCGCGGGGCCTGGCGTGTTCGGCCCGCCCAAGGACCGCGAAGGTGCGTTGGCGGTGCTGCGCGAAGCCATCGCGCTGGGCGTCAACCATATCGACACCAGCGATTTCTACGGGCCGCACATCACCAATCAGCTGATCCGCGAGGCACTGCATCCCTACCCGCAGGAATTGACCATCGTCACCAAGATCGGCGCCGCGCGCGGCACGGATGGTTCCTGGCTACCTGCCTTCTCGCCGCAGCAGCTGGTCGAGGCGGTGCACGGCAATCTGCGCAACCTGGGGCTTGAAACGCTGGAGGTGGTCAACCTGCGCGTGATGTTCAAGACGCAGGAGCCGGCTGAAGGCTCGATCGCCGAGCAACTGGAAGCCTTGATCAAGCTGCAGCGCGATGGCCTGGTGCGGCACATCGGCATCAGCAACGTCACCGCGACGCAGGTAGCCGAGGCACGCGCCATGACCGACATCGTCTGCGTGCAGAACATGTACAACATCGCGCATCGACACGACGACGAAATCATCGACACACTCGCGCGCGACGGCATCGCCTACGTGCCGTTCTTCCCGCTCGGCGGCTTCTCGCCATTGCAATCGTCCACGCTTGCGGCTGTTGCCCAGCGCCTGGCCGCAACCCCGATGCAGGTGGCACTGGCGTGGCTGCTGCAACGCTCGCCCAACATCTTGCTGATTCCGGGGACCTCGTCGGTGGCACATCTGCGCGCCAATCTGTTCGCGGCGGAACTCAAACTGCCGGCCGATGCCGTCGAAGAATTGAACAGGATCGCCGCGTAAGCGCAGACGGCGGTGTCCTGGCTCGCCTTGCACGGGGGACCGTAAGCAGCCAACGAAGCGTTGCGGGTGGTCGTCAGGTGGGTGCGGACGGCATGCCGGCAATCGCAACGGATGCGTGACACACGCCGATTGCGGGCAACCGGCCGCGCCCTGCCTTTCTTGGGTGAGCGCGGTCGCTCTATCGCCCGGGCTTAGCGCTCGGGCCTAGCGCCCAGGCTCATCGTTCCACAGCAGCTTGTGCAGCTGCATCTGGAAGCGCACCGGCAGACGATCGGCCACGATCCAGTCGGCCAGCTCCCGCGGCGTGACTTCGCTCTTGCTGGGCGAAAACCACACCGTGCAGCGGCGGTCCAGCGCATGCGCGGCGACAATCTCGCGCGACCATTCATAATCGGCGCGGCTGCAGATCACGAACTTGATCTGGTCGCGTGCGGTCAGCAGCGGCAGATTCTCCCAGCGATTGCGCTGTTCCTCGCCGGAGGCGGGCGTCTTGATGTCGACCACGCGCGAGACGCGCGGATCCACGGCCGACACGTCCAATGCACCGGACGTCTCCAGCGAGACATCGAAGCCGGCATCGCACAGTTTCTGCAGCAGCACCAGGCAGCGCTTCTGCGCCAACGGCTCGCCGCCGGTCACGCAGACATGGCGCACGCCGTGGCTGGCCACCTCGGCGACGATCGCATCGATGTCATGCCATTCCCCGCCGTGGAAGGCGTAGGCGGTATCGCAGTAATGGCAGCGCAGCGGGCAACCGGTCAGACGCACGAACACGGTAGGCCAGCCGGCGGCCTCGGCTTCGCCCTGCAGGGACAGAAAGATTTCGGTGATCTTCAATCGCGGCAACGGCGACTGGACGATCTCGCTGGGGACGGCGGCGGCGTTCATTGGCAAAGTATGCGTCACGCCCGAAGGCGCGCACGCGCGGGCTCAGCGCAGTTGCTGGCCGAGACGGATGGACTGCAGACGTTCCTGAGCCACGCGCGCTGCGTCGGAGCCGGGATACTGCGATGCGACCTGCTGCAAGGTCTGCTGGGCCTGGTCGTTCTTGCCTTCGCCATACTGCGACAGGCCAAGCTTCAACAGGCCGCCAGAGGCCTTGTCATGCGTGGGATAGCGGCTGACGAGATCGCGGAACTGCGCCTCGGCCAGCTGGAAATTTCGGGTGGCGTAGTAACTCTCGCCCAGCCAGTACAAGGCATTGGGGGTGTAGACGCCGTTTGGATACAGCTCCAGAAAACTCAGGAACAACTGCGAGGCATCGTCGTACTTGCCGTTCTTCAAGGCATCGAAGGCGACGTTGTAGGCAGTGCGCTCCTCGTTGCTGACGGCCAGGGTGCCTGGGTCGCCGTGCACGCTGGGCGGCTTCTCGGAAGTTGCCGCCGCTGCAGGCCGCGCGGCCGGAGCCGGGGCGGGTGTGACGCTGCCGGTGGGAGATGGCAATGGCGGGGTTGCGCCACCTGCACCTTCCAGCCGATTCAGGCGTCCGTCCAGGTCCAGATACTGATCCTTGGACTGCTGCTTGAGTTGTTCGTTGTCGTGCTGCAGCTGCTCCACGGTCGCTCGCAAGCCCTGCAGGTCCGAACGCGCCTGCTGCAGCTGGTTGAGGAGATCGTTGTTGGCCTGGCTGTTGGCCTGCTGCTGCTCAAGAACGGCAACACGATCAGCGAGACTGGCTCGCTGCGCGTGTGCCGGCGCGGCGACCACAAGGGCCGCCGCGACGAACAGGGATGTCACTCGAAAGCGCATCGCTTCTTACTGAGCCGTGTACACGATTTCGACGCGACGGTTCTGCGACCAGCAGCTTTCGCTGGTTTCGGTGCAGACCGGACGCTCTTCGCCGTAGCTGACGACGGTCAGCTGGCTGGCGGAACCGCCGGCAGCCTGCAGCGACGACGACACGGCATTGCCGCGACGCTCGCCCAGACCCATGTTGTACTCACGCGAACCGCGCTCGTCGGCATTGCCCTGCAGGGTGATGCGCGAGGAAGGACGGTCACGCAGGTACTTGGCGTGGCACGCCATGATGGCCTGGAATTCCGGCTTCAGGGAGTCCTGATCCAGATCGAAGTAGACGACGCGCTGGCGCAGGCAGGCATCGGTATCCAGGTCGCCCGGGCCGTACAGGCCAGAGGTGGACGGGCCGGTGGGAACGGAGGAACCAGCGGTGGTGTCAGTCGCAGGAGGCGGAGTTTCCTTCACCTTCTTCGAACAACCGGCCAGCACGGCAACGGACAACAGGGAGACAAGCAAGACGCGGGTGGACTTGTTCATGGGATACCTATGGAGGCTCTGGGCCAATGAGTGGTTTAACGCAGCGAAATATTAACATTAATGCGCGGTTCGGTAAGGCCCCCACGAAGGTTCTCTCACATCTCCATCCGCCAGGACCAAGCGCTGGCGGACACGAGCGTCGGCGGACACGGCGTAGAGCACGCCACGACCACCTTCACGTGCGGCGTACAGCACCATGCTGGCGTTCGGCGCAAAGCTCGGCGACTCGTCCAGCGACCCCGGCGAGAGCGTGCTCCAGCTCGGCGAACCCAGGCTGCGGTCCATCATGGCGATGCGGTAGCTGTTGCCGCTGCCCTGTGCCACGGCGATCTTCTTGCCGTCGAACGAGACGCTGGCGGTGGCGTTGTAGTTGCCCTGGAAGGTCACGCGGTTGGCGCTGCCGCCGCTTGCGGCCACCTGGTAGATCTGCGGACGACCGCCGCGGTCGGAGGTGAAGTAGATGCTGCCGCCGTCCGGCGCCCAGGTCGGCTCGGTGTCGATGCCGAAGTGATTGGTCAGCTGAGTCAACTGCTTGCTGCCCAGATCCATGACGTAGATTTCCGGGTTGCCGCTGCGCGACAGTGCCAGCGCCAGGCGGCGGCCGTCCGGCGAGAACGACGGCGCACCGTTGATGCCGCGGAAGCTGGACACCAGCTCGCGCGCGCCGGTGGCGATGTCCTGCAGGTAGATCGAGGAATTGCCGCGCTCGAAGCTCACATAGGCCAGCTTCTTGCCGTCCGGGCTCCAGTTCGGCGACAGCAGTGGTTCGGCCGAGCGCACGATGGTCTGCGGGTTGTAGCCGTCCGAGTCGGCCACCATCAGCGCATAGCGCATCGCGCCGCCCTTGCCGCTGGCGGTCACATAGGCGATCCGGGTCCAGAACGCGCCACGCACGCCGGTGATCTTTTCGTAGATCGCGTCGGCCATCTGGTGCGAGACATCGCGCATCGCATTGGCACGTGCGGTCATGGCCAGGCCGAGCAGACGCTCGCCCTTGGCCACGTCGAACAGTTCGTACTCGACGCGGTAGGCGCCTTCGCCGGCATCCATCACGCGGCCGACCACGATGTAGTTCTGCTTGAGCGTACGCCAAGTCTGGAACTGCACTTCGGTGCCGCGGGTCGGCTTCTCGACGATCTGCGCAACCGGCAGCGTGCGGAACTGACCGGAACGGTCCAGGTCGGCGCCGACGACGGCAGACACATCGGTCTGCGGCGCAGTGCCGGAGCCCTGGTACGGCATGGGCACGACGGTGATCGGCGTCGCCGAAGCGCTACCGCCGACGATATCGATGGTGAGCCCTTGCTGTTGCGCGAGCGCGCTCAGCGGCAACAACAGGGCGGTCAAGGCAGCTAGCCAACGCAGCGGTTTTTTCATGGACGGCTCGGATCGGGCAGGAAAAGTGTGCAAGGGATACCAATCAGCGAGTGAACATACTCGCAATCGTGAACGAGACAGCGTGAAAATGAAGCGAGTGGTCGCCCACTGGGCATTCCGGCGGCCAGCGAGCGAGCTTGCGTGCGGTGGCGCAGCAATACTCACCCGCCGGAACTGCGCCAGGCAGTCGGCCACATCCCGCAAATCTACCTTCCTACGAGGGGCGCAGCGCAGGTCATGCTGCCGCGCCCCGACCATCCAGGATCAGGGGGATGACTAATCCTGGGGGGTGAACACAAACGTCAGGTTGCGCTGGAACACCGACTCGAACCCACGGTACGGCAATGGCTGCGCGCTCAGCACCGCTGCCTCGATCGAGCGCTGGCCGGCCTCGTCGTAAGGGCAACCCGGCGCCACCTTGGCCTCCATCACGGTGCCACCCGGCAACTGGCGGATGTTGATGCTGCATTTCTGGCCCGGCGGCACCGACGGCGGGCGCACCCACTGCGCCAGCACCTTCTGCTGGATCGCCGCGGCGTACTTGGCCGACAGATCGGTGTTGGTACCGCCCTGCCCTGCGGTCGGCTGCGCGGTGGCGGCGGCAGCCGACGAGGCCTGCTGCGCACGCGCGGCGGCGACCTGGCGCAGCTTCTGCTCGGCCAGCGCGGCTTCCTTGGTGGCCTGTTCGCGCTGGCGGCGGATGTCTGCGATCTTCTTTTCGCGTTCGGCATCGGCGGCAGCCTGCTGCGCTGCGGCCTGCTTCTTCTTGGCGTCGGCTTCTTCCTGCTGCTTGGCCAGGCGCAGTTTCTGCTCGGCCTCTTCCTGGCGTTTGCGCTCGGTCAGGTCGATCTGCTCCTGACGGCGCTTGGCCTCCTGTTCCTGCTTGGCCTTTTCCGCCGACAGCGCCAGCGCGTCGACGCGGTCCTGGTCGACCTTGTCCGGCTGCGCGACACGTTCCTGCGCCTGCGCCTGTTGCGGCGTGGGCGCATCCTGCGGACGCGGTTCGGGAATCGGCTGCGGCGGCGGCACGGTGTCTTCCGGTGCCGGTTCGGGCAGCGGTGCCGGCGGTGGCGGTGCCTCCACCGGCGTGGCCTTCAGCGCCTGGCGCGCAACGCGCGCTTCGGCGGCGGACACGTCCAGCGAGGCTTCCATGCTGGGGTCGCCCGCGGCCGGCTCGACCGAGCGTTCGGGCGACCACAGCCAGCCGGCGATGAACACCAGCGCGACCAGCACGTGCACGACCAGGGCCAGCACGACCGGCCGCAGCCAGCCATCCTCGCGCGCCGTCTGAGTGGGGAGTGCGTCAGCGTGCATCGCTGCCTGCAGTGCCGCCGGAGTCGGAGATCAGGCCGACCTTCTCGACCTTGGCCTGCTTGAGCACGTCGATGGCGTCCATGATCTTTTGATATGGCGCGGCACGATCGCCGGCCACGACCACGCGCGCGTCCTTGTCCTGCGCCACGATGGCGGCCAGTTGCGCCTGCAGCGCCGCCACGTCCATCGCCTGCGGCTTGCCCTTGGGCAGCTGCAGTGCGAGCTGGCCGTCGGCGGCAACCACCACCACGACCGGATCCTGCTTGCTCTCCAGCGCCTTGGCGCGCGAGCTGGGCAGGTTGACGTCGGTGCTCAGGGTCAGCAGGGGCGCAGTCACCATGAAGATGATCAGCAGCACCAGCATCACGTCGATATACGGCACGACGTTGATGTCGGATTTGAGCTTGCGCTTCTTACGGCGGGAAATACCGGAAATCATCGCGGAACGTTCCTATTGATCCCCCGCACATGGATGTGCGGGCTCTTGCGAGGGACTCGCCCATCCAATCCATCGCACATGCGTGTGCGCGCTGTCGCGAGGGGCTTGCCTGTCCAATCCCTGCGCCGCACCAGACGCGCATGTGCGAACGCCGCACCTGCCACGTCCACGCAGCGGGATGTGCGTGCCGTGACGGGGCATTCGCCTGGCTGCCGGCTGTCGCAGGGCACGCGCATTACTCGTCCGCGCCGGCCTGGCGCTGCAGGATCGAGCTGAACTCGTCGGCGAAGGTCTCGTAGCGCACCGACAGCCGTTCCACGCGGGTGGTGAAGCGGTTGTAGGCCCACACCGCCGGAATCGCCACGAACAGGCCGATGGCGGTGGCAAACAGCGCTTCGGAAATACCCGGTGCGACCGCAGCGATACCGGCCTGCTCGCCGCTGCTGACCATGTCGTGCATGGTCACCATGATGCCGAACACGGTGCCGACCAGGCCGACGTACGGCGCGGTGGAACCGATGTTGGCCAGCAATTCGAGATTGCGCTCGAGCTGGTCGACTTCACGGGTGAAGGCGGTGCGCATGGCGCGCTGTGCGCCTTCCAGTTGCACCCGCCCGTCCAGCCGGCGGCGGTCGCGCAGCCGCGAGAACTCGCGGAAGCCGCTCTCGAACATCGACTCCAGGCCGCCGACGGTGCGGTTACGGTCGGTGGCCGACGCGTAGAGCTTGGCCAGATCGGCGCCGGACCAGAAGCGGTTTTCGAACTCGTCCGCCTCGCGGTTGGCCTGCTTGAAGGCGCGCGCCTTGCGGAAAATGATCACCCAGCTGATGAACGAGCCGATCAGCAGCAGCAACACGATGATCTTGACCGGGATACTCGCCCGCAGAATCAGATCGACATAGTTGATGCTGCTGTTGTGCGCCACGCTGGCGGTCTGTGCCGCAGCGGCGGCAACGTCCTGCGGTAGTGCTTCCACTACCGTGTCCTGCAGGGCCAGGAGCAATGCAATCGACATCCGTTTGTTCCTCAGTAATCGGATTCTGGGGTTTCTAGAGCTTTCAACACGTCATACAGCGCATCGTCCATCCCGCGCGGGCGGAAGTCGCTGGTGCCGAGTGCGGCAATGCGCACCTCGGCGGTCAGCAGCACTTCGCCCTCGCGACGTACCGACTGCGCAAACAGCAGGCTGGCCCGTTTGCATCGCAGCAGTACCGCCGACACTGACAGCGCGTCGTCGAGCCGGGCCGGCTTGAGGAAATCCAGTTGCATCGAGCGGACCGCGAACACCAGATCGTGCTGCTGGCGCATGCGCTCCTGCCCGTAGCCGAGTGCGCGCATCCACTCCGTGCGCGCCCGTTCCATGAAAGCGACGTAGCGCGCATGGTAGACCACGCCCCCGGCGTCGGTATCTTCCCAGTACACGCGTGTCGGCCAACTGAATACAGGCGGGGATTGGGGAATCGGGAGTCGGGAATCGGCGGTCATGGGCACGGATTGTTGGTCGAGACGGCCTGGGCGCGCGATGAACGGAGCGTCATCAGAACAGGTCTCCCGGCTCGCCGATGCCCGGTGAGCGGTCGCGCGGCGGCTTCAGGCCCAGGTGCAGATAGGCCTTGGTGGTGACCATGCGGCCGCGCGCGGTGCGGATCAAAAAGCCCTGCTGGATCAGGTAGGGCTCGATCACGTCTTCCAGCGTGCCGCGCTCTTCCGACAGCGACGCGGCCAGCGACTCCACCCCGACCGGGCCGCCGTCGAAATGATCGACGATGGTGCGCAGCATGCGGCGGTCGAGCTCGTCGAAGCCTTCCGGGTCGACCTTGAGCATCTGCATCGCCGCCTGCGCCACCGGCAGGTCGATATGCCCTGCCGCCTTGACCTGGGCGAAGTCGCGCACCCGCCGCAGCAGCCGGTTGGCGATACGCGGGGTGCCGCGCGCGCGGCGGGCGATCTCGGCCGCGCCCTCGGGCGTGCAGTCGATGCCCAGGATCGCCGCCGAACGGATCACGATGCGGGTCAGTTCCTGCGGCGAATAGAACTCCAGCCGCTGCACGATGCCGAAGCGGTCGCGCAGCGGCGCGGTCAGCAGGCCGGCACGGGTGGTGGCACCGATCAGGGTGAACGGCGGCAGGTCGATCTTGATCGAGCGCGCGGCCGGGCCGTCGCCGATCATGATGTCGATCTGGAAATCTTCCATCGCCGGATACAGCACTTCCTCCACCACCGGCGAGAGGCGATGGATCTCGTCGATGAACAGCACATCGTGCGGCTGCAGGTTGGTCAGCAGCGCAGCCAGATCGCCGGCCTTCTCGATCACCGGGCCGGAGGTCGAGCGCAGGTTCACGCCCAGCTCGTTGGCGATGACATGACTGAGCGTGGTCTTGCCCAGACCGGGCGGGCCGAAGATCAGCACATGGTCCATCGCCTCGCCGCGCGCCTTGGCCGCTTCGATGTAGATCTCCATCTGCTCGCGCACCGGCTGCTGGCCCAGATAATCGGCCAGGCGCTTGGGGCGGATGCTCGCATCGGCGGCATCGTCTTCGCGGGTGGCACTGCTGGCGATGATGCGCTGTTCGGTCATCCCGCCATCTTCGCATGCCGCGTGCGGGCGGCGCAGCATCTAGCAATCAAGATCGGCCTGCCGCAGCACACTGAAGAACGCGTCGAAGCTGGGCGCGCGCCAGGTTGGGACCAGCCCCTCCCAGCGATCGAAATACACCACGTCCGGCTCGCACTGCGGGCCGCGCGCGCGATAGTCCAGGCACAACAGACAGTCAATGTTATGGCTTGACAGCACCAGCACCCGATCCAGGCCGGCGTGCAGGCAGGCCGCCGCGCTGAAGTCGTCGGGGTCTTCGAAGGCAGCGGCCAGATCCAGCAGGCTGCCGATCTTCGCCAGCGGCGACAGATACCGATCCACCAGCACGCATTCCCAATCCACGTAAAGATCGGAGGGAAAGCGGGTCCGCGGCACCCAGCACCAGCCGGTGTCGCCGCCGTCCTGGACACTGTAGAGCTGCTTGAACAACGCCGGCAGGCGCACGCCCAGGCGCGCTTCGGTGGCAGCCAACACAGAGGCGTCCGCAGCGGCCCCGCCGTCGTTCCAGTACCCGGCACCGCTCCAGAACGTGGTCAACGCGGGCGGCTGCGGCTGCCAACGCACCACATCCCCATCGTGCTTGGCCTGCAAGGCGGGCGACCAGTAGTGGACATCGACCAACTGCGACAGCAGAGCGTCCACGTTGGCGAACTCCGCAAGCCTGCGATTATTGCCTGCGTCGACATAGACCACGGTGGGCTCAACATCGGATGCGGAGTAGTCCAGGCACAGCGCGCGGCTGGGCGTGCGGTCATCGGCGGCAATGACGATCAGGCGGCCGTCATCGCTACCGGCAGCCAGACCGGCAAATGCGTCATCGCGGTAGTCCTCGCGAGCGCGCACCTGTGCGAAGGAAAACAATTCTGCACTGCCAAGCAGGCGTGCACGCGGGATCAGCCATTCGGCCTTGAGCCAGTTGTCCGGTTCCTCAAGCGACTGGCCACGCGCCATCTGCACAGCGCCGCCGTCATAGCGTGCATACAGGCTGCGCAGCCACGCCGGCAGACGTACACCGAGCCGCGCCTGCGCCGCTGCGATGGCGGCCTCGCTCGCCGGCACGCGCCCGAGGTTGAGCGCTTCGTCCCAGAAGGTGGCCAGGCTCGGCGAACGACCGTAGATCATCCACTTGAGCGCTGCCATGCTCAGATCTCCACTTGCGCGCCCAGCTCGACCAGGCGATTGCCGGGGATGCGGAAGAAGCCGGTGGCCGGGGCGGCGTTGCGATGCATCAGCGCGAACAGCTTGTCGCGCCAGATCGGCATGCCGCGGTTGGCGCTGGCCACGATGGTCTCGCGGCTGGCGAAGAAGGTGGTGTCCATCGGGTCGAAATGGATGCCGCCCTGGTCACAGGAACGCATCAGCGCCAGCGGCACGTCCGGCGTTTCCATGAAGCCGAAGCGCACATAGACGCGGTAGAACTCGTCGCCGATCGACTCGATTTGCAGGCGCTTGTCCGCCGGCGCGTACGGGATCGGCAAGGTGTCGACGTTGAGGAAGATGTTGCGCTCGTGCAGCACCTTGTTGTGCTTGAGGTTGTGCATCAGCGCATGCGGCACCACCATCGGGTCGGCGGTGAGGAACACCGCCATGCCCGGCACGCGCGCCGGCGGGGCCAGCATCAGGCCCGGCAGGAAGCTGTCGATGCGGATGCCGTCCTTGCGGATTTCCTCGCGCAGCAGCGCGCGGCCGCGGCGCCAGGTGCGCATCAGAGTGAACACCACGATGCCCAGCGCCAGCGGGAACCAGGCACCCTGCAACAGCTTGGCGCCGTTGGCGATGACGAAGGCCAGCTCGATGAAGAAGAACACCACGCACAGCGGCAGCACCCAGTTGCGCCAGCGCGGCCACAACGAGCGCGCCACCAGCGCCAGCAGCAGGGTATCGATCAGCATGGTCATCGACACCGAGATGCCGTAGGCCACCGCCAGATTAGTGGAACTGCGGAAGATCAGCACCAGCGCGATCACCATCACCATCAGCAGCCAGTTGATGCCGGGCACGTAGATCTGGCCGATGGTGGTGCGCGAGGTGTGCTTGATCAGCATGCGCGGGATGTAGCCCAGCTGCATCGCCTGGCGGGCCACCGAATAGGCGCCGGTGATGACCGCCTGCGACGCGATCACGGCCGCCAGCGTGGCCAGGATGATCATCGGATACAGCGCCCAGCCCGGCACCGCTTCGAAGAACGGGTTCTTCAGTGCGGAGGGGTGATTGAGCACCAGCGCGCCCTGCCCCAGGTAGTTGAGCAGCAGCATCGGCAACACGAAGAAATACCAGCCATGGCGGATCGGCTTGGCGCCGAAGTGGCCCATGTCCGCATACAGCGCTTCACCGCCGGTCACCGCCAGCACCACTGCGCCCAGGATGAACACCCCGTGCCAGCCGTGCTCCATGAAGAAGCGGATCGCCCACCAGGGATTGAAGGCCTTCATCACTTCCGGTGCGTCGACGATGTTCCAGGCGCCGATCGCCCCCAGCGACAGGAACCACAGGCAGGTGATCGGGCCGAACACCTTGCCGACCTTTTCGGTGCCGAAGCGCTGCACCATGAATACCACCAGCAGCACGATCACGGTGATCGGCACGATGAAGGGATGCAGGCTGGGCGCGGCGATTTCCAGGCCTTCGACCGCGCCCATCACCGAGATCGCCGGGGTGATCACGCCATCGCCGAAGAACAGCGAGGCGCCGAAGATGCCGAGAATGCCGACCACGTACGCCGAGCGCGACCCGCTGCGCAGGGTGCGCTGGGTCAGCGCCATCAAGGCCATGATGCCGCCCTCGCCCTCGTTGTCGGCGCGCATGATGATGGTGACGTACTTGAGCGTCACCGTGACCATCAGCGCCCAGAACGCCAGCGACAGCACGCCCAGCACGGTGTCGTGGTCGCTGGTCAGCCCGTAGTGCGGCGAGAACGCCTCCTTGAGGGTGTACAGCGGACTGGTACCGATATCGCCGAAGACGACGCCAATGGCGCCGATGACCAAGGCCATATGGCTATTGGCAGGCGCATGGCCGTGGCCAGCTACGGAAGTGGGGGTCTGGGACATGAAGTGGGCAGGGTATCGCCAAGTGGCGTGAAGGAGAGGAGGACGGCGCGGCCTAACGCAGCGCGGCCTGGAGGGCCTTGCGAATGACCGTGGCGACTTCGTCGCCTTCTGCCCCGGCCTCGCGTGCCATGCGTGCGGCCTCGGCCGGCTTGTAACCCAGTTGCTGCAAGGCCACCGTGGCTTCGGACACCGCATCCGGGCCGAGCTGGCCGGTGATCGGCGCGCCACTGCTGAAGTCGGCGGCGCGGTCGCGCAGCTCCACCACCATACGCTCGGCGGTCTTCTTGCCGATGCCGGGGATGCGGGTCAGCGCG
Organism: Xanthomonas sp. LMG 8993; assembly: GCF_009835065.2. Lineage (NCBI taxonomy): Bacteria > Pseudomonadati > Pseudomonadota > Gammaproteobacteria > Lysobacterales > Lysobacteraceae > Xanthomonas > Xanthomonas sp. LMG 8993. The sequence continues at coordinate 374,531 of NZ_QVIF02000002.1, read as the reverse complement.
GTGATGTCGCCACTGGTGATCAGCCGGGCGAACTCGTCCACGCTGACCCCGGAGAGCACCGCCAGCGCGATCTTGGCGCCGATGCCGGTGACCTTCTGCACGTCGCGGAACAGCCTGCGCTCGCCTTCGCGCAGGAAACCGTACAGCGACACGCTGTCTTCCTTCTGCGCGTAGTGGGTGAACAGGATCACGTCGCGGCCGACATCGGGCAGGTCGTAGAAGGTGCTCATCGGCGCCTCCAGCTCATACCCCACCCCACCGACATCGATCACCAGCCACGGCGGCTGCTTGTAGGCCAGCAGCCCGCGCAGGCGGCCGATCATTGGGCACCTCCAAGGAGATGCCGGGATTGGGCATTGGGGATTGGGGATTGGTTAGTTCCCTCGCGGCCGTTGACAACGGCCGCGTACAGCCCGATCAGCTCAGCGCGAACGAACCTGCCGTTGCCAATCCCCAATCCCGACTCCCGAATCCCGATTCTCATTTCTTGCGGCTCCAGGCCTGTTGGGTATTGACGCCCAGGCGCTGCGCGGTGGCGCGCACGTGGGCGTGAGTGATGGCGACCGCCAGTGCGTCGGCGGCGTCGGCCTGCAGCTTGCCTTTCAGGTTGAGCATGATGCCGACCATGTGCTGCACCTGCACCTTGTCCGCCCCGCCCTTGCCGACCAGCGCCAGCTTGATCTCGGTGGCAGCGTACTCGTGCACCGGCAGATCGCGCAGCACCACTGCGCAGATCGCCGCGCCGCGCGCGTGGCCGAGCTTGAGCGCGGAATCGGCGCTCTTGCCCATGAACACCTTCTCGATCGCCACTTCCTGCGGCCGGTAGGTCTCGATCACCTCGCCCAGCCCGTGCAGCAGGCGCTTGAGCCGCTGCGCGAAGTCGCCCTCGCCCAGCAGCACCAGCGGCGCATGATAGACATGCCGGCTGCGACCGCTCTCGTCGACGTCGATGATGCCGAGCCCGGTGCGCTGGGAGCCGGGATCGATGCCCAGGATGCGGGTCATCGAAACGCCGGGATTGGGGATTCGGGATTCGAGATTAGTGACGCACCTGCAGTGCGGCGATCGCATTGCTGTTGCGAATCCCGAATAACGAATCCCGCCATCCCGGCCATCATCAGGCGCCAAGCGCCGCTTGATCGACGTTCGAATAGACGTCCTGGACATCGTCCAGGTCTTCGAGCATGTCGAGCAGCTTGCGGACCTGCACGGCGGTGTCGCCGTCGACGGCGATGTCGTTTTCGGCGCGGAAGGTGATTTCGGCGTGTGCCGGCTCCAGGCCGGCGGCGGTCAGCGCCTGCTTGACCTGGGCGAAGGCGTCCGGGGCGGTCAGCACGTCGATGGCGCCGTCTTCCGGGTAGACCACCACATCGTCGGCGCCGGCTTCGATCGCCGCGTCGGTGAGGGTGTCTTCGTCGGTGCCGGCGGCAAAGCTCAGCACGCCCAGGCGCTTGAACATGAAGGCCACCGAGCCGTCGGTGCCCATGTTGCCGCCGCACTTGCTGAAGGCATGGCGCACGTCGGCCACCGCGCGCACGCGGTTGTCGGTCAGGCAGTCCACGATCACCGCCACGCCGCCGGGGGCGTAGCCCTCGTAGCGCACTTCCTCGTACTCCACGCCTTCCAGCTCGCCGGTGGCTTTCTTGATGGCGCGCTCGATCACGTCCTTGGACATGTTCGCCGACAGACCCTTGTCCACCGCCACGCGCAGGCGCGGGTTGTTGGACGGATCGCCACCGCCGCCGCGCGCGGCGACGCTGATCTCGCGAATGATCTTGGTGAACATCTTGCCGCGCTTGGCGTCGGAGGCGTTCTTGCGGCCTTCGATGGAGGGGCCTCTACCCATGGGTGGTTCCAGACTGGCTTGGATGACAGGGCGCGGATTTTACCTGATTGCTCGCCCGCACCGGGGCGGCGACGTTCAGCGGCGGAACCGGCCCTGGCGCAGGAAGCGCAGTACCTGCTGCGCGGCCTCGGGCGAGCGCAACAGGCCGCTGTGGCTGGCCTGCACCACGCAATGGTCGCGCAGCCCGGGCAGGCGGGTTTCGGCCAGTGCCACGGTGCCGTCCGAGCCGCCGTCCAGCGGCGCCAGCCATCGCCCCACCCCGCGCGCGACAGTGCCGGCGATCTGGCCGATCTCCGCCTCGCCCTCCCATTGCACGACACCGTGCTGCAGCAAGGCCGCGCTGCGCCCCAGCGCCCAACGCCCGCCGCGGCGGGCCAGGCCGCGCGCGGCGGCGCTGCCGCACAACGGCGAGCCCAGACAGACCACGCGGCGCACCGGCAATTCGGGCGCGGCGCGCAGGGCCTGCAGCGCGACCAGGCCGCCCAGGCTGTGGCAGACCAGCAATTGCGCGCCGGTCGCCTGCAGGCGTTCGATCAGCCGTGGCACGGCGCGTTCGGGTCCGCCGAGCACACTGGCGTAGCCGAACAGCGCCGGCGCCAGGCCCTCGGCACGCAGCCGGCGCGCGAGCGGCAACAGCCAGTGCGCGGTGTTCCAGATGCCGTGCACCAGCAGCACGTCGGCGGTCGCGGCGCTCGCCCGCTCACGCAGGATGCGTTGGGAGTGACCCGGGATGAACGAGGATGCGCCGGACACGGAGGTCATGACCGCGACTTGGCGCCGGCTTCAGGTGAGCGCGACGGCGTGCCGGATCTGCAGTGAGTCAGGTGCGCGCGAATCAACGCCACCCGCGCCGGGCCGGCAGACCGGCAACCGATGCGCGTGCTGGCCTGCAGGCGACCGAGGTGGGGATGGTGCCGGTGGCACTCAGCGTGGCCGGGCGCGGGCAACCGTGGTCGCACGCCGCGCCAGCCGGACATCGGCGCGCCGTTCAATCGGCCGCAATGCGCGGGGTGCGGCGCAGGATGAATTCGCGGTCGAGGATCTTGCCGACCGGGAAATCGTATTCGCCGACCTTTTCGAACCCGTAGCGGGCGTAGAAGCGCTGCGCGCCGAAATTCTCCGACCACACGCCGATCCACAGCGTGCACGGGCCGTCGCGCTCCAGCCAGTCCAGCGTGGTCTCGAACAGGCGGCTGCCCCAACCGCTGTTCTGGTAGTCCTTCAACAGATACAGCCGCTTGAGCTCACCGTCGCCGGGACGCACGTCCTGGTGCGGCAGCCCGCAGGGGCCGGCGGCAGCGTGGCCGACCAGCAGGTTGTCCATCTCCAGCAGCCAGATCGCATAGTCCGGATGCGCCAGCACGATGCGCGCGCGCTCGACCGCATAGGTCTCCTGCAGGAAGCCGTGCAGATCCTCCTGCGGGTAGAGATGCCCGAAGGTTTCGGTAAAGGTCTGCGCAGCCAGCAGCGACAAGGCTTCGGCATCGTCCGGTGTGGCGCGGCGGATGCGGGTCATGCGGGCGTCTCTTGCCGGGTGGACGTGGCAGCTTCGCGCATGCGGTGGTGGGGTCGCAAGCGGGGATTCGGGATTCGGGATTCGGGATTCGGGATTCGGGATTCGGGATTCGGGATTCGGGAATCGGGAATCGGGAATCGGGAATCGGGAATCGGAAGAGCATCTGCGATCCGATCCGCGTTTGCGGGCCGGCGCGGGTGTGGACTGCGCGCAGTGCGTTGTTGAGGGCGAGCGCGGAGCAAGGCCCTGCGTCGCGGCTGCGGCAGTCGCGGCCGCAGATGCGGGCATCGATCGTTGGGCGGGGGCGCGATGCGCCCGCGGCATCCCTGCACGCGACACGCTGCGCGGCGCAGCGTATCGGCTGCACGGCCACGCTGGGGTGGCCGTGGGTGGCAGGTCAGACCTGCTTGGGGCGTACCTGCACGTGCACTTCGGCCAGCTGATCGGCGGCGATCGGCGACGGGGCGTCGGTCATCAGGTCCTGTGCGCCGGTGGTCTTGGGGAACGGGATGACGTCGCGGATGGAATCGGTGCCTGCCATCAGCGCCGCGATGCGGTCGATGCCGAAGGCGATGCCGCCGTGCGGCGGTGCGCCGTAGTTGAGCGCATCCAGCAGGAAGCCGAACTTGGCGCGCGCTTCCTCGGCGCCGATGCCGAGCAGCTCGAACACCGCGCTCTGCATGTCCGGGCGGTGGATACGGATCGAGCCGCCGCCGATTTCGTTGCCGTTGAGCACCATGTCGTAACCGCGCGACACCGCCGTGCGGGCATTGGCGCGCAGGTCGGCGATGTCGTCCACCGCCGGCGCGGTGAAGGGGTGATGCAGGGCCACGTAGCGCTGCGCCTCCTCGTCCCACTCGAACATCGGGAAATCGGTGACCCACAGCGGCGCCCAGCCATCGGCGATCAGGTTGAAATCCTTGCCGGCCTTCAAACGCAGCGCGCCCATGAAGTCGGACACCTTGTTGTAGCCGCCGGCACCGAAGAACACGATGTCGCCGTTGCCGGCCCCGACGTGCTTGAGCAGCGCAGCGAAGGCCTGCTCGTCGAAGAACTTGGCGATCGGCGAGCTGACTTCGCCGCTCTCCGACAGCTTGACGTAGGCCAGGCCCTTGGCGCCGTACTTGGCGGCATGGGCGGCGTATTCGTCGATCTGCTTGCGCGACAGCGTGGCGCCACCGGGGATGCGCAGCGCGGCCACGCGGCCGTCGGCATCGTTGGCGGCGGCGGTGAACACCGGGAACTCGCTGCTCTTGACCAGTTCGGCCACGTCGACCAGTTCCAGCGCGATGCGCAGGTCCGGCTTGTCCGAGCCATAGCGACGCATCGCCTCGGCCCAGGTCATGCGCGGGAACTGCGCGGCCAGTTCGACGTCCACCACTTCGGCGAAGATGGCACGGATCATGTCTTCGACGAAATCCTGCACGTCGCGCTCGCGCACGAAGGCGAATTCCATGTCGAGCTGGGTGAATTCCAGCTGGCGGTCGGCGCGCAGCGCTTCGTCGCGGAAGCAACGCGCGATCTGGTAGTAGCGGTCGAAGCCGGCCACCATCAGGATCTGCTTGAACAGCTGCGGGCTCTGCGGCAAGGCGTAGAACTCGCCCGGATGCATGCGCGCCGGCACCAGGAAGTCGCGCGCGCCTTCCGGGGTGGCCTTGGTCAGGATCGGGGTTTCGATGTCCTGGAAATCGCGTGCGTCCAGGTGCCGGCGCAGCGCCTGCACCAGCTTGATGCGGGTGCGCTGCATGCGCTGCATTTCCGGACGGCGCAGGTCCAGATAGCGGTACTTCAGGCGCGTCTCCTCGCCCGGGTTCTCGTGCGCGTGGAACGGCAGCGGCGCGGCCTTGTTGAGGATGCTGATGCGGGTGGCGATCACTTCCACCTTGCCGGTGCGCAGCTTGTCGTTGACCGCGTGCCGCGCACGCACCACACCTTCGACCTGCAGCACGTCCTCGTAGCCAAGGCTAGCGGCCACCTTGAACAGCTCGGCGCTGGCGTCGTCGCCTGCGACCGGTTCGACCGTCACCTGCACGATGCCTTCGTGGTCGCGCAGGTCGATGAAGCACACCCCGCCCAGGTTGCGGGCCACGTCGGTCCAGCCGGCGAGAGTGACGGTTTGGCCGATCAAGGTCTCGTCGACCAGGCCGCAGAAGTGGGTACGCATCGAAAGCTCCGCTGAAAAACCCGACACAGGACAGCGCCGGAGAGCCGGATATTCTGGGGCCGGCGGGCGGCAGGAGCAAATCTGCTGGCGCTCATGGCCGCTTAAGTCAGTGCCCGGCTGAATAGGCGCCAGACCCTTCCGCACCAAGGACGCCACGATGCTGCGCACCGCCCTGCTGCTCTCCGGCTTCGGCCTGATCACCCTGACCGGCCTGCTGACCAGCGCGCCTGCCGCTGCGCAGGACCGCGGCTGGAACGGCCCCAGCATCACCTGCTCCAGCAACGACAACCGTCGCCGCGAGTGCGATACGCCGTTCCGCGGCCGCGCGGTACTGGTCGAAAACATCTCAGGCACGCGCTGCATCGAAGGCCGCAACTGGGGCAGCGAGCGCGGCCGCGTCTGGGTCGACAACGGCTGCCGCGCGCGCTTTGTCGATGGCCGCAACGGCGGCGGCTGGGGCGGCAACGGTGGACCCGGCGGCGGGGTGGCCGGCACGGTCCGCTGCGAGAGCAACGACCAGCGCCAGAAGATCTGCGACACCGGCTGGCGCCGCGCCATGCTGGTGCGCCAGCTGTCCAATACGCCCTGCGTGGAAGGCCGCAACTGGCGCCAGGACGGGGGCCGGATCTGGGTGGACGACGGCTGCCGGGGCGAGTTTGCACAGGCACGCGGCGGCGGCTGGGACCGGGGTGACGGCGGCTACGGTGGCCGCGACGACCGCCCGCGCAACGATTACGCCATCACCTGCGCCAGCGACGACCGCCGCCTGCGTACCTGCGGCTGGGATGGCCGCTATGGCCGCCCGGTGCTGACCCGCCAGCTGTCCGACACCCGTTGCGAAGAAGGCCGCAGCTGGGGGTACGACGAGCGCCGTGCGACGGTGTGGGTCAACGATGGTTGCCGGGCACGCTTCGAGGCGCGTTGAAGCAGCGAACAGGCGCGCCGCGCGCGGCTGGGTCCAGGGGTTGGGACGTCCGCCCTGCCAGCGGCTGCGGCGCGCTGGTCCGGCTCAGGCGGGGTCGGCCGCGGGCTTGGCAGCAGGCTTGCTCTCGGCGGCGGCCGCCGGCTTGGCATCGCCGCCGGCGCTGCTGCTTTCGGTGAGGTTTTTCTTCTTCTCGCCCGCCGACTTGAAGTCGGTCTCGTACCAACCGCTGCCGGACAGACGGAACGAGGGCGCGGTGATCTGGCGCTTGATCGTAGCCGCCGCGCAGGCCGGACAGGTCTGCGGATCGGGGTCGGCCATCTTCTGCAGGCGGTCGAAGGCGTGACCGCAGGTGGTGCACTGGAAACCGTAGATGGGCATGGCAGGATCAGCTGAAGACGATGCGGGGCGCAGATTCTAGACGGATGCGGGCAGGCAGGTGCAGTGGGCCGTCTGCGACCCTGCACGCGCGCGAACATCTTGCGGGTGAGAGACATCGATCGATGGTGGCTGGGTGGCGCTTGCGCGCCAGGTGCGCTCGCTCGACATCGCCGTTCCAATCGGCAGAAACACGAGGTCGGAGGGTCGCGCGCGTATCGAAGGTAGCAGCCTACGCATCGAGCAGTCATCAAATCGGCGTGATCTCGCGAACCGCGCAGAGAGATGAGGCGACCATCCCGCACGCCACAAACTCACGCTTTGCATCGGCCTGACCTCACACCGGCCGCTATCGAGAGCCACTGAGCCAGGTCGTTTCGATCAAGCCGCACAATCCGGGCTGCTACACTCGAACACGTGATCGACGCGCCTCTCCCCCCACGAGGACCGCATCCATGTTGCGGCTGACTGCCTTATTGCTGGGCGTTGCCCTGTTGCTAACCGGCAGCGGGCTGCTCGGCACCTTGCTTGCCGTGCGCGGTGGCCAGGCCGGTTTCGATGCGCGTGCGCTGGGCCTGATCATGTCCGGGTATTTCGCCGGCTTCTTTCTCGGCACCTTTTTCGCACCGCCGCTGATTCGGCGTATCGGGCATATCCGCGCATTCGCCTTTTACGCGGCGCTGGCGGCGATTGCCGTGTTGCTGCATCCGATCTGGTTGAACGCCTGGGGCTGGGGCCTGCTGCGCCTGGTCACCGGCGCGGCACTGGTCGGCCTGTACACGGTGATCGAGAGCTGGCTCAACGCCGAGCCGGACGCGCGTCGGCGCAGCCGGGTGTTCTCGGTGTACATGGCGATCAACCTGTCGGCGTTGGCGCTGGGCCAGATCCTGCTCACCGCAGGCGATGCGAGCGCACCGGCGATGTTCACGCTGACGGCGATCCTGATCTGTGCGGCGGTGATGCCGGTGATGGCCACGCGCCTGATTCCGCCCGAAGTGCCGCACGTCTCGCGGCTGCGCCTGAAAACGCTGTATGCGTTGGCGCCGGTGGCGACCATCGGCGCGGGACTGTCGGGCCTGGCGATGGGGGCGTTCTGGGGCTTGTTGCCGGTGTACGCCAACCGCATCGGGCTGGATGCCGATGGCGTGGCGATGTTCATGCTCACCGCCATCGTCGGCGGCGCGGTGTTGCAGTGGCCGATCGGGCGCATCAGCGATGGCCATGACCGGCGCATCGGCCTGGTCACGATCAGCGTGCTGGCAGCCGGCATTGCGATCGCCGCCGCGGTGCCGATGGTGCAGGCACAGGCAAACCTGCTGTTCGTGCTGTTCTTCGTGTACGGCGGGCTGGCGTTCTCGCTGTATCCGTTTGCGGTGGCGCACATGCTCGATTACCTGCCGCGCGAAGATCTGCTCTCCGGCTGCAGCAGCCTGCTGCTGGTGCATGGCGTGGGCGCAGCGATCGGTCCGGCCCTGGCCGGTGGCGCAATGCAGAAATTCGGACCTGCGGCACTGCCGGTGTATTTCGCGGCGATGCTGTTGGCGCTGTCCGGATTTACCCTGACCCGCTTGCTGCGCTTCACGCGCCGCCGCACCCATCCAATCTCCTTCCGCCCGATGTTGCGCACCACGCCATCGGCGCTGGAGTTGATGCCGGAAACACAACAGGCCGAAGCGGCGCCGCACACCAAGGGCGGCTGATACACCTGTTTCGCTGTCGTCGGTCGCTGCGCTGCTGATCAGGCGATATGCGGCGTTGCTGCAGAGGCCCCTTTGCCCGCCCACCATTGCGAGGGGCGCCGCAAGGCGAAGCAGCTGGTGGACGACTTTTTGGATGGATCAGTTGTCAAGCGGTTGATCTGCGGCCTGGCTGCAAGGCCCTTGCCCGCCCCCCGTCGCGGGACACGCCGCAAGTACGTCCTTGTAGGCTCTTACGCGGCATCCATGCCGCGTAAGGTCCCGCGATGGTGAGCGGACAAGGACCAGTCAAGGTGGTCGGCGTGCATGGTTAAGAGCAGTGCGTGATGCGCGTTGCTCGATAGTGGTGTGCCGCTCGAAACCCGACACACGTTTCGACAAGCGGCTTTTCACGCGGCCACCGACCAAATGTCTGGTGCGGTGTCCTTACCGGTTGCGGGACCCTTGGCGGCATGGATGCCGCCAAGGAGCCTCCATGGACGGATTCACGGCGTGTCCTGCAAGTGGTGAGGGCACCGCGCACTCGACTTACCAGGCTCTTGACCTGAGCACTTGAGTGCATCTACAACAACGCGACGATTCGAAATCGCTTGTCTTGAAGTGGAGACAACGCTGCAACACGAAACTCCGGGTGTCTTGCAACAGCGCGGCCCGGAAACATCCAGACAGCGCTGAATCGCCATCGTCCCGACGTTAGGACTTCCCAAGTCCATCTGGTGATCTCGGCCACACCTTTAGCGCGGTCATCATCACGCAATGCAAGCGCGGCAGTCTTTGCAGACCCTCCCCGCTTGTTGGATTGCAATGGATTCGACGTCCTCCTCGCGCGTGCGCCGTCCGGCCACGCTCGCCTTGTTGCTGGTTCCGCTCACCCTGCCCGCTTATGCGCAACAAGTCCCTGATGGCGCAGCGTCTGGCCCGGCTGCGGCCGAACCGGGCAGCGCTGGCGAACAGGTGTCCACGCTGGATCAGGTGCAGGTGGTCGGCCAGGCGATGACGTATTCCAAGACCAACGTCAGCAAGGAAATGCTGGACCGCCAGTTCGTGCTCGGCAGCGTCAACGATGCGCTCAACGAACTGCCCGGCGTGGTGGTCACCGAGGCCGATGCCTTCGGCTCGTCGGATTGGGGCACCCAGATCAGCATGCGCGGCTTTGTCAGCAATCGCGATACCCAGCAGATCGGCACCACCATCGATGGCGTGCCCAATGGCGGTTCGGCGTATGGCGGCGGCTCCAAGGCCAACCGTTTCATCGACATGCCGGACCTGGAAACGGTGGAAGTCAGCCAGGGCACCGCCGACATCGCCTCGCGCTCCAACGAAGCGCTGGGCGGCACCTTGAACTATCTCACCGGCGAGCCGCTGGAAGAGCAGCGCGTGCGCGTGATCGGCGGCATCGGCGACAACCAGGCGCGCAAGTATTACGCGCGCTACGACACCGGCCTGCTCGGGGGCAGCACACGCGCCTGGGTGAGCGGCTCGTCGGCACGCAACGACGACTGGATCGACGGCAGCGGCCACACCAGCCGCGATCATCTGGCCGGCAAGTTCGTCAGCATCCTGGACAAGTGGACCCTCAGCGGCTACGCCTCCTACGACGATGCCGACGAATCCGAATACACCAGCGTGACGCCCGAGCAGTTCGCGCGCGACCCCGAGCACGATCTGTTGACCGGCACGCTCACCGGCATTCCGTACCTGGACCAGAACTACCGCTCCGGCTCGCGTGCGCTGCGCAAGAATACCTTTGGTTATCTGCGCGGCGCCTTCGATGGCGGCAACGGCTTCAAGACCACGCTGACCGGCTATGCGCATCGCATGCAGGGCCGCGGCGACTGGATTCCGCCGTATCTGGTGGATGTCACCAACGATGGCGCCGGCGCGCCGGAATCCGAAGCGCGTGGCGGCAACACCGTGTACGCCGGCAGCGACCTGGGCAAGCTGTACTACCTCACGCCCGGCGGCGCGGCCGCGACCATGCTGGCCGGTTGCGCCGGCAGCGATGCGGTGCCGGCCGAATCCAACCCGGCCTGCTATCCGGCCGGCTCGGTGCCGGTGCAGTCGTATCGGCACAGCCACTACGACAACCACCGCGCCGGCGCGATGGCCGATGTGGAATGGCGCGCCGATCTCGGCGCCATCGACAACACCGTGCGCGCCGGCGCCTGGCTGGAGCGCTACGACCGCAGTGTCACCCGCGACTGGCATCGCCTGCTCAACGTCGGCACCAACATCAGCTTCGATCATCAGCCGTACTGGGTGCAGTTCAAGGACAACTACCAGACCGACGAGCAGATGTATTACGTCGAGGACGTGATGCGCTACGGCGCCTTCGCCTGGCGCGTGGGCGTCAAGCAGTTCTTCGTCGACCAGACCCGCGACCGCCGCATCGGCGATGCGCAGCATGTGGAATCGGATTCGCATTCGGACCCGCTGCTGTCGGCCGGCCTGACCTGGACCACACCGGTGCAGGGCCTGGAAGCCTTTGCCGGTTACTCGCAGAACTTCGCCGCGATTCCCTCCGGCGTGCTCGGCGAGACCGACCCGGTCGCACTGAGCCGCGTGCAACCGGAAACCGCCGACAACGTCGAACTCGGCCTGCGCCTCAGCCGCTGGCCGCTGACCGGCAGCGTGACCCTGTACGACATCCGCTTCGACAACCGCATCGTCTATGTGCCGGCCAACTTCGTCACCGGCATCGATTACCTGGGCGAAACCGACGGCGTGTACGAGAACTTCGGCGGCGTGCATGCGCGCGGCGTGGAAGCGGCACTGGGCTATGGCTGGGACAACGGCTGGCGCATCAACGGTGCCTACACCTACAACAAGGCCGATTACCTGGGCAGCGGCGACGCCGCACGCGATACCGCGCTGGAGATCACCCCGGGCGCGCAGGTGATCGGCCAACCGCGCAACACCCTGGTGATGTCGGCGGACTGGCGCGGCCAGGCGTGGCGCTTCGGTGTGTCCGGGCGCTATCTGGGCAAGCGCTACCTGGATGCCTCCAACCGCGCCGCACTCGATGGCGTGACCACCTTCGATGCCAACCTCGGGGTGGAACTGTCGCAGCTGTCGTCGCAGCTCAAGGGCCTGCAGCTGGCGCTCAACGTCAGCAACCTCACCGACAAACGCTACCTGGAAGGCGTGGACGGCAGCGACAGCGCCTTTATCGCCGCGCCACGCACGGTCGGGCTGACGTTGACGCTGGATCTCTAACGTCGGCGGCGTATGGCCGAGCTGCGCGGGATAGGCTTTGCGATGTGCTGGAGCGGATCGGGCTGAAGACACGCCACCCGATCCGCCCCCTGCATCGCCTGCCACGCAGGTGTAAACGGAGAGGATCGGCGGTGTTGCAAGCGCAAGACAATAAACCCGCTGACGCGTCGGTTACGCTCAGCCCGCTCCAACGCAGACAGGATGGGAACGCCAACCAGGTGACACGATGATCGACCTTCCCCGCCGCCGCGTTCTGCAGACCGGGCTTGCCAGTGCCGCCGCCGCGCTGCTGCCGCCCAGCATCGCGCGGGCCGCCGCCATCGCGCCGGACCGCCGCACCGGCACGCTGGAGGATCTGCAGCATGTGGTGATCCTGATGCAGGAAAACCGCGCCTTCGATCATTACTTCGGTAGCCTGCCCGGCGTGCGCGGGTTCGGCGATCGTTTTCCGATTCCCGCACCGCCGCTACCGGGCGCGCCCGCGCGCACGGTGTGGCTGCAGCCCAGCGAGGACGGCCGCCAATGGCTGACGCCGTTCGCGCTGGATACGGCAGCGCAATTCGGCTTCATGCGCGTGCAAGGCACGCCGCATAGCTGGGTGGATGCGCAACGCGCCTGGGATCACGGCCGGCTCGGCCACTGGGCCGCCGCCAAGCACAACCATGCGCTGGGCTATTACCGGCGCGCGGATATTCCGTTCCAGTACGCGCTCGCCGACGCCTTCACCATCTGCGATGCGTACCACGCCTCGATCCAGACCGGCACCAATTCCAATCGCGTGTTCCTGTGGAGCGGCGGCAACGACCCGCAGGCGCGTGCCGGTGGCCCGGTGATCGGCAACTCGCACGACAACTTTGCGGAGCTGGGCGGTTTCCCCGACTCCTACCGCTGGACGACCTACGTCGAGCAGCTACAGAACGCCGGCGTGTCCTGGCAGATCTATCAGGACATGCGCGACAACTTCACCGACAACCCGCTGGCGGGCTTCGCGCCATTCCGGCAGGCCTTCAATGCCGCGCCCGGGCACGATGCGCAACTGCGCGCGCGTGGCGTCAGCACGCGCGGTGTCGAGCAGCTGCGCGCCGATGTGCTGGGCGGGCAACTGCCATCGGTGAGTTTCATCATTGCCGATGCGGCCGGCAGCGAACATCCGGATCCGTCCAGTCCAGCGCAAGGCGCGGCCTACACTGCACGCGTGCTGGATGCGCTCACCGCCGACCCGCAGGTGTGGAGCCGCACCGCATTGCTGTTGATGTTCGACGAGAACGACGGCTTTTTCGATCACATGCCGCCGCCGGCGCCGCCGTCGCCGGACCCACGCGCGGCCGGCGGCCTTGCCGGCGCATCCAGCATCGCCACCGACGACGATTACCACCGCCACCCGGCACCGGGCGAACAGAAAGTGGATCTGCCCGAGCTGCGCGGCAGCCCCTATGGCCTGGGTCCGCGCGTGCCGCTGTACGTGATCTCGCCGTGGAGCCGCGGCGGCTGGGTGGACTCGCAGGTGTACGACCACACATCGGTATTGCGGCTGCTGGAACGCCGCTTCGGCGTGCCCGCACCGGAGATCACACCGTGGCGGCGCGCAGTCTGTGGCGACCTGGTCAATGCGTTCGATTTCCGCACGGCCGATGCGCGCCCGTTCGCCGCGGCGCTGCCCGATGTCAGCGCAACCGCAGCGCGCGCGGCAGCCCTGCGCGAACACGCACTGCCGCCCTTGCCTGCCGCGTTGCAACCGCCGCAGCAGCCCTTCGGTACACGCCGTTCGCGGGCGCTGCCGTATCGCCAAAGCGTGGAACTGGCAGCGTTGCCCGAGCGTGGCCAGGTGAGGCTGCGCATGTCCAACGCGGGTGCTGCGGTGGTCCTGCATGTCTACGACCGCTTTGATCTTGCGGCGATTCCGCGCCGTTACACCGTAGGGAGCGGCGCAGCAGTGGATGCCACGTGGACCACCGACGACGGCCGTTACGATCTGTGGTTGCTCGGCCCCAACGGATTCCATCGTCACTACCGTGGCGATCTGAGTGCACCGTTGCTGGTGACCGAGATCACCCAGGATGCAAACGATCCCGCGGCCGTGTTGTTATCGCTGCGCAATGCCGGCAGCACTGTCGTGCAGGTGGAGCTGCAACCGGCCGCATATTCAGCCGCGCAGCCGCACGAGCGCCTGAGCGTTGCACCCGGCACCACCGAGCGGCGCCGTTGGAAAGCGGCGGCAACTGGCGGCTGGTACGACCTGTGGGTGCACCACGACGGCGCAGCTCAGCGTCTGGCCGGACGTATCGAAACCGGTGCAGACAGCGTCAGTGATCCAGCCATGGGCGGGCCGGCGCGGCTGCAGCAAGACCTGCCTTTGCCGATCGGGGCACCCGGCTGAACCTTGCAGCCGGGCATGCGGTGAGCGCGCAGGCTGCTGCGTGCTCAGCATGCTTGCGCACGGTGCCGCTCAGTGCGCGTCGGCCGCATCCAGCATGCCAATCGTTCCCACTCACACGCGACATGGATCGCGGGAGGCAGCGGGTCGTTGCGCTCACCCCACGATGCTGTCGCGCACCGCGGCCGCCACTGCCTTCAACGCCGCGTCGCGCGCATCGCTGTCGACGCTGGCGCCATTCAAGTACGCGGTGAGCAGCAATGGCGCCTTGCCTGCCGGTGGCCAGATGATGGCGATGTCGTTGCGGGTGTCGCTGCCGTTGCTGCCGGTCTTGTCGCCGATCTTCCAGCCGCGCGGCAGGCCGGCGCGCAGGCAGGTATCGCCGGTGCGGTTGTCGATCATCCAGTCGGTCAGCTGCTTGCGCGAGGCCGGTTGCAGCGCGTTGCCGAGCAGCAGGGTGCGCAAGGTGGCGGCCATTGCCGCCGGCGTGGTGGTATCGCGCGGGTCGCCAGGGGCAAACCGGTTCATCTCCGGCTCGCGGCGGTCGCTGCGGGTGTGCGCATCGCCGATGCCGCGCAGGAAGGCGGTCAGGCCGGCCGGGTTGCCGACCAGCGGAAACAGCAGGTTGGCGGCCGGATTGTCGCTGTAGATCATCGTGGCCCGGCAGAGCTCGGCCACGCTCAGCGCCCCGCCGACATGGCGCTCGGTGACCGGGGCATGCTCGAGCATGTCGGAGGCGCGGATCGTTACCCGTTGCGCCAATGTCAGCTCGCCCCTGTCCACCCGCTGCAGTACCGCCGCAGCCAATACAAATTTGAAGGTGCTGCACATCGGAAAGCGCTCGTCTTCGCGCTGGCCGAGGCGCCTGCCGGTGGCGCTGTCGAGCAGGCTGATGCCCAGGCGGCCGCCGCTGCGGCGTTCGATCTCCGCCCACTGCGCCCGCAGCACATCGTCCACCGTCATCGCCGGCGTGAGTGCCCATGCAGGTCTGGAGGCCGCAAGCAGCACGCCCGCGCCGGTTGCGTACAGGAATTGTCGACGGTTCAACATGCAGCAGCCTCCAGGGAAGAGCCCGCAGTATCGGCGCATGCCGGCCACCGGACTATTGCGATGTTTCGATCCCTGGCATGAATTGAACTAATCTCTGTGCATGCCACGCCCCCGCCTCCCGCTCAACGCCTTGCGCGCCTTCGAGGCCGCCGCGCGCCACCAGAACCTGACCCGCGCCGCGAGCGAGCTGTGCGTCAGCCAGGCCGCACTCAGCCACCAGATCAAGGCGCTGGAGCAGCAACTGGGCAGCAGCCTGTTCCACCGCCTGCCACGCGGCGTGGCGCTCACCGACGAGGGCGCGGCGCTGGCACCGGTGCTCAGCGAGGCCTTCGACCGCATCGCGGCGACCCTGGAGCGCTTTGCCGATGGGCGCTATCGCGAGGTGCTCAGCGTCGGCGTGGTCGGCACCTTCGCCACCGGCTGGCTGCTGCCGCGATTGCCAGCGTTTCATGCCGCGCATCCGGAGATCGAATTGCGCCTCTCCACCCACAACAACCGGGTCGATCTGGCTGGCGAAGGGCTGGATCTGGCGATCCGTTTCGGCGACGGCGACTGGCAGGGCCAGATCGCCCATGCGCTGATGGAGGCGCCGTTTGCGCCGGTGTGCGCGCCCAGCATGGCGCGGGGCCTGCGCACACCGGCCGATCTGGCCCAGCTGCCGTTATTGCGCTCGTACCGTCTGGACGAATGGCCGCAGTGGTTTCGCGCGGCGGGCGTGGCCGAAGTCGCCGCACGCGGGGCGATGTTCGATTCGTCGTTGACGCTGGCCAGCGCGGCGGCCGCCGGTGCCGGCGTGGCGTTGTTGCCGTTGCCGATGTTTCGCCAGGATCTGGATGCCGGGCGCCTGGTCTGCCCGTTCCCGATCCAGATCGACGCCGGACGCTATTGGCTCACCCGGCTGCGCTCGCGCCCGGAAGGCGATGCCGATGCGCGATTGCGCGACTGGCTGACAACAGAGCAACAGCGCTCAGGTTGAGCGAGCCCGCCGCTGCGCTCAGCGGCGCGCGGATGCCGCGATCCCCTGCACCGCCACGCGGCGAAACGCCTCGTAGTGCGCCCTGTCGGCGAACCAGTGCGGGGCGAACAGCTCGAACAAGCGGTCGTTGTGATACAGCAGCAGCACCCGCTCGTTCTCGCGGTAGCGGATGTAATCGGACCAGGGCCGGCGCAGTCGCCCGTCTGCCCAGGTGATCTCCAGCCCGGTCTCGTCCCACGCAAAGGTGTAGGTATGCCGCAGCGCGGCCTGCTGCGCGTGCAGGCGTTTGATCTTCCGCGGCAAGCCCCAGACGTGCAACACCACCAGGCCGATCAAGCCGCCGCCTCCGGCACCGATCAGCATCGGGCCGATGATTTCGCCGGCCCCGATCAGTTGCAGCAACCCCGCCCCGATCAACAGCAGGACCACCAGGATCACGATCAATAGCTTGGCCGTCTGTCGCGCATGCAGGCGCTGCGCGGCCAGATGGTCTTCCAGACTGATGGTGGCGCTGATCATGTTGCCTACCTCCCTGTGCTTGGCCCCACGCGCATCGTAACGCCTGCGCGTTACGCGCCTTCGATCAACTCCATCCACGCCGCCTCGGCGGCGGCCAGCTGCTGCGCCGTGGCCTCACGGTCGCGGCCCAGCACCGCCATCTTGTCGGTGTCGGCATAGTTCGCCGGGTTGGCCAGCTGGCGGTCGAGCTCTGCCAACGCGGCTTCCAGCTCGCCGACGCGCTTTTCCGCGCTGGCCAGCTTGTGCGGGTTGACGGCTTTCTTCGGCGGCAGCGGCTTGGTCGGCGGCGGCGGGGTCGGCGCCACTTCGGCCATCTTCTGCTTGGTGCCCTGGGCGGCCGGGCGGCTGCGCAGCCAGGCGGCGTATTCGTCCAGATCGCCAGCGAACGGCTCGACCACGCCATCGGCCACGCGCCAGAAACTGTCGCAGACCAGGCCGATCAGATGGCGGTCATGCGAGACCATCACGATGGCGCCTTCGAAGTCGCTCAGCGCTTCGGCCAGGGCCTCGCGCATTTCCAGGTCCAGATGGTTGGTCGGTTCGTCCAGCAGCAGCACGTTCGGCTGCTGCCAGGCGATCAGCGCCAGCGCCAGACGCGCGCGCTCGCCGCCGGAAAACCCATCCACCACTTCGAAGGCGCGGTCGCCAGCGAAGTTCCATTTGCCCAGGAAATCACGGAACGCCTGATTGGCGCCATCCGGCGACAGCTCGCGGAAGTGATCCATCGGCGACTGGCCCTCGTGCAGCGATTCCACCGTGTGCTGGGCGAAGTAGCCGATCCGCAGATCCGGATGCGCACTGCGCTCGCCCGACAGCGGCTGCAGCTCGCCCACCAGCGTCTTGACCAGTGTTGACTTACCCGCACCATTCGGCCCCAGCAACCCGATCCGGTCACCCGCCTCCAATCCGAATCCGACATCGTGCAACACGGTAATCGCATCGCTGGACCCCAGCTTTTGCGATTCCCCATTCCCGATTCCCGATTCCCGCGGCGCAGCCGCATACCCGCACGCAGCGTGATTCAGCCGGATCAACGAAAACGGCAACCGATTGGGCTGGGCGAACTGGATGCGGAATTCGCGCTCGGCGCGTACCGCCTCGGTGCCGGCCATCTTGGCCAGGCGCTTCATGCGGCTCTGTGCCTGGGTGGCCTTGCTGGCCTGCGCCTTGAAGCGGTCGATGAAGCTCTGCAGATGCGCACGCTCGGCCTGTTCCTTGTCGTGGGCGATCTGCTGCTGACGCAGGTGCTCGATGCGCTGGCGCTCGAAATCGGTATAGCCGCCGACGTACAGCTTGGCGGTGCCGCCGTGCAGATGCAGCGTATGCGTGGCCACGTTGTCGAGGAACTCGCGGTCATGCGAAATCAGCAGCAAGGTGCCCGGGTACTTGAGCAGCCATTGCTCCAGCCACAGCACCGCATCCATGTCCAGGTGGTTGGTCGGTTCGTCCAGCAGCAGCAGGTCGCTGGGCATCATCAGCGCGCGCGCCAGGTTCAGGCGCACCCGCCAGCCGCCGGAGAACGAGGACACCGCGCGGTGATGGGTGTCGGCCGGGAAGCCCAGGCCGTGCAGCAACTTGCCGGCACGCGCCTCGGCGTCGTAGGCGCCGAGCTCGGCCATCTTCTGGTGCGCATTGGCGACCGCTTCCCAGTCCTCACGCGCAGTGGCTGCGGCCTCTTCCTGCAGGATCGCCGAGACCTCGATGTCGCCGCCGAGCACGAACGACAGCGCCGGATCGGGCAGCGACGGGGTTTCCTGCGAGACGCTGGCGGTGCGCACCTTGCCGGGCAGGTCGACATCGCCCTTGTCCGCTTCCAGTTCGCCCTTGACCGCGGCGAACAGGCTCGACTTGCCGGTGCCATTGCGGCCCACCACACCAACGCGGTAGCCGGCATGCATGGTCAGGTCGACGTTGGACAACAGCAGACGCTCGCCGCGTCGCATGGAGAAGTTGCGCAGGGAAATCATTGATGGACAGTCCGATAGAACGAAAAGGAATGAGCAGATGAGCAGCACTCCTGCGACGCCATTCTAGCGTTAACGAATAATTAGCGCCTTCGGGCTGGCCGTCGTTCCCTTCGCATCGCCGCGACCAGACCCCGCCCAGCCTTGCTGGTCCTGCCTGGACCCCCGTTCGGAGTTGTCATGAATTACCCGTTGTCCACGCTCGCAACCGCCGTCGTTGCGGCGCTGCTCGCCTCCCCCGCCTTCGCCCAGACCGCCACCCCGGCCAGCGCGCCCGCCAATACGCTCGATACCGTCATCGTCACCGGCACCCGCGTCTCCGACCGTACCGTGGCCGAGTCGCAGTCGCCGATCGACATCATCAGCGCCGAGTCGCTGCAGGCCACCGGCACCTCGGAGCTGGCCACCGCGTTGGCCCGCGCGCTGCCGTCGCTGAACTTCCCGCGCCCGGCCCTGAGCGACGGCACCAGCGCGATCCGTCCCGCGCAGCTGCGCGGCCTGTCGCCGGACCAGGTGCTGGTGCTGGTCAACGGCAAGCGCCGCCACACCTCCTCGCTGCTCAACCTCAACGGCACCATCGGCCGTGGCGCCGCGGCAGTGGACCTGAACACCATTCCGGTGGCGGCGATCGCGCGCGTGGAAGTGCTGCGCGACGGCGCCTCGGCGCAGTACGGCTCCGATGCCATCGCCGGTGTGGTCAACATCGTGCTCAAGGGCGCGGAGAAGGGCGGCAGCCTGCAGGCCGGCTTCGGCCAGTATTCGGCCGGCGACGGCAGCAACTACGAGCTGTCCGGCGACACCGGCGTGGCCTACGGCAACGAGCGCGGCTGGCTGCACGTGGCCGCCCAGCTCAACCAGCAGGACCCCACCGACCGCGCGCGCGGCTATGCCGGCGCACCCAGCGCCTCGCAGCCGGCCGTGGGCCAGAAGGCGTTCAAGATCGGCGACCCGGACGTGAATGCGCAGGCGGTGTCGGCCAATACCGAGTTCGCCTTCAGCGACAGCATCACCGGCTACGCCTTCGCCTCCGCCAGCAACCGCGACATCACCTCGTTCGCGTTCTTCCGCGCGCCGGGCAGCAGCCAGAACATCCTGTCGGTGTATCCGCAGGGCTTCCTGCCGGAAATCCAGACCTACGCCAAGGACCGCTCGCTGGTGGCCGGCGTGCGCGGTTCCACCGCTAGTGGCTGGGACTGGGATGCCAGCTACAACTACGGCTACAACAAGATCGATTTCCACACCCGCAACACCCTCAACGTCCGCCTGGGGCCGAGCTCGCCGACCTCCTTCTACGATGGCGCGCTGGAGACCACGCAGAACATCGTCAACCTGGACGTCAAGCGCGGCTTCGACTGGGGCCTGGCGTATCCGGTGACGGTGGCCTTCGGTGCCGAATACCGCAACGAGAAGTGGAACCAGTCGCCGGGCGAAGTGGGCTCGTATTTCCAGGCCGGCGCACTGGCCGGTGGCGCGCAGGGCTTTGGCGGATTCGCGCCCAGCGTGTCCGGGCGATACTCGCGTGACAGCTACGCGCTGTACGCAGATCTGGAAGCCGATTTCACCGACAAGTTCTCCGCCGGCCTGGCCGGGCGCTACGAAGACTTCAACGACTTCGGCAGCCAGGCATCGGGCAAGTTGTCCGGGCGCTATGCGTTCACCGACAAGATCGCGCTGCGCGGCACGGTGGCGTCGGGCTTCCGCGCGCCATCGCTGGCGCAGCAGTATTTCCAGTCCACCAGCACCACCTTCCTGGCCGGCAATCCGAACCCGTTCGAGATCCGCACCTTCCCGGCCGACAGCAACGTGGCGCGCGCGCTGGGCGCAGAGCCGCTGGATGCCGAGACCTCGCTGTCCTACAGCCTGGGCCTGGTGCTGCAGCCGACCGATGCGCTCTACCTCACCGTGGATGCGTACCAGATCGACGTGGACGACCGCATCGTGCTGTCGTCCAACCTCACCGGCACCGGCGTGCGTAACCTGCTCGAAGCGCAGGGCATCTTCGGCATCAACGGCGGGCGCTACTTCACCAATGCGGTGGATACGCGCACGCGCGGCGTGGACGTGGTCGGCAGCTACCGCTGGCAGCTCGCCGCCAGCAGCGTGGACCTGACCGCCGGCTACAACTATTCGGAAACCGAAGTGCGCAGCGTCGCCGCCAATCCGGCTGCGTTGTCGGCCAACGGGCTGAGCCTGGAGCGCATCGACCGCACCGAACGCGGTCGCATCGAGGAAGGCTTCCCGCGCGACAAGTTCCTGGTCAACGGTAGCTGGAACCTGGAGCACTGGACGCTGGCATTGGGTGCCACGCGCTATGGCAAGTACAGCACGCGTCCGGCCGCGGCGATCAACGACCAGACCTTCGGCGCCAAGTGGGTGGTGGATGCCTCGGCCAGCTACAAGATCGATCGCTGGACGCTGACCCTGGGTGCGGACAATCTGCTGGACGAGTACCCGGACGAGAACAACTTCGCCAACTCCACCAGCGGGCAGTTCCCGTACAGCAATCTGTCGCCGTTCGGCTTCAACGGTGCCTACGTGTACGGCCGCATCAACTATCGCTGGTAATCAAGACAGCGCTCCACACTGCTGCGGTGTTGCCACGCGTTGGTTGCTGACGCGCGCGGCACGACCGCATCCTGACGCCTGACCACACGCCCCGGCTTGCCCGGGGCGTGTGCGTTTTATCCGTTGTCCGTGCGGCGTTTGATGCAGCCATCCAGGCGCGGGCATCGATGCGCCGTGAAGAGCTGCCGGCGGCTACGGTGGTATCAACACCGCTTCCACCCTGCCGGAGCACCCACCATGGACGCAGCGCAGCTCTCACGTGGCCGCCTGATCGATCACCTGCATCTGGTCGTCCACGATCTGGCGGCGAGCCGACGTTTCTACCAGGCGGTGCTCGATGTGCTGGGCATTCCGATCGGTGGCGAAGGCGAGGGATTCTTCTGGGCCGACGAGCTATTCGTGTCCGATCGCGACACGATGGCGCAAGGCCAACTCACCGGCCGCCACCATCTGGCCTTCCAGGCGCACGACGTGGCCATGGTGCATGCATTCCATCAGACCGCCCTCGCCCACGGCGGTCGCGACAACGGCGCGCCGGGCGTGCGCCCCTATCACCCCAGCTACTACGCTGCGTTCGTGCTCGACCCGGATGGCAACAACATCGAAGCGGTGTTCCATGGTCCTGCGCAACGCAGTGCCGATGCGGTGCAGATCACGTTCTGATGCAGAAGTTTCATATCTCGTATCGATGTCCATGATGGTGCAGGCAAGCGGCTGATACCGCAGGTCTGGTGCAAACTACGCATCACTTTGGTGCACGATGACAACGATGGCAGTAGCACGTCATACATGACAGTTACTTGCGCAACGTAACCAAAATTTGACATGCGGTTACACGTGGTTAATGGTTGGGAACGCACCGCAGCTGCCGCAACGGACGCGGCCCGGGAGGGGGCCCCCTGCGATGCATCCGTTCCCCACTCGGAGTTGTCACCGCATGAATTGCAAGACCAGTCCACTCGCAGTTGCCGTTGTTCTTGCACTGTCGTTTTCCGCTTCAAACGCGTCCGCGCAGTCACAGGCTCCCACCCAGAAAACGCTCGATACCTTGATCGTGACCGGCACGCGCGTGGCCGATCGCACCGTGGCCGAATCGGCATCGCCGATCGACATCATCTCGCCACAGGCACTGGAATCGACCGGCACCACCGAGCTGGCTACCGCGCTGTCACGCGCGATCCCCTCGTTGAATTTCCCCCGCCCGGCCATCTCCGACGGCTCGGACGCAGTGCGCCCGGCGCAGCTGCGCGGCCTGTCGCCCGACCAGGTGCTGGTGCTGGTCAACGGCAAGCGCTATCACAGCACCGCGTTGATCAATCTCAACGACACCCAGGGCCGTGGTTCGTCGCCGGCCGATCTCAACACCATTCCGATCGCCGCAGTGGAGCGCATCGAAGTGCTGCGTGACGGCGCATCGGCGCAATACGGTTCGGATGCGATTGCCGGCGTGATCAACATCGTGCTCAAGGGCAGCGGCGAAGGCGGCAGCGTCAATGGCCGCTACGGCAAGTACAGCGCCGGCGATGGCGAGCAGTATCAGCTGTCCGGCGATGCCGGTTTCAGCTTTGCCGGCACCGGCAAGGTGCATCTGGCCGCACAGGCGGGACATTCGGACCAGACCAACCGCGCACTGCCATTCCAGGGCCGCGTGGAGCAGCGTTACGGCGATCCGGACATCGACCAGGGCGCGATCTCCTTCAATGGCGAATACAGCCCCACCGATTACCTGACCTTCTACTCGTTCGGCATGGTCAGCCGCCGCGAAGTGCTCTCCAACGGCTACTTCCGCTTTGCCGGCGACAACCGCAACCGCCCGGAAATCTATCCGGACGGCTTCCTGCCGCAGATCTACAACGTCAGCAAGGACGTGTCGTGGGTGGGCGGCTTGAAGACCTCCACCGAAGGCGGCTTGAACATCGACCTGAGCTACAACTACGGCCAGAACAATCTCACCTTCGATGTGCGCAACAGCTTGAACAACAGCCTGGGCCTGGCCAGCCCGACCGACTTCCATGCCGGTACGCTGGAAGTGACCCAGAACGTGCTCAATGCCGACTTCACCAGGACGCTCGACTGGGGCCTGGCGTATCCGGTCACGCTGGCCTTCGGTGCGGAATGGCGCGGCGAGAAGTTCAACCAGTCGCCCGGCGACGCGGCGTCCTCGGCCAATGGCGGCATTCCCTCTGCGGCAGGCACACTGATCCCGGGCGCACAGGTGTTTCCCGGCTTCAAACTCTCCGACGCCGGCTACTACAACCGCAACAGCCATTCGGCGTACGTCGATCTGGAAGCGGATCTGACCGAAAAGCTTTCGGCCGGTCTGGCCGGGCGCTACGAGAAGTACAGCGACTTCGGCGATACCGCCACCGGCAAGCTGTCGTTGCGTTACGCGTTCACCGACAAGGTGGCCGTCCGCGCCACCGCCTCCACCGGGTTCCGTGCGCCGTCGTTGCAGCAGCAGAACTTCCAGTCGATCGCCACGCAGTTCCTCAACGTGGCCCAGCCCAACGGCACGGTCACCGCGATCCCGTTCGAGATCGGCACCTTCCGTACCGACAACCCGGCCGCGATCGCACTCGGCGCCGAGCCGTTGAAGGCCGAGGAATCCAAGAACTACGGTCTTGGCGTGGTGCTGCAGCCGATCGAAAACCTGTACATCACGGTCGATGCGTACCGCATCGATATCGATGACCGCATCGTGCTGTCGGAAAACCTCACCTCCAATGCGGCGCGCAATTATCTGCAGGCCAATGGCTTCCCGGGCATCGGTGGCGGGCGCTACTTCACCAACGCGGTGGACACCAAGACCCAAGGCGTGGATGCGGTCGGCACCTATCGCTGGAACCTGGACGGCGGCAGCGCGGAGCTGACCTCCGGCTACAACTACAACAAGACCGAAGTGGAACGGGTCGCCGACAACCCGGCAGCGCTGGAAGCGATCGATCCGGGTGCGGTGCGCATCGGCCGCGCCGAACTCGGTCGCATCACCGAAGGCACGCCGCGCGACAAGTTCTTCCTGGGCGGCACCTGGTCGCCAGGCAACTGGTCGTTCACCGGCACCGCCACGCGCTGGGGCGAGTTCAGCACCTTCGGCACCAACGCCGGCAGCGACCAGACCTATGCGGCCAAGTGGACGCTGGACCTGGCCGCGTCCTACAAGTTGAACGACTGGAACTTCACCATCGGCGGCGACAACGTGCTCAACGAGTATCCCGACCGCCAGGAAGCCGGCCTGGGCACGCGCACCTACCTGCCCTACAGCAGCGCCTCGCCGTTCGGTTTCAACGGTGCGCTGGTGTACGCCAACGTGAGCTACAAGTGGTAAATCGCCGCGTGCCGGTCGGCAGCGACCGGCATGTCGATCGCCTCGTCCCGCCTCGCTGAGACGGGGCAGCACGCCCGCAGCATCGCTCGCCCTTTCCGATTGTCGCGAAAGGGCGAGCTCCCCCCCTTCTTTCGCAAGGATGCGCCACGCAGCACACGCTGCGTCGCAGTCTGCTGTCTTGCTGTGCACGTCGCCTTGCCAGCGCACACGCGCTGCGCGCAGGCAACCCGGGTCACGCAGTCCGCCGTCGTCTTCCCCCGGCAATGCGCGCAGCGCATCGCTGCGTCCACCATCCCATTTGAGTCTTCATTCCCATGCACACCTCCAACGCACTCTCGCTTGCGATCTCGGTCGCACTCACCGTCTGTACGTTCGCTGCCAGTGCGCAATCGCAGCCTGCCCAGCCGCAGAAAACCCTGGATACCCTGATCGTCACCGGTACGCGCGTCAGCGACCGCACGGTGGCCGAATCCGAATCGCCGATCGACATCATCACCGAGCAGTCGCTGCAGGCCACCGGCGCCACCGACATCGCCACCGCGCTGGGCAAGCTGCTGCCATCGCTGAACTTCCCGCGCCCGGCGATCTCCGACGGCAACGATGCCGCGCGTCCGGCCACGCTGCGCGGCCTGTCGCCGGATGCGGTGCTGGTGCTGGTGGACGGCAAGCGCTATCACACCTCCTCGCTGATCAACTACAACCCGTACGTCGGCCGCGGCTCGGCGCCGGCGGACCTGAACTCGCTGCCGATGTCGGCGATCGCGCGCATCGAAGTGCTGCGTGACGGCGCCTCGGCCCAGTACGGCTCCGATGCGATCGCCGGCGTGGTCAATATCGTGCTCAAGCATGGCGCCGATGCCGGCAGCAACAGCGTGTCGGTCAATGGCGGCATCATGGACAAGGGCGATGGCGAGCAGAACGGCATCGACGGCTCGGTCGGCCTGCCGTTCGGCGGCAGCGGCGGCGACACCGCGCCGGGCTGGGTACGGTTGTCGTGGAACTACCAGAACACCATGAGCACCAACCGTGGCGAGAACACCAACCGCGCCACCACCGTGCCGGGCACGCCCAATCCGGGCGGTGTGCCCTACCAGCGCCACGGCGACCCGGCCTCCACGTTCTATCAGGGGCTGGCAGCATTCGGCTACGCGTTCTCGCCCAACCTGGAACTGTACGGCCACCTCAGCATGAGCCGTCGCGAGGTCACCTCCAACGGCTATTACCGCGCCGCCGACAACACCGCGCGCAATGTGCAGGCGATCTACCCGAACGGCTTCCTGCCGCAGATCTACAACCCCACCAACGACCGCTCGGCCGTGCTGGGTTTGAAAGGCAGCACCGAGAGCGAATGGAACTGGGACGTGTCGGCCACCTACGGCAAGAACGACATGACCTTCAACATCCTCAACAGCATCAACACCAACCTGTACTACACCACCGGCAGCTCGCCGACCAATTTCAATTCCGGTGGCTTCGAAACCGAACAGGGCACGGTCAACCTGGACATCAACAAGTCCTTCGACTGGGGCCTGGCGTATCCGGTCAATGTGGCCTTCGGTGCCGAGCATCGCCAGGACCGCTACCAGATCACCGCCGGCTCGCCGGAGTCGTACTTCTTCGACCCCAATACCATCAATCCCGACGACGGCGCGCCGTATCCGGGCGGCGCACAGGTGTTCTCCGGCCTGGAGCCGACGGTGGCCGGCAAGTTCGGACGCCACAGCAATGCGGTCTACGCCAACCTGGAAGCGGACATCACCGACAAGCTGTCCGGCGGCATCGCCGGGCGTTATGAAAACTACAGCGATGCCGGCTCCACGCGTTCGGGCAAGCTGTCGGCGCGCTACGCCTTCAGCGACACCTTCTCGCTGCGCGGCACCATCTCCAACGGCTTCCGCGCACCGTCGCTGGCCCAGCAGAACTACGCCTCGGTGGTGACGCTGATCCAGAACGGCGAGCTGGTGCAGGTCGGTACCTACCGCACCTCCGACCCGGTCGCGGTGGCGCTTGGCGCCGGCCCGCTGAGCCCGGAGAAATCCACCAACTACGGCCTGGGCGCAGTGTGGCAGCCGACCGCCAGCTTCACTTCCAGCCTGGACGTCTACCAGATCCGCATCTGGGACCAGATCCTGTATTCGGACCAGCTGCAGCTGGCGCAGCCGATCGGCCAGGTGGCCGCGGTGCAGTTCTTCGTCAACGGCGCCACCAGCCGCACCCGTGGCGTGGACTGGATCAACAGCTATCTCGCCGACCTGGGCAGCTACGGCAAGCTCAATCTCAGTGCCAGCGCCAACTACAACAAGACCACGATCCTGGAACTGTCCAACCCCAACTTCGGGCGCGCCAGCCAGGGCCTGCTCACCGACGCCACCCCGCGCACCAAGTACATGGCGGCGGCGGACTGGACGCTGGGCGGCTTTGCGCTGAACTTCAACGCCACCCGCTACGGATCGATCAAGCGCATCAGCGACCCGGCCGATGGCAGCCAGGACCAGACCTACGACGCGCGCTGGTTGTTGAACCTGGCCGCCAGCCAGACCTGGAGCGCGTTCACCTTCACCGTGGGCGCGGACAACCTCACCAATCAGTATCCGACCAAGGCGCAGCTGACCACCGCCTACGACGACCGCGCCGGCGGCCTGCAGTATTCGTCGCTGTCGCCGTTCGGCTTCAACGGCCGCTACTGGTACGGGCGGGTCACCTACCGGTTCTGACCGGCGGGTTCGAGCGGATCTGACGATCGGTACATGCGTCCACGCAAACACCGCCGAGTGATCGGCGGTGTTTGTCGTTGTGGGCATCTCGATTCGCGTGCAGCGGCCCTGCGTCATCTGCCGCGGTGATTGCCAGCGCTATGACTGCCGCAACACTGCGTGCCGACCAGGCGCTGCGCCGCCTGGCCGCAGCTCACCAGGAGGCGAGCAGCGCGTCCACACCACGCAGGTTGGCGCGATCGTTCCAGCTCAGCGTGTCCAGCTGCTCCAGCCGAAGCGCCGGCAGACGCGCGAGCAGGCAGGCCAGCGCGGCTTCCATTTCGATCAGCGCCAGCCGGTTGCCCAGGCAGTGGTGGATGCCGCCACCGAACGACAGCGCGCGACCCTGCTGGCGGCGGATATCCAGCAGCTGCGGGTCGGTGAACTGCAGCGTGTCGTGATTGGCCGCGCCCAGCATCAGATACAGCATGGCGCCCTGGGGAACCGCCACTCCCTCGATCTCAAAATCCTGCAACGCCGTGCGCGTGGCGATCTGCACCGAGCTGTCGTAGCGCATGCATTCGAGCACTGCATTGGGCAGCAGGCTCGGGGTTTCCCGCAGCAGGCGCAATTGCTGCGGATGCCGATGCAGCGCGACCAGCGCATTGCAGATCATGTTGGAAGTGGTTTCGTGGCCGGCAAAGAACAGCAGGATCACGTTGGAGACGATCTCCTCGTCGCTCAGGCGGCGGCCGTTGTCCTCGGCCTGGATGAAACGCGCGATCAGATCATCGCCGCCAGCGCTGCGCCGTTGCGCGATCACGCCGTGGAAATATGTTGCCAGCTGGTCGTACGCAACGCTGGTCGCCTGCAGTTCTTCCGCCGTCATCATCGGATCGAAGACTTTTGCCAGCGCGCTGGTCGCGTGGCTCAACGCGGTGACATCGGCGGCATCGATATCCAGCATCCGGCAGATGATGGCGATCGGCAGCGGGAACGCGAACTCGGTCAGCAGATCGCAGTGGCCGTTTGCCTGAAAGGCATCGATCAACCCGGCAGCGGTATCGCTGGCCACTTCACGCATGGACTCCATCTGCCGCGCACCAAAGGCCTGTGTCATCAGTCCGCGCAGCTGGGTGTGCAGCGGCGGGTTGAGCAGCAGGAACATGCGGCTCATGCCCTGGAACAGCGGCAGGTGCACCGCCGCCTCGCCGTAACGTAGACGAATGCTTTGCAGATAGTCGCGGCCGACCCGGCGGTCGCTGAGCAGGCGATCGACCACGGCGTAACGGCCGGACATCAGCCGCCCGTCTGCCACCTGCACCAACGCGCCTTCGGCGCGCAGGCGCGCGTAGGTCGGATAGGGATCGTGCCGGAACTGGGGTGTTGCCAAATCGCTGAGATGCATGGCCTGGCTCGTGTGGCGTCACCCGCAACAGGGGCGATGCATGCGTGGGCCTGCCGAAGGACGCAGGCGCTCCACTGGTAGCCCGGATTGTCGGCCGGCGCCGCGCTGCGACCTTGCGCAGGGGCGAAGCGGTGTCGTCAATGTTGAATCGGCGTGCCGGACTTGCGCCCTGCGTCGCAACTCGCACGCGCACGTGCGAGCCACAGCGGTTTACGCGCGGCGTCTGACCCATGGATCGGCCTGCGCGCATGCGCGGCGTGTCGCATCGCGTTAATCAAGCGCTGTGTACTATGGGCGTCCGGCCAACCGGACCAGCAACGCGGTCCCGGTTCCCCCGCGCCGGACTCCAGCCATGACCACGCAATGCCCGCAGGCGACGCCCGGCGCAGTGCCGTTGGCTGGTCGCGCCCGCGACGCTCTCTCGGACACTCTCACAACGGATTGGAATGCATCACGACACCAGCCTCATCGACATCATCGCCGTCGGCCTCGCGGTCGCTTTCGTGCTGGGCACGCTCGCACAGAAAGTGAAACTCTCGCCGCTGGTCGGCTATCTGCTGGCCGGCGTCTGCGTCGGGCCGTTTACGCCGGGCTTCGTGGCCGACCAGACCATGGCCAACCAGCTGTCCGAGCTGGGCGTGATGCTGCTGATGTTCGGCGTGGGCCTGCACTTCTCGCTCGACGATCTGATGGAAGTGAAATGGATCGCCATTCCGGGCGCGTTGGCGCAGATCGTGGTCGCCACGCTGCTTGGCTGGGCGCTGGCCTGGAGCATGGGCTGGCCGTTGATGCATGGGCTGGTGTTCGGCCTGGCACTGTCGGTGGCCAGTACCGTGGTGCTGCTGCGTGCACTGGAAGAACGCCGCCTGCTGGAAACCCAGCGCGGCCGCATCGCGGTGGGCTGGCTGATCGTCGAAGACCTGGTGATGGTGATCGCGCTGGTGATGTTGCCGGCCCTGGCCGAGGTGCTGGGCACCGCCGCGCCGGCCGCGGCGCATGCCGGCGAATCCACCTCGCTGCTGGCCGCGCTGGGCCTGACACTGTTCAAGATGGTGGCGTTCGTGGCGGTGATGCTGGTGGTCGGGCGGCGGGTGATTCCGTGGTCGCTGGAAAAGGTCGCCGCCACCGGCTCGCGCGAGCTGTTCACCCTGGCCGTGCTCGGCATCGCGCTGGGCGTGGCGTTCCTGTCGGCCACGCTGTTCGGGGTGTCGTTCGCGCTGGGCGCGTTCTTCGCCGGCATGTTGCTGAAGGAATCCGAGCTCAGCCACAAGGCCGCCAGCGATTCGCTGCCGTTGCGCGATGCGTTCGCGGTGCTGTTCTTCGTCTCGGTGGGCATGCTGTTCGACCCGATGATCCTGGTCGAGCATCCGTGGCAGGTGCTGGCCACGTTCCTGACCGTGACCCTGGGCAAGTCGCTGGCCGCATTCGTGATCGTGCGTGCATTCGGCCACCCCACCGGCACCGCGCTGACCATTTCCACCAGCCTGGCGCAGATCGGCGAGTTCTCCTTCATCCTGGCCGGGCTGGGCGTGCAGCTGGCGATCCTGCCGGAAACCGGGCGCGACCTGATCCTGGCCGGCGCGCTGCTGTCGATCATCGCCAACCCGTTCCTGTTCTCGTGGCTGGACCGCTGGCAGGCCAGGCAGGCGCAGGACGCCCCGGCCGCGGCGGAGCCGGAACTACCGCCCGGCCCGCCGCTGCCGCTGGATGGCCATGCCATCGTGATCGGCTACGGCCGCGTCGGCAGCGCGCTGGCGCAGCTGCTGCGTAGCCGCGGCGTACCGGTGCTGGTGATCGACGACAACAGCGATCATGTGGCCAAGGCGCATGCGGCCGGCATTCCCGGTATCCGCGGCAGTGCGGCGGCCGACCGCGTGCTGGCCGAGGCCCGCCCGGAGCACGCCAAGATCGCGATCCTGGCGATCCCGCAGCCGCTGGAAGCCGGCGAGGCGCTGGCCAAGCTGCGCGCGATCAACCCCTCGCTGACGCTGCTGGCGCGCGCGCACAGCGACACCGAGGTCAAGCACCTGCTCGAACACGGCGCCGACGGTGCGGTGCTGGCCGAACGCGAGCTGGCCTATTCGCTGGCCGAGATGGTGATGTCCACCCCGCCGTATCGGGCATTGCGCGTACCGGCGTCGTAACCGCAAGGCGGGGTAGCGCAGCGCTGCAAGACACGAAAACCCGCCGGCAGCGCCTGCGGGTTTTTTGTTGCCCGCCGGTGCTTCAGTGCAGAACGGCTCGCAACCGCGCATTGATCGAACTGCGACCAGGGCACCGAAAACTGCCCACCAAATCCACTTGATAATCATTCCCATCCGGAGCAGGATGAGCGCCCGTTTCCTTGGCGGCCTCATCCATGACGTTTGCGGTTGGCGTTCTCAACGCAGTGCCAAGCGTGCAGTTGTGCGAGCTGCTGGGCCGCATCGGCTACGGCTTTGTGGTGCTCGACCTGGAACATGCGCTGCGCGCGCCGGACGAACTGGAACACGCCATCCGCGCCTGCGAGCTGTCGGGCTGCGAGGCCTGGGTGCGCGTGCCGGAGGTGGACGAAAAACTGATCGGCCGCGTGCTGGATGCCGGCGCGCGCGGGATCGTGATTCCACGCGCCGAATCGGCCGCGCAACTGGCCGATGCCATCGCCGCGGCACGGTTCCCGCCACTGGGCCGGCGCGGCATCACCGGCGGGCGCGTCACCGGCTTCGGCAATGTCGACCTGCCCACCTACATCGCGCAGGCCAATCGCGATATCCGCATCGTGCCGATGATCGAAAGTGCGGCCGGCATTGCGGCAGTACCCGAGCTGCTGGCGCTGCCCGGCGTGGCACTGGTGATGGAAGGCGCGCTGGATCTTGCGCTGGACCTGGGCCTGGGCCCGCAACCAACCCATCCACAGGTGTGGGAGCTGCTGCTGCAACTGCATGCGCACTGCGTTGCGGCCAACGTGCCGTTCTGCCCCAATCCGCGCACCGACGCGCAACGCGCGCACTGGCTGCAACAGCCGGACCTGCGCTGGCTGCTGGCGGGCGAAGACCGCGCGCTGATTCAACGCGCACTGCGCGGCCACCTGGCCAGCTTCTCCGCACCCACTCCACCACCCGCCTGCAGGAGCACGCCGTAGATGTCGACGTTCCGTTTCCACGCCCTGACCATCGCCATCGCTGCGGCCACGTGGGCCCTGCCGCCGTTGGCGTTCGCCACCGAGTCGCCGGATGCGGCAGCCACCGATGCGCAGACGCCGATCCGTGCGCTGGACACGATCCAGGTGCAAGGCAGCCTGCTCGGGCGTTCCAGGCCCGACGACGTGCAGCGCTATGCCGGCAGCCGCCAGGTGATCGACCGCGAGCAACTGCGCAATGGCGGCAACCGCTCGCTGGACGATGCCCTGCAGCGCGTGCCGGGCATCAAGATCTTCGACGAGACCGGCACCGGGGCGTTGCCGCAGCTGATGCTGCGCGGCCTGTACGAAAGCCGCAGCGGCCGCGTGCAGGTGCTGGAAGACGGCATTCCGCTGGCACTGGCGCCGTACGGGCAGACCAGCCTGTCGTTGTTTCCGGTGGGACTGAACCAGATCGACCGCATCGATATCGTGCGCGGTGGCGCGGCCGTGCAGTACGGGCCGAACAATGTCGGCGGGGTGATCAATCTGGTCAGCAAGGAGATCCCCAGCGAGTGGAGTACCACGCTGGCGCACAAGGTCACCGCCGGCGGCCAGGGCCAGTTCCTGCAGGACAGCGCGCTCAGCAGCGGCGGCTACCTCACCGACAACCTCGGCCTGCAGGTCGATGCCAATCGCACTTACGGCGAGTACTGGCGCGCGCACAGCGATACCGATATCAGCAATCTGCGCGTGCGTGCGGAGTGGTGGCTGGACGACACCAAGTTGCTCAAGGCCAGCGTGCAGCGCTATCTGGTCGACATGGATCTGGCCGGCGCGCTCAGCCCCGACGATTACCGGCGCGACCCGCGCCAGTCCACGCGCCCGCTGGACAGCTTCAATGGGCGTACCACGCGTGCGTCGTTGAGCTATGAGCAGTTGTTCGGAGACTGGGGCCCGTTGAAAGATGTTCGGTTGTCCTGGACCAATTTCAGCGCGCGCAGCAGCCGCAACTTCATCGTCGGCATGCGCCAGGCCGCCACCGAAACCTGGCGTTCGGACCTGCCGCCGCAACTGCGCCAGACCGCACCGCGCGACTTCCGCGTGGTCGGCAGCGAGCCGCGGCTGAGCTGGAGCATGGGCGATGCCGGTGGCGTGCGTCAGCAGTGGACCACCGGCGTGCGTGCGGTGCACGAGGACATCGATTTTTTGGTCGGCAATCTGCGCCTGCGCGATGGCCTGTTCACCAGCGTGCGTGACTGGCAGTTCGAAGACCGTGCCCTGGCCGCCTACGTCAGCAATGCCATCACCCTGCCCGACGAACGCCTGACCATCACCCCGGGCCTGCGCTACGAGCGGCTGGATTCGCGCTATTTCAATCGCGCCACCGGCCTGCGCACGCGCAACCAGACCCGCGATGTATTGCCGGGGTTGACGGTGGGTTTCCAGGCCAACGCAGAATGGTTCTTCTACGCGGACGGGCAGCGCTCGCTGCGAGCGCCGCAGGTCACCCAGATCATCTTCGGCAACAACCTGGATGCCGAACTGGCATGGAATTACGAAGCCGGCACGCGTTACCAGCCCAACGACCGCACCCGCATCCAGCTAGGTGCGTATCTGATCGATTTCGATCAGCAGATCCAGCTGGACAACACCACGCGCGTGTTCCGCAACCTCGGCAAGACCCGCCATCAAGGCGGCGAGCTGGAACTGCAATGGAGCCCGGAAAACCTGCGCGCGCTCACCCTCAACGCCGGTTATGCGTATCTGGATGCCAGCCAGGAATCGGGCGCATTCCGCGGGCTGCGCGTGCCCTACACCTCGCGCAACCAGATCATCCTGGGCGGCAACTACACGCTCGGTCACACCACTGTCGCACTGTCGAGCTACTACTTCAGCAAGGCCTACAGCGACGCGGCGAACACCGTGCAGGAGAACGCGATCGCCTCGGTCGGCGAGTTGCCGTCGTACTGGGTATGGAACACGCAGGTGAGCCATACGCTGTTCGAACGCGATGGACAAAAATTCAGCGCGTCGCTGGCGATCAACAACCTGTTCGATCGGCAGTACTGGTTCCGCGGTGTGGATACCAGCCCGTGGGGCCGCCAGGCCGCGCCGTCGCGCACCGTCACCGCCGGGCTGGAGTACACGTTTTAGGCCTTCGACCCGGCACATGCCGTAGCGACCGACGTACAGGGGCGTCGGTCGGCTGACGGCAACGGCGCTCGCGCTGGCGGGCGCCGCAGACAACACGGCGTGCATGACGCACGTCTCCCTGCCGCAGCATGCGGCATGCGATCACCGTATCGCAGGCCACCCAACGCCCCTGCGGCGCCAGGCAGCCCGTTTCAGTACCGGTTTTTCCACCGTCCTGTTGAACGAGAGCTGCCATGACTGCCACATCCGCTGCACCGTTGGTGATCCTCACCCATGTCTGCCATCCGGCCATCACCGAAGGCTTTCTTCCGGCCGCGCATGCGCTCGGCCTGCCGGTGTGGCTGCTGACCGACCACCGACTCGATCACCTCAGCCATTTCCGCGAGCATCCGGCGCATGCACCGCAACGGGTGATCGAATGCGATGTGTTCAATCCGCTCGGCGTGCTGGATGTACTGCACGATGCCGATGTATCGCCGCGCGCGGTGTTCAGCAACAGCGATCATCTGCAGACCAGCACCGCGCTGGTCGCAGCGGGTCTCGGCCTGCCCGGCAAGGACTGGCAGGTCTGCTATGCGGCCAAAAACAAGGCGGCGATGCGTCAGCGCCTGCGTGCGCGTGGGCTGCCGTCGCCGTGGTTCTGCACGCTGGCACCGGGCGCTGCATTGCCGGGCGATATTCCGTGGCCGGTGGTGGCCAAACCGCGCGAGGGCGTTGCCAGTCTGGACGTGCGCCACTGTGCAGATGCCGCGCAGTTGCAGGCCTATCTGGACGATGTGTGGCAGCGCCATCCGCAGCGCACCGTGCTGCTGGAAGGCATGCTGGAAGGGGCGCTGTTCACGCTGGAAACGCTGGGCAACGGCCACACGCTGCAGGCGCTGGGCGGCTTCAAGGTGCGCCTGTCGCCGCCGCCGCACTTCGTGGAATGCGAGGCGCAGTGGGATGCCCGCGTGGACACGCCGGTGATTGCGCAGGCGCTGCAACAGTTGCGCAGCTTCGGGGTCGGCTTCGGGCTGTGCCATAGCGAATTCATCCTCACCAGCGACGGCCCGGTGCTGGTGGAGATCAACTACCGCAGCATCGGCGACCGCCGCGAGTTCCTGCTCGACGACATGTTCGGCAGGCAATGGTTCACCGCCGCGCTGGCGCCGCATCTGGGCCTGCCGCTGCCGCAGCTGCGCTGCGATCGTGCCCATGCCTTGCTGCGTTACTACGTCGCCGAGCAGGACGGCGAGCTAGTGACCGCCAGCGAAGATCGCCGCCACCACGATGCGCACAGCGATGTGCAGTACCGGCGGATGCGCGCGCCCGGTGAACGCATCCGCCTGAGCCATTCCAACAAGGATTACCTGGGCGTGCTGAGCGCGGTGGCCAGCGATGCACAGGCCCTGCAACAGGCGGTGGTGCATGCCGAAGCGGGGCTGCAGTGGCGGATCGATGGCGCGGAGCTGCGCGCATGAGCAGTGCCGCCGACCAACGCTATATCGCCACCCGCATCATCGATGCCTGCCTGCGCGAGGATCTGCGCGGTATTGCCAGCCGCGGCAGCGCCGCAATACCCGAGGCAGGCGTGCTGGCGGCATGGACCGACCCCAGCCCGGTGGAGGGCTGGTGGCGCATCGCGCATCTGCCCGACGGCACGCTGTGGTTGCCGATCCATCGGCAGGGCTATCTTCAGGACATCAGCGCCTGCGGCGACAGCTGGATCGTGCAGGGCGCCGATGGCGCGCATGTCGAACGCGGTGCGCAGGCCTGGCTGCAACGCATGAGCGCGCAGCTGGACAGCGAGACGCAACAGCTGCATCGCGCCTACGCCGAAGAAGCCGAGTGCGCTGCCGCCCACCTGGGCCTGGCGCGCCAGGCCTACGACGCGCAGGCACCTGCGCTGCTCAACGCATTGCAGCATGCAGATGCGGCCGAGCGTGCATACCGCTGCGATCAACTGGCCAGCTATCGCGATCATCCGTTCTATCCCACCGCACGTGCCAAGGCCGGGCTGGATGCCTCGGAACTGCGCGATTACGCACCGGAATTCGCGCCCACCTTCGCGCTGCGCTGGCTGGCGGTTCCACGTGCGCAGGTCAGCTGCACCAGCGCGCCGCCAACCGAACTGTGGCCGGACTTCGCCACGCTGGGCCTGCCGCCCGCACTGGCCGACACGCATGTCGCCTGGCCGGTGCATCCGCTGGTGTGGGCGCGGCTGGAGCAGGACGGGTTTGCACTACCGCCAGGCACACTGCGCGCGCCGCAGGCCTGGCTGGAGGTGCGCCCCACCCTGTCGGTCCGCACGCTGGTGCCGCTGCAGCATCCGCAGCTGCATCTCAAGCTGCCGATTCCGATGCGCACGCTGGGCGCGCTCAATCTGCGCCTGATCAAGCCCTCCACGCTGTACGACGGCCACTGGCTGGAGCGCGCACTGCGGCGCATCGATGCGCTGGATCCGGCCCTGCGCGGCCGCTGCGTGTTCGTGGACGAATCGCATGGCGGGCATGTGGGACAGACCCGTCATCTGGCCTATCTGCTGCGGCGTTACCCACCGCTGGACGCCACCACGCTGGTGCCGGTGGCCGCGCTGTGCGCGCGGTTGCCCGATGGCCGGCCGATGGCGATCCATCTGGCCGAGCGCTTTGCACAGGGCGATCTGCTCGGCTGGTGGCGCGAGTACACCGAGCTGATGCTGGCGGTGCATTTGCGCCTGTGGCTGCGCTACGGCGTTGCGCTGGAAGCCAATCAGCAGAACAGCGTGCTGGTCTACGCCGATGGCCAGGCGACGCGGCTGCTGATGAAGGACAACGACGCCGCGCGTATCGCGATGCCGCAGTTGCGCGCGCAGCTGCCGGATCTGGACGCGTTGGGCCCGCTGCACGACGCGCGCATCGCGGTGGACCAGCCGCAGGCCCTGGCACAGATGTTCTGCACCATCGTGCTGCAACTGGATCTGCAGGCAGTGCTGGAAGGCCTGGCCGAATGGCAGCCGGCGCTGCGCGCGCCGCTGTACACGCAGTTGCAGACGCAGTTCGCCTTGACGCTGGCGCAGCTGGATGTCGATGGCATCGATACTGCTCCCGCACGTCGCCTGCTGGCCGCACCGCGGCTGCCGGTGAAGTACCTGCTCAGCGCCGGCAGCCTGCTCAGCAAGCAACTCACCGGTGCGAGCGACATCAACAAGTTCTACGGCGATAGCGCGCCCAATCCCTTCGGCGATGCCTTCGCTGGCGCGCAGCACAGGCCGCGTCGGCAGGCGGGTGCCCAGCGATGAAACGCATCCTGGGCCCGGTGCTGGCCGCGCATTACCTGGCCGCCTTCACCGCACTGGGCATGCCGCTGTTTCTGCCGCAGGTGCTCGCCGAACTGGCACCGTCTGCGGCGGTTGGCTGGAGCGGCGTGCTGTACGTGTTGCCGACGCTGTGCACCGCGTTGACGGCCGGCACCTGGGGGCGCCTGGCCGACCGCTATGGACGCAAGCGTTCGTTGCTGCGTGCACAGCTGGGGCTGGCGCTGGGCTTTGCGATCGCCGGCTTCGCGCCGTCGCTGAGCTGGCTGGTGATCGGCCTGATCGTGCAAGGCACCTGCGGCGGCTCGCTGGCGGCGGCCAATGCGTACCTGGCCAGCCAGCCGCAGGCCGGCCCGCTGGCGCGCGCGCTCGACTGGACGCAGTATTCGGCGCGCCTGGCGATGGTCAGCGCGCCCGCGTTGCTGGGCCTGGCCGTGGCGCTTGGCCCGGCGCAGTCGCTGTATCGCGCGCTTGCGCTGCTGCCGCTGCTGGCGTTCGCGCTGACCTGGCGTCTGCCCGCCGACCGGCCTGCGCCGCGGCCGACCGCGTCCCCTGCGCAGTCCACACCCTCCGGGCGCGCGGCTACGTCGGCGCCATCGGCGTCAGCACCGGCCAGCGCACTGTGGCCTGCGTTGCTGATCGCGCAGTTCCTGTTCTGCTTCGCGATGGTGGTGACCTTCCCCTACTTCATCCCGTATGCGCTGGCGCGCGGCGCCGGCCACGACGCGCTGGCTGGCCTGCTCTACAGCCTGCCGCACCTGGTCTATCTGGTGGTGTTGCCGTGGTGGCGGCGCGGCGATGGCGAGGCCTGGCTGGTGCCCGGCCTGGCGCTGTTCGCGCTGGCCTGCCTGTGGCAGGCGCTGCTGCACGACGCCATCGCATTGGCAGCGGCACGCCTGCTGTTCGGGTTCGGCATGTTGTTCGGCCTGCGTGGGCTCAACCGCAGCCTGGCGCTGCTCGCCAGCGGGCATGGCGCCGGGCGCCTGTTCGGCCGCTTCGATGCCTGCGGCAAATGGGCCGGCGTGTTCGCCGGTGCCGCTGCCGGTGCGCTGGCCCAGGCGGCCGGCCCTGCCACCCCCTTCCTGGCTGCCGCGCTGGCTGCGGCGGCCGCTGCGCTCACCGTTCTGGTGCGCTTCCCTTCGAGGAGATCCGCCGATGTCGCCGCACACGATGCATGACCCCTGGTACGACAGCATGGCCGACGCGCAGGCCTGCAGTTGCTGGTTGAACTGCTACCTGCGCGAGTTCGCGATTCCGCAGCGCGCAGCGGACTTCGATTACCGCGGGCTGGATCGCCCCGGCCCGCGCGTGGCCGAGCAGCGCTGGCTGCGGATCGATCTAGGCGACACCGGCGCGCTGTGCGTGCGCATCGCCTATGCCGATCGCCTGGGCCGCTGCCGCTTTGCCTCCACGCCGTTTCTCAAGAGCGCCGGCCAACCGTGGCAGAGCCTGGACGCGCATGCCTTGGCGCGTTGCCTGCTGCAGGCGCTGGGCAGCACGCAGGCGGTCAACCCGGAACTGCTCGCGCAAAGCGCCAACAGCGTGGCGATCACTGCCGCACTGCTGCGCCAGGCACAGGGCACCGCCGCGACCGGCGAGGCGATGATCGACGCCGAACAATCGATGCTGTGGGGGCATGCCTTGCATCCCACGCCCAAGAGCCGCGAAGGCGTCGATCTGGCGCAGGTGCTGGCCTGCGCGCCGGAAGCGCGCGCCGCGTTCCAGCTGTTCTGGTTCCGCATCGACCCACGGCTGCTGCGCATGCAGGGCCGCGATGTACGTGCCAGCCTGCGGCAGCTCTCCGGCGGCGAGGCGCTGTATCCCTGTCATCCGTGGGAAGCGCAGCGATTGCTCGACGACCCGCTGCTGCGCACACTGCAGGCGCGCGGGCTGATCGAGCCTGTTGGCATGCTCGGCGAGGCACTGCGGCCCACCTCGTCGGTGCGCACGCTGTACCACCCGGAACTGGAGTATTTCCTCAAGTGCTCGGTGCATGTGCGGTTGACCAACTGCGTGCGCAAGAACGCCTGGTACGAGCTGGAAAGTGCGGTCGCGCTCACCGAGCTGCTGGCACCGAGCTGGCGTGCGCTGGCCGTGCAGGTGCCGGGCTTCGATGTGATGCTGGAGCCGGCGGCCACCTCGCTGGAGGTCGCCCAGGTCGATCCCGCCTTGCACGACGCCGACCCGCTGGCGGCGCGTGGCCTGTCGGAGAGCTTCGGCATCCTGTACCGGCAGACCCTGCCCGCCGCGCAACGCGCGCGTTGGCAACCGCAGGTGGCCGCCGCGTTGTTCACCTGCGATGCGCAGGGCAATAGCGTGTGTGCGTCCAGGCTGCAGGCACTGGGCGGCGCGCAGATGGATCGCCACACCGCCACGCTGCTGTGGTTCCGCGCCTATGCCGGCTTGCTGCTGGACGGGGTGTGGAGTGCCTTGTTCCAGCACGGCATTGCGCTGGAACCGCACCTGCAGAACACCGTGATCGGGTTTGCCGATGGCTGGCCGACGCGAGTATGGATCCGCGACCTGGAAGGCACCAAGCTGCTCGCACATCACTGGCCCGCCACGCGCTTGCAGGGCGTGGGCGAACGCGCGCGGCAATCGCTGTACTACACGCCGGAACAGGGCTGGAATCGGGTGGCGTATTGCGCACTGGTCAACAACCTGGCCGAGGCGATCTTCCATCTGACCGAAGGCGATGCCGCGCTGGAAGCGCGCCTGTGGCAATGCGTGGGCGAGCTAGCCGCACGCTGGCAACAGCGCCATGGCCTGCAAGCCGCGCTGCAGGGCCTGCTCGACGGCGCGCCGCTGCCCGGCAAGAACAACCTGGGCACGCGGCTGTGGCAACGCGCCGATCGCCAATCCGATTACACCGCGCTGCCCAATCCGATTTCACGCATCGCAGCGGCACAGCGGGTGGCGGCATGAGCCTGCGCATCGATATGGACGCCGTGATGCAGGCATTGCCGGGCATCCGCGGCCAAAGCGATGGCCCGCTGTGCGCCTACGTTTACGACCTGCCCGCACTGGATGCGCACGCGGCCTGGATGCGCGCGCAACTGCCGGCCGACTGCGAGCTGTTCTACGCGGCAAAAGCCAATGCGGAGCCGCCGATCCTGCACACGCTCGCCCCGCACGTGGATGGTTTCGAGGCGGCCTCCGGCGGCGAACTGTCCTGGCTGCACACGCAACAACCCCGGGCTGCGTTGTTGTTCGGCGGCCCTGGCAAGCTCGATAGCGAACTGGCCCAGGCCGCCGCGCTGCCCGACTGCACCGTGCATGTGGAAAGCCTGGGCGAACTGGAACGCCTGGCCGCGATCGCGGCGCAGGCCGGCCGCTGCGTGCCGGTGTTCCTGCGCATGAACATCGCCGTGCCCGGCGCGCAGAGCACGCGCCTGATGATGGGCGGCCAGCCCTCGCCGTTCGGCCTGGACCCGGACGATCTGGACGCGGCGATCCAGCGGCTGCGTGCCAGCCCCTCGCTGCGATTGGAAGGCTTCCATTTCCATCTGATGTCGCACCAGCGCGATGCCGGCGCGCAGCTGCATCTGATCGCCGCCTACCTGCGCACCGTGCAGCAGTGGCGGCAGAGCTACGGACTCGGCCCGTTGCGGGTGAATGCAGGCGGCGGCTTCGGTGTGGATTATCTGGCGCCGGAATCGTCGTTCGACTGGGCCGGCTTCTGCGCCGGCTTGCCTGCCTTGCTACGCGAACACGGCCAGGCGCTGCGCCTGCGGCTGGAACCCGGGCGCTATGTCAGCGCCAGCTGCGGCTGGTATCTGATGGACGTGCTGGACCTCAAGCGCAGCCACGGCGCGTGGTTTGCGATCGCCCGCGGCGGCACCCACCACTTCCGCACCCCGGCCGCGCAAGGCCACGATCATCCGTTCCGTGTGTTGCGTGGCAGGCATGCGCCGGTGCTGCGCGACACCCCGGTCACCCTGGTCGGGCAGCTGTGCACGCCCAAGGACGTGCTGGCGCGCAACCAACCTGTCGCAGCGCTGGCGCCAGGCGACTGCCTGGCCTTCCCGCTGGCCGGCGCGTATGCGTGGAATATCTCGCACCAGCAGTTCCTGATGCATCCGCCGCCGCAGATGGTGTTCCTGCCGGTTGCGGCTCAGGCGGCGGCATCGGCGTGCGTCGCGGGCCGGACCGGCACACGGATGTCTGCACGCAACTCGGTTTCGTCCACTGTTTCGGGATCGTCCAGGTAGAGGTAATGCAGCGGCGCATCGCGCAGCACGTAGCCGCTGTCGGGCAGCCATTGCGCGAGCACGCGATCGAGCGCGTCTTCGATACCTGCATAAGAGCCCACATGGCGCAGCACCGCGTGCGCGCCGCCGTCGAGCTGGCGCAATTGCAACGGTGCGGGCGGCGACAGTGCAGGGTCGAAGACCATGCCGCATTCGAACAGATGCCGATGTGCCGGCACATCGCGGTGGTCGCTGAGCGGCAGGCCGATCAAGGCCTGCAGTTGTTCGATCGCACCGGCGCGCTCGGCCCAGGCCGCGATGCGGCCGAAGCCACGGTCCAGATCGTCGAAGGCGCCGCGCTGGCGCAGCACCACCACTTCCAGCGGATCGAGCATT
Organism: Xanthomonas sp. LMG 8993; assembly: GCF_009835065.2. Classification (NCBI taxonomy): domain Bacteria; kingdom Pseudomonadati; phylum Pseudomonadota; class Gammaproteobacteria; order Lysobacterales; family Lysobacteraceae; genus Xanthomonas; species Xanthomonas sp. LMG 8993. The sequence goes on along the minus strand of NZ_QVIF02000002.1, from coordinate 332,804 downwards.
TGCACCAGCACCTGCAAGGGTGCGCCTGACATCTGCGGCGGCAGCGAGGGCATGGCCAGCTGCTGCAATTTCTGTGCGCGCACCGCGGGCGCGTTGCGCAAGCTGCTCGGGCTGGCCTGCAACAGGCTGCGGAACGCGCGTGCCAGCGCCTGCGGGGTTTGATAACCCACCGCCAGCGCCACCTCGGTCACCGTGCTCGCCGACTCGCCCAGCAGATGCAGCGCATAACTCAGCCGCAGCCGCGCGATGGTCTGTCCCAGGGTTTCGCCGGCCAACGCGCGATAGACCCGATGGAAATGATGCGGCGACTGCTGCGCGACTGCCGCCAATGCGGCCAGGTCCGGCAGTGCTTCGCCGGCGCGGATGCTGGCCTGCAGATGTGCGACGACGCGCTCGACGCTGCGCTGGCGATTGAAGACGACCGAAGCGGCTGCTGGCATGGGGCGACTCCTGTTGGACAGCCCCAGCATCGCGCAGATCGGCTGGGCCTGCGGTCCCGATCTTGCGCAATGTCGCTGGCGCGTCCGGCTGCATACAACCCGGTGGCGAACCAGGTGCAGGTGTTACAGCGTCGAGGCCACCACCGCGTCCCATGCGCCGTCGGCGGTGGCCGCGCGCAGTTGCTGCCAACCAGTTAAGCGAGCGGGTCGTCGAGCTGACCGCGGTCGCTGCGCTGGCCGGTGTCGCCGTGCCACAGCAGGCTGATCTGCACACTCATGCGTCGGACACGCCGGCTTCGGCAAAGGTGGCCATGCCGTTGTGCAAGGCGCAGGCGTGACGCAGCAGCGGAATCGCCACCGCTGCGCCGCTGGCCTCGCCCAGCCGCAGGTCCAGTTGTAGCAACGGCTCGGCATCCAGTGCGCGCAGCAAGGCGGCATGGCCGCGCTCCTGCGAGCGATGGCCGAACAACAGCCATTCGCGCACGCCGCCATTGAGATGGGTGGCGACCAGCGCCGCGGCGGTGCTGATGAAGCCATCCACCAGCACCGGAATCCCCGCCTGCGCAGCGGCGATATAGGCACCGACCAGGGCGGCGATCTCGAAACCGCCCAGCCGGCGCAACCGCTCCAACGGAGTCGCAGCATCGGCATGCAGGGCCAGCGCACGGGTGATCACGGTGGCCTTGTGGGCGATGCCCTCGGCATCCAGCCCGGTGCCGGCGCCGGCCATCGCCTGCGGAAACTGCGACAGCAACGCGCAGCCCAACGCCGCGGCCGAGGTGGTGTTGCCGATGCCCATTTCGCCGCCGACAAACAGCTGCGTGTCGCAACTCTTTGCCTGGGCGACGCTTTCGGCGCCCGCGGCCAACGCGTCGCGCAACTGGGTGGAACTCATCGCCGGCTGCTCGCAGATGTTGGCACTGGCCGGGGCGATCCAAGCACGCCGCACCCGCGGCAACTCGCCCGGGTCGTTGACCACGCCGAGATTGACCACTTCCAGGCGCGCACCGAGCTCGCGCGCCAGCACCGCAATGGCGGCGCCACCGCGGGCGAAATTGCGCACCATCTCGCCGGTGACCGCCTGCGGAAACGCAGACACGCCCTCGGCGGCGACGCCATGGTCGGCGGCATACACCGCGATCCAGACCCGCTGCACAGTGGGGTGCTCATTGCGCTGCCAGGCCGCCAGTTGCACTGCCAGCTGTTCCAGCCGGCCCAGCGCGCCGTGCGGCTTGGTCAGTTGCTCCTGCCGCGCCAGCGCAGCCGCGCGCACGCGCGCGTCCGGCACCGCACAGGCACCATGGATCCAATCGCTTGTCACACCGCCTCTCCCGTCAGAACCATCGGCAAACCTGCCATCACCAGCACCACACGCTCGCACTGTAGCGCCAATGCCTGGTGCAGCCGGCCTGTCGACAAATCGAGGCGTGAGTTCGCCCAGCGGCACGACGCCCTGCCCCGCTTCGTTGCGCGCTCACCCCACAGTGCGCATGCCCGGCGCAACAGCCGCGCTTACTGCGCGGCCTGATAACGCAACGTCAGCAGATAATTGCGCCCGGGCTGCGCGTACCAGCGTGCGGTTTCGTACTGGCGATCGAACACGTTGTTGGCGGTGAGCGAGACCTTCCAGTCCGCAGTCACGGCATAGCTCACGCGCAGATCCAGCAACCCGTAACCGGCCAGCTGCTCGGTGTTGGCCAGATCGTCGAAGCGCTTGCCGGACCCGAACAGGCTCGCGCCGACGCCGAATGCACCGAAGCTGCGGTCCGCATCGATGCGCCCGCTCTGCCGCGCGCGCCGCGGCAACCAGTTGCCGTTGTTGACCTCGCCATCGGCCTGCGGCTGCAGCCAGGTCAAGGCGCTGCGTACGGTCCAGCCGGCCAGCTCGGTGTCGTAGCCGGCTTCCACGCCGCGGATGCGCGCCTGATCGATATTGTTCGGCTGCCCGAACGGATGCGCCGCATCCACCAACGACGCGTCGTAGGCGATCAGATCGTCGATGCGGGTCTGGAACGCGCTCACCGTCCAGGTGCCCCAGTCGTAGCTGCCGCGCAGGCCGAGCTCGGCGCTCTTGGAAGTTTCCGGCCCCAGCAACGGATTGCCGAAATCGGGGTAATACAACTCGTTGAAGGTGGGTGCCTTGAATGCGGTGCCGTAGCTGGCGGTCAGGCGCAGATGCTCGGCAACATCCCAGCCCCACAGCAGGCTGCCGGTGGTCTTGCCGCCGAACTGGCTGTTGTCGTTGCGACGCAGGCTGGCCTGCAAGGACTGCGCACCGAAGCTCTGTTGCCACTGCGCGAATGCGGCGCGGTCGATGCGGCTGTCGGCATCGTAATTGTCGCTGCTGGCGATGGCGTCGCGCTGCCAGTCGAAGCCGACCGTGAGCAGGCCCGCGCCGGCAGCGATATCGGCCTGCAACGCGCCCTGCTTGCGGCGGGTGTCATAGGTGGACAGATACGCGCCGTCGTAATACGCATCGCTGAAGTCGGAACTGCTGCCGACGCTGGCGGTGAGCTTGACCGCATCGGTGGGCGCGTAACGCACACGGCCACCGACCGCCTGCTGCACGCCCTTGGACAGGTTGCCGCCGAAGGCCGAGCCGTCGTATTCGTTGCGGCTTTGCGCGCGCAAGGCATGCACGTCGGCATCCCACTGGCGATTGAAGCGCCAGCCACCCTGCACGCTCAGCGAATCGTTGCGGTAGCCATCGCGATCCGGGTCGTAGTCGCTGGAGCTGGTGTCCAGATACGCGTTGATGCCATCGGTTTCGTCATGCACCGCGTTGGCCGAATACCAGCCGCCGCTTTCGCTCAGATCGCCTTCACTGCGCCCGGCCAGGCCCGCGCTATAGCGGCGCGCATTGTCGCTGCCGGCCGCCGCGCTGAAGGTGGGTACGAAGCGGCCTTGCGGGCGCCGGGTAAAGATCTGGATCACCCCGCCCAGCGCCTCGGAACCGTACAGGCTGGAGAACGGACCACGCACGATTTCGATGCGCTCGATCTGCTCGATCGGCAGATCCTGCAACGCCGCCCCGCCCGAGGTAGCCGAGCCGATGCGCACGCCATCGATCAGCACCACCACCTGATCGGACTCGGTGCCGCGCAGGAACAGCGAGGTCGGCTTGCCCGGGCCGCCGTTGTTGGCCAGCGCCACCCCGGCTTCGCCACGCAGCAGGTCCTGCAGCGAATTCACCTGGCGACGCTCGATCTGCGCGCGGTCGATCACGGTGACCGGCGCCAGCGTCTGGTCCTGGGTCTGCGCAGTACGCGAGGCGGTGACCACGACCTGGTCGAGATCGAGGGCGGCCTCGGCATGGGCCAGGGTGGCCACGCACACCGACAGCCCCACGGCCAGCACCGCACGACGCGGCAAAACGGAAGAAACGGACATCGACTGCTGCTCCTGGAACCGCGCCTACCCGCGCGGGGGCAATGGGGGCGGCAGGCAGCAACGGGCCAGGCGTCCAACGCGGCAGCGCCAGACGATCAAGGCCACGCCCACCGCGTGCCGGTTCAATCCCTCAGGCCGGTCTCCGGGCTCGCGAGTGGAAGCCTGCGCCTCCGATGCCGCGCCTTCCCATGCGACTGCAAAGTGGCGTGTTGCGGCATCTGACCTCGCCCACCGTTGCGGGGGCAGCTCCGGCATTGCAGTTCGCCAAGGCGATCCGCGCACCGGATTCCCGTTTAAACCACCGGCAAACCGGCAGTCACCTCAGGGGCGCGCATGGTAGCAGGATTGGTCAGAGGCGCTTCCGAGGTCTGTGGCAGGCGGCCAAGCGCAACGCGTCGCCACGCACCGGGGGGACCAACCCCTTCTCCCACCGGGAGAAGGTGGCGCGCAGCGCCGGATGAGGGTACGGAGCGAAGCCTCATGCCATGGATGGAAGCAGCATGCCGGGACTACCGGCATGGCCGCATGCCTGCCACCGAGCGTCATCTCGCACATGCGAGTGGGCTTCGCCCCCGTACCCTCACCCCAAGCCCCGCTCCACGCCCCGGCCCGCGCTTGCGGCGCGGGCGCTCCAAGGCACGCGCGCCCATGGCGCGCCAGCTGTGCCTCCTCGCCCCGACGGGAGAGGGGCTTCGGGCAACTTCGTCATGACCGCGTTCAGCATTTTTCGAAGTCGCGGCAACTCGAAGTCGCGGCAACAACGTGCCGAGGCGGCAGCGGGGCCGGGGATTGGCGGAGAGCGGCACAGGGATGTGCCGCGACGGCGAGTCAGACAGGATGTCTGCCGAGCCGAAGAGCCGATCCCCGGCCGCGCTGACGCCCTGACCGAAGCCAGAGACAGACGGCGTACTTGGCGGTGCCTGGAGAACCCGTACCCTCACCCCCCCCCCGCTCCGCGCCCCGGCCCGCGCTTGCGGCGCGGGCGCTCCAAGGCACGCGCGCCCATGGCGCGCCAGCTGTGCCTCCTCGCCCCGACGGGAGAGGGGCTAACCGTCTTCCGCAGGAGAGGGGCTAGCTCGTCCCTTCCCGCACTCCTGCTCAGTTCACGGCTATCAAACCTCACGCCCCCTGCAGCGCCTGCTCCAGATCCGCCAACAGATCGTCGATGTGCTCGATGCCGATCGACAGCCGCACCGTGTCTTCGCTGACCCCGGCATGTTCCAGTTCGGCCGGGCCCAGCTGACGGTGCGTGGTCGATGCCGGATGCGTTGCCAGCGACTTCGCATCGCCGATGTTCACCAGCCGCGTGAACAACTGCAGCGCATCCAGAAAACGCGCGCCGGCCGCGCGCCCGCCGGGCAGGCCGAAGGTCAGCACGCCCGAGCCATGCCCGCCCAGATACTTCTGCGCCAACGCATGCTCCGGATGATCCGGCAGCGCGGCGTAATTGACCCAGGCGACCCGCGGGTGCTGCTGCAGATACGTCGCAGTCGCCAGCGTGTTGGCATTGATGCGCTCCATCCGCAACGGCAGCGTTTCGATGCCTTGCAGGATCAGGAATGCGTTGAACGGCGACAGCGCCGCGCCGGTATTGCGCAGCGGCACCACGCGCGCACGGCCGATGTACGCCGCCTCGCCCAGCGCTTCGGTGTAGACCACGCCGTGATAGCTCACGTCCGGCTCGTTGAGGCGTGGAAACCGCTGCTTGTGCGCCGCCCACGGGAAGCGCCCGCTGTCCACGATCGCCCCGCCGATGCTGTTGCCATGGCCGCCCAGATACTTGGTCAGCGAGTGCACCACGATGTCGGCGCCGAAGTCGATCGGCCGCAGCAGCGACGGCGTGGCCACGGTATTGTCCACGATCAGCGGCACGCCATGCGCATGCGCCACCGCGGCCACGGCCTCGATATCGGTGATGTTGCCGCGCGGATTGCCGATCGACTCGACGAATACCGCCTTGGTACGTTCATCGATCAAGCCGGCAAACGCCTGCGGATCGCGATAATCGGCAAAGCGCGTGCTGATGCCGAACTGCGGCAAGGTGTGCGCGAACAGATTGTAGGTGCCGCCATATAAAGCACTGGAAGAGACAATGTTGTCGCCGGCCTCGGCGATGGTCTGGATCGCATAGGTCACCGCGGCCTGCCCGGAGGCCAGCGCCAATGCACCGATGCCGCCTTCCAGCGCAGCCACGCGCTGCTCCAGCACGGCGTTGGTTGGGTTCATGATGCGGCTGTAGATATTGCCCTGCACCTTGAGGTCGAACAGGTCCGCGCCATGCTGGGTATCGTCGAAGGCGTAGGCGACGGTCTGGTAGATCGGCACCGCCACCGCCCGCGTGGTGGGATCGGGCTGGTAGCCGCCGTGCACGGCGATGGTTTCGGGCTTCCACTGCGGATCGGTCATGGCGCGGCTCGCTCGGACAGGAGTGCCGACCATAGCCGGCCCTGCACGCGTGTCTGCAAACCAGCGGTGATGACCTTATGCCGCCGCGTTGTGAGCACGGACGATACGCCGCATGCGCCATCCCCCTCATGCAAACGGGCACTGCCTGCGCAGTGCCCGTTGCTTGCTTCAACCGCTGCCAGCGATGCGGCGCACAACCGGCGCCGCGTCTCAGCCCTTGCCAAACACCAGCCGCCCACCCTCGGCACGCACGCGCACGGTGTCGCCGCCGAGGTACTGGCCGGACAGGATCTGCTGGGCCAGCGGGTTTTCCACCTGCGACTGGATCGCACGCTTGAGCGGGCGGGCTCCATACACCGGATCAAAACCGACATTGCCCAGCAATTCCAGCGCGGCATCGTCCAGGTCCAGCTTGAGGCCGCGCTCGGACAGGCGTTTTTCCAGCCCATGCAACTGGATGCGCGCGATCGACTTGATCTGCGCCTTGTCGAGCGGATGGAACACCACGATGTCGTCGAGCCGGTTGATGAACTCCGGGCGGAAATGCGCCTGCACCACGCCCATCACCGCTGCCTTCATCTGCGTATAGGCCTCGGCACTGCCGTCGCCGGACAGCTCCTGGATCTGGTGCGAGCCCAGGTTGGAGGTCATCACGATGACGGTGTTGCGGAAGTCCACCGTGCGGCCCTGGCCATCGGTCAGGCGGCCGTCGTCGAGCACCTGCAGCAGGATGTTGAAGACATCGGCATGCGCCTTTTCCACCTCGTCCAGCAGGATCAGCGAATACGGGCGCCGCCGCACCGCCTCGGTCAGATAGCCGCCTTCCTCATAGCCCACATAGCCTGGAGGCGCGCCGATCAACCGCGAGACCGAATGCTTCTCCATGAACTCGCTCATGTCGATGCGAATCATCGCCTCGGTGCTGTCGAACAGGAAATCCGCCAGCGCCTTGCACAACTCGGTCTTGCCCACGCCGGTCGGGCCCAGGAACAGGAACGAGCCGCTCGGACGATTGGGATCGGACAGGCCTGCACGCGAACGCCGCACCGCGTCGGAGACGACCTTGATCGCCTCGTTCTGGCCGACCACGCGCTGGTGCAGCTCGTCTTCCATGCGCAGCAGCTTGTCGCGTTCGCCCTCGAGCATCTTGTTGACCGGGATACCGGTCCAGCGCGACACCACCTCGGCAATTTCCTCGGCGGTCACGCGGTCCTGCACCAGCTTGAAGTCGTGATGTTCGACCTCGTTGGCCAGCGCCATCTGCTTTTCCAGCTGCGGCAGCACGCCGTACTGGATCTCGCTCATCTTGGCGTAGTCCTGGCGCCGTTGCGCGGCTTCCAGCTCCAGCTTGGCGTGCTCGATCTGCTCCTTGACCTTGGTGGTGCCCTGCAGCGCGGCCTTTTCCGACTTCCACAACTCGTTGAGGTCGTAGAACTCGCGCTCGAGCTTGTCGATGTCGGTTTCCAGATCGGCCAGGCGCTGACGCGAGGCGTCGTCCTTTTCCTTCTTCAGCATCTCGCGCTGGATCTTGAGCTGAATCAGGCGGCGCTCCAGGCGATCGAGTTCTTCCGGCTTGGAGTCGATCTCCATGCGGATGCGCGATGCCGCCTCGTCCATCAGATCGATCGCCTTGTCCGGCAGCTGACGATCGGTGATGTAGCGGTTGGACAAGGTGGCGGCGGCAACGATCGCCGGGTCGGTGATCTCCACGCCGTGATGCACCGCGTAGCGCTCCTTCAGCCCACGCAGGATCGCGATGGTGTCTTCCACCGTCGGCTCGCCCACGAACACCTTCTGGAAGCGCCGCTCCAGCGCCGCGTCCTTTTCGATGTACTTGCGGTATTCGTCCAGTGTGGTGGCGCCGATGCAATGCAGCTCGCCGCGCGCCAGCGCCGGCTTGAGCATGTTGCCGGCGTCCATCGCGCCATCGGCCTTGCCGGCGCCGACCATGGTGTGCAGCTCGTCGATGAACAGGATGATCTGGCCTTCGTTCTTGGACAGGTCGCTGAGCACCGCCTTTAGCCGCTCTTCGAACTCGCCGCGGAACTTGGCGCCAGCGATCAGCGCGCCCATGTCCAGAGACAGCACGCGCTTGCCGCGCAGGCCTTCGGGCACTTCGCCATTGATGATGCGTTGCGCTAGGCCCTCGACAATCGCGGTCTTGCCCACGCCGGGCTCGCCGATCAGCACCGGGTTGTTCTTGGTGCGCCGCTGCAACACCTGGATGGTGCGGCGGATTTCTTCGTCGCGGCCGATCACCGGATCGAGCTTGCCGCTCTCCGCACGTGCGGTCAGGTCGATGGTGTATTTTTCCAGCGCCTGGCGTTGTTCCTCGGCGTTTTCCGATTGCACGGTCTCGCCGCCGCGCAGCTTGTCGATGGCGGCTTCGATCTTCTTCTTGTCGCCGCCGGCCGCGCGCAAGGCCACGCCCAGCGGGCTGGCATCGTCGGCGGCGGCCAGCACGAACCACTCGCTGGCGATGAAGGCATCGCCATGTTGCTGGGCCAATTTGTCGGTCTGGTTGAGCAGGCGGTTGAGATCGTTGCCGATCGACAGGTTGCCTTCCTGCCCGGAGACCTTGGGCAGCGTGTCCAGCGCCTCGCCCAGCCGCTCGCGCAGCAGCGGCACGTTGACGCCGGCCTGTGACAGCAGCGGGCGCGTGCTGCCGCCACTCTGGTCGAGCAAGGCGGCGAGCACGTGCACCGGCTCGATGATGTTGTGGTCGCGGCCCACGGCCAGCGACTGCGCGTCGGCCAGCGCCTGCTGGAACCGCGAGGTGAGCTTGTCCATCCGCATGGGGATAATCCTCTGAACTGGTGGCCGGCGACGCCGACGATACCGTGCAGATGCGGCTGCCGTGCGGGGTTTCAAGGTTTGGCGGCTGCGCAGGTGCCGATGCGGTGCAGCAGGATCGGCTCACACGCGGTGGCGCCTGGGCTGGGCGGTGTGGGCTCGCCCACTGGCCTGGACCACCCCAGGCCGACGGACATGTCGTTAGACGATCCGCCGCAGCGGCAGCGACGCAGGCGCCGCGGCAGGATTCTCCGCAGCCGCTGGCGCCGGCACGTACGATGCCCCCAGCAGACGCGACAGCACCTGCGCCTGGATTGCCGCCAGGGCCGGCGCGCCGGGGGCACGCGGATGCGGCACCGGCACCGGCAGGTCCAGGCCGACCTGGCCATGCTCGATCAGCACGATGCGATCGGCCAGCGCACTCGCCTCGGCCACATCGTGGGTCACCAGCACCAGGGTGAAGCCGTACTGCCGCCACAACTGCACGATCAGCTGCTGCATCTCGATGCGCGTCAACGCATCCAGTGCGCCCAGCGGTTCGTCTAGCAACAGCAGCCGCGGCCGATGTACCAGTGCGCGCGCCAGGGCCACGCGCTGGCGTTGACCGCCGGACAGCGCCGCCGGCCACTCACCACCGCGTGCACCCAGCCCCACCGCATCCAGCGCCGCCTGTGCCTGCACACGCCCGGCACGCCCCAGGCCCAGCGCCACGTTGTCGATCACGCGCTTCCACGGCAGCAGCCGCGCGTCCTGGAACATCAGCCGCACTGCATCGCGCTGCGCTGCCAGCGCTGCATGACCGCTGTCGACGGTGCCGGTATCGGCTGCTTCCAGCCCGGCGATCACGCGCAGCAAGGTGCTCTTGCCGCAGCCGCTGCGCCCGACCACCGCCACGCAGGCGCCAGGCGCGATCTCAAGGTCGACGCCACGCAAGACCTCGCTGTCGCCGTAGCGCTTGCCGATGCCGCGCAGGCTCAGCGGCAGGCCGGTGTCGGCCGCGCTCACCGGCGCAGCTCCGCACGCTGTTGCTGCGCCGGATGCCAGCCCAGCCACCAGGCTTCCAGCCCGCGTGCGGCCAGATCGGCCAGCTTGCCGAGCAGCGCGTACAGCACGATGGCCACCACCACGATGTCGGTCTGCAGAAACTCGCGTGCGTTGGTGGCCAGATAGCCGATGCCGGAACTGGCGGAAATGGTTTCGGCCACGATCAGGGTCAGCCACATCAGGCCCAACGCAAAGCGCAAGCCGACCAGAATCGACGGCAATGCGCCGGGCAACAACACATCGACAAACAGCTGCGGGCCGCGCAAGCCGTAATTGCGCGCCATCTCGATCAAGGCCGGGTCCACGCTGCGGATGCCATGGTAGGTATTGAGATAGATCGGGAAGAATGTGCCCAGCGCCACCAGGAACAGCTTGGCGCCCTCGTCGATCCCGAACCACAGGATCACCAGCGGAATCAGCGCCAGATGCGGCACGTTGCGCAGCATCTGCAAGGTGCTGTCGAGCAGGCGTTCGGCCATACGCGACACGCCGGTGAGCAGGCCCAGCGCAAACCCGATGCTACCGCCGATGGCCAGGCCCACCGCCGCACGCCAGCTGCTGATCGCCAGGTGTTGCCACAACTCGCCGGTTTGCACCAACGTCACTGCGGCACGCAATACCGCATCCGGTGCGGGCAGGATGCGCTGCGGCAACCAGCCGCCGGAGGCTGCGACCTGCCAGGCCACCAGCAAGGCCAGCGGCACTAGCCAGGGCACCAGCACGTTGCCTAATCGCTGCGAGCAGCGACTCATCGCGCAGCCTTGTTGGTTGGGCGATGCAGCGAAACAACGGCGTGCGCCTGCCCGCTCACGGGTGCTGAGCACGCGTTCTGGCCTGCGCATGCGCTACTGCTTGCGGGTGTAGTACTGCTGGCGTGCATCACTTGCCCACCGCCTGCTTGCCTGCCGCTGGCACCGCGGCAACCGCGGGCGCACGCCACACCGCCGGCGCCACCAGCACGCGTTTGGGCAGCAGGCGCTGCGCGTAGAACAGATCGGCAGTGGCCTGCTGCGCCTTGATGACCTCGGCGCTGAGCGGTTGCACGCTGGCTGGCGGGCGATGCGTCAGCGTGCGCTCGACCACCGCAGGCGACAGCCCGCTGACCTGCGCCAGCACCTTGATGCTGCCGGCGCGGTCGCGCTCCAGCAAGCCATCGGCCTGGTTGAGCTGCAGCATCACCTGCTGCACGAACGGACCCCACGCGGTGGCGTAGCGCCGCGAAGACAGAAAAAACCCGCCGGTCAATCCCAGCCCTTCGCCATTGGCCAGCAGGCGTGCGCTGCCATCCAGCGTCAATGCCGAATACCACGGGTCCCAGATCGCCCAGGCATCCACCTGCCCGGCCGCGAATGCCGCACGTGCGTTGGCCGGCGACAGATACAACGGCGTGATGTCGCGCATGCTCAGGCCGGACTTGGCCAACAACCGCAGCAGCAGGTTGTGCGCGCTGGAACCCTTCTGGAAGGCCACCCGCTTGCCCTTGAGGTCGGCCACGCGCCGCAGCGTGCTCTTGGCCGGCACCAGAATGGTCTCGGCCTTGGGCGTGGGCGGCACCCAGCCCACGTACAGCAGATCGGCACCGGCGGCCTGCGCGAACAATGGCGGAATATCGCCCGCACCGCCCAGGTCGATGCTGCCCACGTTCAAGGCTTCCAGCAGCTGCGGGCCGGCCGGAAACTCGACCCAGCTGATTCTGGTGCGCGGGAAGCGCTGCTCCAGCAACCGATGCTGCTTGGCCAGCACCAGGCTGGACACCGCTTTCTGATAGCCGATACGCAGCTGCGCCGGCTCGGCCGCCGCTGCGGGTTGCAGCCATGCGAGGCCGGACAACAGCAACGCAGCAATCAAAAAGCGGTAGCGCATCGGAGCGTTCCTCATTGCCAATCGGTGGACGGTTTTTCCCAGAGGTTGACGCCACCCTCGACCGCAAAGCGGTCGATCTCGGCCAACTCGTCCGCACTGAACGCGGGCGTCTGCAAGGCCGCGACGTTTTCGATCAACTGCTCCGGGCGGCTGGCGCCCAGCAATGCCGAGCTCACCCGCGGGTCGCGCAATACCCAGGCCAGGGCCAGCTGCGCCAGGCTCTGCCCACGCCGCTGCGCGATCGCATCCAGCCCGCGTGCGCGCTGCAGGTTGGCCTCGGCCAGATGTTCCGGCCGCAGCGAGTCGCCACCGGGACGATTCACGCGCGCATCGCTGGGTACGCCATTGAGGTACTTGCCGGTCAACAGGCCCTGCGCCAGTGGCGTGAATGCAATCACCCCGGCGCCGACCTCGTCGGTCGCATCGAACAGCTCATGCTCGGCCCAGCGATTGAACAGGTTATAGGCCGGCTGGTGGATCAGCAGCGGCACCTTCCACTCGCGCAGCAACCCGGCGATCTCCCGCGTGCGCGCCGCCGAATACGACGACACCCCCACGTACAGCGCCTTGCCCTGCTGCACCGCACTGGCCAATGCGCCGGCGGTCTCTTCCAGCGGCGTGTCCGCATCGAAGCGGTGCGAGTAGAAGATGTCCACGTAGTCCACGCCCAGCCGCTGCAGGCTCTGATCCAGGCTGGACAGCAGGTATTTGCGCGAACTGCCGCCCTGCCCGTACGGACCCGGCCACATGTCCCAGCCGGCCTTGGTGGAGAGGATCAATTCATCGCGATACGGCTTGAAGTCTTCACGCAGCAGGCGGCCGAAGTTGATTTCCGCGCTGCCATACGGCGGGCCGTAGTTGTTGGCCAGATCGAAATGGGTGATGCCCAGGTCGAAGGCGGTCCGCAGCAATGCGCGCTGCGTGTCGATCGGTGTGCTGTCGCCGAAGTTGTGCCACAGGCCCAGCGACAGCGCAGGCAGGACAAGGCCGCTGCGGCCGACACGGCGGTAGGCGATACGGTCGTAACGATCGGGATGTGCGAGATAGGTCATCAGGGTATCCGGTGAGTCAGCGTGTGCTGAAGCGATTGACGGGGCGTGCCAGCCCCAGATGATCGCGCAGGGTGCGCCCTGCATATTCACGCCGGAACAGTCCACGCCGCTGCAGCTCGGGCACCACGTGCGTGGCCACATCGGCCAGGCCGCCGGGCAGATGCGGCACCAGCACGTTGAAACCGTCCGCGGCCCCGCCTTCGAACCAGGCCTGCAGCTCGTCGGCAATCTGTGTCGGCGTGCCGATCAGGCTGTAGTGCCCGCGTCCGCCTGCGATGCGCCGACCGAGCTGGGCAATGCTCAGCTGCTCCTGTCCGGCCAGCTCGGTGAACAACTGCTGGCGGCTGCGCTGGCCGGTTTCGGTGAGCGGCAATTCCGGCAACGGGCCATCGGGCGGATAGCCGGACAGGTCGAAGTTGCCCAGCATGCGCGACAGCAGCGCGATGCCGACCTCCGGCTCCACCAGCTGCTGGAACTGCGCGAACTTGTCCTGCGCCTCGGCCTGGCTCTGCCCGACCACGATGAACACCCCCGGCATCACCTTCAACGCATCGCGCGCGCGCCCGAACTGCTCCAGCCGCCCCTTGATGTCGGCATAGAACGCCTGCGCCTTGGCCAGCGACGACTGCGCGGTGAACACCACCTCGGCGGTTTCCGCAGCCAGCGCGCGCCCGGGCTCGGACGAGCCGGCCTGCACCAGCACCGGATGCCCCTGCGGCGCACGCGCGATGTTGAGCGGGCCGCGGACCTGGAAGTGCGCGCCGCGATGATCCAGTACATGCAGTCGCGCCGGATCGTAGTGCACGCCCGCCGCGGTGTCGGCGATGAAGGCATCGTCGTCCCAGCTGTCCCACAGGCCCGCGACCACCTGCTGGAATTCGCGCGCCCGCGCATAACGCTCGGCATGCACGTAATGCGCGTCGCGGTTGAAGTTCAATGCTTCGTCGGCGGCATCGGACGTGACCAGATTCCAGCCGGCACGCCCACCGGACAGATGATCCAGCGAGGCGAACTTGCGCGCCACGTGATACGGCTCGTTGTAGCTGGTGGTCATGGTGGCGATCAGGCCGATGCGCTCGCTCACCACCGCCAACGCGCTCAGCAGCGTGAGCGGCTCGAACAGGCTGGAACGCGCCATCCGCGACGCCACCGGCCCACCAGCTGCAGCCAGGCTGTCGGCGACGAACACCGTATCGAACTTGGCGGCTTCGGCGATGCGCACCATCTCGCGATAATGGTCGAACACCAGCGGGTCGGCACTGGCCTGCGGGTGCCGCCACGCGGCCACGTGATGGCCGGTGGCCATCAGGAACGCACCGAGCGAGAGCTGCCGTGCAGCGCTCATCGCAGCCCACCGTGCGGTGCGCCTGCATTGCTCGAATCAGTATCAACAAACATCACGGACATCGTCAAAAATCCTTGTGCAGTTGCAGCCCGACATAGCGCTGGTCGTCGCGCGGCACCAGCCGGAACACGTTGCCGGTGGCATTGGCCAGCAACGGGGCGTATGAGCGGTCGCCGAGATTGCGGCCAAGCACCGCCACGCGCCAACCATGCACATCGTCGGCCAGTGCGATGCTGGCATTCCAGATCGCGTACGGTCCCTGGATGGTCTGCGGGGTCTGGCTGAGGTCGTACTGCACGCTGTCCTGCCAGCTCACGTCTCCGTTGAATTCCAGTGCCAGGCTGCCGCGCAGCGGCACCCGGTAACCGGCGCGCAGATTGCCCTTCCAGTCCGGCGAAAACGGCAACGGCCGGCCATCGACATTGCAGTTGGCCGCCGCTGCGGTGGGGCAGGCAAACCGCTGGATGCGCGCCTGCGTGTAGGCCAGCGAGGCGGCCAGGCTGAGCCGCTCGGTGGGCCGGTAGTCCAGATCCAGTTCCAGGCCCTGCGTGCGCACCTGCCCGGCGTTGATCAGGCGCGTCACCACCTGCCCGGCCACGGTGTCGAAGAAGTTGGCCTGGTAGTTGGCGTAGTCGGTATGGAACAGCGCCACGTTCGCACTGAGGCGATCGTCCAGGGCGCGCGCCTTCAGGCCCAGCTCCCAGGCATTGGAGGTCTCCGGTTTCAGCGCCGGCGTATCGCGCGGCTGCATGTTGAAGAACACGTTGTAGGCCGGGCCCTTGTAGCCGCGCGAATAGGTGATGTAACCGGTGGTCCGCGCATCAAAGTCGTATTGCAGGCCGGTGCGGCCGGACACGCCGTTTTCTGCGGTGCTGCCGCTGCTTGCGGTGGACGGCTGGATGCCGGTGACTGCGGTTGCCGAGCTGGACAGGCGCTGATGCCGGTAGTCGAGCGTGTCGCGGGTGAAGCGTGCGCCCAATAGCGCACGCAGATCCGGGCGCCAATGCCAGGTGGCCTCGCCGAAGGCGGCATAGGTTTCCGCGCGGGTGGCGTAATCGGCCACGCCCACGTTGCTGGCGGTCGGCGTCGTCACCGTGCGGCGGTAGGTTTCGTCGTTGCGCGCATGCAGGTAATACAGCCCGGCGACCGCCTCCACCGCACGGTCGCGCGGGGTCTGGATGCGCACTTCCTGCGAATACTGCGTGTAGCCCAGGTCGCCACGGTCGTGCAAGGACGGAAACGCCGCGCTGCGTTGCGCGGTGCGATCGCCATCCTGGAACTGGGTGTTGTCCCATTGCCGCCACGCGCTGATCGAGGTCAGCAGCGCATCGCCGAGCTGCTGGTCCAGCTGCAGCGAGGCGCCCTTGTTGATGTCGTCCAGATACGTGCGGTAATCGCTGTTGATCTGGCGGTTGTCGTCCCTGGCGACGACCGGTGCCAGCGCCGCGGCGAAGTCCGCACGCGTGCTGTCCACCACCACACCGCTGGGCGCGTCACTGTGCGATTGCAGGTAGTCGGCGAGCAGCGTCGCGTTCAAGTCCGGGTTCGGGCTCAGGTCCAGCCGCAAGCGCGCGCCGGCGCGCCGGTAGCCATTGACGGTCTGGCCGTCGGCCACGTTGCGCACGTTGCCGCCGTATTCGGCCCACAATGCCGACACGCTGGCCTTGAGCAGCTCCGGCACCAGCGTGCCGCCGACGCTGGCACGCACGCGGTCTTCTTCGCCGCCACCGAAGTGCGAGTAATCCACATAGCCGCCGAACAGCTCCGGCGCCGGGTTGCTGACGATATTGAGCACGCCGGCGGAGGCATTCTTGCCGAACAAGGTGCCCTGCGGCCCGCGCAGGACTTCGATGCGTTCGACATCGAGCAGGTCCAGCGTGGCCTGGCCCGGACGCCCCAGCACCACGCCGTCGATCACCGTCGCCACGCTGGGCTCGACGCCTGGCGAGGTGGAGATGGTGCCCACGCCACGCAGGAACAACGAGGTGTCCTTGTTGGAGGCACCGTTGCGAAAGCTCAGGCTGGGCACCAGCGCCGGCAGGTCGGCCACGCTGTTGCGGTTTTCGCGCTTCAGCGTCTCGCCCTGCACCACCGATACCGCCACCGGCACCTGCTGCAAGGTGGTTTCGCGGCGCGTGGCGGTCACGGTGACCGCGCCCAGGGTTTGCGCGGCGTGCTCCGGCGTCGCAGCAGCCTCGCCCATTTCATCGGCCAGCACCGGCGCACATGCCCACACCAGACTCCACGCCAGCACCTGCGGCCTGGCCAACCATCTCGAAGCAGCGAGGATCCTTGCAGGGGTCCGGTGTCGCGCAGGCATGTACGTCCTTTCGTGGCGTCGGCTGTCGTGCAGCAGCGTGGGGAGATTTTTTGCGAATTGGCCAGCGCCGTGCATGCACGGCGACCCGGCCGCAGCGCAGGCCGACACGGCGCTGCAATGCAGTAGCGCATGCTGTTTGCAGCGGCCGCGAGCGTCAAATAACCAATGTTTAGGTGGTTATTCACTCACGCGCCGCCGCGTGTCGACCACCCGTGCCCAGCGCTCGCCAAGATCTTCGCTGCACGACACCAGGCCAATGGCGATAATGGGCCCATGGATGCACCCAAGCCCTGGCACCTCTATCTGCTGCTGTGTCGCAACGGCAGCTATTACGCCGGCATCACCAACGATCTGGAGCGGCGCTTCCAGGCGCATCAGCGCGGCACCGGCGCGCGCTATACCCGCGCAAACCCGCCGCTGGAGCTGCTTGCCAGCCATCCGTATGCGGACCGCGCCGCCGCCTCGCGCGCAGAGTGGCAGCTCAAGCAGCAACCGCGCGCGCGCAAGCTGGCCTGGCTGCTGGCGCAGCCGCACGACGGCACCGGGTCACAGCCCGCTGACGCTTCGATCACGCCCGCCTAGCCGCGCGGTTTCTACGCTGTAGCGCCATCGATCGCGGAGCAGCGCATGCACTATCAGCTCTATTACTGGACCGGCCTGCAAGGCCGTGGCGAATTCGTCCGGCTCGCACTGGAAGACGCCGGCGCCGACTACACCGACGTGGCGCGTGTCGAAGGCGATGAGGTGATGAATGCCTTTCTGGAAGGACACCAGGCCGGCGCGCAGCCGTTCGCGCCGCCCTTCCTCAAGGCCGGCGATACGGTGGTTGCGCAGGTGGCGGCGATCCTGCATGTCATCGGACCGCAACTGCAGCTGGTGCCGGATTCTGACGCACAGCGCATCCAGGCATTGCAGTTGCAGCTGACCATCGCCGACCTGGTGGCCGAGGTGCACGACAGCCATCATCCGATCGCCACCGGCCTGTATTACGAAGACCAGAAAGCCGAGGCAGCCAAGCGCGCCAAGGATCTACGCGACAACCGCCTGCCCAAGTTCCTGGGCTACTTCGAGCAGGTGCTGCAACAGGCCGGCGGCACGCATGTGCTTGGCATGCATTCCTATGTGGATCTGTCATTGTTCCAGCTGATCAGCGGGCTGGAATACATGTTCCCCAAGCGCATGAAGACACTGTCAGCCGCTCTTCCCGGCCTGAAGGCCTTGCAGGAGCGCGTGGCCGCCCGCCCGCGCATCGCGGCCTATCTCGCCTCCGAACGACGCGTGGCGTTCAATACCAACGGCATCTTCCGCCACTATCCGGAGCTGGATGCGGCGTAAGCGATGGCGGCGTGTGATGCACCGCGTGCCGCCGAAGTTGCGTTGTTTCCCTGCTGGGCTGGCGCACGACGCTGCATCCATGCATGCAAGGCCGCATTCGGGCGGCCTTCTCCTCACGTCATCACACGCTGCGTCAACGTCCCTGCAGCAACGCCGCCCGGATCCGCTGCAACTGCGCCTTCACTGCAGCCGCTTGCGCAGGCCCCAACCGCAGCAGCGCCTTTTGACCGACCGACAGCGACTCCAACGCGGGATCGACAAAACGATAACGGCCACGCTCGTCGCGCTGCACCTTGATCGGCTGTACCCGATCGGGCGTGCGCAGCAGATGATCGATCACGTCGATCACGCGGTCGTTGAAGTAGCGGTCTGGCGCACCAAGATCGGCATAGGCCTGCTGGAACAGCGGATAGAAACGCACATAACTGCGCACCAGCGCCTGCGCATCCACCTGGGTGAACGCCGCCACATAAGGCGCATACCGGGCCGCATTGGCCTGATCGATCACCACACTGCCGCTGGCATCGGACACTGCCAACTCGCCCGTCACCGGCTGCAGCACCGAGGCGCGACGGCTGATGCTGGGCTGGGTGAGATTGTCGATCATCACCACCACGCGTTCGATCAGGTGCTTGCGCAGCACGATCGACAAGGCGCCATCGTCCTGCACCAGTTCCAGCAAGGCCTGCCACGCAGCGGCATCGCTCTGTGCCAGCGCAGGAATCGCGGCGTCGGCGGCATCGGCCGAGGGCTGCTGCACCGGATGGCGCGGCCCGGCCGGTGCCGGCGGCGCGGGGGTCACCGCCGCTGCCACGGCGCTGGCGGTCTGGCTGATCGGCGCAGGCAACGTGCCCGGCGCCGTGGGTGACCCGCTGAATAGCCACCAGGCGGCGCCAGCCACCACCGGCACCGCCAGCAGCCACGGCCAACGCGAAGACTTGGATTGCATCGTGGAACTCCTTACATCGACGACATCCATGGTGTGACAACCAGATATCGCGGTGGTTCCATCGATGTGCGGCGATGACGCGATCAAGAAGACCATGTGCATCGCACAAGAGCGATTGGCCGCGAGGATGCCTGCCTCTGGCAGGAAACGCTGGCTGCAGCGCTAGAACTGGCAACGACATACCTGTGACCACCCTTCTCATTGCGAACCGATCACGCGCGCAGCGAAGTCCGATGCAGTCACAACTCAGTGATCGAGGGGCGCGATGCCCTCACCGCTCGCGGGACACGCCGTGAAGCCGTCCGTGGAGGCTCCTTGGCGGCATCCGCCAAGGGTCCCGCAACCGGCAAGGACACCGCGCCAGGAGGTTGGTTGGTGGTCGAATGAAAAGCTGCCTGTTGCGATTGCAAGTCTTGCGTCGGGACGCTGAAAAGTTTGCAGGTTGCTTTGTTGAGCCGCTGCCGTTACTCGGTCTGCGCTGGAAAGCTGATCGAACGCACGGTGATCCGAACAACGCACACCATGCTTTGCTTGCAACCAAACCACCGACCATCTCGACAGGTCCTTGCCGGCCCACCGTCGCGGGACCTTACGCGGCATGGATGCCGCGTAAGAGCCTACACGGACGTACTTGCGGCGTGTCCTGCGAGGGTGGGCGGGCAAGGGCACTGCAGCCAGGCCACAGATCGCATGCTCCAGCTCTGGTTTGGCTTTGGCTCTCGCTCACCCACATCGCCAACGCTCGAACCAGAACGCCCAGCATCGCCGCATCAAACGACAACGCCGCCCGCCCGATGGCCGCGAGTGGCTGTCTCCGCCGCTCTCAGCTTGCGAAATCCAGCCGCGCGTTCACCCAGGCCGCCACGATGGCGGCGGCCGCCTGCTCGGCCTGCTTCGCAGGCAGGCGCTTCTCGCGCACCAGCCATGCGGCCGTGTCGGCGCGCACCTTCGGCAGCAACGCGCGCACGGCCTTGCGCTGTGCCGCCGGCCAGTCGCTGTCTTCCCCGGTCCAGGCGGCAATCGCCTTGTCCGGATCCTCGCCGTAGCGCTTGCGCAATGCCGGTGTCAGGTAGAGCAATGGCGATACCGACGCGCGTAATGCGATGATTTTCCACTCGGCGTAACTGGCATAGCGAATGGTGCCGGCGTCCTTGCTCAGGGCCTCGATCAACCCGTCGAAGCCGGCATCCAGCTGCTTCCAGCTGGCCAATGCAAACAGACCGCCCGGCGGCTCGCAGATCGGCGCGAACCCGTCGCGTGTCGAGCCATACAGCGACCCGAACGCCTCATACGCCGGCTCGCCCACTGCAGCAAAGATGAAGCAATGCACGTAAGGACGATGATCGCTGTTGTCGCGTTCGATCCACATCCGCAGCAATGTCAGCACGCGTTCCTGCGCCTGCATGGCGGGCATGCCATCCACATCGTCGAGCAAGGATGCGGCGAAGTCGTCGACCTTGCGCAGCGCCTTGCGCGCACTTTCAAACCGCGCACTCGCCAGCTTTGCATCCACGCCCGCGGCGGGGACAAACTGATGCAGATACGCCAGCCACGCCGAAGCCAGCGGCGTGTCGTAGCCCTGCAACTGGCGCGCGGCGTCGGCAGGCGCAGTGGGAATCAAGGCGATGATGCGATCCAGCGCCTGTTGCTGCACAGTCAGCGCCTTGGCCAGCACATCGGCCCTGGCCTTCAATGTGCGTTGCAGGCAGTCGTCCGGCTTGGCGTCCTGCGCGCAGGCATTGCGCTGCCGCAGCCAGGCGCGTTGCTGATCACGCACGCCTGCAACCGCGGTACGCGGCGTGGTGTCCAGCAGCGCCCGATAGGACTCGTCCAGCTGATCGTCCAGATTGCCCAGCGCCGGCACCGCGCACAGCCGTTTTTCGACCGCCGTGGCTGCCTGCTTGCAGTCGAACGACGCCGCCCAGGCACCGCCGGCGCCAAGCAACAGTGCGCCACCGATGATCACCCGCAACATGCTGGAGCAGGCTGTCATTGCACTGCCTCCTTACGTGCGGGCAGCAGCGAGAGCAGCAGCAGGGTCACCGCCAGCGCGACATAGGCACCCACGAACTGCCAGCTGATCACGCGCGCCAGGCCGTGCAGCGACCATGGCAGATAGATGCCGCCGCGCGGGTCCACCGAATGGATCAGGCCGAACAGCGTCAGCCCGGCGGCCACCAGCAGGAACACCGCGCCACGGCGCAGGCGGCCATCGATCATCGCCGCCACGGCGGCGATCCACAACATCGCGGTGATGATGAAGCCATTGCCCAACGCGAAGATCACCGCCAGCTCCGGCAGGCCATGCCCATCGAGTTTGGTGGTGAGTGCGACCAGTTGATCCGGCGCAATCCAGCCTGGTGCCTTGATGGTCAGCAGGTACGCCACCGATGGCAGAAAGCCCAGCACCATCGCACCGGCGTGCTGCCTGGGCGTGGCCTGGAACGCCTGCGTGGTGATGTCGATCGACACGTACACGATGATCGGCGCCAGCACCGCCAGCGGCAGCCATTGCACCAAGCCGGAGATCACACCGAGCATGCCGCCGATGCCGACGAACAAGCCGGTCAGCAGCGTGTAACCGGAGCGCGCGCCCATGTGCTTGTAGGCCGGCTGGCCGATGTAGGGCGTGGTCTGCGCCACCCCGCCGCAGACGCCTGCGACCAGCGTCGCCAAGGCTTCCACCAGCAGGATGTCGCGGGTGCGGTAGTCATCGCCCGCGGCGCGTGCGCTCTCGCTGACATTGATGCCGCCTACCACCATCAACAGGCCGAACGGCAGCAGCAGCGGCAGGTACGCCAGCGTGGCGGGCAGGCCGTCGATGAAGCCCAGGTTCGGCAGCGGCAACACGATCTGCGGCGGCGTCCATGCCGGCACCGCGAAGCCCGGTGCGCCCAGGCCAGCCAGTCCTAGGCCGTAGTACAGCGCAGTGCCGATCACGAATGCCACCAGCACGCCGGGCAACTTGGTCGGCAACCGGCCCTTGGCCAGCAGCACGTACAGCAACAAACCCAGCGTGACGAAGCCAGCCACTGGCGAACGCAGGGTTTCCAGCAGCGGCAGCAGGCCCATCAACACCAGCGCGATGCCGGCGATGGAACCCAGCAAGGCCGCGCGCGGCAGCGCGCGCGTGACCGCCTCGCCAACGAACGACAGCACCAGCTTGAGCAGGCCCATCACCACCAGCGCGGCCATGCCGAGTTTCCAGGTGGCGATGGCAGCCGCCTGCGGGTCCAGCCCCTGTGCCTTGAAGCCGACGAACGCCGGGCCCAGCACCAACAGCGCCATGCCGATGCTGGTCGGCGCATCCAGGCCCAGCGGCATCGCGGTGACGTCGTCGCGCCCGGTACGTGCAGCCAGCCGCCGCGCCATCAAGGTGTAGAGCAGGTTGCCCACCAGCACGCCGAACGCGGTGCCGGGAAACATGCGCCCGAACACCACCTCGGCCGGGAACTGGAACATCCCGACCAACGCCATCGCGATGAAACCAAGGATGGAGAGATTGTCGACGACCAGGCCGAAGAAGCCATTGAGGTCGCCGGCGACGAACCAGCGCGGCGATGCCGCAGTACGCGAGGAAGGGGCCGACATGGGAGCCAGGAAGCGTGGGGATCGACCGATGGTAGCCGCTGCTCCGCACGCGCGACAGCTGCGTGGTGGATCAGAGCGTGTCGCCGCGATTGCGCCGGTCTGTTCCATGCCAGGCGGCTGCGTGGCGGAACGGCCCTACTTCATCGCCGCAGCAACCTCGATCCAGCCGACGATGTCGCCACGGCCGGCACTGCGATAGCGCACCTGCACGCGCGTGGCATCGGCACTGACATCCAGCGCGTCGGCCCGATCGCCCTGCACCAGATAGCGCTTGGTGCTGGTCGCCGTAGGGGTGGCGTAGAGCGGCAGACGCGCCACCTGCACGCGCAGTTGTACCGGCATCGGCGCGTCCAGGGTGGTGCCGATCTCGCTTGAAACCTTCGCTCCGCGCGCGTCGTAACTGGGCCACACCGAGAGCGGCATGCCATCGCCGGTGCCTGGATCCAGCAAGGTCTGGATGTCGGGCGAGGCGATCGGCTGCTGCGTCCTGGCCACATACAACCGCCCATCGGCCGCGTAGCGATACACATCGGCGTACCACATCGGCCCGCTGCGGCAGGAACTGGTCAGGCTGCGCTGCTGCCTGTCGGGCGTCAGATTGAAGAAACCCTCGCACTGCACTGCCGGGCGCGTGGGCGCGGTCAGCGCACGAAAGCGCCGTTGCGCCGGATCGAACACAAATACCAGCACCGCTTCGTTGACCTGGCCAAGCATCGCCGACACCGCCAGATCCGGATGTCCGTCGAAGTTGTAGTCGTCGCTGTCCACACCGGCGCCGCCTTCGCCCTCGTCCAGGTTCGCGTCGAACCATTGCTCCTTGCCGCCCGGGCCCAACACCACATGCAGGCGCGCGCCGACCAGTGTGGCGGTCGCCTGCGTGTTTGCGTCCAGCGACACCTGCACGCTGGTGTCGCGCGCAAAGCACGCAAACGACAGCCCGCCCAGTGCGGCGAACAGCAGCTTGCGTGCAGCGCTCACGTGCAGCCGGTGCGGATGTTCAAGCCGCATGGTCGCCAGACTCAGAACGACACCTCCACCGCCTGCCGCGACCACAGCACCGACTGGTGGCCGGTGGCCTGCTTCCAGGCCAGGCGAATCGCCTCGATGTCGTTGCGCCGCTGCAGGGTGTCCTCGTGCAGGATCACCAGCACCTTGGTGCCCAGCCGGTTCGGCTCCTTGGCACCGCGGAACAGCCACTGGCCATAGGCGTCGAACACGGTCAGGCCGTCGGGAAAGCGCGGGGTCACTTCCTTGTCCAGAAACGCCCGCCATTGGGTTTCGTCGATGGTACGGGTCTGCGGGCGATCGGCCGGGCCGGTTTCCTCGCCCACGCCGAAGTACAGCTCGCTGCGCACCCAGCCGCGCGCCGCCGCCGGCCGCGCCGCATCGCCCTGCAGGCTGGCAGTGGTCGGGCCCGGCGCGCCGCCGGGGGTGGTGGCGCAGGCGGACAGCGCCAGCATGGCGGCAAGCAGGCAGGACGGCAGCAACTTCATCGACTTCTCCACAACGGGTACGTTTACGACGGATCGGGGGCGGGCTCATGCAGGGCCGGCATCAGCTGATGCCGGCGTGCGCGCACTGTGCCATCTCGCACGCGCCTGAACAACGCGATAATATCTCTCCATCCGGATGAATGTGGACGATCCGAACCCCCTTTGCGCCCCTGCCCGGCCGGATGCCGTCCGCGCGGCGCGTTCGCAGTTGCTGTCGCAGGAGAGAGAGATGACCCGCCCCACCCTTTCGGCTATCGGCCTGGCCGTGGCCGCCGTGTTGAGCGCCAACGCCCAGGCCCAGCAGGCCGCCCCCGGCGCCACCACGCTGGACACCGTGATCGTCACCGGCACCCGCGCCAGCGACCGCACCGTGCTGGAATCGACCGTGCCGGTGGACGTGCTCACCGCCGAGGACATCCGCAAGGCCGGCGTGGTCAACGGCGAGCTGGGCAGCGCGCTGCAGGCGCTGCTGCCCTCGTTCAATTTCCCGCGCCAGTCCAACTCCGGTGGTGCCGACCATATCCGCGCCGCGCAGCTGCGTGGGCTCTCGCCCGACCAGGTGCTGGTGCTGGTCAACGGCAAGCGCCGCCACACCTCGGCGCTGGTCAATACCGACAGCAAGATCGGCAAGGGCACCACGCCGGTGGATTTCAACTCCATCCCGATCAACGCGATCAAGCGCATCGAAGTGCTGCGCGACGGTGCCGGCGCGCAGTACGGCTCGGACGCGATCGCCGGCGTCATCAACGTGATCCTGGACGACAACCCCGAGCGTGGCGAGCTGGAAGCCAGCTTCGGCGCCTACAACACCGACGTGGAGCCGATCAATCGCCGCGTCACCGATGGCCAGACCAGCTACGCCAGCGCCAAGGTCGGCAGCCTGCTCGGCGATGACGGCGGCTTCTTCAAGGTCGGCCTGGAGCTGAAGAATCGCGAGGCGACCAACCGCGCCGGCTTCGACCAGATTCCGTCGTTCGAGGAGCAGACCCCGGCCAACCTGGCGCTGGCCGGCAAGCGCAATTACGTGCTCGGGGATGGCGCCACCAAGGGCCTGAATGCCTGGCTCAACACCAAGGTGCCCTTCAGTGCCACCGGCGAGTTCTACGCCTTCGGCACCTACAACCAGCGCGACACCGAAGGCGCCAATTACTTCCGTTACCCTGATGGCAGCGCCAACTGGCGTGAGATCTATCCCAACGGCTACCGCCCGATTTCCGAAGGCGAGAACCGCGACCTGCAGGTCGTCGCCGGCGCACGTGGGCAGCTCGGCAGCTGGGACTACGACGCCAGCGTCAACTACGGCCGCAACGACTTCACCTACCGGCTGCGCAACTCGCTCAACGCCTCGCTCGGCCCGGGCAGCACCACCCGCTTCAAGACCGGCGATTTCGCCTTTGCGCAGACCGTGGGCAATCTGGATCTGACCCGCGTGTTCGATGCGGCCGGCGCCACCCACACCTTCGGCACCGGTGCCGAATTCCGCCGCGAGCAATACCGCACCCATGCCGGCGACCCGGCCAGCTATGCGGCCGGCCCGTTCACCGATCGCCCCACCGGCTCGCAGGCCGGCGGTGGGCTGACCCCGCAGGACGAGGCCGACCTGTCGCGTAACGTGGCCAGCGCCTATGCCAACGTGTCCAGCCAGTTCGGCGACAAGTTCTCCACCGACCTGGCCGGCCGTTACGAGCATTACCAGGATTTCGGCAGCCAGTGGACCGGCAAGCTGGCCGCGCGCTATGCCTTCGCCCCGGCGTTCGCGCTGCGCGGCGCGGTCTCCAACAACGTGCGTGCACCCTCGCTCAGCCAGATCGGCTACGAAGCCACGTCCACCGGTTATGACGCCGCCGGCCGCCTCACCCAGGGCCGCCTGCTGTCGGTCAACAACCCGATCGCACGCGCGCTCGGTGCCACTGACCTGAAGCCGGAAAAGTCGCTCAATTACAGCCTGGGCTTCACCAGCCAGCTGGGCGATCACTTCGACCTGTCGCTGGACTTCTTCCAGATCGATATCGACGACCGCATCGCGCTGTCCGAAGACATCACCGGCACCACGCTGACCGACTTCGTGCAGCAGAACTTCGCCGTCGCCGGCGTGCAGAGCGCCAGCTATTTCCTCAACGCCGCCGACACCCGCACCCGCGGCGCCGAGCTGGTCGGCAACTGGCGCCAATACGCCTTCGGCGGCGACCTGCTGCTGACCGGCACCTACAGCTACGCCAAGACCGAGTTGAAGAACGTCATCGGCACCCCGGCGCAGCTGCTCGCGCTGGACCCGGACTACGTGCTGTTCGGTGTCGAAGAGAGCAACACGCTCACCGATGCCGCACCACGCACGCGCGCCGCGCTGGCCGCCAACTGGAACAACGAACACTGGAACCTGCAGACCCGGGTCAATCGCTACGGCAGCGCCACGCGCGTGTTCGACTTCGGCGGCGGCTTCGTGCCACGCCAGACCTATGGCGCGGAATGGCAGCTGGACCTGGAAGCCGAGTACCACCTGGGCACGCAGTGGACGCTGGCGATCGGCGGCCAGAACATTCTCGACAACTATTCGGACCGCTCCATCGACGACATCGCCTACTTCGGCAACCTGCCCTACGACGTGCTCTCGCCGATCGGCAGCAACGGCGCGTATTGGTATGGCCGGGTGCGCTACTCGTTCTGACGCCGGGATGGGTGGATCGGGGATTCGGGATTGGCAAGTGGGGCGCATCGCCAATCCCCACCCCCGAATCCCCACTCCCCGCTGTTGCATAACCTGAATATCACATCGCCTTGCGCACACTAGCGCAATGGCAGACGTGCACTCCCCCCTTCCGTCGCCGCCATTGCTGGACGATGCCTGCGCATTGTTTCTGGACGTGGACGGTACCCTTATCGACTTTGCCGACAGCCCCGAGGCTGTGCGGCTCCTGCCCGAGGTCCGCGCGGCCATCGGCCAGCTAAGTGACCGTCTGCAGGGCGCCGTGGCACTGGTCAGCGGCCGACCGCTGTCGCAACTGGACGCCTTGTTCGCGCCGTTGTTGCTTCCGGCCGCCGGCCTGCACGGACACGAACTGCGCAGCGACATCGCCGCACGCGCGGCGATGCCGCAGGACACCTCCGAGTGGCTGCATGGCCTGCATCAGCGTGCCGCCGCACTTACGCACCGGCACCCCGGCGTGCTGGTCGAAGACAAGGGCGTCAGCGTCGCGCTGCATTGGCGCGCACAGCCGCTGGCCGGCCCCGACGTGCTCGCCTTTGCGCAGCAGGAAATCGCCCAGCTTTCCGGGTACCGCCTGCAACCGGGCGACCACGTGATCGAATTCGTCCCCGAAGGCAGCAACAAGGGCCTGGCGGTCGAACAGTTAATGCAGCAGGGCGCATTCGCCGGCCGCACGCCGGTGTTTGTCGGCGACGACCTCACCGACGAATTCGGTTTCGAAGCAGCCAACCGCCTCGGCGGCTGGAGCGTGCTGGTCGGCGATCGCGCCCAAACCAGCGCGCGCTTCCGCGTCGACGGCACCGCCGACGTGCATGCGTGGCTGCAACGCAACGCGCGCCAGGCCTGAGCGCGGCGCGCCTTCCCCTCTTCTCTTCAAAAGGATCGTTCGCACTCCATGACCGAGCCAAACCTGGATCTGGGCGTCATCGGCAACTGCAGCTTTGGGGCATTGGTCGATCGGCAGGCACGCGTGGTGTGGAGTTGCCTGCCGGCCTTCGACGGCGACCCGGCGTTCTGTTCGCTGCTCTCGCCCAAGCGCGAAGGCGGTGACTTTGCCGTGGAGCTGGAGGACTTCGCCAGCAGCGAGCAACACTATCTGCCCAATACCGCTGTGCTGCGCACCGTGTTGCGCGACCACCACGGCGGCGAAGTGGAAGTCATCGACTTCGCACCGCGCTGGCGCAACAACGGGCGCTTCTACCGGCCCGTCAGCATCATCCGGCAGATCCGCCCGCTCGCCGGCAACCCGCGCATCATCGTGCGCGCCCGCCCGCTGGCCGACTGGGGCGGACGCAGCCCGGAAACCACCTGGGGCAGCAATCACATCCGCTGGGTGCTGCCCGAATTCACCCTGCGCCTGACCACGGATGTGCCGGTGCGCTTCGTGCGCGACGGCCTGCCGTTCGTGCTCAGCCACCCGGTCAACCTGGTGCTGGGCGTGGACGAATCGCTGACCCGCTCGCTCACCGGCTACGTGCAGGAAGCGCAGGAACGCACCGAAGAATACTGGCGCGAATGGGTGCGCTACCTGTCGATTCCGCTCGACTGGCAGGAAGCGGTGATCCGCAGCGCGATCACGCTCAAGCTGTGCCAGTACGAAGACAGCGGCGCCATCATCGCGGCGATGACCACCTCGATCCCGGAAGCGCCCAACACCCCGCGCAACTGGGACTACCGCTATTGCTGGCTGCGCGATGCCGCGTTCGTGGTGCGTGCACTGAATCGCCTGGGCGCCACCCGCACGATGGAGCAGTTCATCGGCTACATCTTCAACATCGCCACCGCCGACGGCACCATGCAGCCGCTGTACGGAATCGGTTTCGAATCGCAATTGGAAGAGCACGAAGTCGAGACGATGGAGGGCTACCGCGGCATGGGCCCGGTACGCCGCGGCAACCTGGCCTGGATCCA
Source organism: Xanthomonas sp. LMG 8993 (assembly GCF_009835065.2). NCBI lineage: Bacteria > Pseudomonadati > Pseudomonadota > Gammaproteobacteria > Lysobacterales > Lysobacteraceae > Xanthomonas > Xanthomonas sp. LMG 8993. Next base: position 304,168 of record NZ_QVIF02000002.1, on the reverse strand, counting down.
GCAGCAGCACGATGTCTACGGCAGCGTGGTGCTGGCCTCCACCCAGCTGTTCTTCGACCTGCGCCTGAAGGACCAGGGCGATGCGGACACCTTCCGCCGCCTGGAGCCGCTGGGCGAGCGCGCCTTCGCGCTGCACAACGTGCCCGATGCCGGCCTGTGGGAATTCCGCGGCCGCGCCGAAGTGCATACCTATACCGCTGCGATGTGCTGGGCCGCCTGCGATCGCCTCTCCAAGATCGCCGACCGGCTGGTGCTGCCCGAGCGCAGCGTGTACTGGCGCGAGCGCGCCGACACCATCCGCGAACGCGTGCTGGGCGAGGCCTGGAGCGAAGAGCGCGGCCATTTCACCGATACGCTGGGCGGTCATCGCCTGGACGCATCGCTGTTGCTGCTGGCCGATATCGGCATCGTCGCCAACGACGACAGCCGCTTCGTGCGCACGGTCGAAGCGGTTGGCCGCGTGCTCAAGCATGGCGATGCGCTGTATCGCTACATCGCACCGGATGACTTCGGTGAGCCGGAAACCAGCTTCACCATCTGCACATTCTGGTACATCGACGCGCTGGCCGCGATCGGCCGCAAGGAGGAGGCGCGTGAATTGTTCGAGCGCATCCTCTCGCGCCGCAATCACCTCGGCTTGCTGTCGGAGGACCTATCGTTTGAAGACGGCGAAGCCTGGGGGAATTTCCCCCAGACCTATTCGCATGTGGGCTTGATCATCGCAGCGATGCGCTTGTCGCGGAGCTGGCAGGAGGCGTCATGAGTCGTTTGGTGGTGGTATCCAACCGCGTTGCAGTGCCCGGCGAAAACCGCGCCGGCGGGCTGGCGGTTGGTCTGTTGGCTGCACTTAAGGAGCGCGGCGGTGTGTGGTTCGGCTGGAGCGGCAAGACCGTCCGCGGCGACAGCGGCGGCATGCACGAACAGACCGAAGGCGACATCAAGTTCGTCACCATGGACCTCAACAAGCGCGACATCGATTCGTACTACAACGGGTTCGCCAATCGCACGCTGTGGCCGCTGCTGCACTTCCGCCTGGACCTGGTCGATTACGACCGCGCCACCCGCGAAGGCTATATGCGCGTCAACCGGCTATTCGCCGAAAAGTTGGCGCCATTGTTGAAGGACAGCGACACGCTGTGGATCCACGATTACCACATGATTCCGCTGGGCGCGATGCTGCGCGAGCTGGGTGTGGGCTGCAAGATGGGCTTCTTCCTGCACGTGCCGATGCCTTCGGCCGACCTGATGCAGGCGATGCCGGATCACGCGCGCTTGTTCAGCACGTTCTATGCGTACGACCTGGTTGGCTTCCAGACTCAGCGTGATGCCGAGCGCTTCAAGGCCTATGTGCGTCTGTTCGGCGGTGGCCGCATTCTCGACGGCGACATCGTCGAAGGCCCCGGCGGGCGTCGCTTCAGTGCCGCGGCGTTCCCGATCGGGATCGATACCGACCTGATCGCCAACCAGGCCAAGGCCTCGGTCGGCAAGCAGGCGGTGCGCGACCTGCGCGAAAGCCTGCGCGGCCGGCAACTGGCGATCGGCGTGGACCGGCTGGATTATTCCAAGGGCCTGCCGGAACGCTTCCAGGGTTTCGAGCGCTATCTGGAGCGTTATCCGGACCAATCCGGCAGCCTGACCTATCTGCAGATCGCGCCGGTATCGCGCGGCGACGTCAACGAGTATCGCCAGTTGCGCGGGCAGCTGGAGCAGATCGCCGGCCACATCAACGGTGGACATGCCGAGCCGGATTGGACGCCGCTGCGTTACGTCAATCAGAACTTCAGCCATGCGACGTTGACCGGTTTCTATCGTGCGGCCTCGGTTGGCCTGGTCACGCCACTGCGCGATGGCATGAACCTGGTCGCCAAGGAATTCGTCGCGGCGCAGGATCCACAGAATCCGGGTGTCTTGGTGCTGTCGTTGCTGGCCGGTGCAGCGGACGAAATGAAAGAGGCACTGCTGGTCAATCCGCACGATCTGGACGGCGTGGCCGACGCGATCGCAACGGCAGCAAGCATGCCGCTGGCAACCCGCATCGAACGCTGGAGCGCGATGATGGATCATCTGCGCAAGAACAACATCAATCACTGGCGCCAGCGCTACCTGCAGGCACTTGCAGATATCTGACTCCGGTGTCCGTAACGCAGGCTGCCAGCACCACGCTATCAGCACAGACGCGCTGCGCACCGGCAGCGCCCCCGTTCTCCCCTCGGAAGAAGGTGCCCGAAAGACGGATGAGGGTACGCGTGTACGTACAAGTGAAAATGTCCGAAGCGCGAACTCCCAGCTTCTACAAATCTCCACTCCCGAATGCCAAATCCCCGCCTCACCGCTTGAGTCAATAACTCAATAGAACTACTGCAGGATCCTGCATTTGTCGCCACATGCGAATGCACCCAACACCGCCTGACACCCACAGCAATCTTCAGCCGCATCGAATTTGAGTAATTCCAGCGCCTCAACCGCATGGCCTGGAACGTTGGTTCTCATTCCGTCACGGACACAAGCGTCATTGCGGTCTAAAATATCTGCATGAGTAGCGCTGAGGACCCTGGGAGGGGCTGCGCGTTCATATCCGGACGTTCTGCTTTAGGACGTTTTTGTTGGATCCAAGGCCGCCCTTTGCCAGCCTGTGATCTTGCTCCCTCCACGACTCGCCACCGCCTGCCGGTGCCTGGGTCCTTCCTGACATCTCAAAATGACTGATCAATCCTCAAAACGTGGACTAGGCACCTGGTTGCTGGTGGTCTATGCCGTGGTGATCGCCGTGCTCGGTGCGGTGCTTGCCTACGAAGGCGGCCGCCTGGTCGCCGTCGGTGGCTCCTGGTATTACCTGCTGGCGGGCATCGGCCTGTTCCTGGCCGGCGTGTTGCTGGCGCTGGGCAAGCGTGCCGGCCTGTGGCTGTTTGGCGCCACGCTGGCGGCCACCATCGCCTGGGCGCTGTGGGAAGTGGGCCTGGATGGCTGGGGCCTGGTCCCGCGTCTGGCCTGGATGTCGGTGCTGGGGCTGGTGCTGCTGCCGTTCTGGGGCGTGGCCCGTCGCCGTATGCAGCCGCTGTCGGGGCTGGGCTATGTGCTGGTGACTGGCGTGCTGCCGATCCTGGGCGCGACGCTGATCCTGTGGCCACTGCTGGTGCCGCGCAATGTCGAACTGGCCGATGCCTCCAAGCTGCCGGCCGAGAATGCGACGCCGTTCAGCCGCGCCAACGTGCCCAGCCCGGACGGTAACGTCGCGGCCAATCACGATGCCAGCAACTGGACCTCGTACGCCGGCTCCAACCTGTCCAACCACTACACCCCCGGCGCGCAGATCACCCCGGAGAACGCCAAGAACCTGAAGGTGGCCTGGGAGTTCCATACCGGCGATCTGAAGCCGGCCGGCTCCAAGCTGGGCTACGCCTTCCAGAACACCCCGCTCAAGGTCGGCGAGCTGCTCTACATCTGCACCCCGACCCAGAAGGTGATCGCGGTGGAAGCGGCCAACGGCAAGGAGCGCTGGCGCTTCGACCCGCAGACCAATCCGAAGGCGATGGCCGGCGTTGCCGCCACCACCTGCCGCGGCGCGTCGTACTACCAGGCGCCGCAAGGCACCGCCGAGTGCCCGACGCGGATCTTCTGGCCGATGGTCGATGGCCGCCTCGGCGCGCTGGACGCGCAGACCGGCAAGCTGTGCACCAGCTTCGGCAACAACGGCTTTGTTGATCTCAATGCCGGCACCGGCAACACCAAGCCGGGCTTCGTCGGCCCGACCTCGCCGCCGGTGGTGATGCGCGGCGTGGTGATCCAGCCCACCGGCCAGGTGCGCGACGGCCAGGAAGGCGATGCGCCGTCGGGCGTGGTGCGCGGCTTCGATGCGCTCACCGGCCAGCTGCGTTGGGCCTGGGACCTGGGCAACCCGGCGATCACCGCCGAGCCGCCGGCCGGGCAGACCTATACCCGTTCCACCCCGAACGTGTGGTCGCTGATGGCCGCCGACGACGAACTGGGCCTGGTGTATCTGCCGACCGGCAATGCCTCGGGCGATTTCTTCGGCAAGGGCCGCACCCCGCAGGATGAGGAATACACCGCCTCCCTGGTTGCCGTGGATGCGGCCACCGGCAAGGAGCGTTGGCACTTCCGCACCGTCAACCACGACCTGTGGGATTACGACATCGGCCCGCAGCCGAACCTGGTCGACTGGCCGGTCGCCGGCGGCGCTACCCGCCCTGCGGTGATCCAGGCCACCAAGTCCGGTCAGGTGTTCGTGCTGGACCGCGCCACCGGTGCCCCGCTCATGCCGGTCAAGCAGATCGCCGTGCCGCAGGGCACCGATCATGGCGACTGGACCGCGGCCACCCAGCCGATCTCGCCGGGCATGCCCAATACCGTGGGCGCACCGAGCCGCGAGTACGAAACCATCGTCGAATCCGACGCCTGGGGCATGACCCCGTTCGACCAGCTGGCCTGCCGCATCCAGTTCAAGCAGCTGCGCTACGAAGGCATGTTCACCCCGCCGACCCTGCAGGGCTCGCTGGCCTTTACCGGCAACCACGGCGGCATCAACTGGGGCGGCGTCTCGGTCGATCTGCAGCGCGGCATCATGGTGATGAACAGCAATCGCCTGCCCTACACCCTGCAGGTCTACACCCGCGAAAAGATGAATGAGCTGGGCGTGGTGTCGGTGTTCGACGGCAAGAGCAAGACGCCCGGCTACATGGCACAGAAGGGCCTGGCCTACGGCGCCCGCAAGGAGCCGTGGATGTCGCCGCTCAACACGCCGTGCGTGGCACCGCCGTGGGGCTACATCTCCGGCGTGGACCTGCGCACCCAGCAGGTGCTCTGGCGGCGTCCGCTGGGCACCGGTTACGACCAGGGCCCGATGGGCATCCCGTCCAAGACCAAGTTCGAGATCGGCACGCCTAACAACAGCGGCTCGCTGGCCACCGCCGGCGGCGTGACCTTCATCGGCGCGACCCTGGACGACTTCATGCGCGGCTTCGACACCCGCACCGGCAAGCAGGTCTGGGAGACCCGCGTGCCGGCCGGCCCGCAGGCCGCCCCGCTGAGCTACACCATCGACGGCAAGCAGTACATCGTGGCCGCCGTGGGTGGGCACGACCGCATGGAAACCAAGTCGGGCGACAGCGTGATCGCCTGGGCGCTGCCGGATGACGCGGGCGCCAAGCCGGCGAAGTAAGCCGGTGTAACGTCAGCTAGTTGGGCATCGATAGACCGGTCATCGTGAGATGGCCGGTTTTTTTTTGGGGAATCGGGAATCGGGATTCGGGAATGGGAAAAGCGCTTTGCTGTCGTTTTTATGGGCTGGGCTTGATCGAAGACGCGCTTGATTCCCGATTCTCCATTCCCGATTCCCCGCGCTTCGATGCGTGTTCGTTGCCTCGCACTGATGACGCCACTGGTCAGTCTTGATCGCGTGGAGTCGCGGTCTACGAAGTGTTTACGGAGCCAGCCCATATTTCACGTGAAATTTACAATTGCAAGACCGGTATCCGGCCGCAAACCACGGTTCCGCAGTGCCTAGCACCACACTGAAACCGCTTCCAAATCAACTACATCGGTGTTTTCGGGGATCTGGTCGACTTATTCCGACGAACGGTGATTTCACGCCGTCATGATTCGGGCTCGGCCGCCGATACCCCATAGCAGCCCATGCAGCGCAGGACGCCGCTCCCCACTCCGAATCACTCAGTTGGACTCAGCCTATGTCGCCCTCACCCGATGCCACCGCCGTCTCCCGCCCGCCTTCCGGCCGGAACCTTGCGCGTGCCAGCACGGCCGCATGGCTGCCTGCCGCTGCACAGATCGGGCTGCTGGGCTTGCTGACGCTCTACGCCGCCACGCTGCTGCCCGGCGGTGTCTGGACCGGCTTGGGCCGCTTGCTGCCGGCGCTGCTGGTACTGGGCGCGGCAAGTGCCGGGCTGTGGTGGTGGGCGCGCCGTCGCGGTCTGGCGCAACTGCAACAGGCGATCGGCACGGTGACCGCCATCGGTGAAGGGCGCTTTCAGCGCCTGGATCTGCGCACCGCCTCCGGCGAACTCGCGCCATTGCTGCACGCCCTGCAGGCGACCCAGGACAAGCTGGCCATCCGCATCGATGTGATGGAACAGGGGCTGCGCCACGGCCAGTTCGTGATCAAGGCGCTGGACGATCTGGACACCATGATCCGCATCGCCGACGACGACGGCCAGGTGCTGTTTGCCAACCGCAAACTGCTGGCGATGCTCAAGCTGATCGAGCCGGATGTGCAGAGCTTCCGCCCCAGCTTCCATGCCGAAGGCTTCGTCGGCGGCAGCATCGGCGACATCTATCCCGACAGCCAGGCCGCGATCGACCGCATGCGTGCGCTGACCGCCTCCAAGGCGGTGCGCGCGCCGTTCTTCGGCCGCCAGATCGACTTCGTCTACAGCCCGATCATTGCCGCCGACGGCACCAAGCTGGGCACCATCGCGCAGTGGATGGACGTCACCGCGCAGGTCAACGCCGAGCAGGCGCTGATCCAGATCATCGATGCCGCCGCGGCCGGCGATTTCAGCCGGCGCATGCAGATCGACGGCATGGACGGCGTGCTGCTGTCGCTGGCGCAGGGCATCAACCGCATCTACGACTCGGTGGAAACCCACCTGGCCGCCTTGGCGCGGGTGATCGGTGCACTGGCCGAAGGCGACCTCACCCAACGCGTGGAGGGCGATGCGCACGGCATCTTCGCGCGCCTGCGCGACGACACCAACCAGACCGTGACCCGGCTGACCGAGATCATCGGCGACATCCAGATCGCATCGGACACGATCCGCCGCGCGGCGGTGGAAATCGCCGCCGGTAACGCCGACCTGTCCGAGCGCACCGAGCAACAGGCCGCCAATCTGGAAGAAACCGCCAGCTCCATGGAAGAACTCACCTCCACCGTGAAGCAGAACGCCGACAGCGCGCTGCAGGCCAACCGGCTGGTGGTGGGCACCGGCGAAGTCGCGCACAACGGCGGCCAGGTGATGGACGATGTGGTGTCCACCATGGGCCAGATCAGCACCGCCTCGCGCAAGATCGGCGAGATCATCGGCGTCATCGACGGCATCGCCTTCCAGACCAATATCCTGGCGCTCAACGCTGCGGTGGAAGCGGCACGCGCCGGCGAACAGGGCCGCGGCTTTGCGGTGGTCGCCTCGGAAGTGCGCGCGCTGGCGCGACGCTCGGCCGATGCGGCCAAGGAGATCAAGACGCTGATCGCCGACTCCACCGACAAGGTCGAACTGGGTTCGGGCCTGGTGCACCGCGCCGGCGCGACCATGCGCGAGATCGTCGGCTCGGTCAAACACGTCACCGACATCATGAGCGAGATCACCGCCGCCAGCGCCGAGCAATCCAGCGGCATCGAACAGGTCAACCGCACCGTCGCGCAACTGGACGAAGTCACCCAACGCAATGCCGCGCTGGTGGAAGAAGCCACCGCCGCCGCGCGCAGCCTGGAAGAACAGGCCGTGGAACTGGCCGATGCGGTGTCGATCTTCCGCCTGCAGCCTGCGCACAGCGGCAGCCCGAAAGCAGCGCCCGCAAGCTTCAAAAACGCAGCCGCGTAAGCCGCCGTCACGGAATCACCGTAGGAGCGCACCCGGGCGCGACGAAGCTTTCCCGGTAACGCCGCATCGCGCCCAGGTGCGCTCCTACACAAAGCAGGCATGCCTGTCCGCCACCAAAGATCCAGCACACGCGGCCGAACAGCACTCCGTATCGACAAGCCATCATAGAAATCAACGCGCAGTCGTAGGAGCGCACCTGGGCGCGACGAAGCTTTCCCGGTAACGCCCATCGCGCCCAGGTGCGCTCCTACACAAAGCAGGCGTGCCTGTCCGCCACCACAGATCCAACGCACGCGGCCGAACAGCACTCCGTATCGACAAGCCATCATAGAAATCAACGCGCAGTCGTAGGAGCGCACCCGGGCGCGACGAAGCTTTCCCGGTAACGCCCCATCGCGCCCAGGTGCGCTCCTACACAAAGCAGGCGTGCCTGTCCGCCACCACAGATCCAGCACACGCGGACGAACAACACTCCGTATCGACAAGCCATCATAGAAATCAACGCGCAGTCGTAGGAGCGCACCCGGGCGCGACGAAGCTTTATCGGTAACGCCGCATCGCGCCCAGGTGCGCTCCTACACCGAGCAGGCGTGCCTGTCCGCCACCACAGATCCAGCACACGCGGACGAACAACACTCCGTATCGACAAGCCATCAGAGAAATCAGCGCGCAGTCGTAGGAGCGCACCTGGGCGCGATGAAGCCTTCCCGGTAACGCCCATCGCGCCCAGGTGCGCTCCTACGTCTAGCTGGGGCGCTAGTCGAGAAACCGCTCGCGCTGCTCCGGTGTCGGCAGCATGCAATGCTCGCTGCGACCGAACCAGCGGTAGCGATGACGTGCGATCAGGCGATAGCCGATGTCGCGCGCGCGACGCGGCACCACGCGCAACACCGTGGCCAGCCGCCAGAAGCCGCCCAACCCGGCCAGCACCCGCACGATCGCGTCGCTGTCGGTCCACGCACCGCGGTCATCCACCAACAGAAACGACAACGGGTCGTCCGGATCCAGCCCATGCTGCTGCAACAGCGCACGTCCGGCCTGGCCCTGCATTGCGGCAAAGCGATAACGCCCGCGTCGATCATGACGCAGCAGGAACCTGACCCAGCCATTGCACAGCAGGCACACGCCATCGAACACGATGGTCGCGGGCACAGCACCTGGCTGACGGCCGGGCGGCTCCACGCGCGACGGCTTCAAGTGAGGAGTCTCCAACCGAGACGACTCCAGCTGAGACACGTCAACGAGCGGTGGATCAACGCGGTTCAAGCCAGCCCTCGTAACGAATGAACGGGCCGACCAGCGGCAAGTGCACGTCGACCAGGAATCCGTAACACCCGGCGTCGGCATGCTCGCGGCAACGCACCTGCTCGAACCAGCGCGCAGGCAACCGGATCCAGCCCAATGCCCATACCCGCGTAGCCTGCCAGTACAGCGATTGCGCGTCGGCGCGCAGCGCGAATTCAAACCGCACCGCGCCCAGATGTTCGCGCAAGCGCGTGCCCTCGCGCCACAGGCGCGAATGCATCGGCAGGCCGCCGAACCGGCGATGCCAGCGCTCGCCCGCCGCGTCTGCAAGAAACTCTACTTCGACCTCCACCTCGCCACTGCGCGGCAAGCGGCTCAGCAGCGCCAGTAACGGGACCAGCGCATGCGTCCCGCGTTGAATCCTTGCCCGGCCGGCGAAGGTCTGCCGCTGCTGCACCGAATGCAGCGCGCGCACCGGCGCAGGCAGCTGCGCGAACGCGTCCTGCCCCAGCACCTGCGCAAATAACGGCACGCTCAGGGCGCGATCCATGCCAGCGTGGCCATGCGTCCGCTGCGACGGTCGCGACGATGCGAGAAGAAACGTTGCGGCTCGGAAATGGTGCACAGCCCGCCGCCATGGATGGCGCTGGCCGGCACACCGGCATGCTGCAGGCGCTGACGCGCCAACGCATACAAGTCCACCCGCCAATGCCCCGGACGGGTCGCGACAAACGCGCGTTGCGCCTGCGCATCGTGCGCGACGAAGGCGTTGAACACGTCTTCACCGATTTCATAGGCCTGCGGCCCCGCTGCCGGCCCCAACCATGCCAACACCTGCTGCGGCGGCGTGCGCATCGCCGCCACGCTGCGCTCCAGCATGCCGTCGGCCAGGCCGCGCCAGCCTGCATGCGCGGCGGCCACTTCGCTGCCATCGGCAGCGGCGAGCACGACCGGCAGGCAATCGGCGGTGAGGATCGCCAGCACCACGCCGGGCACGGCGGTCACCGCTGCATCGGCGACCGGTTCCTGCGCGCCTGGCGCGACAGTGCCCGCTGCAGGCGGCTGTTCGCCGGGCTCGAGCACGGGCGCGTCGACACGCAGCACCTCCACCCCATGCACCTGACGCAGCCACTGCGGGGTACCGGGCAGTACCAGCGCCTCGACCAGCAGCGCCCGGTTGCGTTCCACCTGCTCCGGCGCGTCGCCATCGGCACTGTTGCGGTTGCCGAGGTTGAGCGTGTCGAACGGCGCCAGCGAGCCGCCCAGGCCGTGACGCAGCGTGGTCAGCGCATGGATGCGTGGTGGCGCCGGCCAGTCGGCCGGCAGCACGAAGGGCGCGGCGGCGTCCACGTCAGCGGCGTGCCAGCTCGGCGGCGCGTGCGCTGTCTTCGCGCAGGGCCGTCATCAGCCGCTGCAGGTCGGCCGGCACCGGCGCGCTGGCGCGCACCGGCTCGCCGCTGACCGGGTGCAGGAATTCCAGGGTTTCGGCATGCAGCGCCTGGCGCTTGAAGGTGCGCAGCTCGTGCACCAGTTCGTCGGTGGCGCCCTTGGGCAGCTTGAGCGCGCCGCCGTACAGCGGGTCGCCGACGATCGGCGACTTCAGATGCGCCATGTGCACGCGGATCTGGTGAGTGCGCCCGGTTTCCAGCCGGCATTCCAGCGCGGTGTGCGCGCGGAAGCGCTCGCGCAGGCGGTAATGGGTGACCGCATCGCGGCCGTCGTCACGCACCGCCATCTTCAGCCGATCGCGCGGATGGCGGTCGATCGGCGCGTTGGCGGTGCCGCCGGAGACCAGCGCGCCCACCACCACCGCCAGGTATTGGCGATGCACATCGCGTGCGGACAGCTGTTCCACCAGCGCGGTCTGCGCCTGCACGGTACGCGCCACCACCATCACCCCACTGGTGTCCTTGTCCAGCCGGTGCACCACGCCGGCGCGCGGCACCGCCGCCAGCGCCGGGTCGCGGAACAGCAAGGCGTTGACCAGGGTACCGTCCGGATTGCCCGCGCCCGGGTGCACCACCAGCCCGGCCGGCTTGTCGATCACCAGTACCTGGTCGTCTTCGTACAACACGCTCAGCGGGATGTCCTGCGGCGCGGCGTGGGTCTGGGTTTCCAGCACCACCTGCACCTGCACGCTCTCGCCGCCGCGCAAGGTGTCGCGCGGGCGCGCCATTTCCCCGTTCAGCAGCGCATCGCCGGACTTGATCCACTCAGACAGGCGCGAGCGCGAGAATTCGGGGAACAGCTCGGCCAGCACCGCGTCGAAACGGCGTCCAGCGGCGTTGTCGGGCACGATGGCCTGGCGGATGGACGGGTCGAGGGGATCGGCAGATGGGTCGGACATGGACACGGGCACTCAGGCAAAAGCGGGAATTTGGCGGTCCGGGCGGCGGGAGTCAGTCGCCGGACAGGCCACTAGGCTATCATCGCGCTCTCGTTTTCCTGATGCGTCCTGCCCAGACCCATGATCCGACGGTCCACGTTTTCCGCGCCTGCGCGCCTGATTGCCCTCATGCTGGTCATGGCGTTCGTCGTCACCGGCTGCCACCGCGGCGCCAAGGACAAGAATCCCGATGAGGGCATGCCGGTCGAGCAGCTCTATGGCAAGGGCCACGGCCTGATGGAGAAAGGCAACTGGGCCGGCGCCGAAGCCAGCTACAAGCGCCTGATCGCCCAGTACCCGTACGGCCCGTACACCGAGCAGGCGATGATCGAAACCGCTTATGCCCAGTACAAGGCCGGCAAGCACGACGACACCGTCTCCAGCGTCGACCGCTTCATCCGGACCTATCCGACCCATCGCAACATCTCGTATCTGTACTACCTGCGCGGGCTGGCCAACAGCAACCGCGATACGGTGTTCCTGCGCCGCGTGTGGTCGCTGGATCCGAGCCGTCGCGACCTGTCCTCGCCGCAGCAGGCCTACAACGACTTCAACACCGTCACCGACCGCTACCCGAACAGCCGCTACGCGCCGGATGCGCGCAAGCGCATGATCGAGCTGCGCGACGTGTTCGCCCAGCATGAACTGGACAACGCGCTGTACTACCTGCGGCGCAATGCCTGGGTCTCGGCGGCCGGTCGCGCCAACTACCTGCTGGAAACCTATCCGCAGAGCGCCTACCAATACGACGCGGTCGCGGTGCTGGCCGAGGCCTACACCCACCTGGGCAACAAGACCCTGGCCGCCGACGCACGCCGCGTGCTGGAACTCAACAGCCCGCAGCACCCGTGGCTGACCGGCGACTGGCCGAAGTATCCCTGGGCCATCCGCAAGCTCAACCCGTTCGCCGGCGAGAAGTCCGCCGCCACCGGCCAGCGCAACGCACAGATGAGCCGCGACTGAGACATCAGTCGCCGGTGTAATGAGAAAAAGGGGCCGCAAGGCCCCTTTTTATTGCGGTAACGCGCCTGCGGCGGTGACGGCGCGCCGGTTGCCGCAGGCACTCGCGATGCCTGGCGACAGTGACGCCTGATCGACCGGAAGATCGGCCGTCCCGCATTCCGCGCCAGCGTCCCACCCTCTCGCGCAACGCGGGGCGCGCCTGCCTGCGACAGCTGCGGGCACGTCGCCAGACCCGGCACCAGGTCACCGAACCGCGCCGGTGCGCTGCCTATACTCGGCCCTGAAGAAGCTCCGACTCCCCGCTGGCGCCCGCCCAGGAGGCCGCATGTCCCGCTGCATCGTCCCGTTCCTGCTCGCCCTGTTGCTGGCGGCGATGACCACCACCGCCACCGCGGCGCCGATCGTCTACGGCGTCAACGCCCACGACAATCGCCCCGGCTATTCCGTGGCCCAGGCCGAGGCCCGCTTCCAGCTGCTGGCCGCACGCAATCTGCGCAGCTACCGCTTCGATGTGGACCCGCGTGACTACGCAACGCTGGATGCGCTGGTCCCGCTGGCGCGCAAGTACGGCATCACGCTGCGCCCGATGGTCTACCCGATGTCGCGCGAGATCGGCTACCAGCTGGCACGCCGCTATGCGGCCGACATCAAGGTCTGGGAGATCGGCAACGAACAGGACCTGGTGCGCGCCGAGGCCGATGCCCGCATCGCGGCAATGACCACGATGTACCTGGGCATGCGCCAGGCCTCCAACGAACTGGGCGCCGGCCTGCGTTTCACCATCAACATCACCGCCTGCAACAGCGACGACCGCAGCGCCAACGCACGCTGCCCCGGCGATCGCAATGGCTCGCTGTGGTTCCTGGCCAAGGCCAAGGCGGCCGGCTTCAATTTCGACCACATCAGCTTCCACTACTACGCCTTCCACCAGGATGCCGGCTACTGGAGCGCGTTGTACCTGGGCCAGCTGCGCACCGCGGCGCAGACCTACAAGACCCCGGTGTTCTTCAACGAGCTCAACTGTGCGGAGATCTACACCGGCAACACCACCGGCGGTGCGGAAGGCGACCGCGGCTGCTACGACAGCCTGGCGCAGTTGCTGCGCAACGTGCGCGACAACTATGCCGACGTGGTGTCCGAGGTGAACGTCTACGAATTGCTGGACCAGACCACCATCCAGGGCGCCGAAGGTCATTTCGGCCTGATGTACGACCTGACCCGGCCCAAGCCGACCCTGGACCTGCTCACCCGCTTCGCACAAGCACCGGCCACCGCAACGGCAGCCAATGCAACGGGCGACCGACCGCAATAGCCGTTCGGGCTACTGGCCGGAATAGCCATTGGTGATCGGGTAACGCCGCTCGCGCCCGAACGCGCGCCGCGACACCTTGGGCCCGGGCGCGGCCTGGTGGCGCTTCCATTCGTTGAGCCGCACCAGCCGCAGCACGTGCTCGACCGTGTCGGCGGCATAGCCGGCCGCGACGATGTCATCGCGCGACTGCTCCTGGTCGACGTAGCGGTACAGGATGCCGTCCAGCACATCGTACGGCGGCAGCGAATCCTGATCGGTCTGGTTGTCGCGCAACTCGGCCGAGGGCGGGCGCGAAATCACGGCCGGCGGTATCACCGGCGCCCCGCCCACGGTATTGCGCCACTTGGCAAGGCCGAACACTTCGGTCTTGTACAGGTCCTTGAGCGGGGCATAGCCGCCGCACATGTCGCCGTAGATGGTGGCGTAACCCACCGCATACTCGCTCTTGTTGCCGGTGGTCAGCAGCAGCCCGCCGAACTTGTTGGACAGCGCCATCAGGATCACCCCGCGGCTGCGCGACTGCAGGTTCTCTTCGGTGATGTCCGGCTGGGTGCCTTCGAACATCGGCCCCAGCGCGGCGAGCAGGCCTTCGAACGCCGGCTCGATCGCGATGGTTTCCAGCTTGACGCCCAGCGCGCGGCATTGCTCGTCGGCCAGATCATTGGACAGGTTGGCGGTGTAGCGCGACGGCAACCGCACCGCGGTGACGTTGTCGCCGCCCAGCGCATCGACCGCCATCGCCAGCACCAGCGCCGAATCGATGCCGCCGGACAGGCCCAGCCAGACCTTGCTGAAGCCGTTCTTGCGGCAATAGTCCTGCAGCCCGCGCACCACGGCGCGCCAGGCCAGCGCATCCATGCTCTCGTCGCCATCGTCCACCCACACCACCGGGGTGAAAATGCGCTCGCCGGCGGCGTAGTCCACCACCAGCCACTGATCGACGAAGGCGGCAGCGGCCGGATGCACGGTGCCGTCGCCATCGGCCACCACCGATGCGCCGTCGAACACCAGCGCATCCTGGCCGCCGACCACGTTGAGGTAGGCAATCGCCGCCCCGCTCTCGCGGGTGCGCTCGGCCAGCAGGGCATCGCGCTGGGCGTGCTTGCCGCGCTCGTAGGGCGAGGCATTGGGCACCAGCACCAGCTCGGCGCTGGCCTGCACGGTCCTGGCCAGCGGTTCGGCAAACCACAGGTCCTCGCAGATCACCACGCCCACCTGCACGCCCTTGACCGTGACCACGCAGTTGTCGCCATCCGGGTCCACGTCGAAGTAGCGGCGCTCGTCGAACACTGCGTAATTGGGCAATTCGCGCTTGCGATACGTCGCCTCGATACGCCCGTCGCGCAACACGCTGGCGGCGTTGTAGACCACGCTGCCGGCACTCTGCGGCCAGCCGACCACCGCCACGATGCCGCGCGTACTGGCGGCGATGCGCGCCAGCGCTTCCTGGCAATGGGCGAGAAAACCGGGCCGCAGCAGCAGATCTTCCGGCGGGTAGCCGCTGATCGCCAGCTCGGGAAACAGCACGATGTCCGCATCGAACTCGTCGCGCGCTGCCGCGATGAAGTCGATGATGCGATCGGTATTGCGCGCCACGGCGCCGACCGGGAAGTCGAACTGCGCCATGGCGATGCGGAGCGTCTGGGACATTGGAAGGCCTATGCGAATGCAGCGGGGAAGGCGTGGCTGCGCCGCATCCCGCAACAAACCGGGATGCAGACCGGCGTCGCCGCCAAGCCTGCATTATTCCAGAAGCGCAGCGGCGTGCAGGGATCTGGCGCTGCGTCGGTGTTGCGCGTCCACTGCATGCACGGCGCCTGCGCGGATGGTGTCCGGCTGCGCCGTCATCGCATCAGCCCCACTGCATCTCGCCGGTGGCGACCTTGGCGCCGATCTGCAATGCCACCGTCATGCCGGCATCGGGGTAGCGCGCGGTCATGGCCTTGATCAGGTCGGCACTGTTGCTGTGCCTGGCCAGCTCTTTCTCGAAGGCCAGCAGATAATCGCGCGTGTAGGCGATGGCCGAGGCATCGGTGGGCGCGCCCGGCAGCAGATGGCCGGCTACCACCACCGATGGCGAACGCGCCGCCATGCTGTCCAGCGTCTTGCGCCAGGCGGCACGGCCTTCGGCGCCGTGCGTATCGGCGGTCCACACATGCGTGCCGGAGAACACCAGCACGCCACCGAAGATCGCCTTCAGTGCAGGCACCCAGATATAGCGTCGGTTGGCCAGACCGTCGGCCTCCACGATCTCCAGCGCGTGGCCTTCCAGTGTGAGCGCAGGGCCATCGAAGGCCTCCGGCATCACGATGTCGGCCAGGCGCTGCGGGCCGTTTTCCTTCAGCTGCGGGCCCCAGGTGGCCAGTTTCTTTTCGACATTGCCCTTGATCGCCGCGATGGTGGCCGAGGCGGCGATGACGCGTGCCTTGGGGAAGGCAGCCTTGATCGGCGCCAGGCTGAAGTAGTAATCCGGGTCGCTCTGGCTGATGTAGATGGTGGTCAGCGTCTTGCCGCTGGCGCGGATCGCCTCGGCCAGCGCCTTGCCGTCGGGCAGGGTGAAGCCGCCATCGATCAGCACCGCATCGCGCGCGCCGGAAATCAGCACCGGCGCGCGGAAGAAACCGTGCTCGCCGGCGGGGAAATGTTGATACGTCAGTGCGGTCGGTGCAGCCATGCCGGTATTCGCTCCAGGGAAGGCGGTTGCGACACTCGCAACGGCCAGTTTTTTGATGACGTCTCGTCGGGTTGGCATTGTTTTGGCCTTTGGGGATAGCGATGGTTGGGGTGAGGGTGCGGCAGAAGACAGCCAAGTCACCGGAGACGTGTGTGGGGAAAGGTCAGCTGCAAGAAAGCCAACCCCATGGCGAGAAACCAGTCACCCAGATGCCTAAAAACGCCCGGCATCCAACTGCCGCAGGACGACATCGGGGTTGCTATAAGCCGCCCCGACATCCAGCAACCACCGCTTGCCGGACGACTGCGCAACCAGCGTCGGCACGCCGCGCACATCGAATTCCTGCAACAGCTCCAGCGCGGTGTCGATGCGCGCCTGTGTCAGCGCAAGCAGCTGCGCATCCGGCGCGGCGATCTGCTTCGCGGCCTGCTCCAGCCCAAGCGATTGCAGCAGGCCCACCAGCGTGTCCAGCGCGGTCACATCGTCGCCTTCGACATAACGCGCCCGCTGGATGGCCCCCAGCACCTGCACTTCGCGCGACGGATCGACACGCGCTACCGCCGTCAGTGCCAACGTCGCCGGACCGCTATCGAAGCGCTGCTGACGATCGCCGAGCACGCGTTGCCGATACTGGGCGCTGAAACCCTGGCCGGTTAGCTGCGCAATGCGTTGGTCGTTGGACCAGGCGTAGCCGGCGAAGGTGTCGTCCATCGCCCTGGCGCCCGCGCCCAGAAACAGCCCGGCTGGCAGCAGTTGCAGCGTGACATCGGCCCGTGCCTGCAACGCCGACACCACCGCGCTGGCGCCATAGCACCAGCCGCACAGCGGGTCGTAAATGTAGTGAACGGTAGTGGACATGTCAGCGGCATCCGGTGGCGAGGAAGGCATCCTAGGCCCGCGCCGTTGATTCTTAAATCCATCCGCCATAAACATACCGTATGCCAAAGACACACAATCGAAGCGAGACCGGGCCAGGCGGCCTGGGCAATCTGCGCCGCCTGGCCTACTTCGTCGCAGTGGTGGACACCGGCTCCTTCACGGCGGCCGCCGAGCGCCTGGGCATCACCAAGGCGGTGGTGAGCCAGCAGGTCGCCCGCCTGGAGCGCGAATGCCGCACCTCGCTCTTGGTGCGCACGACCCGCAGGGTGCGCACCACCGAACTCGGGCAGGCGTTCTACCAGCGCTGCGCGGCCATCCTGCGCGATACCGACGACGCCTTCGACGCACTCACCGACACCGCCGCCGAACCGTCCGGCCTGCTCCGGCTCACCGCCCCGCTGGACTACGGCGTGCGCGTGGTGGTGCCGGCGATCGCGGCCTTCACCCGGCGCCATCCGGCCTGCAAGGTCGACGCAATCCTCAGCGACCAGACCCTGGACCTGATGACGGCCAACATCGAGCTTGCGATCCGCGTCGGCTGGCTGGCCGAAAGCAGCCTGCAGGCACGCAAGATCGGCGCGTTTCGCCAGTTGCTGGTCGCCCCTTCCACGATGGCCGCGCAGCTGGCCCGAATCGCATCGCCGCAGGACGTCGCCACCCTACCCTTCGTGGCGAACACTGCATTGCGCGATCACCAGCGCTGGCAATTCGCGCACGCCACGCATGCGCCGCAGAGTGTGGACGTGCAGCCGGGCATCTTTCTCGACGCCACCCTCGCCGTGCGCGAGGCGGTGTGCCAGGGTGCAGGCATCTCGGTGCTGCCCGATTATGTGGTCGCCGACGATCTGGCCGCCGGTCGCTTGCTGCATGTGCTGCCGCAGTGGCAGTTGCCGTCCGGCGGCATCCACACCGTGTTCCCGGCAACGCGCTTTCGACCGGCAAAGGTGCGCGCGTTCGTGGAGCTGTTGCTTGAGCACAATGCACAGCAGCACGAGCCCTGAATCGAACGCTGCAAGCCGATCGAATCCACCGCCAAGTCGCGACAGGCAACGGCGGCCGGCGAAGGCGCTGGCACAGCCAGCCATTGGCCAGCGGCAATGGCCACGTCGGCCATTGCCACAAACGGCTAGCTGCGAATGGCTAGCCACAAAAAAGGCCGCCCGAAGGCGGCCTCTCCGACGCTACGCGCTTGCGCGCGCGGCGTGCTTACTTCACCAGCGCAGCAATCGCCGCACCCAGATCGCCCGGCGAACGGACGGTCTTGACGCCAGCAGCTTCCATCGCCGCGAACTTGCCTTCGGCGGTGCCCTTGCCGCCCGATGCGATCGCACCGGCGTGGCCCATGCGCTTGCCGGCCGGCGCCGACGCACCGGCGATGAAGCCGACCACCGGCTTCTTCACGAACTGCTTGATGTACTCGGCACCGGCCTCCTCGGCGTCGCCACCGATCTCGCCGACCATGATGATGCCTTCGGTCTGTGGATCTTCGTTGAACAGCTTGAGGCAGTCGACGAAGTTCAGGCCGTTGATCGGGTCGCCACCGATACCGATGCAGGTGCTCTGGCCCAGGCCCACTTCGGTGGTCTGCTTGACCGCTTCATAGGTCAGGGTGCCCGAACGCGACACGATGCCGATCTTGCCCGGCTTGTGGATGTGGCCCGGCATGATGCCGATCTTGCACTCGCCCGGGGTGATCACGCCGGGGCAGTTCGGCCCGATCAGCACGGTGTCCGGATGCGAGCGGGTCAGCACGTTCTTGACGCGCAGCATGTCCAGCACCGGGATGCCTTCGGTGATGCAGACGATGACCTTGATGCCGGCAGCGGCCGCTTCCAGGATCGCATCGGCCGCGTACGGCGGCGGCACGTAGATCACCGACGCATCGGCGCCGGTGCTCTGTACGGCATCGGCCACGGTGTTGAACACCGGCAGGTCGATATGCGTGGTGCCGCCCTTGCCCGGCGTCACGCCGCCGACGACCTGGGTACCGTACTCGATCATCTGAGTGGCGTGGAAGGTGCCCTGCTGGCCGGTGAAGCCCTGCACGATCACCTTGGTGTTCTTGTTAATCAAAACGGACATGGATAGTTCCTTCGGTGTCGTGGATCAGGCGGCGTTCTTGACAGCTTCGACGACCTTCTTGGCACCGTCGTTGATGTTGTCGGCCGGGATGATGGCCATGCCGCTGTCGCGCAGCAGCTGCTTGCCTTCTTCCACATTGGTGCCTTCCAGGCGCACCACGACCGGGACCTTGACGCCCACTTCCTTGACCGCAGCGATGATGCCCTCGGCAATCATGTCGCAACGGACGATGCCGCCGAAGATGTTGACGAAGATGCCTTCGACCTTGTCCGAGGACAGGATCAGCTTGAACGCCTCGATGACGCGCTGCTTGTTGGCGCCGCCGCCCACGTCCAGGAAGTTCGCCGGCTCGCCGCCGTTGAGCTTGATCACGTCCATGGTGGCCATGGCCAGGCCCGCGCCGTTGACCATGCAACCGATGTTGCCGTCCATGGTGACGTAGTTGATGTCCAGCTCCGAGGCGGTCACTTCGGTCTCGTCTTCCTGCGTCTTGTCGCGCATGGCGACCAGCTGCTTCTGACGGAACGCGGCGTTGTCGTCGCTGTCGAACTTGCCGTCCAGTGCGTACAGGTTGCCGTCGTCCAGGATCGCCAGCGGGTTGATTTCAACCAGCGCCAGATCCTTTTCGTTGAACAGGCGGTACAGGTTCACCATGATGCTGGCGAACTGGCCGGCCTGCTTGGCGGTCAGGCCGAGCTTGAAGCCGAAATCGCGGCCGTGGTAGCCCTGCACGCCTTCGACGAAATCGACGTTGAGCGAGTGGATCAGCTCCGGCGTCTCGGCGGCGACCTGCTCGATCTCCACGCCACCCTCGCTGGAGGCGATGTAGGTGATGGTCTTGGTGCCGCGGTCGACCAGGATCGACAGGTACAGCTCCTTGACGATCTCGCCGGCGGTGGTCACCAGCACCAGGTTGATCGGCAGCTCGACGCCGGCGGTCTGGTAGGTGGACATCTTGGTGCCGAGCATCTTGGCCGCTGCGGCCTTCACGTCGTCGGTGGTCTTGCAGAACTTGACGCCGCCAGCCTTACCGCGACCGCCCGCGTGAATCTGCGCCTTCACCATCCAGGGGCCCTTGCCCAGGGAATTGGCGACTTCAACCGCTTCGTCCGGGGTCGCCGCGACCTTGCCGGCCGGAACGGGGATGCCGTACTCGGCAAGCAGCTGTTTTGACTGGTATTCGTGGAAATTCATGCGTCACCGTGGGAAAAGGAAACGACCGCTGCGTGCAACGCAGACCGCCTGGGCGGCACGTCAAGAGACGCGAACGGGCCGCCTATTGTGGCCGACCACGCCGTGCGGCGCAAAAGTCGGCGCGCGCGGCCCGTCGTTTGCACCGCTTGCGTGCAGCCCGGCAGTGTGCGCAAGCGCAGCGCGGGCCGCGCACCTGCCTATACTCGCGGCTTGCTCCAGCGGGGAATCGGCTTGCCATCCAGCCCATCGCTTATCGACCGGATCCAGTCCGCGCCGCAGCGCGAGCTGTACTTCTTTTCGCTGTACCGGGTGCTGGTGGCCGGGCTGATCGCCGCCCTGGTGTTCAGCCCCCTGTCCGACGCGATCCCGGAGCCGCGTTACCCGCGCCTGGCGGCCGGCGTGGCGATCGGCTATCTGTCGGTGGCGATCCCGCTGCTGTTCTGGGGCCGCAGCGAGCGCCGGCTGACCACCACCGTGTTCTGTTCGGTGCTGGCCGACATCGCCGCCGCGACCCTGGCCACGCATGCGCTGCCCGGCGCCAGCGCCGGCATCGCGATGATGCTGCTGTTCAATGTCGCCGCTGCCTCGATCCTGCTGCGCCTGCGCTACGGCATGAGCATCGCGGTGCTCGCCAGCGGCGCCATCGTGCTGGAATACCTGTGGACCCTGCTCGAAGGTGGCGGCGCCGCCCGCCCGGTCGCGGAACTGGCGATGTTCGCCACCAGCTACGTCGCGGTGGCCTTCATCTGCGAACAGATCGGCTCGCGTGCGCGCCGCAATCAGGTACTGGCCGAAGAACGCGGCGCGCAGGTCGCCAACCTCTACGAGATCAACGAACTGATCATCCGCCGCATGCGCACCGGCGTGCTGGTGGTCGATACGCACAACCGCATCACCCTGGCCAACGAGGCGGCGCTGGCGCTGCTCGGCGACGGCGACCAGCGCAACGCCCCGGTCGACCTGTCGCTGGCCGCGCTCACGCCCGAACTGTTGCGCCGCCTGCAGCGCTGGCGCAGCGGCTGGCGCGAGGAAGAGGCTCCGCTGCAACTGGGCGCCGACCGCCCGGAAGTGCAGCCGCGTTTCGTGCGGCTGCTCGCCGACAGCGACCTGGTGCTGGTGTTTCTGGACGATGCCAGCGTGGTGTCGCGGCGCGCCGAATCGCTCACGCTGTCGGCGATGGGGCGCTTTTCGGCCAGCCTGGCACACGAGATCCGCAACCCGCTGGCGGCGATCAGCTACGCCTCGCAGCTGCTGGAAGAATCCCCGGACATCGGCGATGCCGACCGCCGCCTGCTGCAGATCATCCACCAGCAATGCCAGCGCACCAACGGCATCGTCGAGAGCGTGCTCGCGCTGGCCCGCCGCGAGCGCGCAAGCCCGGACAACCTGGATCTGGCCGCCTTCGTGCGCCGCTTCGTGGTCGAGTACCGGCAGACCCTGTCGATGGAGACCGACATCCTGGAGGCCAGCATCCAGGGCAATGCCGTGCATGCCTTGATCGACCCCAAGCACCTGCACCAGATCCTGACCGCGCTGGTGCACAACGCGCTCAAGTACGGCCGGGTCATGGACGAACCGGCGCGGGTGAAACTGCGCGTGGAGCGCATGGAGCGCATGGCGGTGATCGACGTGGTCGACCGCGGCCCCGGCATCCCGGAGACGGTGGCCGCGCAATTGTTCCGCCCGTTCTACACCACCTCCGAGCACGGCACCGGGCTGGGCCTGTATATCGCCCAGGAACTGTGCCGCGCCAACCAGGCGCAACTGGACTACGTGTCGGTGCCGGGCGGCGGCGCCTGTTTCCGGATCCTGTTGCAGGGGCCCAATAGCCTGCGCGGGAAATAAGCTGGATCGTCGCTTCATGCCAGCAGCAAGCCAATGGCGCTGTGGCCTGCGCTAGCGCTGCGATCGTGTCCGTGCAGCCAGCCGCTGCGCATCGTGCTGCGCCCGCGCACCATCCTGTGATCGCGTGAATCGTTACGCCCGGACCCGGCCGGCAATTGTCGACGGTCATCGCCGTGGGCTATCGTGCGCCACATGAACGAACCGAAAAGTGCCCTGGTTGTCGATGACGAGCGTGACATTCGCGAACTGCTTGTTCTCACCCTGGGCCGGATGGGCCTGCGCATCAGCACCGCCGCCAACCTGGCCGAAGCGCGCGAGCTGCTGGCCAACAATCCCTACGACCTGTGCCTGACCGACATGCGGTTGCCTGACGGCAACGGCATTGAACTGGTTACCGAAATCGCCAAGCACTATCCGCAGACCCCGGTGGCGATGATCACCGCGTTCGGCAGCATGGACCTGGCGGTGGAAGCTTTGAAGGCCGGTGCCTTCGACTTCGTCAGCAAGCCGGTGGACATCAGCGTGCTGCGTGGCCTGGTCAAGCACGCGCTGGAATTGAACAACCGCGACCGCCCCGCCCCGCCACCGCCGCCACCGGAACAGGCCAGCCGCCTGCTGGGCGATTCCAGTGCGATGGAAAGCCTGCGCGCCACCATCGGCAAGGTCGCGCGCAGCCAGGCGCCGGTCTACATCGTCGGCGAATCGGGCGTAGGCAAGGAGCTGGTCGCGCGCACCATCCACGAACAGGGCGCACGCGCGGCCGGCCCGTTCGTGCCGGTCAACTGCGGCGCCATCCCCGCCGAACTGATGGAAAGCGAGTTCTTCGGCCACAAGAAGGGCAGCTTCACCGGCGCACATGCCGACAAGCCAGGCCTGTTCCAGGCCGCGCACGGCGGCACGCTGTTTCTGGACGAGGTGGCCGAATTGCCGCTGCAGATGCAGGTCAAGCTGCTGCGCGCGATCCAGGAAAAATCGGTGCGCCCGGTGGGCGCGTCCAGCGAGTCGCTGGTGGACGTGCGCATTCTCTCGGCCACCCACAAAAACCTGGGCGACCTGGTCTCCGACGGCCGTTTTCGCCACGACCTGTACTACCGCATCAACGTCATCGAACTGCGCGTGCCGCCGCTGCGCGAACGCGGGGGCGACCTTCCGCAACTGGCCGCGGCCATCATCGCGCGCCTGGCACATAGCCACGGCCGGCCGATTCCGCTGCTGACCCAGTCCGCGCTCGACGCGCTGGACCAGTATGGCTTCCCGGGCAATGTGCGCGAGCTGGAAAACATCCTCGAACGCGCCCTGGCCCTGGCCGAAGACGACCAGATCAGCGCCACCGACCTGCGCCTGCCCGCCCACGGCGGCCATCGCCTGGCCGCCACACCGGGCAGCGCCGCCGTCGAACCCCGCGAAGCGGTGGTGGACATCGACCCCGCCTCGGCCGCCCTGCCTTCCTACATCGAGCAACTGGAGCGCGCCGCGATCCAGAAGGCGCTGGAAGAAAACCGCTGGAACAAGACCAAGACCGCCGCGCAGCTGGGCATCACGTTTCGGGCGTTGCGTTATAAATTGAAGAAGTTGGGGATGGAGTAAAAGGCCGGGAGTCAGGAATCGGGATTGGGGAATCGGGAATCGTAAAAGCACAGGCGCCGCTTCGATGGTTCTTGCGGGAAACAGCGCGATGGATTGGCTCATGCATCACCTCGCGGTGGCCCGCTGCAATCCTTGACGATGTTGTCCAAACAAAAAAGCCTGGGAAGTACAGGCCCCAGGCTTTTCCGATTCCCCAATCCCGATTCCCGATTCCCAGCACTCAGTCCTTCGTCACTCGGTTGATCTCGGCCAGGCTGGTTACCCCGTGCGCGGCCTTGACCAACGCCGATTGGCGCAGGTCGCGGATGCCGATACTCTGTGCCGCCTCGGCGATCTGCATCGCGTTACCGCCTTCCAGCACGATCGCGCCGATCTCGTCGGTCATCGGCATCACCTGGTAGATACCGGTACGGCCCTTGTAGCCTTCGGTGCATTCGTCGCAGCCGACCGCCTCATACAACTCGATACCGGCAGCGATCTGCGCCGGCGTGAAGCCTTCGGCCAGCAACGCGTGCTCGGGCAAGGTCGATTTGCGCTTGCAGTTGTTGCACAGGCGCCGCGCCAGACGCTGCGCGATCACCAGGGTCACCGACGAGGTGATGTTGTACGGCGCGATGCCCATGTTCATCAGGCGCGCGATGGTCTGCGGCGCATCGTTGGTGTGCAGCGTGGACAGCACCATGTGACCGGTCTGCGCGGCCTTGATCGCAATCTCGGCCGTCTCCAGGTCGCGGATTTCGCCGACCATGATGATGTCCGGATCCTGGCGCAAGAACGAACGCAGCGCCGCGGCAAAGGTCATGCCGCGCTTGTTGTTCTGCTGCACCTGATTGACGCCAGGCAAGCGAATTTCAACGGGGTCCTCGGCGGTGGAGATGTTGCGCGTCTCGTCGTTGAGGATGCCGAGTGCCGTATACAGCGACACCGTCTTGCCCGAACCGGTCGGCCCGGTCACCAGCACCATCCCGTAGGGTTTGTGGATCGCCTCCAGGAACAGCTTCTGCTGGTCCGCCTCGTAGCCCAGCTTCTCGATGCCCAGCTTGGCCGCGCTGCCGTCCAGGATACGCAGCACCACCTTCTCGCCGAACAACGTCGGCAAGGTGCTCACGCGGAAGTCGATCTGCTTAGTCTTGGACAGGTTGAGCTTGATGCGCCCGTCCTGAGGCACCCGCTTCTCGGCGATATCCAGCTGCGACATCACCTTCAGACGCGCCGCGATGCGCTGGTTCAGCTTTACCGGTGCCTTGGCAACATTCTTCAGCAGCCCATCGATGCGCAAGCGCACCCGATAGTCGTCTTCGTACGGCTCGAAGTGGATGTCGGAGGCTCCCCGCCGGATCGCATCCACCAGCACCTTGTTGACGAACTTCACCACCGGCGTGTCGTCGCCCTTGGCATCGACCCCGGAATCCCCGCCGGCGCCCATGTCCTCGTCCCCGGCCGACACGTCCAGGTCGCCCATCCCCTCATCATCGTCCCCGAGCGACGAGCCAAGCGCCGCATTGCTGGCTTGCCATTGCTCCAAGGTGCGACGGATCTGGTCCTCGTCGACCAGGATCGGCTCGACCACCAGGTTGGTATGGAACTTGATGTCGTCCAGCGCCCGGGTCTGGGTCGGGTTGCTCACCCCCACGAATAACCGGTTGCCGCGCTTGAACAGCGGCAGCACCTGGTACTTCTGGAGCAACTCTTCACTAACTAGCTTAATGGCGTTTTGGCTGGCGTCGAAGACGGAAACGTCCATTAGAGGCATGCCGAACTCGACTGCATTAGCCGCCGCAAGTTGTGCCGCGGACACCAGCTTCCTGTCCGCGAACCATTGCGGGAGGGGCACCTTCGCTTGCGCAGCCTGATCCATTGCAGCACGGGCCGCCATTTCATCAAGAGCACCATCTTGCACAAGACGACGCGCCAGCCCAGTGATACCGACCAAGTTGGTGCTGATTGCGATGCTCATAGAATTTCAAGATCCTGTGGCGACGTACATACCGTACAGTCCAACCCATGCTTGCACAAAAAAATTTGTATCTACAACCTCCACCTTATTTGCAATGCCCTTGTCCGTCACGGAAAGCCCGCCTAGCATCACAAGTGGTCCCTGTATTCGTCCAGTCAAGTTGAACTCCTACAGACAATGAGGGAGTATCTATGATCGTGAGTTGCGCAGAGCCATCTACAGATGTGGCACCAGTAGTTGCTCGAATCACTCCATCTTGTATGGTGAAAGGCGCAGGCAAGTTTCGCGTATGTGTTGAAGGCGCTATAGGTACACCGTTAAATCCAGAACTACACCCAACTAGTGACTGTTGTTCGGTTGCACAAAGACCTATTGCAGTCCGATAAGCACCTAGTTCCGACATCGCAGCCGCCGCTCTAGTCCTAGATACATAGTCGCTATACAGCGGAATTGCTAGTGAAGCCAGTATTGCTATCACCGCAACGACGATCATCAATTCTATCAGGGTGAAACCTGCGACTGATCCTTTGCGGTCCATACGCTCCCCCTCAGACTTTCCACAAGAGATTTACAGCGCAAAAATAAAGAGCCCTGCAAAGCAGGGCTCTAAGTTACATCAGCATGCACCGAATTACGGGCAACCACCTTGACCAGGCTTGAAGCCACGCGTCGGATTGCAAGAGGTGCCGCTATTCTCCCAAGAGATGACACCTGCGTTAGAAGTCGGAGTCAGCACATAAGTCAGGTTGGCACCGCCGCTCGAAGCGGTGGCGCCAGTCGTGGCCGTGATGACACCGTCCGCAACGCTAGTGATGTTAGTCACGTTCTTAGTACGAGGAAACGCAGCAGCAGTAATCGCCGGAATACCGTTGGTACCAGCGCTACAACCCGTTGCAGTCTGCGTTTCAGCGATGCAAGACGAAACTGCAGTCTTGTACCCAGCGAGCTCTGCAGCAGCACCAGAGGCACGGGTACGCGAGACATAGTCTTGGTACTGCGGAATAGCGATTGCCGCCAGAATCGCAATGATTGCCACAACGATCATCAACTCGATGAGCGTAAAACCTTTCTGCATTTTGTTCATCTGAAATCCCCTAGAGGTAATTAAATCTCGAGACAGGCGTCCCGAACCGGACAGCAGTTGCTTCGTGTACAAATTTAAGCAAGCAGGATGCGTGCCAAGTCAGACCACCCCCTCGAAACGCCCTGATCGAATGATGCACCATCTTCAGCGAGCTTGGCACAGCGCGAGTTTCGTTCTGAGACACCATCTACATCGGGCCCCGCCTGGTCAGAAGGTGACAAATAAGGTCACATTCGCCCGCTCGCTACAAAAATCGCCCTGCTCCGCAACTCAATCGAACGCCGTGCTTGATACGAAAGAAAGAGGTACCATCAGACATCTTTCGCCTGGGGACGGCGGATTGGGGATAGAACATGGCAGCAACAAGCGGCACTCTCAAAAGCAAACCGGGCGGCAAGGCAAGCCAGCTACAAGTCTATGTGTGGGAAGGCTCCGATCGTCGTGGCGTCAAGATGAAGGGCGAACAGAGCGCGCGTAACGTCAACCTGCTGCGAGCCGAGTTGCGCCGCCAGGGGATCACCCCAAGTATAGTCAAACCTAAACCGAAACCCTTGTTTGGCGAGACTGGCAAAAAAATCACGCCGAAAGACATTGCCTTCTTTAGTAGACAGATGGCGACAATGATGAAGTCAGGCGTACCTATAGTCGGCGCGCTGGAAATCATAGGAAGCGGACACAAGAATCCGCGCATGCGCAATTTGGTGGGTCAAGTTAGAACCGACATCGAAGGCGGCTCATCGCTCTATGAGGCCATGAGCAAACACCCGGTTCAATTTGACGAGCTATATAGAAACCTAGTCAAAGCCGGCGAAGGCGCGGGCGTACTTGAAACGGTCCTCGATACCGTTGCGACTTACAAAGAAAATATTGAAGCACTCAAAGGAAAAATAAAAAAAGCGCTTTTTTACCCTGCCATGGTTATTGCAGTAGCTATCATAGTGAGCGCGATTCTATTAGTATTTGTAGTACCCCAATTTGAGGACGTCTTTAAAGGGTTTGGCGCTGAACTACCTGCATTTACTCAGCTAATAGTATCCGCATCGCGCTTTATGGTCGCTTATTGGTGGCTAATACTTTTCACGAGCATAGGATGCGTCGTAGCATTTTTGTACGCTTACAAGCGCTCACTTCGCCTACAACACCTGATAGATAGGCTCACTCTCAAAGTGCCCGTCATAGGGCAAATAATGCACAACAGCTCAATTGCGCGCTTCTCAAGAACGACGGCGGTGACCTTTAAGGCCGGCGTTCCGCTAGTGGAGGCTCTCGGCATTGTAGCCGGAGCTACTGGCAATGCCGTTTATGAGGACGCCGTTCTGCGTATGCGGGACGATGTTTCAGTGGGTTATCCGGTCAATATGGCCATGAAACAGGTAAATTTATTTCCACACATGGTCATCCAAATGACAGCGATCGGCGAAGAAGCGGGTGCGCTAGACGCCATGCTCTTCAAAGTGGCCGAGTATTACGAGCAAGAAGTCAATAATGCCGTGGATGCCTTGAGCAGTTTACTTGAGCCTCTGATTATGGTCTTTATTGGAACAATCGTTGGCGGAATGGTTATCGGCATGTATCTACCAATCTTCAAACTCGCCTCTGTGGTTTAAATCAAGTATGGCATTTCTCGACCAGCATCCCGGTCTCGGCTTTCCTGCCGCGGCCGGACTGGGACTGCTGATCGGCAGCTTCCTGAACGTGGTGATCCTGCGCTTGCCCAAGCGCATGGAGTGGCAATGGCGGCGCGATGCGCGCGAGATCCTGGAGCTGCCGGATATCTACGAGCCGCCGCCGCCAGGCATCGTGGTGGAGCCGTCGCACGACCCGGTCACCGGCGACAAGCTCAAGTGGTGGGAGAACATCCCGCTCTTCAGCTGGCTGATGCTGCGCGGCAAGTCGCGCTACAGCGGCAAGCCGATCTCCATCCAGTACCCGCT
Organism: Xanthomonas sp. LMG 8993; assembly: GCF_009835065.2. Classification (NCBI taxonomy): domain Bacteria; kingdom Pseudomonadati; phylum Pseudomonadota; class Gammaproteobacteria; order Lysobacterales; family Lysobacteraceae; genus Xanthomonas; species Xanthomonas sp. LMG 8993. Next base: position 275,455 of record NZ_QVIF02000002.1, on the reverse strand, counting down.
GGTGGAGCTGTTGACCTCGATCCTGTGCGTGGCCAGCGTCTGGCGGTTCGGCTTTGGCTGGCAGGGCTTCGGCGCCATCGTGCTGAGCTGCTTCCTGGTGGCGATGTCGGGCATCGACCTGCGCCACAAGCTGCTGCCGGACCAACTGACCTTGCCGCTGATGTGGCTGGGCCTGGTCGGCTCGATGGACAACCTCTATATGCCGGCCAAGCCCGCCCTGCTGGGTGCCGCGGTTGGCTATGTCTCGCTGTGGACAGTGTGGTGGCTGTTCAAACAGCTCACCGGCAAGGAAGGCATGGGCCACGGCGACTTCAAGCTGCTGGCCGCGCTCGGTGCGTGGTGCGGGCTGAAAGGCATCCTGCCGATCATCCTGATCTCCTCGCTGGTCGGCGCCATCCTCGGCTCGATCTGGCTGGTGGCCAAGGGCCGCGACCGCGCCACCCCGATCCCGTTCGGCCCCTACCTGGCCATCGCCGGCTGGGTGGTGTTCTTCTGGGGCAACGACCTGGTGGACGGCTACCTGCACTTCGCAGGCCTGCGTTGACCGGGGCACGGCGATGAGCGACTTCATCGTCGGCCTCACAGGTGGCATCGCCTCCGGCAAGAGCGCCCTCGCCGCCGAGTTCGAGAAGCTTGGTGTGCCGGTCATTGACGCGGATGTTGTTGCGCGGCAGGTCGTGGCGCCTGGCTCCATTCTCGACGCCATTACCGAGCAGTTCGGCCGCGAGATTCTGTTACCGGATGGAACGCTGGACCGCCAAGCGCTGCGCAAGATCGTCTTCGCCGATCCAGTCCAACGGAAAGCGCTGGAAGCGATCACCCACCCGGCCATTCGCGCAGAACTGCAGCGCGCCGCGCTGGCAGCCGTGGGCCCTTATACGATCGTCGCGATTCCCCTGCTGACCGAAGCGGGCGGACGAGCGACCTATGCCTGGCTAAACCGCATTCTCGTCGTCGATGTGCCGGTGTCGCTCCAACATGCTCGCCTGATGCAACGCGACGGGAGCACATCGGTGCTTGCCGATCAGATGATTGCCGCGCAAGCGTCTCGCGAACAACGATTGGCCATTGCCGATGACGTAGTCAGCAACGAAGGCGACACGGACCGATTGGCGCAACAAGCGCGAAGCCTGGATGCGAGCTACAGGGCAGTTTTACAAACGCATCCAATCGGGCGCTGACATCTACGGGTGCGCACTCAAAATACTGCCATGGACAGTCGGCTGCCGTTACCGCCGGCGAGATCGTTAGCACACGAAGCGTGGCATCCATTACTCCCTTACTACGATGCAGAATCTGGCCGGCCGCACAGCCAGCGGATTCCCAGCGTGCGCTTGCGCGGGATTTGGCTGGAGCAGTTGGGATTTGCGGTTGGGTGCAAGCTGCAGATCACTGCGCGTGCGGGCGAGTTGGTGGTGACGGTGGTGAGCGCTGAGCTGGGTTTTGGGTGCGGATGTTGTTTGGATGCCCTGCAGTGGGAAGGACGATACGTGTAAAGCCCTCGCGCCCGGGTGCGCTCCTACGGGAGTGCGGGTGGTGGTTAGCGATGGAAGGCTAGTGTCGCGATGACGCCGCGCTGCTGGCCTGGGCGCACGCTGACGCGCCAGCCGTAGAGGTCGCACAGCCGGCTGACGATCGACAGGCCGATGCCGCCGCCTTGCGAGTGGCCGGCGTGGGTGCCGCGGTAGCCGCGCTGGAACAGTTTGGCGGCGTCTTCCTCGCTCAGGCCGGGGCCGGAGTCGATCACTTCCACCGCATCGCCAAGCACGCGCACGCGCACCTGGCCGTCCTGGGTGTACTTGACCGCGTTGCCGATCAGGTTGCCCAGCGCCACCGACAAGGCAGATTCGGGCGCGTCGATGACCAGGTCGCGCTCGCCTTCCAGCAGCAGCTCCAGCTGTTTGCCGCCCAGCTGTGCGCGGTGCGCGTCGATCAGTTGCTCGGCCACCTTGGCGACATTGCTGCTACCCTGCCCGCGTTCATTGCGCGAGAGCAGCAGCAGCGAACCGATCAGGTCGCTGCACTGCAGTTCGGCGCGCTGGATGCGCTGCAGGCGTTGCAGCATCTTTTCGTCGAGGTTGGGCTTGGTGAGCAGCAGTTCGGTGGCGCCGCGGATCACCGCCAGCGGGGTGCGCAGTTCGTGGCTGACGTCGGCATTGAATTCGCGGTCGCGCTGTACCACTTCGGTGAGGCGGGCCGAGTAATCGTCCAGCGCTTCGGCCAGCTGGCCAACTTCGTCGTCCGGGAAGTGCGCGGCCAGCGGCTTGGGCTCGCTGGTGCCGCCGCGGTAGGCGCGCAGGCGTGCGGCCAGGTCCGACACCGGGCGCATGACCTTGGACGCCGACCACCAGCCAATCAGCAGCGAGAAGCCGCTGAACACCAGCACCGAAAGCATCAAGGTGCGCTTGAGCTGGATCTCACCCTTGATGGTCTGGGTCATGTCGTAGGCGAGGAAGAACCACTCGCTCGGCGTCTTGCGCACCGCCAGCTTGTACGAATACGCGTTGCCGTTCTCGTCCACGCCGGAGATGGTGTGGATGCCGTCCGGGAACTGATACCACTCCGGCTGTTCCAGCCGCAGCGCTTCGAACTTGTCGCTTTTGACCACCCGCCCACGCATCTGCTGCACCGGCAGGTCGGGGTTGCGCAGCGGGTCGGAATAGAAGCGCTGCGCAAAGGCGTCGATGTTGCGGTTCATCACGTCTTCCACCAACTGGTTTTCCACGCGAGAGCGCGCCCAGTTGGTGGCGAAGGCGAACAGCGTGGTCAGGCAGAAGCCCAACAACACGAACGACAGGATGATGCGGCTGCGCAGACGCCGCCGGTAGCGGCCGCGCCTGCGGGCGGGCCGCGCGCCGTTATTGCTTTCAGGCATCGGGCGAGGCGATGCGATAGCCGATGCCGTGACGGGTCTGGATCATCGGCACATCGAAAGGTTTGTCGACCACCGCACGCAGGCCGTGGATATGCACGCGCAGCGAGTCCGAATCGGGCAGCTCCTCGCCCCAGACGCGGGTTTCCAGCTCCTGTCGGGTGACCACGGCCGGCGAGGCCTCCATCAGCGACTGCAGGATCTTCAAGGCAGTGGGGTTGAGCTGCAGCAGCTTGCCGCGGCGACGCACTTCCAGCGTGTCCAGGTTGTATTCCAGATCGCCGGTCTCCAGCACGCGGGTGTGCACGCCCTTGCCACGACGCGACAGCGCGTTGAGCCGCACTTCCACTTCCTGCAGCGCGAACGGCTTGATCAGGTAGTCGTCCGCGCCGGAGTCGAAACCGGCCAGCTTGTTGTCCAGCGAATCGCGTGCGGTGAGCATCAGCACCGGTGTCTGCTTGCGCGCTTCGTTGCGCAGCTTGCGACACACCTCGATGCCATCCATGCCGGGCAGGTTGAGGTCGAGCACGATGGCGTCGAACTCGTGCACCACGGCCAGGTGCAGGCCGGTCACGCCGTCGGCGGCAAAGTCCACCGTGTGGCCGCGGTCTTCGAGATAGTCGCCCAGATTGGCGGCGATATCGCTGTTGTCTTCGATTACTAGAATTCGCACTGAAACCTCAATAACTATGGTCGGGGTGGACTTAGGAGCCCGGGTCGGTGGCCTTGTGTCTCCGCTGCATGGAGCTCATGTCACGCTCGCCGCTGTCACGCAAGCGTCTGCGTTCGGCAACGGTTTTGCAGATCGAAGTGGTGTGATGAGAACCCGTCGCCTTTTCACGCGTACAAACAAGGCGACTTTCCTCACCCGCCCTCGTCAAAATTGTATTGATGAGCTCCTGGTCGTTGTAGACCGCTGCCTTTCGGTCCGGCGTCAACGCCTGTGCATCACCATTTTCTGCCACTGCAATTTCTATTCTCGTGAGCGCAGAAAGCACCTTAGCGCGGTCTTCCTGACTGATCTCGGAGTACTTGGTGCCGCCATCCAGCTCTTTGCGCACTTGAGCGGCCTGCTGGGCGAAAGGCTTCTTGACGTCTACTGTTGCCGAGGCATCCGCAACATTTGCTAGCAAAAACACAGACAAAGATGCCGCATAACAGAAAGCCTTAAGCATGATCGTTCCTTGTTCCATCGTCCGTTTAACATTTCCTCACTTTAGACTCGACGTCGCTGGTGGAGCAAGCGTGCCTAAGTAAAAAGGCCCAAGTGCGACAACGCACTTGGGCCAAAAGTTCATCCCGATCACCGTCACTGCCGAGAGCGGAGCTACGGTCGGGTGAGGCTAGCGAGGAAAGGATTAGATTTTCGTTAAATTTTTGCTAACAACACTCCCGGCCCGATCAACGGATCGACTGCTCCAGGTGCTGGATGATCGCCGCCGCCACGTCCACCTCGCAGACCCCTTCCACGCCCTCCAGTCCGGGAGTCGAGTTGACCTCGAGCACCAACGGCCCGCGCCTGGAACGGATCAGGTCCACACCGGCCACCGCCAGGCCCAGCGCGCGCGCCGAGCGTACCGCGACCTCCTGCTCCTGCTCGGTGGCCTGGGCCACCGCAGCGCTGCCGCCCAGATGCAGGTTGGAACGGAAGTCGCCCTCGGCCGCCTGCCGGCGCATGGCGGCAACCACCCGGTCGCCGACCACGAAGCAGCGCAGGTCCGCGCCCTCGGCCTCGCCGATGAATTCCTGCACGATGAAGTTGGCATAGAGCCCGCGCAGCGCCTCGACCACGCCGCGCGAGGCGCTGGCTTTCTCGGTGAGGATCACCCCGGCGCCCTGCGCGCCCTCGTTCAACTTCACCACATGCGGCGGCGGGCCCAGCATCGAGAGCAGATCCTGGGTGTCGTCCGGGTTGTCGCCGAACACGGTCACCGGCATGTCGATGCCTTGCGCGGCCAGCAACTGATGCGCGCGCAACTTGTCGCGCGAGCGCAGGATGGCGTCGGACGGGTTGGGCGTGTAGGTGCCCATGAATTCGAGCTGGCGCAACACGGCGGTGGCATAGCGCGTGACCGAGGCGCCGATGCGCGGAATCACCGCATCGAAGCCGGTGATCGGCTTGCCCTTGTAGTGCAGGCTGAAACCGTCGGCGGCGATGCGCATGTAGCAGCGCAGCGGGTCGAGGATGCGCACGGTATGACCACGCTTGCGCCCGGCCTCGATGAGCCGCCGGGTCGAATACAGCTTGCTGTTGCGGGAAAGAATGGCGATTTTCATCGCGGCAGGTGTACGGCGCGGCCTGGACATGGTCGGAGTCTGATGACGGAGTGACCCAAGTCCGTAGGTCTGCCGGCCGATTGCACGCGCGGGCAGCGTCCCTGCCCTGCACGTTGCGTTCGACGGGTGTGCGACGGCCCCGAGAATGGGAGGTGGAAGTGACGCAGCAAGGCAGCTGTAAGACTGCACGCGCGGCGTGGCTGCGACGGCCCGGATGCTAGCAGGGCGGCTGCGCAGCGCTCAAGCGCGCTGACGTACCTCGGCACAGGTGATGCACGGCGCAGGTTTGCCCGCGACAGTCGCGCAGACAACCCAGCAGACATGCGCGACTCGACGTCTCAGCTCCATCCGCGTCAGCGCGCGCGCTTCCGTCACCTCGGGCGGAATGACCGGCCGCCGCGTACCGCATCGACCGCCCTCACGCCGCCCCCCTGTCGTCGTGACGCAGTTTGCACAGCGCAACCCGCAATGCTTGAGTTCCCTCATGCCGGCATGCCGGCGCACCCGAGACTCTCAATGCGACGTCCAGCAAGCGCGGCTTACGCCAACCCCTCCCGCATCCGTCAAGGACGCCCGTTTCCGCGCGGTGCCGTCTTCGATGGCCAGGGCACCAATTTTGCGTTGTTTTCCGCGCATGCCACGCGCGTGGAGCTGTGCCTGTTCGACGAACAGGGCACCGAAGTGCGGGTGGATCTTCCGGAATACACCAACGAGATCTGGCACGGCTACCTGCCCGACGTCAAACCCGGCCAGCGCTACGGTTACCGCGTGCATGGCCCGTATGAGCCCACCGAAGGCCACCGCTTCAACCACAACAAGCTGTTGATGGATCCGTATGCACGCGAGATGGATGGCGACCTGATCTGGGCAGACGAACTGTACGGCTATACCGTGGGTCACCCGGATGGCGATCTGAGTTTCGACGAGCGCGACAGCGCGCCGTTCATGCCCAAGTGTGTAGTGGTCGAAGACACCTACGACTGGGAAGACGATGCGCGCCTGCTCAAGCCCTGGAACGAGACGGTGATCTACGAAACCCATGTGCGTGGCTACACCATGCGCAACCCGCAGGTACCGGAGGCCGTACGCGGCACCTTTGCCGGCCTGGCGCAGCCGCAGGTGCTGCAATACATCAAGGACCTGGGCATCACCGCAGTGGAGCTGTTGCCGGTACATGCGTATCTGGACGACCAGCATCTGCTGGACAAGGACCTGCGCAATTACTGGGGCTACAACACCATCGGCTTCTTCGCGCTGAAGTCGCGCTACCTGTCCAGTGGACATCGCGATGAGTTCCGCGACATGGTCAAGGCCATGCACAAGCAGGGCCTGGAAGTGATCCTGGACGTGGTCTACAACCACACCGCCGAAGGCAGCGAGCTGGGACCGACGCTGTCGTTCAAGGGCATCGACAACGCCAGCTATTACCGCCTTGCCGAAGACAAGCGTTACTACATCAACGATACCGGCACCGGCAATACGCTCAATCTGAGCAACTCGCGGGTGATCCAGTTCGTCAACGACTCGCTGCGCTATTGGGCCGGCGAGATGCATGTGGACGGCTTCCGCTTCGATCTGGCCACGATCCTGGGACGCGAGCCGAGTGGCTTCGACCAGCGTGGCGGTTTCCTGGATGCGTGCAACCAGGATCCGTTGCTATCTGAGGTCAAGCTAATTGCCGAACCCTGGGACTGCGGCCCCGGCGGCTACCAAGTCGGTCACTTCCCGCCGGGCTGGTCGGAATGGAACGACAAGTTCCGCGACAACGCGCGCGAGTTCTGGAAGGGCGAGGATGGCAAGCTCGCCGAGTTCGCCACGCGCTTCACCGGTTCGGCCGATCTGTTCGATCGTCGCGGTCGCCGCCCGTGGGCGTCGGTCAACTTCATCACTGCGCACGATGGATTCACCCTGCGCGACCTGGTGAGCTACAACGAAAAGCACAACATCGCCAATGGCGAGGACAATCGCGACGGTTCATCCAACGATGGTTCCTGCAACTACGGTGAGGAAGGCGATACCGACAACGCGGACGTGCTGCAGATCCGCGAGCGGCAGATGAAGAACCTGCTCGCCACGCTGCTGCTCTCGCAAGGGACGCCGATGATGCTTGCCGGTGACGAGCGTGCGCAGTCGCAGGGCGGCAATAACAACACCTATTGCCAGGACAACGAGATCACCTGGCTGGACTGGGAAAACGACCCGACCGATGGCCGCCTGACCGACTTCGTCAAGGCACTGACGCAGTTGCGCAAGCGCTATCCGATCCTGTCGCGCGGCCGCTTCCTCAACGGCCAGTACAACGAGGAGGCAGGCCTGCGCGATCTCACCTGGCTCAATCCGGGTGGCACCGAAATGGACGACGCGCACTGGACCGATGCCGGCGCGCGCTCGGTGGGACTGCTGCTGGAAGGCAAGGCACAGACCTCCGGTGTCAAGGAGCTGGCCAACGACGCCACCTTGTTGATCGTCATCAATGCCTACCACGAAGGCGTGACCTTCACCCTGCCCTCGGCCGACGAACCGGTGCACTGGAAGCTGGCGCTCTCGACCGACGAAGCACTGGAAGTGGACATGATGCCGGCCGGCGCCAGCGAATTCCTGGCCCCGCCGCGCAGCGTGTCGGTGTTCGAGTGCAAGAACGACCAGTAACACTGATGCGGTAACACGAACTCGCGGCCTGCCGGAAACCCGGTAGACCGCGAGTTTTTTATTGCTTCGACATCGGCGACGGAGGCTACGGCTTTGACAGGATCTGCGCTATCGATTCATGGATGCCGATGCAGCAGTCAACCCTGAAGGTGACAGCCAGACTCTGCGTCGAGCGCGCGGAAGCAGAATCGCTGCCGGCGCGCCGCAATCGCAGATAGAGCTGCAATGGCTTTGCTTGCCAAAGCGCTTGGAGCAGTGGTTTGGTCTCTAGTGACGCGCGTGGCGATGCGGCCTGGTGCGGTATTTATCAAGTTACCGCTCGCCTTTATCGATAGCCGATCAACCAACTTAAAAAAGCCGAAACAGCCGCACCCGGCAATCACGCATTTCGAGTACATCTATCGAAAAACTCGCCGGTCAATCGCGACGCAATGCACTGAAACAATCACATCACCGCAGCAAGCTGGACGCGCAATTCTCCGTCTCCGGTCTAAAGCACGGCGACATCGGAAAGCATGCTCACATCCAGCTTTGATTGCACGATCCGGCAGCGCATCGAATGCACTGCAGCAATTACGGCGGTAACACCAAAATGCGCGACGGCCGTGAATCGCTAAACGCTAACGAGCCCTAGCAAGACCTTGAATACGCAAAAACTCAGCCCGGATACAGCGGAAATCGCTTGTCCGGATGATTGGCCTTCCATTCCTTGTAGGAGCTGGTGCCTTCCCAGGCCTTGAACGCACGCGGCGTGCGACCACGCCCGGACCAGGTCTCGCCGGAATGCGGAATCCAGTACTTGGCCACCACTTCGCCTGTGGACGACAACGGCCCCTTGGATTTGCCAGTCATTGCCAGCGAGGCAATCTGGGACTTCTGCTTGGCATTGAAGCGGCTGCCGAATTGGGTCAGCACCTCGACCACCTGGTCGAAGGCTTCCAGCGTCTGGGCGTACTTCAGCTGGGCTTCTTCCTGCTCGAGCTTGCGCAGCTCTTCCAGCAATTGGGCTTTGGCGGCGGCAGAGGGTGAAGCGGGCGGAACCTGGCGCATTGGCAAAACTGAGGTTGGACGGGTCAGCGAGTATTGCCGTTGCGCCGGCTAGCGTAAAGCGGCAGGACGCGCCCGAGTCTGGCTGCGCTCAGCGATGGCGCAGCAAGGCATGCTCGCGGGCCATGGTCAGCACCGGCCCGATGCGCCCGGCCCGGATCAGCTCACGGCAGTGCTTGCCGACAAACTCGACCCTGGGCACAGAAAACCACTGCACCACCCGATCCAGCTCGCCGGCGTTGATGGACCAGGCATGGCAGACCGCCTCGCCCAGTTCTTCCACGCCCACCAGCCCCAGCTCGCGAATCTGCTCGGAATCCAGCGCGAACATCTCCAGCACCTTGCCAGCATCGTCCGGCGTGCCGTAACCAAAACGCATCTGCTCGGCGCGGTGAGCAACCGAGGCTGCCCGCGCGGATTCGGCGCGTCGTATGCCCTTCAGAAGTGCGCCGATGAGTTGAGGATGCGTGGCGGTCATGGTGCTCGCTCGATGATGGCTGCCACTATGCCCATCGCCGCGAGCCCGCTCAATCAGGAGGTTCCTGACCATGGGCAAGGAAATAGCGAAGCGCGCAACTGGCGTTATTCGCCGCGGCGCGCTGCAATGAATGCCGGTCCAAACACTAAATGTTATATACGGCTGCATTGTCGCAATCGGTTGTAGCCGACGAAAACACCCCATCCATGGTTAAAAAGCCGATAGCTGAAAACCAATCGTTGCCATCGACTGCGGAGGCCTGAGCTGCGCCCTGAAATGGCATGTCAGGGGATAAGTGCAATCGCGCTGCGACCGACCCAGAAGATAAGCGATTCAGTTAGGACGGATCGGATATCGAGCAATCCGCGCTGGCCCAGCGGACAAGGTCGTCAGAGGCTCCTGCCGGGCATGGAGCGGGCGATGGGAATCGAACCCACGTCAGTAGCTTGGGAAGCTACAGCTCTACCATTGAGCTACGCCCGCGCGGCGTTGCGAGAGTTTAGGCGGGTGCGGGGGCCGGGCGCAATGCGTAGATGTGACGAGGGCCGGTTGCCCGGCCCTCGCTTGCAACGCGTGTGGTGCTTGGATCAGAAGTTACCGCTGAAATTCACGAACAGCGTCGCGTCGCGGGCGCTGCGCTGGGCGGTGGTGGTGCTCAGGCCGATGTTGCTTTGCAGGCCCCACAGGCCGGTGCGGGCGCCCAGCACGACAGTCGCGTAGTTGCGATCGAAGTTCTGCCCGGGGACGGTGTACATGCCCACGTCCGGCATCGACTGCAGCCAGGCGCTGGCTTCGGTGCCGTCCTTGAACTCGTGGTCGTAGGTCGCCTGCAGGTACGGCTTGACCATTGCACCGTCCAGGCGCACCTGGAAGCCGATGCGGCCGACCATCGAGTCGATGTCCTGATCGGCATAGCCCAGTGCGGTGGAGCTTTCGTTGCTCTCGGTGTAGCCGTCGAGCTTGAGCTTCTGCCAGGTCAGGCCGACCACCGGGCCGTACTTGACGTTGCCTTCGCCCAGCGAATAGCCGGCGTTGACCGCGGCGGTGAGGTTGCTGCCGTCCGGCGAGCCGCTGTGCACGCGGGTGGCCGGCCCGAGCTGCACTTCGCGGTCGACGTCGTAGCTCAGCCAGCTGTAGCTGACCTGCGCATTGACCCAGACCGGGCCGGTGTACCAGCCGAAGAAGCCGCCCAGCGTGGTGTCGTCCTGCTTGAAGCTGCCGTTACGGTTGCCGAAGTCGGCGTCCATGCTGCCGAAGCCGGCAAAGCCGCCAAACACCAGGTCGCCCGCAGTCCAGTCCACACCGAACAAGCCGGCCGGGGCCATGCCGTCGTACAGATCGGCATGGTCGTAACGCTGCATGTCGCCACGCACGCTGCCCCACCAACGCAGGCCATCGGCATCCGGCTTGCCGTCCAGATGCCAGGCCACCTGGTCGGCGCGCGCGCGGCCAATCGCCTGCGCCGAATGCGTGAGCACCTGCTGCAGGCGCGGGGCTTCCAGCAGCGAGATGGCGTACTCGCCCAGGATCTGGTGGGTGGCGGTGGTCGGGTGGATGCCATCGGCGAACACATAGGTGTTGGGCGCGTTGGCGGCGACCAGGCTGGTCGGGTTGCAGGCCGGCAGCGGCACGGCCGGGTTGCAGGCGGTGCTGGTGACGTTGCTGAAGCCGTAGGTGCCAGGATTGGCGACCACTTCCTGCAGGATGTGGAAGGTGTCGACCGGGATCACGCGCAGGCCGGCCGACCGCAGGCCATTGAACAATGCGGTGTTGTAGGCGGTTGCCGCAGCAGTGCCCTGCGCCATCGCGGCGGCACCGCCGGCACGGAAGCGCGGGGTGATGCCCACGTCCGGAATGGTCGGCACCATCACGTAGCGCGCGCCGGCGGCCTGCAAGGCGCCGACTGCACCGACCTGCGCGGTGACCGCGTTGCCGATGATGGCCTGCGCCTGGGCCGGCACGGCTGCAGCGGCGAGCAGATCGTTGGCGCCGCCCCATACGGTGTAGAGCGCATTCGGGTTGGCCTGGCCGCCGTTGGCGCTCAGGTAGGTGTTGATCTGGCTGGTCACCGAAGGCGCGGCACCGAGCACGCTGGTCGAACCGGCCTGGATGCGGGCACCGCCGGCGGCGTAGTTGTCGCCGGTCTGGCCATTGCCGTTGGGCGCGGCATTGGTGCCGTAGTGATCGGCGACGTACTCGGCCCAGACCCAGCCCGGGTTGGTGGTGAACTTGCCGGTGACCGCGCGCGAGGCGGCCGGCAGCAACGGGTTGTAGTAGCCGCTGTCGGTGAGGCTGTCACCGAAGAACACGGTCTGGTCGAACGCAGACGCGGCCATGGCCGGGGTGGCCGCAATGGCGATGGCCACGGCCATCAGGGAACGGATCGGGCGAAGGGTTGAAGCCATGGGAGTGCCTGCTCAAGGTAGTGTGGAACTGGACCGGACCTGCTGACGTACGCCGGCGAATGGCACATGGTTTCACCCTCGCCGCCCGCGCTCACGCTGCATTGCCGCATAACGCAAAAACGCGCGCCCTGGCGGCACGCGATGCCACAATGATGACATGAACATTCAACTCAACGGCACCCCGCGCGACATTCCCGACGACCTGCTGCTGGCCACCCTGCTGGAGCAGGAAGGTCTTGCACAACGGCGCGTGGCGGTGGAGATCAATGGCGAAATCGTGTCGCGCGGGCGGCATGCCACGCACCGGTTGCGTGCCGGCGATGTGGTGGAGATCGTGCACGCGCTGGGCGGCGGTTGATGCGGCACACAGGCCGGCGCAGCTGCGCGCGATCGGTGATAATTGCCTGATGACCAATACCGCCCCCTCTGATGCGCTGATTATCGCCGGCAAGCCGTACCGTTCGCGCCTGCTGACCGGCACCGGCAAGTTCAAGGACCTGGACGAGACCCGCCTGGCCACCGAAGCGGCCGCCGCGCAGATCGTCACCGTGGCGATCCGCCGGGTGAACATCGGCCAGGACCCCAACGCGCCCAGCCTGCTCGATGTGCTGCCGCCGGATCGCTACACGCTGCTGCCCAACACCGCCGGCTGCTACACCGCCGAAGACGCGGTGCGCACCTGCCGGCTGGCGCGCGAGCTGCTGGACGGCCACAACCTGACCAAGCTGGAAGTGCTCGGCGACGAGCGCACGCTGTATCCGGACGTGGTGCAGACGCTCAGGGCCGCCGAACAGCTGGTTGCCGATGGCTTCGACGTCATGGTCTATACCTCCGACGATCCGATCCTGGCCAAGCGCCTGGAAGAGATCGGCTGCGTGGCGGTGATGCCACTGGCCGCGCCGATCGGCTCCGGGCTGGGCATCCAGAACAAGTACAACCTGCTGGAAATCATCGAAAACGCCAAGGTGCCGATCATTGTCGATGCCGGCGTGGGCACGGCATCGGATGCGGCGATCGCGATGGAGCTGGGCTGCGACGGCGTGCTGATGAACACCGCCATCGCCGGTGCGCGCGATCCGATCCTGATGGCGAGCGCGATGCGCAAGGCGATCGAGGCCGGACGCGAAGCCTTCCTGGCCGGGCGGATTCCGCGCAAGCGGTATGCCTCGGCGTCGAGTCCGGTGGATGGCGTGATTGGATGAGTGGGTGGGCTGCGTTGACATTGCCGTCGATGCGCACCGCTCGGCCGTGTGACGTGCCGAATGTGGCCGTTGCTGGATCGCGCGTCGCTGCACGTGCTCCCTTACGCCGTACCCTCACCCCAACCCCTCTCCCCAAGGCAGAGGGGCTTTTGTTTTTTGATGTGACTTAACTCATGACTGATCCTTTCACCAGCGACGGCGCCAAGATGCCGCCCAAGCCCTTCACCATCGAAGAGGGCCGCCGGCAGGTGCGCAGCTTCGTGCTGCGCCAGGGCCGCTTCACCCCGGCGCAGCAGCGCGCGTTCGACGAGCTGTGGCCACGCTTCGGCCTGGACTACAGCGGTGCGCCGCGAGATCTCGATGCGGCCTTCGGCCGTCCCGCACCCAAGGTGCTGGAGATCGGGTTTGGCAATGGCGCGGCATTGCGCTTTGCCGCGCAGCAGGACCCTAACCGCGATTACATCGGCATCGAGGTGCATGCGCCCGGCGTCGGTCGCCTGCTCAATGCGCTGGACGAGGATGGCAGCACGCATGTGCGCCTGTATCACCACGACGCGGTGGAAGTGCTCGAACACGAGATCGCCGATGGCGCGCTTGACGAGGTGCGCATCTACTTCCCCGATCCGTGGCACAAGAAGCGCCACAACAAGCGCCGCCTAATCCAGCCGGCGTTCGCGCAGCTGGTGGTGCGCAAGCTGCGCGATGGTGGCCGCTTGCATGCGGCCACCGACTGGGCCGATTACGCCGAACAGATGTGGGACGTGCTCGACGCCACCCCGGGCCTGGTCAATCGCGCCGGCCCGCGCGGCCACGTCGAACGCCCCGCCTGGCGCCCGCAAACCCACTTCGAAACCCGCGGCCAGAAGCTCGGCCACGGCGTGTGGGATCTGGTTTATGACCGGAATTCGGGAGCGGGGATTGGGGATTCGTAACAGCGCTACCCCGCATACTCGACGCCGCAGTCGCCTGACCAATCCCCACTCCCGAATCCCGAATCCCTGCCCCGATGGACACCGCGCTGACACTGACCAACGATATGAAGCTCGTCCTCGGGCTGGTCGGTTTCACGATGGCGATGTTTTTGTTCGAGCGCATCCGCGCCGACGTGGTGGCCTTGATCGTGCTGGTGGTGCTGGGCGTCACCGGGCTGGTGGCGCCGGAAGAACTGTTCGGTGGTTTTTCCGGTAACGCGGTGATGAGCATCATCGCCACCACCATTCTCGGTGCGGGGCTGGAGCGCACCGGTGCGTTGAATCGGCTGGCGACCTGGTTGCTGCGGCGCTCGCACGGCAGCGAACAACGCCTGATGATGATGACGCTGGCCATCTCCGGTTTGAATTCGTCCTTCATGCAGAACCCGTCGGTGATGGCGTTGTACCTGCCGGTCGCCTCGCGGCTGGCCACGCGCACCGGGCTGACCCTGCAACGCATGCTGCTGCCGATCGCCGCAGCCATCGTGATGGGCGGCGCGCTGACCATGGTGGGCAATTCACCGCTGATCCTGCTCAACGATCTATTGGTCTCCGCCAACAACAACCTGCCCTCGGGCATGGCCAGCATCGAGCCGTTGACGATGTTCGCGCCGCTGCCGATCGGCGTGGCCTTGCTGATCGCCGCACTGCTGTACTTCCGCTTCTACGGCGACCGCAAGCTGATCGAAGAAGAACGCCTGATCAACGAAGGCGTCACGCCCTCGCGCACCGAAAGCTATTTCGCCAAGACCTACGGCATCGACGGCGACGTGTTCGAGCTCACCGTCAGCGCCGAAAGCCCGTTGGTGGGCATGACCCTTGGCGAGGCCGAAGCGCTGCACGACGCGCCGTTGTTGCTGGCCCTGAAGACCGGCAACGACACCCGCCTGGCGCCGCCGGCCGACATGCGCATCTGGGTCGGCAGCGTGCTCGGGGCGATGGGGCCGCGCCAGGAAGTGACCGACTTTGCGCAGAACCAGTTCCTGCGCATGTCCTCGCGCCTGCGCAACCTGGGCGATCTGTTCAACCCCAGCCTGGCCGGCATTTCCGAAGCATTGATTCCGCCCAACTCGCGGCTGATCGGCAAGACCGCGGCCGAGTTGCGCCTACGCAAGCAGAGCGGCATCAGCCTGCTGGCGATCAACCGCGACAAGCAGGTGATCCGCGAGGACGTGCGCAACGTGCCGCTGCGTGGCGGCGACATGCTGGTGTTCCACAGCATCTGGCAGGACCTGGCGCAGGCGGCGGAAAGCCGCGATTTCGTGCCGGTGACCGACTTTCCCAAGGGCGAGCAGCGCCCGCACAAGTTCAAGATCGCCATGGCGATCTTCGCCTTCACCATCCTGATCGCGCTGACCTCGCGCTTGCCGGTGGCACTGACCTTGATGACCGGTGTGGCCTGCATGCTGGTCAGCGGCGTGCTGCGCATGGACGAGGCCTATGCCTCGATCAACTGGAAGACCATCTTCATGATGGCCGGCCTGATTCCACTCGGCTGGGCGATGGACAGCAGCGGCACCGCGGCCTGGGTGGCGGGCCATACCATCGACCGCCTGCCCGAAGGCATTCCGGTATGGGCGCTGGAAATCAGCCTGGCGCTGCTGACCACCGCGTTTTCGCTGGTGATCAGCCATGTCGGCGCCACCATCGTGATGGTGCCAATTGCGGTCAACCTGGCGCTGGCCGCCAACGGCAACCCCACCGCATTCGCGCTGATCGTGGCGCTGTCGGCGTCCAACAATCTGATGACGGCCTCCAACCCGGTGATCTCGATGGTGGCGGGCCCAGCCAACTATCAGCCGCGCGAGCTGTGGCGCGTGGGCGCACCGCTGTCGCTGATCTACATCGTGGTGATGGTGTCGATGATCAACCTGATGTTCTGGTGGGCAGCGCGCTGAGCCGCACCACCTTCAGCAGTCACCCAAGCACCACCTGCTCACCCTCGATGCGCGCCGGCACCGCCAGCAGCGACTGACCGCGGCACGGGCCGCTGATGCATTCGCCGCCGGTGAGCTCGAACGCTGCGCCATGCGCTGCGCACACCAGATGGCCGTCCTTGGTCCTGAGGAACTGGCCCGGCGCCCAATCCAGCCGGCGGCCGGCGTGCGGGCAGACGTTCAACCAGGCACGCACCTGGGCGCCGTCGCGATACAGCACCAGCGACTCCGGGCCGCCGTCCCAGACCGCTTCGACTTCCAGAAATCCGGCGTCGGGAATCTGCGCCAGTTCGACACGCGTGGTGGACGATGACGAAGACATGCAGTCTGCTGTTCGAGAACGGACTGCGATTGTGGCATGCGCCTGCAGCGCTCCGACGCCACGCAATGGCTACGGTCCGCGCATTTGCTGGCCCGTGTGGGCGCTCCGGGCCGCCAAGGCGACAATCGCGCAACACATCGGATGTGATGGATTTAACAAATCGGGCTAACGTTTAACGAAGTTTTCACTCAATGACATGAAACCGCAACGATACTGCCTGCCTGTTTCCTGCCCGGCAGCCCACCGCCATGCCTGCACGCATCTTCCAACTCGGTAACCTCCACCACCTGTTTGCCCCGCGCAAGCCGCGTCACCCGCTGGTGCGCGTGGCCGCCGGCCTGGCTGGTCTGGTCATCCTTGCGGTGCTGATCTTCTTCAGCGTGTTCGTGGGCGCGGCGATGATCCTGGGCGGCATTGCCTGGAAGCTGCTGAGCAAATCGAACCGTCGCACGCCGCAGCACACCCGCGTGGTCGAGGCCGAATACCGCGTGGTGCGCAAGCCTGCGCTGCCGTTGTCGCACTGAGGCGCCAGTCCACCGCCTCCAGCGCGGTGAACATCCAACCCCGAATCAGTCGCGCAGGTATTGACCGGTCTGCGCGAGTTTGCGTGCGCCGATGCAAGCCGTGATCGCAGACCTGCCAGCCAGACGTTGCGCCGCACTGCACGCTGCAGCACGGCGGTTCCGTCATGCACGGGCAAACGGCTAGACTCACGTGCCCCGTTCCCCAAGGATGCGTGCATGACCCACGATGTGATTCCCGCCGCCGATGTTCCGCGCATTCCGGTGGTTGGTGGCGGTAACTTTCCGGTGCACCGCATCTACTGCGTCGGCCGCAACTTTGCCGATCACGCGCGCGAGATGGGCGCCACTGCGCCTGCCTCCAAGGCCGAGCGTGGCCACCCGACCTTTTTCATGAAGCCTGCCGATGCGATCGTGGTCGGCCACGGCGACCACATTCCGTACCCGCCCGGCACCAAGGAACTGCACCACGAAGTGGAACTGGTGGTGGCACTGGGCAGCGATGCGCCGGCCGGCGAGTTGCCGGTGGAGCAGGCAGAGGCGCTGATCTACGGCTACGGCGTGGGCCTGGACCTGACCCGACGCGATCTGCAGGCAGCGGCCAAGGCCAAGGGCCTGCCGTGGGACATCGCCAAGGGCTTCGACCACTCCGCGCCGATCAGCGAGCTGGTGCATGCCGGCGAAGTGGGTGCGCTGGAGGCATTGAACCTGTCGCTGGAGGTCAACGGCCAGGTGCGCCAGCAGTCGTTGCTGGATCAGATGATCTGGAACGTGCCGGAGATTTTGCATGAGCTCTCCAAGCTCTATGCATTGCGCGCGGGCGACCTGATCTTCATGGGCACGCCGGCCGGCGTCGGCCCGCTACTGCCGGGCGATCAGTTCAGCGCACGCCTGGAAAACGTTGCCGAGCGCCACGGCATCATCGCGGGCTGACACGCGGCCCGCTACGATCACCCTGCGGCAGTTGGTCCGCGACCGCATCTGGAGTGCGCTATGGGAATGGTCAGCGAATTCAAGCAATTCGCGATGCGTGGCAATGTCATCGACCTGGCGGTCGGTGTGGTCATCGGTGCAGCGTTCGGCAAGATCGTCACTGCGCTGGTGGAAAAGATCATCATGCCGCCGATCGGCTGGGCCATCGGCAATGTGGATTTCTCGCGCCTGGCGTGGGTGCTCAAGCCAGCCGGCGTCGATGCCACCGGCAAGGAAATTCCGGCAGTGGCGATCGGCTACGGCGATTTCATCAACACCGTCGTGCAGTTCGTGATCATCGCCTTTGCGATCTTCATGGTGGTCAAGCTGATCAACCGCCTGACCCACCGCAAGCCGGATGCCCCCAAGGGCCCGAGCGAAGAAGTGCTGTTGCTGCGCGAGATCCGCGATTCGTTGAAGAACGACACACTGAAGACACCGGGCGTGCCGTAAGCGGACACATCCGCTGCGCAACTTCGCGCAGGAGGATGACCTTTCGCACGCAGACGGAGGACCTCGCGCTGATAAGCTCGGGGTCCCCTTGTCGTTGGAGCCGCCCTGCATGCGTCGCCTCGCTGTTGCCATCTCTGCCCTACTCGCCTGCACACCCGCGCTTGCCGCACAGACCACCATCGCCGATGGTGCGCTGCGCACCGCCGCGCAGCTGCGCGAGCAGGCCCTGGCCGACACCACCGGCTTTGCGGTGGTGGAATCGTTGACCACCGAAGTGGGCCCACGCATTGCCGGTGGCGAGGCCGATCCGCGCGCGGTGGCCTGGGCCAAGGCCAAGTTCCAGTCGCTGGGCTTCGACAAGGTGTGGACCGAGCCGGTGAGCTTTCCCAAGTGGCAGCGGCGCAGCGAACAGGCGGCGGTGATCGGTGCGCATGCGCAGCCCCTGCATATCACCGCACTGGGAGGCAGCCCGGGCGGCACCGTCGAAGGCGAGGTGGTGCGCTTCGACAACCTGGCCGCACTGCAGGCCGCACCGGCCGGCTCGCTGGCCGGCAAGATCGCGTTCGTCGATTACCAGATGACCAAGGCGCGCGACGGCAAGGATTACGGCAATGGCGGCGCGGTGCGCAGCAAGGGTCCGTCGGAGGCGATCCGCAAGGGCGCGATCGGCTTCATGATGCGCTCGGCCGGCACCGACTCGCACCGCGTGCCGCATACCGGCATCACCCGTTTCGATGAAGGCGTGACGCCGGTACCGGCGGCGGCGTTGTCGGTGCCCGATGCCAACCAGCTCGCGCGCCTGACCGCGCTGGGCAGCACGCGTGTGCGGCTGGCGCTGGATTGCGGCTGGGACGGCACCGCGACCTCCTACAACGTGATCGGCGAAATCACCGGACGCAGCAAGCCGAAGGAAGTGGTGGTGATCGGCGGGCATCTGGATTCGTGGGATCTGGGCACCGGCGCGATCGACGATGGTGCCGGCGTGGCGATCACCATGGCCGCGGGCCACCTGATCGGCCAACTCAAGCAGGCGCCCAAGCGCAGCATCCGCGTGGTGGCCTTCGCCAACGAGGAGCAAGGCCTGTACGGCGGCAAGGCGTATGCGGCCGCGCACGGCAAGGATGCCAAGGACATGGCGCTGCATCAGATCGGCGCGGAGAGCGACTTCGGTGCCGGGCGCATCTATGCGTTCAACACCGGCTCGGCGGCACCGGACGCGTCGCGCGCAGCGACCAGACAGATTGCCGAGGTACTCGCGCCGTTGGGCATCGCGTATGAGCCGAGCAAGGGCGGCCCCGGCCCGGATGTCGGGCCGATTTCCGCCAAGGGTGGCGCCTGGGCATGGCTTGCGCAGGATGGCACCGACTACTTCGATCTGCACCACACCGCCGACGACACGCTGGACAAGATCGACCCCAAGGCGCTTGCGCAAAACGTCGCGGCCTACACGGTGTTTGCGTACCTGGCGGCCGAAGCCGATGGCGATTTCGGCAGCCGCGCAAAAAGCGTGCAGCCGCCGAGCGAATAACTGCATTTGCAGACGTCGCGGGCACTCCTCGGTTGAGTGCGCGCGGCACAGGGCACGCGCACGCTGCGCGTTGTCTGTGCCGATACCGACATCGCAGCGACGATCGCCAGCGGCCAGGCACGTCCTGGTCGCTGCAGGCCTCAAGCACGCCACCTGCCTTTCGCTTCCACTCCAGGACGAGCACACACAATGGCGGCCAAGCGCCAACGCAGTGCGAACAACGCGGCAACCCTGCTGGATGTCGCCAAGCACGCCGGCGTCTCGCCGATGACCGCTTCGCGCGTCATCAACCGCCACCCGCATGTCGGCGAGGAGATGCGCGTGCGGGTGGAAGCCTCGGTCCAGGCATTGGGGTATCGCCCCAACCTGGCCGGCCGTTCGTTGCGCACCAGCGGCCTGTTGCGCATCGGCGTGCTGTACAGCAATCCCAGCGCGGCCTATCTCAACCAATTCATGCTCGGGCTGCTCGAACAGAGCAGCCTCAATGGCAGCCAGGTACTGGTGGAAAAATGCGGCGCCATCCGCAGCCAGCGTGCCGCCACCGAGCGTTTGCTGGCGGCCGGTGTGGACGGCGTGATCCTGCCGCCCCCGCTATGCGATTCGCGCCAGACCATTGCCGAACTCGATGCACGCGGCATCCCAGTCGTGGCGGTGGCGAGCGGTGCACCGATGGCGCAGATCAGCTCGGTGCGCATCGACGATTACCAGGCCGCGCGCGCCATCGTCGATCACCTGATCGAACTGGGCCATCGCCGCATCGCCTTGATCAAGGGCGACCCCAAGCACACGCCCAGTGCATTACGTGCCAATGGCTATCTCGACAGCCTGCAGGCTGCCGGCCTGCCTGTGGCCGAAGAGTTGATGGCAGACGGTCTGTTCACCTATCACTCCGGCCTGCTCGCCGCGCGCAGCCTGCTCGCGCAGGCGCAACCGCCTACCGCCCTGTTCTGCAGCAACGACGATATGGCGGCAGCCGCCGTTGCGGTCGCACACGGCCTGGGCCTGCGCGTGCCCGAAGATGTATCGGTCGCCGGCTTCGACGACACCCCGGTCGCCACCACCATCTGGCCCGAGCTCACCACCGTGCATCAACCGGTCACCGCGATGGGCCGCGCGGCGGTGTCGCTGCTGGCCGATGCGATCCGCCAGCGACGCAAGGGCGATCCCGCGCAGGGCGTGCATCAGGTGATGAAGTACACCGTGGTCAAGCGCGGTTCGACGGCGGGGCCACCGGCGCGCTAAGCGCCGCATCGATCGGCATCGTGTAACGCCTGCGGCATCACGCTAAAAAAACGGCCACATCGCTTCCCGACGATGCGGCCGAATGGGAGGGTGCCCGACGTTGCCGTCAGGCGTACTGCAGCGCCGCACTCAGCGGCGACGGGAAGAAAGCGCAATGACCGCTTGGAGAGCGACAACAGCGAAACATGCGCGACCCAGCGCGGGGGTGCGCTGGGTCGCACAACGGTGCAGCCGGATCAGAAGCGCAGACGCAAGCCCGCGTAGTAACGACGCTCGAAGATGTTCTGGTCGTAGTAGTGGTTGGTCCACTGCGCGTAGCGCCGCTCGCTTTCGCCGGTCAGATTGGTCGCCTGGGCGTACAGGGTCAGGTGATCGTTGACGTCGTAGCTGAAGGACGCATCGAGGTAGCCAACGTCGTCGTTCCAGATCGCCAGCTCGTCGCCCCAGGCACCGCTGTTGACCTGACTGAAGCGCTTGCTGCGCCAGTTGTAGGCCACACGCGCCTGCAGCTTGTCCTTCTGGTACCACAGCACCGCGTTGGCCTGATGCTTGGAGTTGTCGCCGATCGGCAAGGTGTTGCCGTCGATATCGGTGTTGTCGGTGTCGGCGTCGGAGAAGGTGTAGTTGATGTTGGTACCGAAGCCGCTCAACCAGCCGGGCAGGAAGTCGAAGGCTTGCTGATACCCCACTTCAAAGCCCTTGATCTTGCCGCCACCGCCGTTGACGATGCGCTCCACCGGGCCACCCAGCCGCGCCACGCCATCGGCGTCGGGCAACAGCTCGATATTGGTCACCGTGGTGGGGAACGACTTCACATCGATCAGGAACGCACCCACGCTGACCAACGATGCATCGGAGAAATACCATTCCCACGAGGCGTTGTAGTTGGTGGCGCGATACGGATCGAGATCCGGATTGCCGGAGCGGCCATTGAGGAACAGCACCGCATCCGAAGGCAACGCGGGGTTGCGCGGTGGCGTGCCATTGACCGCATAGAAGCTCACCAACCCGCGCCCGAGATCGGGCAGGTCCTGGCGCGCCACCGCCTTGTTGTAGGCAAAGCGCAGCTTCTGCGCATCGGTGATGTCTAGCGACAGGTTGGCGGTGGGCAGCACGTCGGTGTACTGGCGGTTCAGGCGATTGGTACCGATCGCCGGGCTGACGCCGTTCCATTCGACATTGCCGATGAACACATTGCCGCTGCTCAGGTACTGGTCGATCGCCAGCTTGGTCTGCACGATGCGCGCGCCGATGTTGGCCGTCCACGGGACCGCGCTGCCGGTACCGCCTTCCAGATTGGCCAGAAAATACGCTGCGGTGCTCTTTTCGGTGACCTTGTACGAATCGGCGGCCTGCTGGTAGGCCACGTTGCCGGGGTACAGGCTGTTGAGATAGCCCACCGGGTCCTTCATGACCTGCGGGTTGATCGCCGGCAGGCCCTGGCTGCCCAGGCCGGTGACCTTGAGCGGATCGAAGTCGTTGAAATACGCCCAGTAACCGGGAATCGAATTGAACGGCAGCAGGCGCGCTTCGGAGACGCCGCTGCAGGTGTCCACGATCAGCGGATCCTTGAAGTAATACAGCGAGCGGTTCGGGTCGGCGCAGCTGGTCGATACCGGCGACAGATAGCGATAGGTATCCAGCTTGACCTCGCGCTCGCCGTAGCGGATGCCGAACTGGAAGCCGCGCACCACGCCCTCGTCGAACTCGAAGGTGCCATCGGCGCGGAACGCGTCCATCGTCGCTTCGATCTTGTTGCCCTGCGCCCAGGTCGACATCAGCTGCCAGTTGTCCGGGTTGGATACGTCGGTGCCGAGGTTGACCGCCGGATAGGTGCCACGGAAATCCACCGAGGCATCCACTGTCGGCAAGCCGTTGGCGTTTGCCCACTGCGTGACGCCGCCGGCGCGCGTGATCTGGTCGCCACGCGTCACCACCGCATCGGCACGCGCTTCGTCGTAGGTGCGCTGCGCATCGCCATGCACCCACCGGAACGAGGCACGCAAAGGGCCACCATCATCGAAGCGCAGCTCCAGATTGGTGTTGAGCGCGTCCGAGTCGGCAACGCCGGCCATCGAGTGGGCCTGGAAGCGGTTGTAGCGGAACTGGCCGTATTCCAGCACGCCGTTGGAATCGACCACCGACCCGGGCTGCAACTGGTTGGTGGCCCAACCGGTGTGCAGCTGCGCGGCGACCGAGGTGTCCTGGTCTTCGAGCTTGGTGTAGGCCGCATCGGCCAACACCGTCCACGAATCGTTGATGTTGAACTGGAACGAGCCGTTGATGCCGGTGCGCTGGCGATCGGTGCTGCGGTTGTCCAGTTCGGTGGCGACCCAGTTGTAGAAATAATCGCGCGGCAGATTGCTGGGGTCGGTGTTGCTGCCGATGCGCCCGTCGCCGTTGAAATCGAAGCCCACATTCTGCTCGGTGGATTTCTGCGCGCCATTGGAATACACGCTGGGGTGCTTGTTCTCCAGCGTGGCGTCGGAGTACGACACGGCCAGCAACGCGCCCCAGCGCTCGGTGCGGAAGCTGGCCAGCCCCGAGTACAGCTCGTTGAGTTCCTGCACGCGGTCGCCGTAGGAGCCTTCGGCCTGGCCGCTGAAGGTCCAGCCTTCCGGCAGGTCGAACGGGCGCCGCGTCTTCAGCGAGACGGTACCGCTGATGCCGCCATCCAGATCGGCGGCGGTCGGCGACTTGATCACATCCACGCCACTGAACAGCGTGGGCGGGATATCGACGAAATCCGGCTGTGCGCGGCCGATGTTCGGCTGGCCGTATTGATCGCCGCCACCGGCGCTCAGGTACAACTCGCCGTTCATGGTGGTCTGCACCTGCGGCATGCCGCGGATATTGAGCTGCGAGCCCTCGCCGGCCGAACGCCGGATCTGCACGCCGGGCACGCGCTGCAGCGAATCTGTGATGGTGACGTCGGGCAACTTGCCGATGTCTTCGGCAGAGATCGAGTCGATGATCTGCGCGGCGGTGCGCTTGTTCTCGATGGCCTCGGCCTGCGCGCCGCGCACGCCCTTGACCATGACCTTGTCCAGGTCGGTGACCCCGGCGGCATTGCTGACGTCCTGTGCGCCTGCGCTGCCGGCAAGTAGGGTAAGTGCAGCCGCGAGTGCTGCGGCCAGTGGGGTGTGGCGGGTGTTCGAATGCAGCTTGTTCATGGTCCCCTCCCAGGGATGACGACAATCCACGACCGTTTCGAATGGCATTGCAGCAACGGCAATGCGGTATTGGCTGACGCGCAATCGGCGCGTCAGTGCGAACGCCGTGCGGGGGCACGGCGCGGCAACGCGCTGGCGCCGCTACGGAGGCCCGTTGGCAACGCCTGTTGATGGTTCGACATTCCAGCCGCGCACCTGCAGCGTGGCATTGCGCAGGCTCGCCGCGGACGGGCCGCGGATCTCGATCTCGCGCTGCTCGCCCGGCACCAGGCTGAGGTAGTTGTCGCTGTAGTACGCCGGCAGGATGCGTTGGCCTTGCGCATCCACCAGGGTCAGCTTGGTGTTGAGCGCAACCTGCTGCGAGGCATTGCGCACGCTGGCGCGCAGCACCGGTTCGGCGCCCTCCTGCAGCTGCGTGCTGAGCTGCACCGGCACTGCCGCCAGCGCATCCAGACCGCGCATGGCCGCCGCATCGCGCGCCACCCAGTAGAAATTGCGCGAACGCACGACCGCGTCGCGATCGAGCAATTGCAGCCGCACAAAGCCCAGGCCATTGGTGTCCTTGAGCAACGGCGCCAGTTGCAGCACCGGTGCCGACACCGAAACCGCCGCGGCCTCCAGCGCTTGCTCGCGCTGCTGCAGCAACTTTCCGTCGGCGGCATAGACGTCTGCGCGCACGCGCAGGCCGCTCACCGGCTCGGCCGCATTGTTGACCACCACCACCTCGTGGCCGGGCAGGTTCATCTGCACATGCAGCATCTCTGCCGCATTGCGCACACCGTAGTAGGCCGCGTGGGTGTCGTAGTCGTGGCTGTAGATCTGCCACATGTTGCTGGGCCAGGCCGGATGGCTCATCCATAGCAGCCGCCCGCTGTTCTTGCTCCACAGCTGGGCGTTGAAGCCCTCGAAGATGGCGCGATGCGTTTCGTAGTTGAGCAGCTGCGCCTTGCGTTCGAAGTCGGCCAGGCTGGTCGGCGCGCCGAGCTTGTCGGTCAGCGAGCGCATGAAACTGGCGGTGTCGCCGTTACCGGACTGGTGCCAGTCGTGATACGCCCAGACATCGCTGATCGGCCACTGGTCCTGCGCCGCAGGTACCGATGCCTGGAACGACTCCAGGGTGGAGAACGAGGGCGTGCCCACCTCCACCGAAAAGCCCTGCGCCAGCTTGTTGAAGTACGCCACCGGCTCGCGGTAGTTATACGGGCCGCTGCCCTGCAGATTGATCTCGTTGGAACTGCCGGTATACCAGCGCGTGCCATCGAGTTCGGCCACCAGCTGGTCCAGGCCTTCGTTGAGGATCGGCGCCGGCACGCCTTCGTTGCGTCCGAACCACAGCACGATGGAAGGATGATTGCGGAAGCGCTTGATCACCTCGGCGGCATTGTCCAGGAACAGCGCCGCGTCGGCCGGCTCCATGTTGTAGTTCTGGGTTGACTGCCAGAAGTCGTTGAGCACCAGCATGCCGTATTCGTCGGCCAGCTCGAAGAAGCTGGCTTCGGTGTTCTGCCCCACCCAGTTGCGCACCACATTGAAATGCGCGTCGCGCTGCAGGCGGAAGTATGGCTCCAGCCGCTCGCGCGCGACCCGCTTGCGCCAGTCGTCCATGCCCCAGTTGCCTCCCTTCACCGCAATACGCACACCATTGATGCGCAGTGCCAGATGCGGGGCCAGGCTGTTGTCGTCGAGCTGCTGCACCGCCGGCGAGGACAAGGCGCCGGGATACAGGGATTGCGCATTGCCGCCGGGTACCGGACGGATCGCTGCATGCCGCACGTCGACGATGCGCTCGCCGCGTTGCCGGGCCTGATTGAGATCGACCAGGACGCGGCGCAGCGCGCCATCGTCGTCGAATAACGACAGTTCGTAGGTCACCTCACGAATACCGAAGCGCAGCTGCTGCGCGTCCGACGGCGTACCGGCCACTTCGACACTGGCCTGCAAGGTATACAGCGCCGGCTCGCCATAACCGTTTGGCCACCACAGACGCGGATTGGCGACGACCAACTGCGGCGTATCCGCAGCAGTGAGCTTGAGCGTACTGCCACCGGCCGGCACCGTGACGTCGCGCTGGATGCGTACATCGCCAAAGGCCAACTGCAACGTGCCCTGCACTGCTGCGGCAGTGTCGTTGCGCAATGGCACGTTGATTTCGAGTTCCGCGCGGTGATGATCCGGTGCCAGCTTCGCGGTGATCACTTGCGTATCACCGAGCGCCACTGGACCGGTGGCATGCAGCTGCACGTCCTGCCACAGACCGGCATTGCGATCGCGCACCGCCGGAATCCAGTCCCAGCCTTCGCTGGCGATGAAGGTCGGCCCGTCCAACGCCTGCATGCCGCCATTTTCGCCGACACCGGCCGTCATCGACTGTTCGTGCGCGATGCCGGGATGTGGCGGCGGCGACACCCGTACCGCGACGACGTTCCTGCCCGGCTTGAGCTGCTTGCTGACATCGAAGCGACCGCGTGCGAATGCGCCGCGGGTGCGGCCGACCTGGGTGCCATTGACCCAGATCTCGCCGGCGTAGTTGATGCCGTTGAACAACAGCTCCAATCGCTTGCCTTGCAGTGCTGCAGGCAGATCGAAACTGCTGCGGTACCACCAGTCCTGCCGGCTCAGCGATTCGGGAATCGCCATGTTGTTGAGGCCGATATCCGGATCCGGATACACGCCACGATCGACCAGCGTGGTGAGTACCGTGCCCGGCACGGTCGCGGCGCGCCAGCGGGTCTTGCCGGCAGCGTAATCGCTACGCGACAGCGTCGCACCGCTGGCCTGACCGAGCTCTGGTGCCGCAGCGAGTTGCCATGCACCGAGCCGCCATGCGGCAGCATCCAGCGGCTGCAGCGCAGGCGCTTCCGACACCGGCCTGGCGACCGGCACCGGGAAGGGCGCGGCACTGCGCGGCAGGGTCGCCGCCGCTTGCGGTGCGAGTTGCCCTGCCATCTGCTTGACCTGCACGCGCCAGCCGGGCGATGCGTCTTCAAAGCGCTGCAGCGCAGGATCCGGCGCCTGTCCGGCAAGCCGTGCGATGGCTGCCGCATCCAGCGCACCGGACTGCGCGGTGAAGCCTGCAATCTCGCCGCCGAAGTGCTGCGTATACGCCGCCGGTTGCTGGCGCGGACCGAACACCAGCGTGGGCGCGACCGCAGTTTGCTGCACGTTGCCGCTGGCCACCTTGCGGCCATTGGCATACAGGCTCAGGCGCGTGCCCTGCGCAATTGCGGCAACCTGCGTCCAGACACCGGCGCGCAGCGGCTGCTTGCTGCGCAGCACATGCTCGGCACCTTGGGCGAAGCCCAGCAGGCCGTTGTCGATGACGAAGAAACGGCCAGCCGCCTGCGGATCACCGAGCCCGGCAATCAAGGCCGGGCCGGTGGTCCCGCTGGAGGGCCGCACCCAGGCGGACACGCTCCAATCCGCATCGGCGGCCAGCAGTGGTGTTCCGGCAGCGAGCTTCTTGCTCAGCCCGAGACCGCCCGCGAGCACGCGCACGTCGTAGGGACCGGGCGGATCGGCATCGGCAGGTGCAGCCTCCACTGCAGTCCAGGTGATGCAAGCACACAACAACCACAGCGCTCCACGGCGGAACGCCTTGCGAACCATCAGCATTAGAGGCCTCTCCCAAGCTCTACTGCCAAGCAACGGTGCACACCACATCGACGCAACCGCCAAGGCGACGCGTCGTCGCCTTGTCATTGCATCTGTCGTGATGCCGCCCGTGGCTGCCGCCCCTGTTTCAGCGGCCATGGTGCGAGGTAACGTTACCCCAGGTGGATATCGACGACAACCGTTCTGCGTTAGGGTTGGCGCTCCCAGGAGGAGGGACCCATGCGAAACCTGATCCAGTCCGCATTACCGGCGGCGTGCGCGCTGCTGTGTTCGATCGCGTTGCCTGCAGCTGCGCAGCGTTTGCAGGTGCAGTCGCCCGACGCACGTACGCAGGTGGAATTCACGCTGCGCGAGGGCGGCGTGCCGACCTATCGCGTGCTGTATCGCAACAAAGTCGTGCTCGACGACGCTCCGCTCGGACTGGATCTGGGCCGCGCCGACACGCTCGGCAAGGCGATGACGTTGCAGGGCAGCACCAACGAAACACATGACAGCCGCTTCGCCCTGGCCGTGGGCAAGACGCGTCAGGCACGCGATCACTACCGCCAATTGCGCGTGCAGTTGTCAGACCCCAAACAGCGACGCCTGACAGTGGAATTGCGCGCCTACGACGACGGCGTTGCGCTGCGTTATGTGCTGCCCGACGCCGGTGAGGTGCGGATTCGCAATGAGCTCACCGGCTTTGCATTCCCCAGCGATTACGCATGCTGGAGCTTGAACCTGGGCCGCTTCGGCACCAGCCATGAGGGCGAATACGATGCGATCGCCGCATCCAGGCTGCGCCCGCACAATCTGCTCGAGTTGCCGCTGGTGTGCCAGACCGATGCCAGCGGCACCACGCTGGCAATTGCCGAGGCGAACCTGCGCGATTATGCCGGCCTGTATCTCAGCGGCCGCGAGGATGGCAGCCTGGGCGTGTCGGCGAAATTATCGCCACGCCTGGACGACCCCACGCTGGCCGTCAGCTTTGATGCCAAAGGCCGCGATTTCGCCACGCCGTGGCGGGTGATCATGCTGGGTGACAGCCCGGCCAGCCTGATTGAATCCAATCTGATTTCCGCACTCAACTCACCGCCGGCCTTCGATGCGAGCTGGGTGCGCGCGGGCAAATCGGCATGGGATTGGTGGTCCGGCTCACTGGCCAGCGGCGTGGCACAGCCGGGCATGAATACCGCCACGATTGAGCGCTATATCGATCACGCGCAGCAATTGAAACTGCAATACATGCTGATCGACGATGGCTGGTATTTCGGCAGCACCGGCGATGGCCAGTACAACGTCGATGCCGATATCCGCCGGCCGGTGGAGCAGCTCGACCTGCCGGGCCTGGTGGCCTACGCACGGCAGCGCGATGTCGGGCTGTGGCTATGGGCGCATTGGCGCGCGCTGGATGCGCACATGGACGAAGCACTCGCCTGGTATCAGCAACTCGGCATCAAGGGCATCAAGGTCGACTTTATGGACCGCGACGACCAGCAGATGGTGGATTTCTACCACCGCCTGTTAGCCAAGGCCGCCGAGCACAAACTGCTGGTGGATCTGCATGGCGCCTATCACCCGACCGGCCTGACCCGCACCTATCCCAACTACCTCACGCAGGAAGGCGTGCTCGGCGCCGAGTACAACAAGTGGACCACGCGCATCACCGCCACCCACAACCTCACGCTGCCGTTTACGCGCATGTTGCTCGGCCCGATGGATTACACACCGGGCGGCTTCCGCAATGTGCGTCCGGCCGAGTTCAAGATGCAGCACATCGCGCCGCAGGTGATGACCACACGTGCGCAGCAACTGGCGATGTATGTGGTCTACGAAAGCCCGTTCGCGGTGGTCGCCGACAGCCCGGAACAATACGAAAACGTGCCGGCAGCGCAGTTCCTGCGCGATGTGCCGGCGAGCTGGGATGAAACGCGCGCACTCGATGGCGCGATCGGCGAGCACATCGCGCTGGCGCGGCGCAGCGGCAAGGACTGGTACGTGGGCGCGATGACCAACGAGCAGGCACGCACGCTGAGCTTGCCGCTGGCATTCCTGGGCAAGGGCAGCTGGACCGCCACCATCTATGCCGACGGCGCGGCCCCGACGGAGGTGCGTATCGATACGCGCAAACTCACCTCCAACGACAGCCTGCAGCTGCCATTGGCTGCAAACGGCGGCGCCGCCGTGCGACTGCAAAAAAAATAAGCTCGGCGGGACGGGCTGCGTCCGCTGAGTTGAGCCAAGTCGAGTTGAGTCAAGCGCGCGTACCGTGGCGGTACGCGCGATCGATTACGGCAGGTCCACGCCTGCGCACACCGCCGGGCGTGCATCCTTGAGCGGGCGCACGCCACTGGCGTCGAACTGCAATGCCGCATGCTTGGGCGCAAATGCCGGCCAGGCCGGCAAGCCCTTGGTGTTGGGATTGCCACGCTGCACAAACGCGGCCCAATAGCGCTGCAGACTCACCGGCGGCTGGCCGATCGGCAGACCCTTGAACAGGAACGGCAGCTCGGCGCTATGCGTGACCCG
Organism: Xanthomonas sp. LMG 8993; assembly: GCF_009835065.2. Taxonomy (NCBI): domain Bacteria; kingdom Pseudomonadati; phylum Pseudomonadota; class Gammaproteobacteria; order Lysobacterales; family Lysobacteraceae; genus Xanthomonas; species Xanthomonas sp. LMG 8993. Next base: position 245,286 of record NZ_QVIF02000002.1, on the reverse strand, counting down.
CCCGCCCGGTGCGGCGGTATCGAACACGTAATGCCACACCGGCACGCCGAGCGCGGCCTGATGCTGGGCCACGGTCACTGCCGGGCAACGGAAGGTCAGATCGGTGGACAGCTGCATCGCTGCGTCGCCCTGCCGTGCGGCACGCTGCGCCGCATGCGTGCGTTGCGCCTGCAGCACGGCATCGGCCTGCGCCGGATAGTCGCGACGCAGCCGCGCCTGTGCACCCTGTTTGCCGCCGTATTCCAGCTCCTGCACCACATAGCCGATCAACAGCGGCACCTTGGCCTGTGCACCGTCGGCCAGCAACGCGGCCGGCGCACGCGGCAGCACGCGCCCATCGACGACCGCCTGCAGCCAGATGTAGCCATCGTCATCCAGTGCCGGCACGTCGACACCCTGCCCGGCCTTGATCAGCTGCTCCACCGGCAGCGCGCGCAGCTGCGCCAGACGCGTGGTGGGGTCATCGATACCTGCACGCTTGGCGATCTCCACGCCCAGGGCGCGATTGTCTTCCAGCGAACGCGCCGGCAATCCGAACCCGGCGGTGCCGCTTTGCTCGATCGCCGCCGAAAACAGACCACGTGCCAACGGGCTGAGCATCAGCAAGCCCACATCCTGGCCACCGGCCGACTGCCCGGCGATGGTGACCCGCGCGGGGTCGCCACCGAACTGCGCAATGTTGTCGCGCACCCACTGCAGCGCGGCGATCTGATCGAGCAAGGCGTAGTTGCCGGCGGCTTGATGGTCGCCATCGCGCAGTTCCGGCAGCGACAGGAAGCCGAGCGCACCGAGCCGGTACTGCAGCGTCACCACCAGCATGTCCTGTGCGACCAGGTTGGTCGGCAGATGGCCATCGGCGCCGCCGGCCACATTGGCGCCGCCGTGGATCCAGACGAACACCGGCAGCGGCTTGGCCGGCTGCAGCGTCGGCGTCTGCACTTCGACGTAAAGGCAATCTTCCGTACCGCGGCTGGCCATGGCGTCGTTCCAGCCCAGCGCCGGTTGCACGCACGGCGTGGCGGCCTGGGTCGCATCGCGCACGCCCGACCAGGCAGCGGCCGGTTGCGGCGGCTGCCAGCGCAGCGCGCCCAGCGGCGGCGCGGCAAACGGAATCGCGCGGAACACCGCACTGCCGTCGTCCTGCCACTGCCCGCGCACCAGGCCGTGATCGGTGCGCACCTGCGGCGGTGCGGCAGGCGTGGATGCCGCTGCGGCATGCGCGCTGACGCTCAACGCACAAGCGGCGGCAAGCAGACCGGCACACAGGCGCATCACGACTCTCCACCCAACGCACGGGCACGCCAGGCGGCCTGGAACACGGCGGTGGCCGAGGCCACGTTGAGGCTTTCGACCTTGCCGCTGCCGCGGATCGACAACTGCAGGTCGCAATCGCGCGCGAACTGGCGGTCCATGCCCTCGCTCTCCGCGCCCATCACATACACCAGCCGTTGCGGCAGCGCGGCGGCGAACACGTCCTGGCCGCCCTCCACCAGCGTGGCCGCCACTGCGAAACCGGCCTGACGCAGCTGCGCCATCGCCGTTGCGGTGTCGGGCAGTTGCACCAGCGGCACCGCTTCGGCGCCACCTTCGGCCACGCGCGCGGCTGCGCCGGACAGACCCAGCGTGGAGCCGGCAGGCAGCAGCAGGCCGGCCACCCCGAAGTGCGCGGACGAGCGCAGGATCGCGCCGAAGTTGTGCGGGTTGCCCACGCCATCCAGCCACAGCGCCAGCACTGGCCCCTGCGGCAACGCGGCCAGCCAGTCCTGCAACGGCTGTGGGGCGACGCGCAGCACATCGGCCACCACACCCTCGTGGTGGGCGCTGGCGGCGAGCTTGCTGAGATCGGCTTCCTCGACCACGCGGTAACCGATGCGCTGGGCCACGCACCAGGCCAGCAAGGCCTTGAACTGCGGAATGCGCGCCTCGCTTAGATACAGCTTGCGCACCGCCTCCGGGCGCGCCTTGAACACGGCCTGCACTGCGTTGATGCCGTACAGCCGCAGCTCGCGCGCATTGCCGCCGGACGACGAAGCCGCGGACTGCGCAGCAGCAGGCGTGTACGCCGTTGGCGCCTGTCGTGCCGGCGGGCGCGCTGCCGGTGTGCGCGGCGCGGCGCGGCCCCAGGGATTGTGCGAGGCGCCGGAGCTGCCGCCATCGCGCGGCGGTCGTCCGCCACGTCCATCATGCTGTGTCATCGTCGTATCCAGGGTTCGTGTTGCTTGCCGGCGCTACGGGGATCGTGTCCCCCTTTTGCCACCAGCGTTGCTCGTCATCCTGCAGGCCGGCGCAGCCGGCGGTGCAGACGCATTGGCGACGATGGTAAGCCACTGGCGCAACGAGCCGTATACGAGGTAGCCGAGGCGCTGCTTTCGAGGCCCTGCAACACAGGGACTCAGGTTGACGTTGACGCTATGCAGGACACGCGGATCGGTGCCGATGCCGGTGTTGGATCTGCGCCAACCCGCCGCGTGCAAATGCGCCTGGCCCACGCGTTCGCCAGCGCAGATGGCCGAGGTCAGTCCAGATCGGCCGGCACCCTCACCCGCGCGAACACGCGCAAATTGTGCAGCCCATCCGGCCGCATGATCGCGCCGCGGCTGCAGCCTTCTTCGACAACGCCGTTGCGCAGCAGCACCCTGGCCGATGCCGGATGGTCCCGCCGCGCCCGACTGGCGGAACATGCAGTTGCCTGTAGCCGTTCCTGATGCGATGTGCGCGGTATCTATCGCCACTGCCGATACCGCGCACCCGGGCCGCAGGCCGCGGCTCAGCGCTTGGTGGTTTGCGCCTGCTTGAGCGCGGCGCACAGGCGGATGGTCTCGCCGGTCTGCGCCATACCGCGGTCGGCGCCGCTGAGCGTGGCCAGGCGCGGCTTGAAGAACGCATCCAGGCGGTCGGCTTCTTCCACGCTGCAACCGCCGGACGCGCCCAGCGCCGGCAATCCGCCGCCGTCGAACGAACCACTGCGCTGCACGATACGGTCGAAGTTGGCGGTGAACCACGGCCACATCGACGCGTGCGAGGCCTCATAACTGTGACCGCGCATCAGCAGGCTCTTCATCTCGCCCACCTTGATCGCATCGGTCAGCGCGAAATCACGCACCTGCTTGAGCAGCGCCGGGTCCTGCAGCGTGCCCAGGGCGGCGATCATGGCGTTGCGCTGCGCCGGGTCGGCATGCGTGCGCAATGCGTCGATCAGGCTCTGCACTGCCGGTGCGCCGCGCTCCTGCGCGGTCACTGCCAGTGCGGTGCCGAGCAGATCCGGATTGGCTTTGGAGAAGTCCAGCGCGCCGTTGCCGCCGGCCAGGACCGCATCGCCCTGCGCCAGCAGTGCCTTGCGCACCTCCGCGTTCTGCAGGCGCAGCGCGAACAGCCCGGCCAGCGCCGAACGCAGGCTGGTGTCGTCGATCGACTCGCCGCTACGCCGCGTGTAACCCAGCTGACGCAGACGCGGCAGATACGCCTGTTCGGCCACCTTGCGCAGTGCGTCGCGCTGGGCCTGGCTGGTGGCCTGGTAGCGCCAGATCCACACGAAGCGGTTCAGCAGCGCGGTGGACACATCGGCCGATTCGGACGGCGCCAACTGCTTGAGCGCTGCCAGCACGGCGTCGCCGTCGGTATCGCCGTGGCGGTAGGCCGCATCGATCGCATCGGCATAGGCCAGTTGTTCGTTGTCGTCGAGCTGGCCGACCTGCTTGCCCAGTTCAGCCAGCTGCTTCTTGGGCAGGCTGAAACGGTAGTAGCCGGCGCCACGCGCGTTCGGGAACACCCAGGTGTTCTTGCCTGCGCCATCCAGCACGATGCTGCCGCTGCCGTCGGCGAGCATCTGGCAGGCGGTGCCGACCTGGTTCTTGCCCTTGCCGTACTTGACGCACACCGGCACGCCCCATTGCTGCGCAGTGGAGCCGGTGGAACCGAGCGGCAGATAGCGCTGCTGCTGCAGCTTGACCACGGTCTTGCCGCCTTCGCGGGCGAGCTGGGTCTGCAGATACGGCACGCCCGGCTGATTGAGGAAGCTGCGGAAGGCGGCCTTGAACTCCTCGCCCTTGCCGGCGGCATCGGCGATCGCATCGACCAGATCGTCGGCGGTGGCGCTGCCGAACTTGTGCTTGGCGATGTAGGCGCGCATGCCCTGGCGGAACACGTCTTCGCCGACGAAAGCCTCGAACATCGCCAGCACCGCCGCACCCTTCTGGTAGGTGATGCCGTCGAAGGCGGTCTCGATATCGCCGTTGCCGGTGATCGGCTGGCGGATCTTGCGCGCGCTGACCAGGCTGTCGTTGTCCATCGCGTACTGCGCGCCGCCGATGCGGTCCAGATTGGCGCGATATTCCGGGTGCAGCTGCATGGTGATCTTCTGCTGCATCCAGGTGGCGAACGCCTCGTTCAACCACAGGTCGTCCCACCATTCCATGGTGACGGCGTCGCCGGTCCACTGGTGGGCCAGCTCATGCGCGTTGGTGTTGAAGGAGCGCTGCACGTTCTCGGCCGGCGAGTCCTTGTCCAGCAACAGCAGCCAGTCGCGGAAGGTGACAAACCCGGGGTTTTCCATCGCACCGGCGCTGAAGTCCGGCGCGGCGACCAGATCGAGCTTGTCGAACGGATAGCCGAAGGCGTAATAGTCCTCCAGTGCGGCGATGATTGCCGGGGTCTGGTCCAGCGCCGGAGTGATGCGCGGGCCCTGGCCCTTGGCGGCGATGCCGCGCAACGGGGTCGGGTTGGGGCGCTGCGGGGTGGCCGGCATGGCCGGCACGTCCACCACATCCCATGGGCCGGCGGCATAGGCGACCAGATAGGTCGGCAGCGGCACGGTCGGAGCGAAGGTCACCGTCTTCCAGCCCTTGCCGGCCGGCTTGGTCGAGGTGGCGATGGTGTTGGCCAGCGCCTGGTCGTCGGTGGGTACGGTCAGGCTGAGGTCGAACGGAGTCTTGAACGCGGGTTCGTCGAAACCGGGGAACGCGTAGCGCGCGCTGATCGGCTCCATCTGCGTCATCGCATAGGCCTGGCCCTGGTACTTCACCTGATACAGGCCCTGCAGCTGCTGATTGAGCGGCGCGCTGTAGACGATGTCCACGGTGAGCGTCTGCGGCTGCAGCGTGCGGCCGAAATCCAGGCGCACCACACCGGCCTGCGCATCGGCTTGCACGTAGCGTGCGGTCAGCGCCTTGCCCTTGACCGGCTTGACCGTGACCTTGCTGACCTTCAGTTCCTTGCCGTGCAGCCAGAGGTGATCGGAGGGCTGCTTGAGCTGCACGCGGATGCTGGTGCGGCCGCTGAACTCGCTCTGGTCCGGATCGATCTTGAACGACAGGCTGTAGCGCTCGGGCACTGCCCAGGTCGGCAGGCGGCCATTGGGCACCGGCTCGCCGGAGGACTGCGCCAGCGCGGTGCCGCAGCACAGCGCAAGGAGAGAGGGAGCAAGCAGGCAGGCAAGACGACGCATTGGCGATTCCGGTCAGGGCAACTGCGGGAGTCGACCACAGCCGGGCATGACTGTCATGTGACCTTAGTCATTGCACGACCGATGCGGTGAGCGCGCCGCCCCCAGAGGCAACCGGCCGCGCTGCGGCGTCGCATCGATCGCGCTGGCCTGGTGCTGCCGCGCTCAATGGACACAGCATGCGCCCCGATGTTTGGGTTTTGTTTGCGATGCAGCCAGATGCAAACACCGTGATCAACGCCGATGCCGCAGCATTCCCGCGTCGTCGACCACCGGCAGCAGCGCACCGCTGCCGGTGTCACTCAGGCATGACCGCCTACCGACGGCGTCTGCGCCTCCAGGGTTTCCAGCTCACGCGCCACCGCTTCGGGCGACTTGGTGAATGGCGCAATCAGGCTGTAGAACGCCGGCACCACGTACAGCGACAGCAAGGTGGACAGCGACACGCCGAAGATCACCACCACGCCGATCGTGGCGCGGCTGGCCGAGCCGGGCCCGCCGGCCACCACCAGCGGAATCGCGCCGACCACGGTGGCGATCGAGGTCATCAGGATCGGACGCAGGCGCACCGATGCCGATTCCACGATCGCCTCATGCACGCTGCGGCCTTCGTCGCGCAACTGATTGGCGAACTCCACGATCAGGATGCCGTTCTTGGCCGCCAGCCCCACCAGCATCACGATGCCGATCTGACTGAACAGGTTGAGCGTGCCGCCGGTGACCCACAACCCGACCAGCGCGCCCAGCACCGCCAACGGTACCGTGAGCATGATCACCAGCGGATGGGCGAAGCTTTCGAACTGCGCGGCCAGCACCAGATACACCACCAGCAAGGCCATGCCGAAGGTCAGCAGCACCGCACTGCCGGACTGCTGGTATTCGCGCGACTCGCCCTTCCAGTCCACCTGCGCATACTCGGGCAATTCCTCGCGTGCAGTCTGCTGCGCCCAGGCGATCGCCTCGCCGAGCGGGTAGCCAGGCGCCAGGCCGGCACTGATGGTGATCGCACGCAGGCGGTTGAAGCGATTCAGGGTGCCGGCTTCGGCCACTTCGCTGAGCGTGACCAGGTTGGACAGCGGAATCAGCTCGCCACGTGTGGAACGCACGCGGATGGCGGTGAGGTCTTCCGGCGCCATGCGGCCTTCGCGGCCGGCCTGCAGCATCACGTCGTATTCCTCACCGTTGTCCACGAACGTGGTCACGCGGCGCGAGCCCATCATCGCCTCCAGCGCGCCACCGATCGCGGTGACCGGCACGCCCAGATCGGCCGCACGCAGGCGGTCGATGTTGACGCGCATCTGCGGGCGGGTTTCCTTGTAGTCCGAGTCCGGGCCGACCAGGCCGGGATTGGCTTCCATGCGCTGCAGGATGCGATCGCGCCACTGCGCGATCTCCGCATAATCCGGCCCGCCCAGCACCAGCTGGAACGGCTGGCCACGGCTGCGCACCAGGCCGCCGCTCACCTGCGTGCGCGCACGCACGCCGCTGAGCACGTTGAGCTTCTGCTGCAGTTCGTCGGCCACTTCGGTGGTCGGGCGCGTGCGTTTTTCCCAGTCCTGCAGGAACACGCTGACCCGGCCGGTGTGCATTTCCTCGCTGCTGCCGAAGCCGCCGGGCACGCGCGGGTTGGCCCGCACGATGGGCTTGTCCGGGCCCACGTAGGGGCCAAGGATCGCCTCGACCTGATGCATCTGCCCCACGGTGTAATCGAAGCCGGCGCCTTCGGGCCCGTCGATCATGATCTGGAAATTGCCGCGGTCTTCGGCCGGCGCCAGCTCGGAGGGGATCCGGCCCATCAACCACGCGCTGGCGCCCAATGCCAACAGCATCAGCAGCGCGAAGATCCAGGTGCGATGCACATGCCGCTCCAGCGAGCGCCCGTACGCCCCGGACACGGCCTGCATGCGGCCATCGAACCAGCGATGGAAGCGGTTGGGCCTGGCCTGCCCGTGCGAGCGCAACAGCTTGGACGACATCATCGGCGTCAGCGTCAGCGCCACGAAGGCCGAGATCGCCACCGCCGCGGCCAATGCCACCGCCAGCTCGCGGAACAGGCGCCCGGTATTGCCTTCCAGAAAGCCCACCGGCAGGAACACCGCCACCAGCACCGCGGTGGTGGCGATCACCGCGAAGGCGACCTGGCCGGTGCCGCGCTTGGCCGCCACCAAGGGCGGCTCGCCCAGATCGATGCGGCGCTGGATGTTCTCCACCACCACGATGGCATCGTCCACCACCAGGCCGATACACAGCACCAGCGCGAGCAAAGTCAGCAGGTTGATCGAAAAATCGAACGCGTACAGCGCGATGAATGCGGCGATCAGGCACACCGGCACCGTCACCGCAGGAATCAGCGCCGCGCGTGCGCTGCCCAGAAACACCCAGATCACCACCAGCACCAGCACCACCGCTTCGATCAGCGTGTGATACACGCGCTCCACCGCCGCATCGATGAAGGTCGTGGTGTCGAAGGCGACGAAGATGTTGGTGCCCTGCGGCAGCGATTTCTGCACTTCCTCGGCCTGCGCGCGCGCCTCGCGTGCAACGTCCAGCGCGTTGGCGGTGGAGTTGCGCACGATGCCCAGGCCCACATTGGGCACGCCGTTGCTCTGGAAGTAGGCGCGGCGCTCGGCCGAGGTCAGCTCGACCCTGGCCACGTCGCCCAGACGCACCACATAGCCGCCCTCGCCCTTGCTGAGCGGCAGCTTGGCGAAGTCCTCGGGCTTGAGATAACTGCGCTCCACGCGCAAGGTGAAATCGCGCTGCGCCGATTCGATGCTGCCAGCCGGCAGCTCCACGTTCTCGTTCTGCAGCGCCGCTTCCACGTCGGCCACGGTCAGTTCGCGCGCGGCCAGTTGATCGCGGTCCAGCCAGATCCGCATCGCATAGCGCTGGCGCCCGCCGATACGCACCTGCGCCACGCCGTCCAGGCTGGAGAAGCGGTCCACCACATAGCGCTCGGCATAGTCGGACAGCTGCAGCGTGTCCATCGTGCTGGAGCTCATGTTGAGCCACAGGATGGGGTCGGCGTCGGCCTCGACCTTGGAAATCTCCGGCGGGCGCGCCTGGTCGGGCATGCGGTCGGAGACGCGGCTGACCGCATCGCGCACGTCGTTGGCGGCCGCTTCCACATCGCGCGACTGCACGAACTCGATACTGATATCGGAAGAGCCGTTGCGGCTGCGCGCCTCGATGGTCTCGATGCCTTCGATGCCGGCCAGTGCGTCTTCCAGCACCTGGGTGATGCGGCTTTCCACCACCGCCGCCGAGGCGCCGGTGTATTCCACGTCCACCGACACGATTGGCGGGTCGATCGCCGGCAACTCGCGCAAGGTCAGCCGGGTGAACGACATCACCCCCAGCACGATCAGCAGCAGGCTCATCACCACCGCCATCACCGGGCGGGTAATGGACAGGTCGGAGAGTTTCATCGTGCTGCCTGCGGGCGCGCCGCTGCAGATGCAGGCGCGGCCTGATCGACCACCTTCAGGCCCGGACGCAGCTTGCCGGTGCCGTCCACCACGATGCGCTCACCGGCCTTGACCCCGTCGAGAATTTCCACCTTGCCGTCGCGGCGCTCGCCCAGGCGCACGTCGGCGCGCTCCACGCTGCTGTCGGGCTTGACCCGGAACACGTAGGACTCGCGCCCCACCTGCACCACCGCAATCTCCGGGATCACCACCGCCTGCCGCGCCGGCTGGAACAGGCGCACATCCAGCAACATGCCCGGGCGCAGGCGACGATCGCCGTTGGGGAAGTCCGCCCGCACCGTCACCGAGCGGGTGGTCTCGTCGATGCGCGAATCGATCGCCGCCACCACGCCTTCGAACTGCTCGCCCGGATACGCCGCCGCGGTGCCATTGACGGTATTGCCGAGCTGCACCAGGCCGAACTGCGACTCCGGCACCTGGAAGTCCACGTACATGCGCGCCACATCGTCCAGCGTGGCGATCACCGTGCTGGAGGTGATCAACGAGCCCGGGCTGATCTGGCGGATGCCGAGCACACCGGAGAACGGCGCGCGCACCTCGCGGTCGGTGATCTCCGCGCGCATCTGCTGCACGCGTGCCTGCGCTGCATCGCGCAGCGCGCGTTGCGTATCGACAGTGGATTTGGCCACCAGTTGCTGGCCAACCAGACTCAACTGGCGCCGGTACAGCTGATCGGTTTCCTCGAAGGTGGCCTGCGCGGCCGTCAGTGCCGCCTGCTGCGAATTGCCGCGCAGCCGCAGCAGCAGCTGCCCGGCCTTGACCTCGTCGCCGCTGTCGAAATTGACCTGCTCCACCACATCGCTCACCGCCGCGGTCAGCGCCACCGATTCGCGCGCACGCACAGTGGCGATCGACTGCACGGTCGAGTTCCAGGGCTGGGTGGTCACCGCCTGCACAGAGACCGGGATGGGTTTGGCGGCGGCCGGCGCGGCGGCCTCACGGCTACAACCGGCCAGCGCGACGGCCAACAAGAGCGCTGCGCCGAAACGCGCGCTGGGTCGAACAAGCATCAGAACATCCTGGCGGGGTACGTCGAAAGTTTAACGACCTAGCCGCCATGGAGTTGACAGAAAGGGCGTGCTTTGCACCATGACCAAAGACCCTTGCTGTCGTCGGCGCGATGCGCTGGCCAGCGCAGCCACCGACACGGCGGCGTGGCTGCCGGACGGGTGCGGCCACCGCTCGGCCGCTGCATGTACGCATTCATGCATTGCGGCTTCGCGTTGCCCACACCCGCCTGACGCCTGCCGCTATGTCCTGTCAGCCCCGCTCAGCGTTCCAGCCCGAGAAACTCGAGCACATGACGCGCCAGCGCCTCTACGTTCTCACCATCGGCGTGAAGATGGACCTCCGGCGCCTCAGGCGCCTCGTAGGGCGAATCGATGCCGGTGAAATTGGGAATCTGCCCGGCCCGCGCCTTGCGGTACAGCCCCTTCACATCGCGCGCTTCGGCGACCGCCAGCGGCACGTCCACGAATACCTCGACGAACTCCCCGGCATCGAAGCGCTCGCGCGCCAGTTGCCGCTCGGCGCGGAACGGCGAGATGAAGCTCACCAGCACGATCAGGCCGGCATCGGCCATCAGCCGCGCTACCTCGGCCACGCGGCGAATGTTCTCCACGCGGTCTTCGTCGGTGAAGCCCAGGTCGCGGTTGAGCCCGTGACGCACGTTGTCGCCGTCCAGGATGAAGGTGTGATAGCCCAGCGCATGCAGGCGCTTGTCGACCAGGTTGGCGACCGTGGATTTGCCCGCGCCCGACAGGCCGGTGAACCACAGCACGCGCGGGGTCTGGCCCTTGATACGCGCGCGCGCGGCGCGATCCACGTCCAGATGCTGCCAGTGCACGTTGCCGGCACGACGTAGCGCGAACTCCAGCGTGCCGGCGGCTACGGTGGCATTGCTCTGCCGGTCGATCAGGATGAAACCGCCCAGCACGCGGTTGCGCGCGTACGGCGAGAACGCGATCGGCTCGTCCAGCGCCAGATTGCAGTAGCCCACCTCATTGAGCTCCAGCCGCTTGGCGGCTAACCGCTCCTGCGTGTTCACATCGACCTTGTGCTTGATCTCGCTGATGCTCGCGGTAACCGTGCGCGTGCCGATCTTCAGCCAGTACGGGCGCCCCGGCAGCAAGGCCGCATCGTCCATCCACAGCAGATGCGCGGCGAACTGGTCAGCCACTTCCGGCGGGTCGTCGACGGCGGCAATGATGTCGCCGCGGCTGATATCGATCTCCTCGCGCAAGGTCAGCGTGACCGCCTGGCCGGCGCGTGCGCTGTCCACCTCGCCATTGGCATCCAGCACAGATGCCACCTGCGTGCGGCGCCCGGACGGCACCACCACCACGGCATCGCTCACCCGCACCTGCCCGGCCGCGATGGTGCCGGCGTAGCCACGGAAGTGCTGATGGGGGCGATTGACCCACTGCACCGGCAAGCGGAAGCCGCTGCCGGCTTCCGGCGTCTCCACGTGCACCGTGTCGAGATGCTGCAGCAGATGCGGGCCGCGGTACCACGGCATCTGCGCCGATGGGCTGGACAGATTTTCGCCAGCTAGGGCCGACAGCGGAATGCACTGCACATCGGCGATGCCCAACTGCGCGGCCAGCGCGCGGTAGCCCTCGACGATATCGGCGAAGACCTGCGCGTCGTAGTCCACCAGGTCCATCTTGTTGACCGCCAGTACCACATGTCCGATGCCCAGCAACGACACGATGTAACTGTGCCGGCGCGTCTGCGCCAGCAAGCCCTTGCGCGCGTCCACCAGCACCACCGCGACATCGGCAGTGGATGCGCCGGTGGCCATGTTGCGCGTGTACTGCTCATGCCCGGGGCAGTCGGCGACGATGAACTTGCGCTGGTCGGTATCGAAATAACGGTACGCCACATCGATGGTGATGCCCTGCTCGCGTTCGGCGGCCAGCCCGTCCATCAACAATGCATAGTCGATGCCCTCGCCCTGCGTGCCATGCCGCCGGCTATCGCTCTCCAGCGCGGCAAGCTGATCGTCGAACAGGCGCTTGCTGTCGTACAGCAAGCGCCCGATCAAGGTGCTCTTGCCATCGTCCACGCTGCCGCAGGTGATGAAGCGCAGCAGCGGTTTGGCTTCGTGTTGATGCAGGTAGGCGCTGATCGCGCCGGGATTGGGGAGTGGGGATTGGGGATTGGCAAAGGCAGCTGCTTCCTCCGTTCCGTCCACGGCGAACCGCTGTTGCGAATCCCCAATCCCGAATCCCGATTCCCTGCCCATCAAAAATACCCCTCAAGCTTCTTCTGCTCCATCGACGCGCCTGGCGCATGATCGATCATGCGGCCCTGGCGTTCGGAGCTGGTGCTGACCAGCATTTCGGCGATCACCGCTTCCAGCGTGTCTGCGGTCGATTCGATCGCGCCGGTGAGCGGATAGCAGCCCAGCGTGCGGAAGCGCACCGAGCGCAGCTGCGGCGTCTCGCCGTCGTGCAATGGCAGGCGGTGGTCGTCGACCATGATCCAGGCGCCGTCGCGCTCCACCACCGGGCGCGGCGCGGCGAAGTACAGCGGCACCACCGGTATCCGTTCGCGGTAGATGTACAGCCAGATATCCAGCTCGGTCCAGTTGGACAGCGGAAACACGCGCACGCTTTCGCCGGGTTTGGTGCGCGCGTTGTACAGATTCCACAACTCCGGGCGCTGGTTCTTGGGGTCCCAGCGATGACGCGCGTTGCGGAACGAGAACACGCGCTCCTTGGCGCGCGATTTCTCCTCGTCGCGGCGCGCCCCGCCGATCGCCGCGTCGAAGCCGCCCTGCTCCAGCGCCTGCTTCAGGCCCTGGGTCTTCATGATGTCGGTATGCACCGCCGCGCCGTGGCTGATCGGGCCGACGTCCTGGGCGATGCCGTCGGGGTTGATGTGCACGCGCAGGTCCACGCCGGTCTCGGCAGCACGCTGATCGCGGAAGGCGATCATCTCGCCGAACTTCCAGCGCGTGTCCACATGCAGCAGCGGGATCGGTGGCGGCGACGGCGCGAACGCCTTGAGCAGCAGATGCAGCAGCACCGAGCTGTCCTTGCCCACCGAATACAGCATCACCGGGGCCCGGAATTCGGCGGCGACCTCGCGCAGGATGTGGATGCTTTCGGCCTCGAGCCGATCCAGGTGTGACAGGGGCAGCAGAGTCATCAGGGTGTCGTGGGCGTCGGCGGGCAGACCAGCCGATGGTAGGGCAAGGCGCCGCAGTGTGTGGCGCGGGCCGCCCGCACCCAAATAAGCGGCCGGCATAACGCGATAACGGCTCATCCTTTCTGGCCGCGGCAACGCTTCCCTACCATCACTGGTCTCATCAACCGCCCTGGATCCGAATGACCGCCGCCAGTTCCGCGCTACCGCCCAGCCCCTTGCCCGACGAGCGCAAGGCGCTGCTGGAACGGTTGGTCGACGGCCTGGATGCCGCATCGCTGTGGTGGCTGTCCGGCTACACCGCCGGGCTGGCACAAGGCCAGCCGCCGCGCTCGCTGGCGGTGTTGCCGGGCGGCCAGCCGCACGCGCCGACGCAAGAAAGCCAGCGCCTGACCGTGCTGTACGGAAGCCAGACCGGAAATGCACGCCGGGAAGCCGAGCAACTGGCGGCCGAGGCCGAGGCCGCCGGACTGAGCGTGCGTCTGTTGCGTGCCGACCAGTACCCCACCCGCGAACTGGCCAGCGAGCGACTGCTCTACGTGGTCATCAGCACCCAGGGCGAAGGCGACCCGCCGGACGATGCGATCGGGCTGGTGGAATTCCTGGCCAGCCGCCGCGCGCCCAAGCTGCCCGAGCTCAAGTACGCGGTGCTTGGCCTGGGCGACTCCAGTTACGCCGATTTCTGCGGCATCGCACGCCGCATCGACGATCGCCTGGCCGAACTTGGCGGCAGCCGCGTGCAGCCACGCGGCGAAGCCGATCTGGATATCGATAGTGTCGCTGCGCCCTGGCGCACGCAGGCGCTCAAGCATGCACGCGAGCAGCTCAGGAGCGGCCCGCCATCGGCCACCATCACGCCGTTGCGCAGCAGTGCAGCCGCACCGGTGTGGTCGCATCAGCAGCCCTTCCCTGCAGAATTGCTGGCCAACCAGATCGTCAGCGGGCGCGACTTCAAGGGCCCGCAGTTCCGCGTCTACGCCTTGCCGAGCAAGCGCGTGCGCCATCTAGAATTTTCGCTGGAAGGCAGCGGGCTGAGCTACGAGCCCGGCGATGCGCTAGGCATCCGCCATCGCAATCCGCCGGCGCTGGTGGATGCGGTGCTGGAGACGCTGCGTCTGGATGGTCATGCCGCGGTCACCGTCGGCGAAGAGACTCTGGCCCTGCACGAGTGGCTGGCCACCCGGCGCGAACTGACCAAGCTGTCGCGGCCGCTGCTGGCCGCACATGCCGAGCGTGCGCGCGCCGACGAGCTGCAAGCGCTGCTCGCCCCGACCCAGACCGCCGGCCTGGCGTCTTTGCTTGCCGATCACCAGCTGATCGACGTGCTGCGACGCTGGACGGCGGATTGGGACCATGCCGGCCTGCTGGCCGCGCTGCGTCCGCTCACCCCGCGCCTGTACTCGATCGCCTCCAGCCGCAAGCGCGTGGGCGAGGAAGTGCACCTGGTGGTGGACGAACTCACCTACCAGGCGCACGGGCATGCGCACCTGGGCTCGGCCAGCGGCTTTCTGGCCGCATTGCGCGAAGGCGATACCGCACCGGTCTACATCGAGCCGAACACGCGCTTCCGGCTGCCGGCCGATACCGATCGCGACATCCTGATGATCGGCCCGGGCACCGGCGTGGCGCCGTTCCGCGGCTTCGTACAGGAGCGCGCCGAAACCGGCGCCAGGGGCCGCAACTGGCTGTTCTTCGGCGCGCAGCATTTCAATACCGATTTCCTGTATCAGGCCGAATGGCAACAGGCCTTGCAGCGCGGCGAACTGCACGCACTGGAAGTCGCGTTCTCGCGCGACCAGGCCGAAAAGATCTACGTGCAGCACCGCCTGCGCGCACGCGGCGCCGAGGTCTACGCCTGGCTGCAGGGCGGTGCGCATCTGTACGTATGCGGCGCCATCGGCATGGGCAAGGACGTGCACGCCGCCCTGCTTGAGATCGTCACCACCCACGGCGCCGTGGATGCAGAAGCCGCCGCGGCGTATCTCACCCAGCTGCAAGTGGAGGGGCGGTATGCGCGTGATGTCTATTAGTGCCGGGATTGGGGAGTTGGGATTAGGGATTCGTAACTGCGGGTTCCCCGGGTCTGGTTGTTGTCGTGCTGCTGCTTGTTTGTTTTTGCCAATCCCCAATCACCAATGCCGAATCCCGTCATGAGCCACTCCGTCGAAGACATCAAATCCGAAAGTCGCCGTCTGCGCGGGTCGCTGGAACAGAGCCTGGCCGATGCGGTGACCGGTGCGTTGCGTGAGGACGATCAGACCCTGATCAAGTACCACGGCAGCTACCAGCAGGACGATCGCGACATTCGCGATGAACGGCGTCGGCAGAAGCTCGAACCGGCGTACCAGTTCATGATCCGCACCCGTACGCCGGGCGGGGTGATCTCGCCCACGCAGTGGCTGGCACTGGATGGCATCGCCACGCGGTACGCCAATCATTCGCTGCGCATCACCACGCGCCAGGCGTTCCAGTTCCATGGCGTGATCAAGCGCGAGCTCAAGGCGACCATGCAGGCGATCAACGCCACCTTGATCGATACGCTGGCCGCCTGCGGCGATGTCAATCGCAACGTGCAGGTCGCGGCCAATCCGCTGCTGTCGCAGGCGCATGCCACGCTGTATGCCGATGCCGCGCGGGTGTCCGAGCACCTGTTGCCCAATACCCGTGCGTATTACGAGATCTGGCTGGACGAAGAGCGCGTGTCAGGCTCCGGCAACGAAGAAGAGCCGATCTACGGCGACCGTTATCTGCCGCGCAAGTTCAAGATCGGTTTCGCCGCGCCGCCGCTCAACGATGTGGACGTGTTCGCCAACGACCTGGGCTTCATCGCGATCCTGCACGACGGCGAGTTGCTCGGCTACAACGTCAGCATCGGCGGCGGCATGGGCGCCAGCCATGGCGATGCGGAAACCTGGCCGCGCGTGGCCAATGTCGTCGGGTTCGTCACCCGCGATCAGTTGCTGGAGGTGGCCACCGCCGTGGTCACCACCCAGCGCGACTTGGGCAACCGTGCGGTGCGCAAGCGCGCGCGCTTCAAGTACACCATCGACGATCACGGCCTGGACACCATCGTGGCCGAGATCGAACGCCGTGCCGGCTTTGCGTTGCAACCCGCCAGGCAGTTCGCGTTCGAGCACAACGGCGATCGCTACGGTTGGGTCGAGGGCGACGATGGTCTGTCGCATCTGACCCTGGCCCTGCCTGCCGGGCGCATTGCCGATACCGACACCGCTGCGCATCTAAGCGGCCTGCGCGCGATTGCGCAATTGAACGTCGGCCAGTTCCGCATGACGCCCAACCAGAACCTGGTCATCGCCGGCGTGCTGGCCAGCGAGCGCGCGCGCGTCGATGCCCTGGTCGCGCAATACGGCCTGGATGCCGGCAATCGCGCGCCCACCGCGCTGGCACGCGGCGCAATGGCCTGCGTGTCGCTGCCGACCTGCGGGCTGGCGATGGCCGAGGCCGAACGCTACCTGCCCGATTTCAGCGCGGCCCTGCAGCCGGTGCTGGAGCAACACGGGCTGGCCGACACCCCGATCGTGCTGCGCCTGTCCGGCTGCCCGAATGGCTGCTCGCGCCCGTATCTGGCCGAGATCGCGTTGGTGGGCAAGGCACCCGGCCGCTACAACCTGATGCTGGGCGGCGACCGCCGCGGCCAGCGCCTGAACACGCTGTACCGCGAAAACATCACCGAAGCGGACATTCTCGCCGCACTGGAACCGCTGCTGGCGCGCTATGCGGCCGAACGCGATCAGGCCGGCGACGAAGGCTTCGGCGATTTCCTGCATCGCAGCGGCCTGATCGCGCTGCCGCCCTACCCCACACACCGTCACCTCGACCTGGAATTGCTCGCATGACCGCGCTGCCCGCTGCATCGATCACTGCGTCCGCGCTGGACGACCTGGACGCGCTCAACGCGCAACTGGAAGGCCTGCGCGCCGACGAGCGCGTGGCCTGGGCACTGCAACACGGCCCGCAGGAGGCGGCACTGTCGTCCAGCTTCGGCGCGCAGTCGGCGGTCACGCTGCATCTGCTCACCCAACAGCGCCCGGACATTCCGGTGATCCTGATCGATACCGGTTACCTGTTCCCGGAAACCTACCGGTTTGCCGACGCGCTGGCCGACCGGCTCAAGCTCAACCTCAAGGTCTATCGCCCGCTGGTCAGCCGTGCCTGGATGGAAGCGCGCCACGGTCGCCTGTGGGAACAGGGCATGGTCGGCATCGACCAGTACAACAACCTGCGCAAGGTCGAACCGATGCGCCGCGCATTGGACGAGCTCAACGTAGGCACCTGGTTCACCGGCCTGCGCCGCAGCCAGTCCGGCGGCCGCGCACAGACACCGATCGTGCAAAAGCGCGGCGAGCGCTACAAGGTCAGCCCGATCGCCGACTGGACCGACCGCGACGTGTGGCAATACCTGCAGGCGCACGACCTGCCCTATCACCCGCTATGGGAACAAGGCTACGTGTCCATCGGCGACTTCCACACCACACGCCGCTGGGAGCCGGGCATGCGCGAGGAGGACACGCGCTTCTTCGGGTTGAAGCGCGAATGCGGCATCCACGAGGACATCTGAGCGCGGCGCAGCGCGCGCTCATTACGAAGCGGGCCTGCACCACTACGCGTCGAGTTTGCCGGTGGGCACACTGCCGGGCGCGTCTCTGCCTCGGCGCGTCCGCAGCGCATTGAGGTGACGCGCACGTGCTCATGGCACGGGAACAGGTGCCTGATTGCGCTGCATCCAGTAGCGGTCGAACAGCCACATCAGCAACAACGACACCCCGACCAGCGGGAAGATCAGCCCGCAGATCACCAGCAGCACCAGCAGACCGCGCAGCGTGCGCGGATCGGCCGGCAGCGGCGGCACGCCCAGGCCGCCGACCGGGCGACGCTTCCACCACATCACCGCCGCGCTCACGCACAGCAGCACGATCGCCGCGCAGGCCAGCAACAGGATCACCTGATTGGCAGTGCCGTATTGCTGGCCCAGATGCACGTTGATGCCCCATTCCAGCGCGCGCCCCACTGGCCCGTAATCGCGGTAGCGCATGTCCAGCAGCACCGCGCCGCTGTATTGATCCAGATGGATCACGCGCTGGCGCTGCAGGTCGGCCGGATAGACCGAGGCGGTATACACCCCGGTGGCGCCACGCGGTGGCGAGACACTGTAGCCCGGCACGATGCCGAGCGCATCGAACCGCGCCATCGCCGCATCCAGCCCGATGGCACCGTGACCGGGCGCAGCGACGTTGCCGGTGCCGCCGTGTGCGGCATGTTCCGACTGCACCGCATGTTCTGACCGGCTTGGCTGTTCCGCGTGTTCCGCGTGTTCCGCGTGTTCCGCGTGTTCCGCGTGTTCCGCGTGTTCCGAATGTTCCGAATGTTCTGAATGTTCTGAATGTTCTGAATGTTCCGCACCCGCCAGCGTCACACCCACCCGCCCGTCATGCAGACCCTCATCCACCCCCGCGGCTCCACGCCCAGGCACCGCTGACTCCGGCACACGCGCCTGCCGCAACGACCATGCCGGATCGGTCGTCTCGGACAAACGCTGTTGCGACATCGGCTGCTGCACCCGCACACCGGCCGGATACCCGAAGTCCTGCCCGTTGACCCAGCGATTGACCTGCGCGCCCCACAGCCACGACCACGGCATCCCGGTCAGCGCCAGGAACAGCAACACTGCACCGACGCCGGCACCGGTGACCGCATGCAGATCGCGCCAGAACAGCCGCTGCCGCGGCGTGCCGCGCACGCTGACCACCCCGCCGCGGCGCCCGCGCGGCCACCACAGATACACACCGGTCAGCACCAGCACGATCGCCCAGCCCGCCGCCATTTCGATCAAGCCGCGCGCAAACGGCCCGATCAACTCGAGACTGTGCAGCCGGCGAATCGTCCAGGCCAGGGTGCCGCGCTCGGGCAGCACGCCGAGCACGCGTGCGCGATACGGGTCGACATACACCACCTGCCGCACACCGTACGTGTCGACCAGCCCGATCTCGGCACTGGCATCGGCGCGTGTGGGCGTGGTGTAACGAAACAAGCTGCCGCCATACCTGCGCTGCGCCGCATCGACCAGGCGTTGCGCAGACACCCGCAGCTCGCCCACCGGCACCACCTTCAAGCCATGGTGCACGCTGCGGTCGATCGCCTCCTGGTACAGGAACGCCGCACCGGTCAGCGCCAGCCAGATGATGAAGGGCAGCACCAGCAACCCGGCATAGAAGTGCCAACGCCACACCGCGCGATAAAAGCGCCAGCGGCCATTCCGGCGCGGATCGGTGACGCGGCCATCGCCCATGATTGCGCCCATCAGAAGCTCCAGTCCCAGGACAGCGACAACGCACGTCCATCGCCCGGCGAATAGCCGGAACTACCGGTGTCGTACCACGCATACACGTACGCGCGATCGGTGACATTGCGCAGCTGCAGGCTGAGCGCGTTGCGTGCGTCCAGGTTCCAGCGCGCGCCCAGATTGAGCAGGGCGTAGCCACCGGTGCGCCCCAGCGTATTGCTGCGCTCCAGATAGTAATCGCCTTGCGCATTGCCCCAGGCGCTCAGCTGCACCGCCGCGGTGAGCTGCCATTCCAGCCCGGCGGTAGCCAGCCAGTGCGGCACGTTTTCGATCTCCTTGCCGCGCGTGGTCGGCGCACTCGGGTCCGGCGTGGCGATGCTGGCCTTCTGCCGCGAGTACGACATCCAGGCCCGCCAGTGCTCGGCCGGCTGCAGGTTCAGTTGCGCATCCCAGCCGCGCCGCAGCGTGCGCCCGACATTGGCCACATCGCCGACACCGGCCACGCCATTGACGCCCAGGATGGTGGCGACTTCGCCGGAGGCGCGTTGCTCCCAATACGCCAGGCGGCCGTCCATCACCGCCGATGGCGCGAACTTGAACCCGGCCTCCCAGCCGTCGTTGATCGACGGGCCGAGATTTGCCGGCTGGCGCCGGTACGCGCCATCGCCGCTGCCGATCTGGAAGCTGCGCCCCCAGTTCGCATATACGCTGTTCTGCCCAGCCAGCCGGTAGCTGGCACTGAACTTGGGCTGCTTGATGGTGCCGTAGTCGTACGTCGGTGCGTAAATGCCGGCACGCACATCGTGCAGCTGCCCATCGACACGGTCGATGCGATAGCCCGGCACCAGCTGCAGCCGCTCGATCGGGCTCAGCACCGCCTGCACGTAGGCCCCGCGCGTGCGTAGGTCGTAATCCCAATCGCGCAATTGCGCGCCGCGCACCCGTGCCACGGTGCGGTAGCGCTGCGACTGATTGTCCTGCCACTGCGCATCCACGCCGGCTTCCAGATTGGCCGCCAGCGCGCCCCAATCCGGCTGCCAGTTGCCGCGCAACAGCAGGCCGCGATGGGTCTCGTCGGTATCGCGTTCCTGCTGCAGGCCGGCTGCGGAAAAGCGCACCCAGCGCCGATTGCGGTAATCGTTCTGGTAGGCCTTGGCGCTCCACTGCGCAGCTGCGCCCAGCGTGCCGTCCGCGTGCAACGCGGTCTGCCGCAGCTGGCGTTCGCTGCGATCGTCCTGCGCATACGCCGGCGAACTGCGTGGCGCCGCGCGTGCGCTGGCCGCATCCAGATAGCCGGCTTCCAGTGCGTGATTGTCGTAGTAACGCGTGGTGAGCCCGGCACGGAAGCCGCCATCGGGGTCGGTATAGAACCACTTGCCGGCCACGCTGCGTTTGCGCGCGTCGGCGTGTTCGCGATAACCATCGGAATCGCGCCAGGCCAGCACATAGTTCTGGCTCCATGCGCCATGTTCGAAGCCCTTGCCCAACTGCACCTCGCGCGCACCGAAACTGCCCGCCGTCACGCTCAGGCGGCCATCGTTGCCGCCGGTACGGGTCAGCACATCCACGCTGCCGGCGATCGCATGCAGACCGTAGCGTGCGTCGTTGGTGCCGCGCACGATCTCGATCGCGCTGATGTCCTGCGCAAACACCGCATCCAGATACGGCATGCCGCCGGCATTGTCGTTGCTGGGGATGCCGTCGATCAGCAGCTTCACCGCGTTGATGCGCCCCTCGCCATTGAAACCACGGAACGAGAACCGCCCCGCATCGGTGCCCATGCGGAACTGGGTGACCTGCACGCCCGGCGCACGCATCAACAGCTCCCAGCTGTAGTCCACGTGCTGATCGTGCAGCAGCTCGCCACCGATCACATCCACCGAACTCAGCACGCGTGCCGTGCTCGGGCTGCGCTGGGGTTGCGCGCTCACCTGCACCTTGCCCAGGGTCAATGCCGCATCCTGCGCCTGCACAGTGCAGGCAGGCCCCCACACCAGCGCCAACGATGGCGCATACCACAGCGTTTTCAATAATCGCAACCGCATGACCAACCCTTCGCCGTGCCGGCACGGCAACACCGCCGTGCGCCGCGGCAACACAGCGGGCACAGGCATCACTTCAGGAGAGCGGGTCGTCCATGCAACTGCGTGCGGGCGCGCCGGAAGATCGGGCACGCAATCGCTACAACGCAACGGACGCCCGCGATGGGGCCAGACTCACGCGTACAGCGGCGGCCCACGTGCCCCGAGTGCGGCCCAGCGCAGTATCGATGCTGCGCGCACCTGCCTGTGCACCGGCGCCGGCGCCGGCCGCGCTTGCAGCAGGCACAGCACCAGCAACGCCAGCCACGGCAGCAGGCGCGCGGCCAGCACGCAGTAATCGCAGGCTTCACCATGCGCGCCTGCGTGTTCGCCGGTGTGCGGCTTGGCGGGCGATGCAGCGGCGTCGTGATGGTGCGCGGCCGTCTGCGCCGGCAGGGCCTGATGGTCCGCACGCAGCGAACCGCCCGTGTCCAGCACCGGCCCGCTCATGCACATCGGCTCGGGCGACTGCGCCTGGCTCCAACGGCTGACCAGCGGCGCCACCAGCATCAGCAGCACCGCCAGACAGGCAAGCAAGTGCCGGCAAGGGTGGCGGCGGAGCGAAGGCATTGCGCAAGTGTAAGCCGCCGCATGCCGTAGGGGCGATGGTGGCGGCCGGTGCGCGACCGCATGTCGCACCCATCGGCAACGGCCGCCTTGCCCGCCAGGCTGAGCAGTGGCGGAATCTACCGATCAGGCACCCTGCAGGCGCGCAGACGCGAGTACAGACGAAGTCCTGAAGGGTCGATGCACGACCGTTGTCGAGGTCGGTAGTCACAGTTCCAGCAGTGGACGTGACAGCGCGCACATGGCAGGCCCTGGCATGCCCTATGCTTATACGTCATCCATCCACCTGCGCGCGCATGAGCACCGTCCTGTCCGACCCAGCGGCCGAGCCCCTTCCCTGTGCTGCCAAGCCGCCGAGCGAGGCATTGCGCCTTCAGGCGCTGCGCAGTTACGGCATCCTCGACACGCCGCGCGAGGCCGCCTTCGAAGACATCACCAGGCTGGCCTCGATCATCTGCCAGACGCCGATCGCGCTGATCAGCCTGGTGGATGCCGAGCGGCAGTGGTTCAAGAGCGAACGCGGCATGGGCGAGCGCGAGACGCCGCTGTTCAAGTCGATGTGCGCGCATGCGCTGCTCGACAGCGACGTGCTGGTGGTGCCGGACACCCGCGAGGACGTCCGCTTCGCGCGCAATCCGTTGGTGACCGGCGAGGCGCCGTTGCATTTCTATGCCGGCGCCGTGCTCAAGACCAGCGAAGGTCTGCCGCTGGGCACGGTTTGCGTGCTCGACCGCCAGCCGCGCCAGCTCAGTGCCGAACAGGTCGATGCGCTGCGCGCACTCGCACGCCAGACCATGGCACAGCTGGAACTGCGCCGCGCGCTGCAGGTGGCCGAAGAATCCGACCGCTACCGCAGTCGCCTGATGGCCATCGCCGGGCACGACCTGAAGACCCCGCTGCGCACCGCCGCCTACGCCATCGACAAGATGCGCCGGCATGCCAATGTCGATTCGGTGCCGACCCTGGTCACCGCGCGCGATGCGATCAATCTGGTGGCGCGCAACCTCGACGAGCTGGCCACCCTGGCGGCCGCCAGCGAGACCGCCACGCCGGATCTGCAGCCGCTGGCGCTGGAAGATGTGCTGCATTCGGTGCTGGGTGTGTGGCGGCAACCGGCGATCGACAAGTGCCTGGCCTTGCGCCACGTGCCCACCTCGCTACGCGTGCGCAGCCATCCCACGCTGCTGACCACCTTGCTCGGCAATCTGATCGGCAACGCGGTCAAGTACACCGAACGCGGACGCGTGCTGGTCGGCGTCCGGCGTCGCCCCGGCCACGCGGTGGTGGAAATCATCGACAGCGGCATCGGCCTGAACCTGGACCACCCCGAACAGGTGTTCCAGGCCTTCCGCCAGGCCGACCCGCGCAGCGACGGGCTGGGCATCGGCCTGTGGATCGTGCACCGCACCGCCGAGACCCTGGGCTGCGAAGTGGATGTGCGCCCACGCCCGGGCGGCGGCACCTGCTTTTCGGTACGCATTCCGCTGGCCTGACCAGCGAGCTCGGTAGCGCAGGGCCAGACCGAGTCTGCGCAGCAGGTGGGCGCTGCTTGCCGGCATTGCGCAGACCGGCAATGCCATGCAGCCGATGCCACGCAAAAAAAGGCGGACCCGGGCTCCCGACCCGGATCCGCCGCCAAGCACGCCAGGTCTCTCCCCAGGGACCCGGGTGCGCCAGTCGCACCATTGCGCAGCCTCGCGCAATGGTGGTGCGACAGCGCTAGCAACCGCTTGACGACACCGACAGACAAACCGGCGATGCGATGTGCCGCATCGCCGGTCCTGCGCCGTCCACCCCTAGACGTCCGAGAGTGTCGCGTGATGGTTGCTATAAGGATTTACGACAGCGCAGGGCGCAACTTGATGCGGCCACACCACCCCGCCGCCACGGCCCTGACAGCTGTAGGGAGAATCACCGACAGCGCGCATTTTGGCGAGCGCGCGCCGCTTCCCAAGTGATTGATAGAAGAAAGTTTTTCTAGAAAGCGGACGCTGCAGCGCAGCATTCCGATGTGCGTTCGCAGG
The DNA here is from genome assembly GCF_009835065.2 of Xanthomonas sp. LMG 8993. Lineage (NCBI taxonomy): Bacteria > Pseudomonadati > Pseudomonadota > Gammaproteobacteria > Lysobacterales > Lysobacteraceae > Xanthomonas > Xanthomonas sp. LMG 8993. Next base: position 221,233 of record NZ_QVIF02000002.1, on the reverse strand, counting down.
CTGTCTCAGAACCCGGAATCGGCCGCATCCTGGCGCGCGAACCAGTCCGCTGAATGCACCTCTTCCGCCGCAACCTCCAGCAGCTGGCGCAGCACCGCCAGCGGAATCTGCACCTGGGTGCCATCGGCCTGCAGTTCCACCCACAACGATTCGTCCCGGGAATCGGCCAGCACCGTCAGTACCGCATGCTCGCGGCCCTCGACGCGTGCCGACAGCTGCAAGGCCATGCCGCCGTCCTGGTCGGGCGACCACAGCCGGCTGAGGGGTGGACGCAGTGGCTCGGTCATCGGTGGCAGTGCCTCACAGTGGCGAACAGGGACCGCGCGCGCAGCCAAGCGGAATCGGTACGCCCGGCGCGCAGGTCGCAGTGTACGGACAGTCGTCATCGATTCCGCACACTGACCTCCAGCATGACGCAGTTGCACAGTTGCTACGTGGACGTACTTGCGGCGTGTCCCATGCCGGTACGCGTGCAGGCGCCCCTCAGTGACCGAAGCCCTCTCGCAAACACCGCAGACGTCATGAGCAAGCGTGCTCGATGCGCGCTGCAGTCTTCGGCAGCCAGCTCAGCTGGTAATGGTCTGGGTCAGCGATTCCCAGGTTGGCGGCAGCGGCCAGGCCGGGGCCTGGTTGCCGTCCAGCACGCGGCGCAGGTCGCGCTTGTCGATCTGCGGCGCCAGCACGTGCACCAGGTCCAGGGCGTAGTCACGCAGCACGCGGTCGCGCGGCAGCACTGCCCAGGCAATGCACTCGGCGATCGGCGCCGGTGCCGGCCAGGCGCGCAGGTCCTCGTCGCTGGCGCTGACCGCCATCTCCGCCACCAGCCCGACGCCCAGCCCGGCACGCACATAGGTCTTGATCAGGTCCGCATCCAGCGCGGTCAGCGCGATACTGGGCTCCAGCCCGACTTGGGCGAACGCGCGCTGCAGCGACGAGCCCGGCCGCGTGGAGGATTCGTAGCTGATCAACGGGTGCTGCGACAACGCCTGCATGTCCGGCGCGGTGCGCGCCTGATCCAGCGCATGGCCGCGCGGCACGATCACCAGCCGGCGCCAGCGATACAGCGGCACCGCGATGCCGGCGCTCGGTTCGCCGCCGGCGGTGCTGACCACTGCGATATCCGCATCGCCCTGGCTGAGCAGATCCAGCGCCGCGCTTTCGGCGGCCTGCTGCAGGTGCACGCTGACCTGCGGATAGGCGTGTTTGATCTGCGCCACCGCCGGCGGCAGCACGAAGCGCGCCTGGGTGTGGGTGGTGGTCAGGGTCAGCTGGCCCTGGCTCTCGCGGCGCTGGTTGGCCGCGTAGGTGCGGATGTTGTTGGCTTCCGACAGCACCGAGCGCGCGCGCTCGATCACTTCCACGCCGGCCGGCGTCACCGCATCCAGGCTGCGCCCCTTGCGCACGAACAGCAGAAAGCCCAGTTCGTCCTCCAGCTGCTTGAGCTGCTTGGACAGACCGGGCTGGGTCGCATGCACACGCGCGGCGGCGAGCGTGATGTTGAGCTCGGCATCGGCGATGGCGACCAGATAGCGAAGTTGGGTCAGCGTCATGGGCTTATATCCAAAAAAGCGCGAGGCGCCACGAAGGACTCGACTGTAGAGGAGTTCTGCGGGCCAGCTTATAACCGAACGCTATTTTCAGGGTGTATGAAGTCATTTCCGACCGCTATATGCCGGCGTTACGGTCTGGCCCTCCCCTCTCGATGCGCTGGCCGTGCCCTCTGTGTTTCCGCTTCTTGCCGACCTGCGTGGCCGTGCCGTCCTGGTGATCGGCGGCGGCGCCGAGGCCGAGCACGCCACCTCTGCGCTGCTGCAGGCCGGCGCCGTCCCCTTGGTCGGCGCGCTGGAATTGAGCCCGCAACTGCGCGACTGGGCGCAGGCCGGGCGGCTGCGTTGGCTGGTGGGACGGTTCGAGCCGGCATGGCTGGAGCTGCCCGATCAACCGGTCTGGCTCACCATCGCCGCCAGCACCGCGCCGGACCTCAACGATGCCTTGCGTACTGCGGCCAGCGCACGCCGCCTGCTTACCCACGACGCCGCGCCCGCCGCGTCGGCAGCGCCACCTGCACGGTCCCCGGCGCCACGCACCGCGGTCGGCCGGCTCTCGCCCGGCAGCGTGACCCTGGTCGGTGCCGGCCCCGGCGACCCCGGCCTGCTCACCCGGCATGCCTTGCGCGCGCTACGGCAGGCCGATGTGCTGCTCTACGATCGCCTGGTCAGCCCGCAGATCCTGCAACTGGCCCGACGCGACGCGCTGCGCGTGGAAGTCGGCAAGGCCGCCCAGGGCCACAGCACGCGCCAGGAGCAGATCCACGTACTGATGCGCGAGCACGCGCGCGCCGGGCGCCGCGTGGTGCGGCTCAAGGGCGGCGACCCGTTCGTGTTCGGCCGCGGCGGCGAAGAGCTGGAATTCCTGCGCGACCACGGCATCGGCTTCCAGGTCATTCCCGGCATCACCGCCGCGATCGCCTGCGCCGCCTATGCCGGCATTCCGCTCACCCACCGCGACCATGCGCAATCGCTGCGGTTGATCACCGCGCACTGCAAGGATTCGCTGGACACGCTGGACTGGCAGGCGCTTGGCCAGGAACGCCAGACCCTGGCGTTCTACATGGGCGTGGCCGGCCTGGACGGCATCCAGCAACGCCTGCTGCAGGCCGGCCGCGCACCCACCACCCCGTTCGCGCTGGTGGAAAACGGCTCGCGCCCGCAGCAACGCGTGATCACCGGCACCCTTGCCAGCCTGGCCGCCACCGCGCAGCAGCACGCCGTGCGCGCCCCGGCGTTGCTGATCCTGGGCGAGGTCGCCGGGCTGGCCGCCAGCCTGCACTGGTTCGGCGCAGCGCCGCTGACCGCGCAGCCGCCCCCGCACTCACCCATCGCAACGCCCGACGCGCCCACACTCGCCCACGCAGCCTGATTCCGACGGAGACCCCATGGCCCTGTACGACAACATCCTCGACACCATCGGCCGCACCCCGGTGGTCAAACTCAACCGGCTCGCGCCCGAGCACGTGACCCTGTACGTCAAGGTCGAGTCGTTCAATCCGGGCGGCTCGGTCAAGGACCGCCTGGCGCTGGCGATCATCCTCGATGCCGAACAACGCGGCCTGCTCAAGCCCGGCGACACCATTGTTGAAGCCACCTCCGGCAATACCGGCGTGGCGCTGGCAATGGTGGCCGCCGCGCGCGGCTACAAGTTCGTCGCCACCATGGTGGAAACCTTCTCGATCGAGCGCCGCAAGCTGATGCGCGCCTACGGCGCCAAGGTGATCCTGACCCCGGCCGCCGAGCGCGGCAGCGGCATGGTGCGCAAGGCCAGGGAGCTGGCCGAGCAGCATGGCTGGTTCCTGGCCAGCCAGTTCGCCAATCCGGCCAATCCGGCCTATCACCGCAACACCACAGCAGCCGAAATCCTGCGCGACTTCGCCGGCCACCGGCTGGACCATTTCGTCACCGGCTGGGGCACCGGCGGCACGCTCACCGGCGTGGGCGAAGTGCTGCGCGTGGCCCGCCCGGAAGTGCGCATCACCGCCACCGAACCGGCCGGCGCCGCGCTATTGCAGGGCCAGGACTGGAAGCCGCACAAGATCCAGGGCTGGACCCCGGACTTCGTGCCGGAAGTGCTCAACCGCGAGGTCGCCCACGAAGTGCTCAGCGTGGAAGACACCGACGCGATCAGCGTGGCGCGCCGCCTGGCCGCCGAAGAAGGCATCTTCACCGGCATCTCCGGCGGTGCCACCGTCGCCACCGCCTTGCGCGTGGCCGAAAGCGCGGTGCCCGGTGCGGTCGTGCTGGCGATGCTGCCGGATACCGGCGAGCGCTATTTCTCCACGCCGCTGTTTGCCGACATCAACGAAGGCTCCGACGACGACTGGCTGGCCGGTCTGCCCTGACCGATCACACAGCGTTGGTTTGCACGCACAGGCCGCGCCCACAGCGCGGCCTGTGCGTTTGTGGTCGTCCAGTCATTGCGCAGCTGCCCGGTGTGCTCCCGCGTGCCGGCGCGAACATGCCAACGTCGCGGCACTACGCCTGCGTGGATTTTCGTTCGCGTGCGGCGGACTCTGGCGTGCGCATACTCCCCTCCGCGTCAAGGAAACGTTAGGATGGCGGCCGACACAGGGAGAACCGTCGTGAGCAACCGGCCGTATGGATACAGCGACACCCGCGTGTGGCGGGCGCCATGGCTGGTCAAGATCACCTCGCCTGCGCACTTCGCGCTTGCCCTGGGCGTGGGCGCCTGGCTGCAGAGCGCACTGCAGCTGCCATTGCCTGCACCGACGCCACTGGCCTGGATCGAGCTGGCCGGCGGTGTGATCGCCTGTCTGGGGCTGGCGCTGGCGGTGAGCTGCTTCATCCTGTTCGCGCGCCGGCGCACCACCATCATGCCCAGCGGCCATCCCTCACGGCTGGTGCTCGATGGCCCGTATCGCTTCACCCGCAACCCGATGTACCTGGCGCTGGTGCTCAGCTATGTGGGCCTGTGCCTGCAGCTTGGCCTGCTGTGGGCAGTCGTCTTGCTGCCGCTGCCCTGGCTGGCCCTGCAGCGGTATGTGATTCCATTCGAAGAGGCGCGTCTGCGCAACGAATTCGGCCGCCAATACAGCGCCTATTGCGCACGCGTGCGGCGCTGGCTGTAAGTCGCCAATCGTGGCGACATCGCTGCTCGGCGATTGAGCGGATCGATCGCAGCTTGCGGGTTCGCATGCTTCCCGCCGCACGACCGCCACAGCCGTTCCCGGCAATCGCAGCAGATGAGATGAATGGGCGCTAGCGTGCCTGTTCCGCAACGCGCGCCCCATCACGCGTTCCTCATGCAAATCCCATAATTATCTCGCCATGAAGATCGAAGTCTGGCAAGGCGACATCACCGAACTCGACGTTGACGTCATCGTCAACGCCGCCAACGAATCACTGCTGGGCGGTGGCGGCGTGGATGGCGCCATCCACCGCGCTGCCGGCCCGCGCCTGCTGCAGGCCTGCGAGGCATTGCCGCAGGTGCGTCCAGGCGTGCGCTGCCCCACCGGCGAAATCCGCATCACCGACGGGTTCGATCTCAAGGCGCGGCACGTCTTCCATACCGTCGGCCCGGTGTGGCGCGACGGCAAGCACAACGAGCCGGAGCAACTGGCCAACTGCTACTGGCAGTCGTTGAAGCTGGCTGAGCAGATGATGCTGCATTCGATCGCATTCCCGGCCATCAGCTGCGGCATCTATGGCTATCCGCTGTACCAGGCCGCGCGCATCGCCGTGACCGAAACGCGCGACTGGCAGCGCTCGCACAAGGTGCCCAAGCACATCGTGCTGGTGGCCTACAACGAGGCCACGTTCAAGGCCTACCAGCAGGCGCTGGCTGCGCAGGAAACCGCTGCCGCCTGACGCCTGTGCAAGGCAGAGGTTGGAGATGACGAGCGCCGCAAGGCGCTCGTTGCGTTTAGAAAGTCGTGCGGGCGCGTGGCAACCCACACAAACAAAAACGCCGGCATCGCTGCCGGCGTTTTCGCTAGGTGTGCTCTGGCCATGAAGCGGCCGGCATGCCGATCAACCCTTCCACTTGCCCAGCGCGGCCAGGCCGTTTTCCTTGGCACGCTCATAGATGACCTGCTGCGCCTTGGCGAAGTTGCCGGTCATGTCCTTGACCCACAGCTTCAGTGCGGCCTGCTGCATTGCGCGGCCGTAGGAGAAGCTCAGCGGCCACGGCAGGTTGCCGAGCTGGTGCATCTCGTTGAGGTGCGCGGTGGACTGCTCGTCGGTCTGGCCGCCGGACAGGAACACGATGCCCGGCAGGATCGCCGGCACGGTCGACTTCAGGCACATCACGGTGGACTCGGCCACTTCCTCGACGCTGGCCTGCTCTTCGCAGCCCTTGCCGGAGATGACCATCGAGGCCTTCAGGATGGTGCCTTCGAGCACGACATTCTGCTCATACAGTGCGCCGAACAGCGAACGCAGCGTGGCTTCGGTGACCTCGTAGCAGGTCTCGATGTCGTGGTTGCCGTCCATGATCACTTCCGGCTCGACCATCGGCACCAGGCCCTGCTCCTGGCACAGCGCGGCATAACGCGCCAGCGCATGCGAGTTGGCCTCGATGCAGGTGCCGGACGGGATGTCCTCGCCGATGTTGATGACCGCACGCCACTTGGCGAAGCGTGCGCCCAGCGTGTAGTACTCCTCCAGACGCGCGCGCAGCCCGTCCAGGCCTTCGGTGACCAGCTCGCCCGGCATGCCGGCCAGCGGCTGCGCACCCTTGTCGACCTTGATGCCCGGGATGATGCCGTGGGCGGTCATGTATTCGGCGAACGGCACGCCGTCCTTGGTCTTCTGACGGATGGTCTCGTCGAACAGGATCGCGCCGGAGATGTAGTCGCTCAGCTTGGGCGTGGTCAGCAGCAGTTCGCGGTAGGCGCGACGGTTTTCTTCGATGTTCTCGATGCCGACGCTGGCAAAACGCTTGGCGATCGTGCTGGTCGATTCGTCGATGGCGATGATGCCCTTGCCCGGGGCGACCATGGCCTGGGCGGTTTCGGCAAGCTGTTCGATGCTCATGTAGTTCCTGTGGCAGCTGCGGGGGAGAACGAAAGTATAGCGACGAAAGTTGCAGACATTCCTTCACGGAATGCCTGCAACCGATTACACGTGTCCGGCATGGCGGATGTGTGGCGCGGCTCCCAGCGTGATGCGCACGCTGCGGGCTGCGTGCCCCGCGGGCGCACTCGCACCGCAGACCCTGTCCCGCACAGCACAACGGCGACCCGCAGGCCGCCGCTGTGTCTGTACGCAACGATGTGGATGCAGCGCGCGTGTCGACCGACGACGCACGCGCTGCGCAGGGCGTGCGTTACAGCTCGCCCAGACCGCTGGCGCGGCCGTCTTCGCCCACTTCCAGCAGACGCAGCGTGTTGGTGGCGCCGTGGGTTTCCATATGCTCGCCGCTGGTGAACACCACGCGGTCGCCAGGTCCCATGCGCTCGTTCTCCACCAGCAGGCGGATTGCCGCACGTGCGGCCTCGCGCGGGGTCAGGCCACGGCTGTCGAAGCTGATCGGGAACACGCCACGCATCATCGCCATGTGGCGGCGCGCGCCATCGTGACGGGTGAAGGCGTAGATCGGCATGTTGGAACGGAAGCGCGACAGGTACCGCGGCGTGCCGCCGGACTCGGTCAACGCGACCACGCCAGCCAGACCGATGTGCTCGGACAGGAACATGGTCGCCATCGCGATCGCCTGGTCGGCGCGCTGCAGATTGCGTTGCGCCGCTTCGAAGTCGGTGTCGAACTCGAACTGGCGCTCGGCGCCCAGACAGATGCGCGCCATCGCTTCCACCGCACGCACCGGGTAGGCACCGGCCGCGGTCTCGGCCGAGAGCATCACCGCGTCGGTACCGTCGATGACCGCATTGGCCACGTCCAGCACTTCGGCGCGGGTCGGGATCGGGCTTTCCACCATCGACTGCAGCATCTGCGTGGCGGTGATCACCACTTTGTTCTGCGCCAGCGACTCGCGGATGATCTTCTTCTGCAGGCCCGGCAATTCGGCATCGCCGATTTCCACGCCCAGATCGCCACGCGCCACCATCACCACGTCGGAAGCTTCGACGATTTCGACCAGGTTCTCGATCGCTTCGGTGCGCTCGATCTTGGACACCAGCGCGGCATCGCAGCCGTGCTGACGGGCGATGCGGCGCGCGTCATTCATGTCTTCGGCGTTGCGGCAGAACGACACCGCGATGAAGTCCACGCCGATCTTGGCGACGATGCCGATCAGCTCCTTGTCGCGCTCGGTCAGCGCGCCCAGCGACAGGCCGCCGCCCTGCTTGTTCAGACCCTTGCGATCGGACAGCACGCCGTCGTTGAGCACGGTGGTGACGATGCGCTGCCCCTGCACTTCGGCCACCTGCAGCTGCACCAGGCCATCGTCCAGCAGCAGCACGTCGCCGGCGGCCACGTCCTGCGGCAGGCCGAGGTAGCTGACGCCGACCTGGTGCTGGTCGCCGGCAGGCGCATTGGGGTCGGCAACCAGGTCGAAACGCTCGCCGGTGGTCAGCTTGACCTTGCCTTCGGCAAAGCGTTCGACGCGGATCTTCGGGCCCGGCAGGTCGGCCAGGATGCCGACTTCGGCACCGACGCGCACGGCCGCTGCGCGCACTTCGGCCGCGCGCTTGGCCTGGCCGGACGGGTCGCCATGGCTGAAGTTGAGGCGCACCACGTTGACGCCCGCCTTGAACAAGGCTTCCAGCACACCGGGCGGATCCGTCGCCGGTCCGAGCGTGGCGAGGATCTTGGTGCGGCGTTGACGTTCTTTCATGATGGCCTCCCTGTAAAAGCCGCGAAACTTAACACACGCGTCACCTACCGAGGATGGCATTGCGGCATAGCCACCCTCGTATTCCGGCATGTCCTAAAGACAGTGCGGGACAGTACGTACGCTTTCCGCAGCGCGCTGACGCACCGCGGGATGTTGCTATGGGCTGCCACCCTAACGCGGCAGCGGTGAAGGTCCTACGGGTTGCAGCGGCGGTCGGATGACGGCGAGCGGTCGTCGCAGCGCGGATGCTGCAAGACCCTCGCCGCATCCGCGTGCTGCCACCCAACGACGAGCGCCGGCTGCGCTCGCCTGGCGATGCGCGCAGCTGCTCTGTTTATCACTCCTACGACTGGATCAAGGCGCGCAACCCGGCAGGCGTGTGCGCGATCGCGCCGGCACCGGCGGCACGCAGCTCGGCTTCGTCGCCGAATCCCCACAACACGCCGATGCTGTGGATGCCGTGGTGGTTGGCGCCATCGATGTCCATCCGACGGTCGCCGATCATCACGCAACCGGTCTTGGCGATGTCCAGCCGCCGCAGCGCTTCGGCGATCAGGTCCGGCTTGAAGCGGCGTTCGCCGTCTTCGCTGGCCCCGATCACGTTCTCGAAGCAGGCCCCGAACGGCAGATGCTCGACGATGCGGCGCGCGTAACGCTCGTTCTTGGAGGTCACCACCGCCAGGCGATGGCCGGCGCGGTGCAGGTCGACGACGACCTCACCGATACCGTCGAACACGCTCAGTTCGGTCCAGCCGACCGCGTCGTAACGCCCGCGATACGCCGCCAGTGCGCGCTGCACCAGCTCCGGATCGTCGGGAAAGCAGTCGGTGAAGCTGTCGCGCAGCGGCGGGCCGATCCACGCGCGCAGGGTCTGCGGCGACGGACGCGGCTGGCCCACCGCGTCGAAGGCGTGCACGATGCTGGCGACAATGCCCGGCTCCGAATCGACCAGGGTGCCGTCCAGATCGAAGAACAGCGTGGCTGCACTCACTTGCCGCGTGCCTCGAGCGCCGCCACCGCCGGCAAGGTCTTGCCTTCCAGGAATTCCAGGAAGGCGCCGCCGCCGGTGGAGATGTAGGTGACGTCCTTGGCGATGTCGTACTTGTCCACGGCCGCCAGGGTGTCGCCGCCACCGGCGATCGAGAACGCCTTGGAGCTGGCGATCGCACGCGCCAGCGTCTCGGTGCCATGACTGAAGGGCTCGAACTCGAATACGCCGACCGGCCCGTTCCACACCACGGTGCCGGCGCTGGCGATCAGCTCGGCGTAGCGCGCGGCGGTCTGCGGGCCGATGTCCAGAATCAGGTCGTCGGCCTCCACGGCGTCGAGCGCCTTCACCGTCGCTTCGGCATCGGGCAGGAACTGCTTGGCAACGACCACATCGGTGGGCAACGGAATCTCCGCACCGCGCAGCTTCGCATCGGCGACGATCTGATTGGCGGTGGGAATCAGATCCGGCTCGCTCAGGGACTTGCCGACGCCATGCCCGGCTGCGGCAATGAAGGTGTTGGCGATGCCGCCGCCGACGATCAGCTGGTCGACCTTGTTGACCAGGTTGGACAACAGCTCCAGCTTGGTGGACACCTTGCTGCCGGCCACGATCGCCAGCAGCGGCTTGGCCGGATTATCCAGCGCCTTGGCCAGCGCATCGAGTTCGGCCATCAACAGCGGACCACCGGCAGCCACTGGCGCAAAGCGAATCACCCCATGCGTGGAGGCCTGCGCGCGATGCGCGGTGCCGAAGGCGTCCATGACGAACACATCGCACAGCGCCGCGTACTTGCGTGCCAGCGCCTCGTCGTCCTTGCCCTCGCCGACATTCATGCGGCAGTTCTCCAGCAGCACCACCTGGCCCGGCGCGACGTCCACGCCGTCGACCCAGTCGCGCACCAGCGGCACGTCCACGCCCAGCAGCGCAGTCAGGCGCGCGGCCACCGGCGCCAGCGAATCTTCTTCGCTCCAGCTGCCTTCCTTGGGCCGGCCCAGGTGCGAGGTGACCATCACTGCGGCGCCCTTTTCCAGCGCCAGCTTGATGGTGGGCACCGACGCGGTGATGCGCTGCTCGGAGGTGATCTGGCCGTTGTCGATCGGCACGTTGAGATCCTGGCGGATCAGCACGCGCTTGCCGGAGAGATCGAGGTCGGTCATGCGGACGATGGACATGGGGTCAGCTCGCTAGGTCTGGGGATTGGGGAATCGAGAATCGGGATTGGGGAATCGAAGAAGCAGCTGCTACACGTCGCGCCGATGCCTGGGCGCTGAGCGGATGGATGGCTTGGGGCAGCCGTTGCACGCTGGCGTTGCGCCCGCGTGCAGGTCGCGGAGATTGCAGCTTGCCTGCCGCGCATGTCGCTGCCCATACGGCTGGCGTTGCGGGGGATGCTCGGTCGAAGACGACGGGCAATGCGGCTGCCTTGGCGACGGGGGATGCCCATTGTCGGACCTTCGCGCCGCAGCGGCAAACCGCGGTGCGATGCGCGGGTCGTCAGGGGCTGCGATCGGTCGCCGAGTTGCGCAGCAGACTCACTGCAAAACCACCGACCAGCAAGGCGCCGCCGACCAGCAGCGCCCATAGCAACCAGCGCTTCCAGTCGCGCGGTGTGGCGGCCGGCTGCAGCGCGGCATCACCGGCCAGCGGCTGTGCCTGCGCGGCGATGTTGGCCTGCGCCGGTTGCCATTGCGCTCCGCGTTCGCGGCGCAGTGCCTGCAGCATCGAGGCCAGCGGCGCATCGCCACGTTGCTGCCGCGCGCTGCCGGCGACCACCGCATACGGCGGCTGCCCCTGGGCGAGGAACATCATCCGCTCCGGCTGGTAGCCCACGCGCAGCGTCGGCAGCGCGGTGCTGCGTCCTTGTGCGGCGAGCAATCGCCACTGACGGTCGCGCACAGGCGCTGACAGCTGTTGCGGTGGCGACGCGGCGGCGGTGCCAGTACCCAGGCGATACGCCAACCACGGCCCGGCACGTTGCAGCCATGGCGCGTCATCGGCATCGCGGCTTGCCACGGTCCATTCGACCGCCTCGGCCTGACCGCCGCTGACATCGACCTGGGTGATCGGAAAGCGCCCAGGCAGGGCATACACCACTGCCTTGTCCTGCGCGGTGCCCGGCAATTCCAGCCACTGCGATTGCGGCGGCGTCGAGACGCCGTCCAGTTCCGCATCGACCACGCGCAAGGCCGGCAACTCGCCGGACACCGGCACGATGCGCAGATAGCGCGCGCCCGCGTCCAACGCGATGCGGCGCTGCTGCAGACGCTGCGCCTGGTTGTCCAGCGCCATCACGGTGGCATCTGCAGCGAGCAGGTGCCAGTCGCGCAGATCGTCGCTGCCTTCCACGCGCAGCCGGGCCTGCACCGGCATGTTGCCGTCCCAGTCCAGCCACAGCGCGCGCGGACGATCGCGCAACGCGCTGGCATCGATCAGCCAGCTGTCACCGGCGCCTGCAACGGCAGCGGTGCCGGTGGCGAAACGGCCTTCCAGCCGACGCACCGCGCCACTGGCATCGCGTTCGGCGATCAGCTGCAGATCGCCGTTGGCAGGCGCCGCACCGGCCGGCAGCGCGAACAAGGGCAGGCGTTGCCGACGCGGCGCGGCAGCCGGCGCGGCATCCACCGGCAAGAGCGCGGCCGGCATCTCCTCGCCACGCGCATCGATCACGGTGACATCGCGCAGCCCCGGGTCATGGGCGCTGCGATAGATCGCCGCATTCAAACGTAGCTGATACATGCCGGCGTCCGCGCCGGTTACCTGCAGCGGCCACTGTTGACGATAGTCCTGGCGCACATCGGCTGCCTGCGCCAGCAGCGGCACCAACAGCAGCCATCCCCATTGCCTCGATTTCATGCCTGATCCTTGTCCACGCCATCGTCTCCGCCAGCCTGCTCTTCGGCCACCGGCTGGCGCGGCGGTGCCGGTGCCAGATAGCCCACCACGGTGCACAACAGGCCATAGGCCATGAACGAGCCGATGCCGAGCAGATTGCCCAGATGCTGGCGGTCGACCAGCACCAGCTTGGCCAGCACCAGACCCATCAACAGCGCACCACCCAGCCACAGTCCACGCTGACCGCGCCGCGAGCCGATCACCCAGCCCAGCACGCCCAGCACGCTCCACACGATGGTCAGGCTGGTCTGCGACAGGGTCGCGCCGATCAACCCGGCATCCCACGCCACGCCACCCCAGTGATGCACGCTGTGCAAGGTGCTGCCGGTGATCAAGGCCCAGCCCGACACGCCCAGCGCAGTCACCCGCCACCGTTGCACGGCCAACGGCGACTGCGCAGACCAGGCCCAACGCGCCAGCAAGGCCAGCACCGCCAGTTGCGCCAGCTCGGCCGGATTGAGCACGGGCAGCCATGGCAATGGCGCCGCGCTCACCGGGTCCAGCAGCACGATCAACCAACCGATGCCCAGCACCGCGAACACACAGCCCAGCAAGGCATTGCGTGCCCGATCGAAACCGGCACCCTGCGGCCACGCCAGCCATGGCCAGCGCAACAGCCCCACTGCCGCCACGATCAGCCAGGGCGCGGCCAGCAAGGCGCAACGCCAGCCATTTGCCAGCACGAACGTATCGGCCAGCCAGGCCACGCCCAACGACACCACCAGCGGCCACAGCAGCCACCAGACGAACTGTGCGGCCACCGCGCCGGCGCCGTGCTGCCTGCGCAGGCACCACAGCGCGCGCGTGCCGGCCACGGCGAACGCCAGCCAGGCCAGCGCCCCCCAATGTGCGAACGGTTGCGTATGCGCATGGCTCTGCCACAGCGCCAACGGCGCGGCCAGCGCCAGCCCGAACATCGCCGTCCACACCAGCGCCGTTGCCGGGCGACGCCGATGCACCTCGGCTGCCAGCCACACGCTGAGCGCGACAAAGCCCAGCAGCAGATCCGGCTCGCTGCGCAGATCGCCGGCAAAGCGCAAGATCTCGTGCACACCGCACAGCGCCCACCAGCCCAGCCCCCACAGATACGCCACCAGCGCGCGGCGCGGCTGCCCTGCATCGCGTAGGAACCAGGCACTGGCCCAGCCGGCCAATGCAAGCAGCAAGGTACTCATGCAGGTAGCGTTGGCAACGGCCACTGTGTCGTGGCGCCACGCATCCACACCGAAGGCGACCCCGACCGCCGCCAGCAACTGCAACGCCACCCCGCTGAACTGCGGGATGCGACGCTGCTGCCGCAGTCCCAGCCACAGCAAGCCGGCGCCTTCGAGCGCGAAGACGCTGGCAGTGGCGCGCGCCGACAATGCCAGCGGCACCGCCAGGGTCGCAAAACCGACCGCCAGCATCGCGTGCGCCTGGCCCAGCAGGCGCGTGGAGGCACGTCGCAGCAACCAGCTGGCCAGGCCGGCGTACAGCGCCGCCACCGCCAGCGCACACAGCGCCAACGGCAGGCGATCGCCATCCAGCAGGCGCGCCTGCAATGCGAAGGCCACCAGCGGGGTGCCGAACAACAGGCTGCCGTCGATGAGCTTGCCCGCGCTGCCATCGCCACGCCGCGCGTGCAGTACCGGAATCGCCACATACATGGCGAAGAACAACAGCAGGAACGGCTCGGTCGTGGCGAATTTCGCCGGGGCGTATTGCAGCGCACCCCACAGCGTGCCGATGCCGAAGGTGAAGGCGAATCCGAGCAGGTTCAGCACCCGCCACGGACGCGTCCAGGCGATTGCCACGATGCCGGCGTTGAGCACCGCGTAGTACGAAAACAACGCGACATGATTGCCGCTGCCGGTGGACAGCCAGATCGGCGCGAGAAAGCCGGCCAGCACGCCCAGCACCGCCAGCGTGCGCGAATCCTGCACCACCGCCAGCACGCACATGCCGGCAATCAGCACCACGCTGATGCCCATCGCAAGACCCGCGCCGAGCAGCCCGTACAGCTTGAACGCGGCGAATACCGTCAGCAGCAAGCCGCCGATGGCGCCGCCCTGCAACGCCAGCGCAAAGCCCGGCCGCTGCAGCCGTTGCTTCCAGCCGAAGACCAGGCCAACCAGCGCCAGCACACTGATGCCGGCCAGCCGCAGCTCGATCGGCATGCGCATCCAGCCCTGGTCGCTGGCGTACTTCAACAGCGACGCCACGCCGGCCAGCAGCACCAGCATGCCGACCTTGACCGGCACATTGCCCTCGGTGAACCAGCGCTTCGCTGCGCCAGCCACGCGCGCCAGCGGGCCCGGCCCGGAGGGCACGTGCGCTGGCTGCTCGAACTCGGCAGGCGCAGCGGTCAGGGGCGGCGCTTGCACTGCGCTGCGCGCCGCAGACGATGCGGAAGCTTCTGCCGGCAATGCTGGCGGCACTGGCAGTGGTGCAGTCGGCGACGGCGCCGGCGCGGCTTGCAGATCTGCTGCGAGAGGCAGCTCAGGCTCGCCATACGCAGGCATGCCGACGTCGGACGCCTCTTGCGGCTCCCACGCCCCGGCAGGCGATGGCGTTGGCGCTGACCTGTGCACCGCCGCCGCGTCCGCACCTGCTGCGCCGCTGGCCTGCCATTGCGCAAACCGCTGTTCCAGCGCATCCACGCGCCGCCGCAGCCCGGCGATCCACACCAGGGCGATCACCAGCCCTACCGGCACCGCAAGCAGCAACAGCACCACCGTCACAATCATCGTTTCCAACGCACAACCCCTGAGTCGGCATCCGGCCGACGCTAGCGCCATCATGCTACTCGGCGCGCCGACGAAAGTCGCAGGCATAACAGACGTAGCGAGTGGTCGTCGGGTGGGTGAAGGCGCCAGGCGGACACGCAGCCGTTTTTGTTGGCCACTCCTGGAGTGGCTGATCCGAGGACACCGCCTACCGACGCGCATGACCAAGTCGTCAGCCGGCACCCCCGCCAGCAGCAACGCCCCCGGATCGTCTGGTCATCGACCGATCGCGCGCAACACATACGCCACGTCGCGTGATCGCGCAGAGGATGCACGGCCCCACTCTATCCATTCCTGCCCGGCGGCACGCTTCAAGGCGCTACAGCACGCATAAAAAAAAACCCCGGACCAGCCGGGGTTCTTTTCTTCGACCGAGCGGCGCGAGGTTTACTTCGCGACAACCCGCACCATTTCCAGGCACTTGTTGGAATAGCCCCACTCGTTGTCGTACCAGGACACCAGCTTGACGAAGGTCGAGTCCAGCGCGATGCCGGCGTCGGCGTCGAACACCGAGGTGCAGGTTTCGCCGCGGAAGTCGGTGGCCACGACCTTGTCTTCGGTGTAACCCAGCACGCCCTTCAAGGCGCCTTCGCTCTGCGCCTTCACTTCGGCACAGATCTCGGCGTAGGTGGCCGGCTTTTCCAGTTCGACGGTGAGGTCGACCACCGACACGTCCGAGGTCGGCACGCGGAAGCTCATGCCGGTCAGCTTCTTGTTGAGCTCGGGGATCACCACACCCACGGCCTTGGCGGCACCGGTGGAGGACGGGATGATGTTCTCCAGGATGCCGCGCCCACCGCGCCAATCCTTGTTCGACGGGCCGTCCACGGTCTTCTGCGTCGCCGTGGCCGCGTGCACGGTGGTCATCAGGCCGCGCTTGATGCCCCACTTGTCGTTGATCACCTTGGCCAACGGCGCCAGGCAGTTGGTGGTGCACGAGGCGTTGGAGACGATCGCTTCGCCCTTGTAGGTCTTGTCGTTGACGCCGAACACGAACATCGGCGTGTCGTCCTTGGACGGTGCCGACAGGATCACCTTCTTGGCGCCCGCGTCGAGATGCTTCTGCGCGGTTTCCTTGGTCAGGAACAGGCCGGTGGACTCGATCACCACGTCGGCGCCGACTGCATCCCACTTGAGGTTGGCCGGGTCGCGTTCCTGGGTCAGGCGGATCTTGTTGCCGTTGACGATCAGCGTGTTGCCGTCGACCGATACATCGGCCTTGAAGCGGCCATGCACCGAGTCGTACTGCAGCATGTAGGCGAGGTAATCGGGCTCGAGCAGGTCATTGATGGCCACGATCTCGATGTCATTGGCGAAGTTCTGCACCGCAGAGCGCAGCACGTTGCGGCCGATGCGACCGAATCCGTTAATGCCAACCTTGATTGCCATGTTCACTAGCTCCTGCGGCCGCGATGGCGCGGCGGATGGAAAGGGACCGCCATTCTAGCAGCGTCGCACTCGCGCAGCCGTGCTGCGGCCAGTGCTGCGGCATGTGGCGCTAGGACGTTGTGCCGTGGTGCATGCGTGGTGGGGATTGGGGAATCGGGAATCGGGAATCGGGAATCGAAAGGTGGGCACGCTGTGTGGGTGCCGTCAATTGACACTGTGATGAGCATCGGTGCTGCCGGAGCGATGCGGTGGGGCTGACGCCTGCCTGACTTGAGGGCCCGCGACGATCTCAGGAGCGGCACGGACGCGGCAATCGGAAATACGCCTGATTTTTCGATATATCCATTCCAATTCAATTACTTAAGTTTTATATCGATACGCTGAAAGGCGTATCGAGGCATATGCCGAACAGCGGAATTTCGGCGCTCCGTGGATTTCGATACTGGCCCTGCCTGCTGAGGCACCCATCCATCACAACGGAGATTCCCCATGCGTCGCACCCTTCTCTCTCTGGTTCTGGCCCTGGCCGCCACCCCGGCGCTGGCTGGCGGCGTGATGCACTACACCGAAAAGGCCGCGCTGCCCGCCGATGGCGAAGCGCGCGAAGTCGCTGCGCTGTTCGATACCTGGAACGCGGCGCT
Organism: Xanthomonas sp. LMG 8993; assembly: GCF_009835065.2. Taxonomy (NCBI): domain Bacteria; kingdom Pseudomonadati; phylum Pseudomonadota; class Gammaproteobacteria; order Lysobacterales; family Lysobacteraceae; genus Xanthomonas; species Xanthomonas sp. LMG 8993. Next base: position 204,248 of record NZ_QVIF02000002.1, on the reverse strand, counting down.
GGCCACCGGTAACCCGCACAAGGTGGCCGACCTGTACGCGCCGGACGGCGTGTTGCTGCCGACCGTCTCCAACGAAGTGCGCGCCTCGCGTGCGCAGATCGAAAAGTACTTCGAGATGTTCCTGACCAAGAAGCCGCAAGGCGTCGTCAACTACCGCACCGTGCGCGTGCTCGATGACGACAGCGCGGTGGATGCCGGTGTCTACACCTTCACGCTGACCGACAAGGACGGCAAGAAGAGCAAGGTGCAGGCGCGCTACACCTTCGTGTATGAAAAGCGCGACGACAAGTGGCTGATCATCAACCACCACAGCTCGGCGATGCCGGAAGTGAATGCGCCCACGCTCGCCAAGGTCAAGTAAGTGCGCGAGCGCTGCAGCCACCTGCTCGCTGCCTGCTCCACCGCGCACGCAGGCGGCGGCGTTCCTCCCCCGCCGCCGCCTGCGCCAGGCGCATCGCGTTGCAGACCGGACGCGATGCGCCGGTGCGATCACCGGCATGGCGCAGATCGCTGCTGTCGCTGCCGGTGCCTGCTCGCATCCGCGCATGACCCAAAGCGTCGTTGCGTGGATGGATTGATCAGGATCAAGGCATCCAGCGGGCAAACCATCAAGACTTCTCCCATCCCCTGCACACAACGAGAGTTTCCATGCGCATGCGCTCTACCCTTCTGCTCGCCGGCCTGGCCGCCGGCTTCGCCAGCGTCCCCGCACTGGCTCAATCCAAAGGCGACTGGACCGTTGCCGTCGGTGCCCACCAGGTCGCTCCCAAGTCCGATAACGGCCGCCTGGTCGGCGGCACGCTCGAGGCGGACGTCGGCAAGGACATCAAGCCGACCTTCACCGCCGAATACTTCATCGCCGACAACCTGGGCATCGAAATACTGGCTGCGCTGCCGTTCGAGCACGACATCGCGCTCCGTGGCCTGGGGCGTGTCGGCAGCACCAAGCATCTGCCGCCGGTGATCTCGCTGCAGTACCACTTCAACAGCCAGGGCAGGCTCTCGCCGTTCGTTGGCGCGGGCATCAACTACACCCGTTTCTTCAGCACCGACACGCGCGGCGCGCTGGCCGGCAGCGAGCTGGAACTGGACGATTCCTGGGGCCTGGCCCTGCACGCGGGCGTGGACTACAAGCTCAGCGACCGCGGCGCGCTGCGGGTGAACCTGCGCTGGATCGACATCGACACCGAAGCGCGCCTCGACGGCAACCGCATCGGCACGGTCAACATCGACCCGCTGGTCTACGGCGTGGCCTACGTGCACCGCTTCTGAGCCCGGCAGCGTGCGCGATGCATCTCTGGCACACTTGGCGTCCAGGGACGTGAATCCACCGCCGGAGTTGCGGACAGGTTGGTCACGTCGACCGCCTGTCCGACCTATCCGGGGATTCCATGAGCATGCTGATCCGTACCGCCCTCGCCATCGCACTGACCGCCTCGGCCGCGCCCGCCCTTGCACAATCGGCCGGTCACTGGACCACGGGCTACGGCGCCGGCTATGTCTCGCCCAAGTCCGACAGCGGCAGCTTCGGTGGCACGCGTGCCGAGATCAAGGGCGCCCCGGCGCTGTCGTTCACCTACGAATACTTCCTGCGCAACAACCTCGGCATCGAGGTGCATGCCGCGGTCTCGGGCAAGCACGATCTGGAGCTCGAGGGTGTCGGCAAGGTGGGCAGCTACTGGTCGGTGCCGCCGAGTGTGCTGTTGCAGTACCACATCAATGGCTACGGCACGGTGTCGCCGTTCGTGGGTGTCGGCATCAACTACACCACGTTTGTCGGTGAGGACGTCGATGACGCCTTCGGCAATGGCGACCTGAGCTTCGACGACTCGGTGGGCGCCACCGCGCATGTCGGTGTGGACTTCATCTTCAACGATCGCAGCGGCCTGCGGGTGGATGCGCGCTGGACGAATTCGCGCAGCAACGTCGACTTCAATGGCAGCCGGCTGGGCAAGGCGCGGATCGATCCGCTGACCTATGGCGTGTCGTACCTGGTGTACTTCTGAGCATGCCGCAGACGCCACGCTGAGCCGTGGCTGTGCTTCGCCCGGGGACGGCCATCAAACCGTCCCGGACCGATGCGTACAATTGCCGGATGAAGACCTTCTCTCCTCGCATCCTCCTTCTTGCCGCAACCGTGGTCGCGGCCCTCCAGCCCATCAGCGCCTTCGCCTGGGGGCCGCAAGGCCACCGCCTGGTGGCGCGCATTGCCGAGACCGAACTGAGCCCGCAGGCGCAAGCGCAGGTGGCGCAATTGCTCAAGGGCGAAGCCAACCCGACATTGGCCGGTGTCGCCAGCTGGGCCGACGAGCTGCGCGAGCACGACCCGGAGCTGGGCAAGCGCTCCGGGCCCTGGCACTACGTCAATCTTGGCGAGCATGACTGCACGTATGCGCCGCCGCGCGACTGCCCGGACGGCAACTGCGTGATTGCCGCGCTCGACCGGCAGACCGCGCTGCTTGCCGACCGCAGCCAGCCGCTGGACGTGCGCCGGCAGGCCCTGAAGTTCGTGGTGCATTTTGTCGGCGACATCCATCAGCCGATGCATGCCGGCTACGCGCACGACAAGGGCGGCAATGAATTCCAGCTGCAGGTCGCCGGCAAGGGCAGCAACCTGCATGCGCTGTGGGACAGCGGCATGCTCAACGACCGCCATCTTGATGACGATGCGTATCTGCAACGCCTGCTGGCGTTGCCGGCGACCGCTGCGACATCGCCGGTGTTGCCACCGCCGGCTGCGGCATGGGCGCAGGCCTCCTGCAAGATCGCGGTCACGCCCGGCATCTATCCGAGCAAGCACGTCTTACCGGACGACTACATCGCGACCTATCGTCCGCTTGCCGAGACCCAATTGCGCGAGGCCGGCGACCGACTGGCCGCCGTGCTCAATGCGGCGCTGGCCGCGCCCTGAGATGGAGACGCCGATGCAGCCCGAGGTGCTTGCGTTCTTTCACGCCGACAGCAACACCTTCACCTATGTGGTCGCCGACGCGGCGACCGGGGCGGCAGCGGTGATCGATCCGGCGCTGGACTATGCGGCCGACACCGGCAAGGTCGGCACGCGCGCCGCGCAAGCCATCGTCGATGCCGTCGCCCACCACTGCTGGCAGGTGCAGTGGTTGCTGGAAACCCATGCGCATGCCGATCACCTGTCTGCCGCGCAGTGGCTGAAGCAGCACTGGCCGCAGGCACGCATCGGCATCGGTGACGGTATCCGCGATGTGCAGCAGACGCTTGCGCCACGTTGTGCGTTACCGGACGACTTCCGTGCCGACGGCTCGCAGTTCGATCACCTGTTCGCCGATGACGAGCGCTTCGAGCTCGGCACGCTGCAGGTACGTGTCATCGCGGTGCCCGGGCATACCAGCGACAGCATCGCGTACCTGATCGGCGATGCGCTGTTCCCCGGCGATTCGTTGTTCATGCCGGACGCCGGCACCGCACGCTGCGATTTCCCCGGCGGCGATGCACGGCAACTGTTCGCCTCGATCCAGCGCATGTACGCGCTGCCGGAAGACACACGCGTGTTCGTCTGCCACGACTACGGCCCGGGCGGCCGTGAGGTGGCGTACCAGACCAGCATCGGCGAGCAGCGGCGCAGCAATATCCACGTGCGCGACGGCGTGGAGATCGAGGCATTCGTGGCGCAGCGCCAGGCCCGCGATGCCACGCTGCCCGAGCCCAGGCTGATCCGGCCGGCATTGCAGACCAATCTGCAGGCCGGCCGCTGCGACGGCGTGGTTGACTGATAGGTCAACGTAGCCACCACGCGGCGCATGACGCGCAGCCGCTATGATCGCTGCCTGACCTTGCTGGAGCTTCCCATGCGCACGATCGGTTTCTGGCAGCGCGTGTTCTGCGTGCTGATGCTTGCCCTGCCCGTCCTGGCCACTGCGCAAACGGCGCCGGTGACGGTGTTTGCTGCAGCAAGCCTGAAGGAATCCATGGACGAGGCCGCGGCCGCTTACGAAAAGGCGACCGGCACGCCGGTGCGCGTTTCCTACGCCGCCAGCTCTGCACTGGCGCGCCAGATCGAGCAAGGCGCACCGGCAGACGTGTTCTTTTCGGCCGACCTGGAATGGATGGACTATCTGCAGCAACGCGGCCTGGTCGTGCCGGCGCAGCGTCACAACCTGCTCGGCAATACCCTGGTGTTGATCGCCCCGGCCACCAGCAAGCTGCGCGTGGATCCGCGCCAGCCCGGCGCGATTGCCAAGGCGCTCGGTGACAGCGGTCGGTTGGCGCTTGGCCAGACCAACAGCGTGCCGGCCGGCAAGTATGCCGCCGCAGCGCTGCGCAAACTCGGTCAGTGGGATGGAGTAAGCAATCGCCTGGCCGAGTCGGAAAGCGTGCGCGCCGCATTGATGCTGGTCTCGCGCGGCGAAGCGCCGCTGGGCATCGTGTACGGCTCGGATGCGCGCGCCGAACCCAAGGTCCGCGTGGTTGCGACCTTCCCCGCCGATAGCCACGACGCCATCGTGTATCCGGTGGCTGCGTTGAAGAACAGCAGCAATGCCGGCACGGCCGCGTTCGTGCAATGGCTGGGCAGCAAGCCGGCCAGGGCGATCTTCGTTCGCCGTGGTTTTTCGTTGCAGGATTGAGGCGCGCCGTTGTCGATGTTCACCCCACAGGAGCTGACCGCGATCGGCCTGAGTCTCAAGGTCGCCATCGTTGCGGCCGTCGCCAGCCTGCCGCCGGGCATCGCCTGCGGCTGGCTGCTGGCGCGGCGGCGCTTTCCGGGCAAGGCGCTGCTGGACGCCCTGCTGCATCTGCCGCTGGTGATGCCGCCGGTGGTGACCGGCTACGCGCTGCTGGTGGTGCTGGGCACGCAGGGGCCGGTCGGCAGCTGGTTGCTGGAACATCTCGGTATCCAGTTCGCGTTCCGCTGGACCGGCGCGGCGCTGGCATGCGCGGTGATGGGATTTCCGTTGATGGTGCGCGCGATCCGCCTGTCCATCGAAGCGACCGATCGCCGCCTGGAAGCAGCCGCCGCCACGCTCGGTGCGGGCCCGTGGCGGGTGTTCTTCAGCATTACCTTGCCGCTGGCCTGGCCGGGCCTGGTCGCCGGCATGGTGCTGGCATTCGCCAAGGCCTTGGGCGAATTCGGCGCGACCATCACCTTCGTGTCCAATATTCCTGGCGAAACCCAGACCTTGTCGTCGGCCATCTACGGGCTGATGCAGGTGCCGGGTATGGAATCGGGCGTGTGGCGGCTGGCCGGCGTTGCGTTGGCGATCTCGCTGGCGGCGCTGCTGCTGTCCGAGTGGCTGGTGCGCAGGCCGCATCCGCGCGAGGACGGCTGATGCTCGATATCGACCTGCAGCTGCAGCGCGGCAATTTCCAGCGGCATCTCCACATCCAGGACCAGGCGCGGGTGGTGGCCCTGGTCGGCCCTTCCGGTGCGGGCAAGACAACGGTGCTCAATGCCATCGCCGGGCTGGTGCAGCCACAGGCCGGGCATATCCGCATCGACGGGCGCTGCCTGTATGACGCCCGGCAAGGCATCAACCTGCCCACGCACAAGCGCAGGATCGGCTATGTGTTCCAGGATGCGCGGCTGTTCCCGCATCTGGATGTGCGCCGCAATCTGCGTTACGGCCGGCATGCGCGTGGCACGGCGCCATTCGGTTTCGACGATGTGGTGGCGCTGTTGGGGATTGGGCCGTTGCTGCAACGCCGGCCGCGCAATCTGTCCGGAGGCGAAGCGCAGCGCGTGGCGATCGGCCGCGCCTTGTTGTCGCAGCCGGCGATCCTGTTGTTCGACGAGCCTTTGTCGGCACTGGATCAGGCGCGCCGCGAAGAACTGATTCCCTACCTGCAACGCGTGCGCGACGAGATCCGCCTGCCGATGCTGTATGTCAGCCACAATCCCGACGAAGTGCAGCGCATCGCCGATAGCGTGCATGTGCTGGAATGAGCGCATCGGCACCGGTGATCACCGCATTCAACCAGCTGGCGTGTCCATGAAACAGTATCGAAAGCACGCATTCCCGGTGGAGCAGGCGCGCCGCTTCCTGGAACCGGGGCCGGTGGTGCTGGTGAGCTCGGCCCACAAGGGCCAGCGCGACATCATGACCATGGGCTGGCATATGGTGCTGGAGTTTTCGCCCTCGCTGATCGCGTGCTGCATCGCCCCCGGTAACCACAGTTTCGAACTGGTCCGGCGCAGCAGGCAATGCGTGATCAACCTGCCGACAGCCGAGCTGCTCGACACCGTGATCGGCATCGGCAACAGCAGCGGTGCACAGATCGACAAGTTCGACCACTTCGGGCTGACCGCCGTGCCCGGCCAACGGGTCGCAGCGCCGGCCATCGCCGAGTGCTACGCCAGTTTCGAATGCCGCCTGCACGACGGCCGGCAGATCAACCGCCACGCGCTCTTTGTCTGGGAGGTGGTGAGCGCGCAGGTGGCCAAGCGGCCCGCGCTTCCCAGGACGGTGCACTACCGCGGCGATGGCCGCTTCATGCTGTCCGGCGACGAAGTCTCGCGGCGGCGCCTGTTCGCCCCCGACATGCTCTGATCGCAGCGATGCGCGCTCAACGCGCCACCTTGCCGGTGCGCACGCTGACCTTGCCCTGCCGCACTTCGAAGGTGAACGCGAACGACAGCGTCACCGGTACCGGCTGCTGGCTGATGGCGCCGCTGCAATCGTCCAGCGCGGCCGGCTGCGCCACGCCTGCGGCAAACGTACACAGCGCGGCCGGAACGAACTGCCATTGCTGCACCGTGGTACGCACCGACTGCACCAGATCGGCATTGTCCGGCAGCAGACCGGCCGCACATTCGTCGCGATCGGACATGGGGTCGACGCGCTGTACCGCGCCGTCGGCGGTCAGGATCACATGCGCGCACACGGTGGTCGGCGGCAAGCTCTGCCGCGGCGAATCGGCCGGCAGCACCGGCGCATCGCTGCGCAGCGCGCGCGGCATGCGAAAGCGCTGTGCTGGCGCCAACGTGTAAGACTGGATGGAGCCGCCACCGTTGCCACCCGGTTGCGCGCTCAGCATGCGCTGGTCCACCGAATCTTCGCGCTGGCTGCGCTGCTGTTCCTGCACCCCTTGCGTTGCACATGCGCCAAGCGACAGCGCCAGGATTGCGGCGCAGGTCGGCGCAAGGACGGCCGACAACACGTGGCGAGCAGTTGTCGGGTGGGCGTGGCCAGCGCGCAGAAACCGGCGAGTATGCGCGGCACATGCCAATCCCGGACACCCGGCGCGCCCGCCAGACAGTTGTGCAGTCGTTTTGCTGGTTGCGCTGGATTGCATCACGGCCTCTCCCGCCTTGCGCAGCCCGCTGAAGCACAACCGGCAAGGCGGTTGGACGCTGGCGCCTCCGAGCGCGCGGCGGCGGCATCGGTAGACGTTTGCTCCGGCCCATCCAGTTCGAACTTCACCGGCACGCGCACCGTGGAAGCAATCGGCTTGCCATGTGCATAAACAGGTTTCAGCCGCCACTGGCGCGCTGCCTCCAGCACCGCTTGATCGAACACGCCGGCCGGCCTGCTCTGCACGACGTCGATATGCTGCGGCACGCCGCCAGGGTCGATGTCGATCTGCAGTTCGACAAAGCCCTCGATACCGCCGTCAAACGCGGCTGCCGGATATCTCGGCGGTTGCATCGTGGCGAAATCCACCGCGTTGCCGGCCGCCAGCGCCGGTTGTGCCGCTAACGCAATGCGTGCCGGCTGCAGCGCCCAGGCGGCTGTACTGATCGTCGCCGCCAGCAGCAGGACCATCGCCACGCGCCAGCGCGCACGCCCGGCAGCAACGGGGGAACCGCGCAGCGCCGCGATCCGCTGCGCCAACGGATTCGATGCAGCCCAATGACAGGCGAGCGGCGTAAAGTCGCGTCCAAGCTGGGTCTTCAGCATGGCGGTGGCGTAACTGCGGCGCTTGCCCGGATGTCGCGCCAGCACGGCCGCATCGCAGGCCAGCTCCTGATCCAGCCGGAACGCACGCCAGGCCAGATGCATCAGCGGGTTGAACCAGCCGATGCAGAGCATCAGCGCCGCCAGCAGGTTGGCGTGCAGGTCGCCGCGGCGCAGATGCATGCGCTCGTGCGCCAGGATCAGGGCGCGCTCATCGGCGGTGTAACGGACATTGAAATCCGCCGGCAGCACGATGCGCGGACGCCAGAGTCCCAACGATGCAGGAAGACCGGCATCGCGCGCGGCCGACCAGAGCCGGTCGTCGAGCCGGTGCAACGTCCCCAGGCTGCGCATGAAACGCCGTTGCCGCGTCCACAATCCGATCGCCATCACCACCGCGCCGCCCAGCCACGCTGCTGCCAGCCATGTTGCCCACGCACGACCTTCGCCATGCACGCTGGAGAGCGCCGGCATGGCGGTCAGCGCCGGCAATCCTGGCACTGTGATGCCCAGAGACGGGCCGGGCAACAAGGCCGCCACCAGCGCCAGCGGGACGCAGGACCAGATCGCATACGCCGCGGCGGCACCCGCCCGCTTGCGCAGCGGGCGACGCAGGAGCAGGCAGACCAGCAGCGCAGCGGTGGTGTACAGCGTTGCGCGCGACAACAGGACCCAGGCCTCAGGGTTCATCGTCCAGCTCCTTGAGCAGTTGTTTCAGTTCCGCGATATCGGATGCGCTGAGTTTTCCGCGCTCGCTGAAGTGCGCCACCAGTGGCGCCACCCGTCCGCCGAACAGGCGCTGCAGCAATCCCTCGCTCTGTTGCTGCACCCACTGCTCGCGCGCCAGCACCGGCGAATAGAGATAGCGTCGCCCTTGCTTCTCGGCACGGATGGCGCCTTTGCCAAGCAGGCGGTTGAGCAAGGTCTTGACGGTGGGCTCGGCCCAGTCGCTGCGGCCTGCCAGCGCGGCGACCACCTCGTCGGCGCTGCGCGGCGCCGCATCCCAGAGCACCTGCATCACCACCGCTTCGGCGTCACTGATCGACATGCGATTACATCCGTAATTTTTATCGATTACACGCGTAATTAGAATCTATGTCAAACAGTATGCGCGGGTGCGTCGGCAGCCTCGCCCCGCGGATCGCCCTTCAGCCCGTCGCGTTGCCGGCAAAGTGCACGCTGACGCGCAAGCCGCCCAGCGTAGGTGCGTCATCCAGCTGTACGCGCGCCGCATGGGCCACGGCGATGTCGTGCACGATCGACAGGCCCAGCCCGCTGCCTTCCACACCGGTGCCCAGCTCCCGATGGAAGCGGTGGAAGACGCGCATGCGCGCGCCCTCGGGGATGCCAGGGCCGGAATCTTCCACGACCAGGGTCGGTAGCGGTGCGCATTGCGTGCTGACCCGGATGCGGCCACCCACCGGTGTGTAGCGCACGGCGTTTTCCAGCAGGTTGCGCAGCAGCAGCGAGAGTGCGGTTTCCTCGGCAACCACCAGGACCGGTTGCAGGGCCAGTTCCACGGTCTGCTGTCGCTGCATTGCAACTGCCAGCACGTCTTCGGACTCGCTTCGCACCAGGGTGTCCAGGCTCACGCTGCGCCGCGGCAGCGCGGCCACCGCTTCCACCCTGCTCAAGGCCAGTAGCTGCGCGACCATGCGTTCGATGCGGAGCACGTTGGCGTCGAGTTGCTGTTGCGATTCATCGCGTTCCTGCGCGTCGGCCGCCAGGCGCAGATTGGCCGCATGCACTTTCAGCGCGGCAATCGGCGTACGCAGTTCATGCGCGGCATCGGCGATGAAGCGACGTTCGCGTTCCAGCCCAGCCTGCACACGGTCCATCAACCCGTTGACTGCGCGCACCAGCCCGTGCACCTCGCGCGGCATATGCTGCGGTTGCAGTGGCTGCAGGCGCCTGGGATCACGCTCGCCGATCTCGTCGGAGACACGCACCAGCGAGCGTGTGGCCCAGTTCACCACCGCCCAGATCAACAGCCCCATCAACGGCAGGGCCATCACCAGCGGCACCAAGGTTCCCAGCGCGATGTCTTCGGCAAGCTCCTGACGAATGTCGGCGCGTTCGGCCGACTGAAACCAGCGCCCACCCGGCGAGCGCAGCGTAAAGGTGCGCCATTGGCCATCGGCCAGTTGCACGTCCGCATAGCCGGCACGCAACGGCGCCATCGGTTGCGCCGGCGCGCTGTCCGAGCGCAGGACCAGCGCACCGGCCGCGTTGCGCACCTGAAATGCCAGTTTGGTTTCGTAGGCATGGCCGTCCTTGAACGCCAGCGCCTCGCCCACGCCTTGCGCCTGCCCGTGCCACCCACGGATCACGATCGGCTCGCCTTGCGGCAGATCGCCCAGAGGTTGGTCCACCAGCGACAGCAGCACGCGCGCCGATTGCACCAGACGCGCATCGAACATCTCGCCAGCTTCCTGCAGGCCGGCACGATAACTGAAACCGGCTGCGGCCAGCATCAGCAACGACAGCACGCCCAGCAAGGCCAGCAACAGCGCGCGGCGGATCGAGTTCATTGCGGCGCTTGCGGCGGCAGCGCCGCGGCAGCCTGTGCGGCCTGCTCGTCCAGTGCATAACCAATGCCGCGAACGGTGCGGATCACCGCCGGCGACAGCTTGCGACGTAGCTGATGCACATGCACGTCCACCGCATTGCTGGCGACGTCTTCGTCCCATCCATAGAGATGTTGCTGGATGCGTTCGCGACCGATCGGCCGGCCACGTTGCTCCATCAGCAGCCACAACAGTGCGAACTCGCGGCGGGTCAGGTCCAGATCGCGGCCATGCCAGCGCACCGACATGCCGGCCGGATCCAGCTGCAGCGCACCAGCCTGCAGTACCGGCTGCGCACGCCCGGCCGAGCGGCGCAACAATGCCCGTGTGCGCGCCAGCAGCTCATTGGTGTCGAACGGTTTGCCCAGATAGTCGTCGGCGCCGACATCCAGGCCGAGCGCGCGGTCGGCTGCACGCTCGCGTGCACTGAGCACCAGAATCGGGGTATCCAGCGCACGTGCGCGCGCCTTGCGGATGACCTCGATGCCATCCATGCGCGGCAAACCCAGATCCATGATGACCAGATCCACGGTGGCTTCCTGCAAGGCCATCAACGCACTGACACCGTCATGCACCCAATCCACTGCATAGGCGGCACGCCGCAATGCAGTGCGGATGCCCTCGCCCAGTGAAAGATCGTCTTCGACCAGCAGGATGCGCATATAGGCCAGTCTGGAAGTCGGCTCACGGCTTGGCAAGCTGCGCCCGCACATCTGCCAGCTTGGTGGCCACTTCCTTGCGGCGACCGGCATCGGCCAGTTGACGTCCCGGGCGTGGCGGCGCAGCGGCAGCCTTCTCGAACGCCGCTGCCGCGCCCGCCCAATCCTTCTGGTCGCGCAGGAAATCGCCGACAAAGTAGTTGCTGTCCAGTCCGTCAGGGTCGATCGCCAGCCCCTGATACAGCAATGCGCGCGCCTTGGCGTCGTCGCCGAAGCCGATCGGCCAACCGGGCACCTGGTAATACAACGCGCCCAGGCTGGTGTACGCCGCGCCGTCGAGCGCGCGCGGCGCGCGCTTGATCGCTTCTTCGAAATCGCTGCGTGCGCGTTTGACCTCCGCCAGGGCGCCCAGGCCGCCTTTTTCCGCGGCCAGACTGGAGCGCACGATACCGTCCCAGATCAAGGCATCGGCATCGTCGGGCAGGGCGTGGCGCACCTGATCGGCCTGCTGTGCGAGTGCTTCCAGCGCGGCGAGCCGCTGCGGTTTCGGAATCTGGTAGCTGATCGCCGCCCAGCGGTCCTGCACTTGCGCTACCTGCGGCTGCATGCCGGCTGCGCATGCGGCGCCGGCGACCAGGCACAGCCCGAGCATGGTGAAAAGACGCGAATTACGGTAATTGCGGTTCATGGGAAAGCTCCTGCGAGGCGACGCCGCCGCCGTGCCGCGCGTGGCGGCGGATGGTGGATAGCTGTTTGCGTAACGCGCGGTCGACCAGTTCCGGCAGTAGCCCGTTGAGCCGGGCAAAGGCCTTTTCCGGCCATCCCAACTGACGTCGCCTATCGCCGCGCACGATCGACTGCAGCAGCGCTGCTGCCACGTCTGCGGCACGATCCACCGCCGTGCCCAACTCCGCATTGAGCGCGTCCACCGCGGCAGGATTGAACGCAGTGGCCGTGGCACGCGGCGACAGATACTGGAAACGCACCCGCGTATCGGCATGCTCGCGCGCCAGGGCTTCGAACAGACCACGCAGACCGAACTTGCTGGCGCTATACCCGGCAAATCCGGCGAACCCCAGGCTGCCGAAGGTGGATCCGAGTGCCACCATCGCTGCCTCCGGCTGCCGCGCAAACGCCGGCAACAGCGCCTGCACCAGCAGCATCGGCACGGTCAGATTCAGATGCACCATGGCGCTCAGGCTGGCCGGATCCTGATCCTGCAACAGCCCGAACTGGCTCTGCGCATGCGCAAGCACCAGCACCGACGGTGCCGGACGCATCGCATGCACCTGCGCCAGCAGCAACGCACGGCCCGCCTCGCTGGCCAGATCCGCCGCCACCGGCACCACGCGGCCGGGTGGATGCGCGGCAACCAGCCCTTGCAAGCGCCCGTCCGTACGTCCCACGGCCATGACCGTTGCGCCCGCCTCGACCAGGCCGGCGCACAGCGCGCTGCCGATGCCGCCGCTGGCGCCGGTCAGGATGACGCACTTGCCGCGCAGATCCATCACGCCGCCTCCGCCAGACGCGAGCCGTCGCTGCGCAGGGTGCGAAACAGGTCGCCGTACAACACGTAGAAACGCTTGGCGGCATGCACCACCGCGTGCTGGTCTAGCGGGTCGTCGAGCCGGTTCATCAGCGTCTCGAAAAAGCCGGCATGCTCCACGTCCAGATCGCCATGCGACAACAGATAACTGAAGGCATTGGGCGGCAGCGCCAGCGTTTGCGCGATGCTGTTGGCCGCGCGCGTGGCCAGTGCCACGCTGGTGCCCTCCAGTACCAGCACCATGCCGAAGAAGCCGACCGGGTTGCCGCGCTGGATGGTGTCGTAGGCGTAGCTGATCATCAGCTCGGTCGCCAGCGACGGGCCGGCGAGCACCGCCGCTTCGCGCACCTGCCCGCACGCCACCAGATCGTCCAGGATCCACTCCTGGTGGCCCATTTCTTCTTCGATGTATTCGCCGATGGCTTCGCGCAGCCATTCCAGCCGCGCCGGCAGACGCGCGCCGCAAGCCATCAGCAGCGGCACCGTGTGCCGCACGTGGTGATAGGCCTGGCCGAGGAACGCCACGTAATCGTCGCGGGCGATGTTGCCGGCCAGTGCCGCCTGGATGATCGGTACCTGGGTCATGCGCTCGCGTTCGGCCTGGGTCTGCGCCAGCAGGGATGTGTAAAACGTCATGGAGAAATGCCTTGAGAGAGGACAGTGGCCGGCAATCGATAACTGCGATCGATGGCGGAGTGATAACGCGCGAGGATCGCGTCACGGCGGGGGCGCCCGTTGGCCGTGAGCAGGCCCTCGTGTGCGCTGAACGGTGCATCGGCACGGACAAAGCGCGCCACGCGTGCGTAATCGGGCAAACCGGCATTGACCTCGGCCAGCGCCTTGGCGATTGCCGCATCGTCGCTGCCAGGCCGACGCGGCCACAGCACCGCCACGTTGTCGGCCTGCGCCTCGCCCCACACCACCGCCTGCGCGAGCAATGGATGCTGCAGCAATTCGCTTTCCACCCATTCGGGCGAGACGTTGCGGCCGAAGGCGGTGATGAAGACATGCTTGCGGCGCCCGGTGATGTGGACGAACCCCTCGCCATCCACATGGCCCAGATCACCAGTGCGCACCGGCCCTGGCGGCATGGCCTGCTCGCCCAGATATCCGAGTGCGTGTACGCCGTCGACCTGGATCTCGCCATCGACGATCGCGACCTGCGCATGCGCCAGCGGCTGGCCGACACTGCCGGCACGCACGGCACCCGGCCGGTTGAGACAGACCACCGAGCCGCATTCGGTCAGGCCGTAGCCTTCGAATACCGGCAGCCCCGCCGCAGTTGCGCGCGCCAGCAGACTGGGGCCGACATGCCCGCCACCAACGGCGATGTAACGCAGCGATGCCGGCAAGGCCACGCCCTGCTCGGCAGCGCTGACCAGGGCGAGCAACAGCTGCGGCACCAGGATGACGCTCTCGGGCTGATAGTGCTGCAGGCAGCGCAACAGCGTGGGCACATCTAGCCCGCTGGCGCCGGTGTAACCGATCTGCGCCAACGACGGCAGGGCCACCTGCGCACCGGACAACAAGGTCGCATAGAGCCCGGCCACGTTTTCCAGCAAGGTGGACAACGGCATCAGGCACAGATGACGACGCGGCGCGATGGCAGCCGAGGCCTCTATCAGCGAGGTGGCCACCGTGAGCAAACCGTCCGCCGACAGACACACCCCCTTGGGGCGGCCGGTCGTGCCGGAGGTGTAGGTGATGCAGGCAGTGGCGTCCGGCAATGCGGGCCGCGCTGCGACCGCTTCGATCCGCCAGAACCGCAGCGCCTCGTGGTGCAGCGCCGGCAGCGGGCCGCTGCTGCCGGCCGGCGCAGCGGCGGCGGCGTCGGTCACCACGCATTGCGCGCCGCTGGAGGTCAACGCGTGCAGTACCTGGGGGCCGGAAAAGAAAGTCGGCAACGGCACGTGCACGGCATCGATCAGACGTAGCGCCAGATCCAGGATCAACCAGTCCGGGCCGTTGTCCAGCCGGCTGGCAACCCTTGTCAGCCCTGCGGTCTGCAACTGCGTTGCCAGTCGCGCGACAGCATCGGCCAGCGTCTGCGCGTCCAGGCTTCCCGCGGCGGTCAGCACCCGCGGCGCATGCGCGTGCGGCTCACCGAGCAATTGGGCGAAACATGTGCTCATGCGCCCACTCCCATCTGGTACGCCATTGGCTCGACGCCCTGACGCGCGGCCTGCGGATACAGCGCCTGCCGCTCCAGCAAAAATGCATGACCGGCGGCGACATCGCCGCACACCACCTGCGGTTGCGTGGCGTAGTAGCTGCCCCAGTCGGTGTCGTCATCGCGCAGGCGTGACTGCAAGGCAGGCGCCAGCACCACCGGCTGCAGCTGTAGCCGGTCGAAGGTATTGCGCAGGCCGCGGGTCGCGGTAAACAACACCCAGCGCACGCCGGCGTTGTGCAGCGCATGGGTCATCTGCGGGATCAGCGCGCGTGCGCTGCCGGAGCTGATCGCCGCGAAGTTGCCCACCTCGGCCAGGCCCGAGCGTGCGACCGGTGCGGCCATGCGCCCGGCCAGCGCCGACTCGGCGGGCTCGTCCAGGTACTGCTCCACGAACAACCCGCCAGCGCTGCCAAGCCGCATCCCGACTGCCGCCATCAGCGTGCCGTGGGCATCGCGGTAGACCAGCAACTGCGGCAGGAAGCTGCGCAGCTGCGCACCGTAGCGGCGCAGGTAGACCGCAGCGATGAAGCGTTCCGCCTCCTGGCGCTGCGGGTGACCAGCCTCGACCAGGCTGGCACTGGCAAATCCAGGACGGGCATACAAACGGGAAGGCGTGGAGGTGATCATGCAGCGCATGCTGGGCCGGCTCGATTAAGTGACCATGAGCCGTGTGTTACCGAGTTGTAAGTTCTGCCGTAGCAATTCGTTGCGTGGCGTCAGGCATCGCCTGACAGCTGTCGGTGCCTGCACCACAGCGCTTTCGGCTACGCTTTCGCGCATGAGTACACATGTCACTGAATTGAGCGCTGCGGTTGCGCACATCCTGCAACGCCTCGATGGCCCGCTGCGCGTCGGCGCGCCGTTGGGCATCGGCAAGCCGCACCGGTTGTTGAACGCGTTGTATGCGCAGCTCAAGCACACGCCGACCCGGCCACTGGCGCTGTACACGGCGCTGTCGCTCAATCCGCCCAAGCCCGGCGCGGGACTGGAGGCACGCTTTGCGGCGCCGTTCATCGCGCGCCATTTTGGCGAGGATTTCCCGCGTCTTGCCTATGTCGATGACATGCTGCGCGATGCGCTGCCGGCGCATGTGCAGGTGGAAGAGTTCTACATGCAGTCCGGCGGCCTGCTGCACTCCACCCAGGCGCAGGCCGACTATACGAGCCTCAACTACACCCACGCTGCTGCGGCGGTGGCGCAGCGCGCGCCGAACCTGATCGTGCAGAAGGTGGCGCGCGAACCGGGCGGCACGCGGCTGTCGTTGTCGTGCAACAACGACATCACCCAGGACACGCTGGATGCGGTGCAGGCGCTCGGCCTGCCGCGCCCCATGCTGGTGGCGGAAGTGGACACGCAACTGCCGTGGATCGGCGGAACCGCGGCAGTGGAGGAGGCGTTCTTCGATCTGGTGATCGACCTGCCCGGTCCGTCGCCGCGCCTGTTCGGGTTGCCCAGGCAGCCGGTAACCAGCGTCGACTACGCCATCGGTCTGTATGCCAGCGCGCTGGTCCGCGATGGCGGCACCTTGCAGATCGGCATCGGCACCCTGGCCGATGCACTGAGCCATGCGCTGGTACTGCGACATACCGACAACGCCACCTATCGGCGCGTGCTGCAGGCGCTGGACCCGCAACTGGAACAGCATCCTGCGGTGCGCGCCAGCGGTGGCCTGGCACCGTTCGAGATCGGCCTGTACGGCTGCAGCGAAATGCTCAACGAAGGGTTCAAGCAGTTGGTGGACAGCGGCGTGATCCGCCGCAAGGTGCACGATGATCTGGCGCTGATGCAGCGCATCGCCGACGGCAGCGCCGATGCGGCCGATCACGCGCGCCTGGCCCGCGAAGGCGAGTTTCTGCATGGGGCGTTCTATCTCGGCTCGCCGGATTTCTACCAGTGGCTACGCGAGCTGGATGCGGACACGCGCGATGCCATCGGCATGCGTCGCATCAGCGAGATCAACCAGCTGTATGGCGGCAACGAAGCGCTGGAGCGGCTGCAACGCCGCGATGCGCGCTTCTTCAACTCCTGCATGATGGCCACCGCGCTCGGCGCGGCGGTGTCCGACGGGCTGGAAGATGGCCGTGTGGTTTCCGGCGTGGGCGGCCAGTACAACTTCGTGGCGATGGCGCATGCCTTGCCGCAGGCGCGCAGCGCGTTGATGCTGCGGGCCACGCGCGATGCCGGTGCACACGCAGCGAGCAATGTGCGCTGGAACTACGGGCACACCACCATTCCGCGCCATCTGCGCGATCTGTACATCACCGAGTACGGCATCGCCGACCTGCGCCACCAGACCGATCAGGATTGCGTGCTGGCGATGGCCGGCATCTGCGATGCACGCTTCCAGGGCGCATTGCTGGCAACCGCCAAGGCATCGCGCAAGCTACGTGGCGACCCTGCACTGCCTGCGCGTGCGCAACGCAACACGCCGCAGGCACTGGAACAGGCGCTGGCGCCGTTCCGCCGCGATGGCAGCCTGCCCGACTACCCGCTCGGCAGCGACTTCACCGGAGTCGAGCAACACCTGCTGCGCGCCCTGAGCTGGCTCAAACGCGCCACCGCCGGCAATAGCGCAAAGCTGATGACCGTCTGGCGCGCACTGCTGTCACGCAAGAGCGACGATGCATACGAAGCCGCCGGTCTGCAACGGATGGCACTGGATGCGCCACGCAGCATCGCCGAACGGGTGCAGGCACGGCTGCTGGCGTATGCCTTGCAAAAGACCAGAGTGCACTGACGCGCCGGTGTCGCGAAAAGCGATGCCATGGCGCGTTTTTCGCACTGTGACGCACGACGGCAACACGGCGGAAAGCCTTGCGTCAAATTTGGCCCGGATGATGGCGACCACCTTCTTCCCGGCCCGGCTGCATGCGCTGCTTATTCGTTGTTTCGGCTGTGAATCCAGGCGATGACCGCACAGCGAAGTCATCACGCGCAAGGCGAAGCAATACACGTAGCGCTACATTCCTTGGCCTGCTGATGCTGGCCGGCGTGACCGCGCATGCCGCGCCTCGCCTCACCGATCTGCAATACATCGGCAGCCACAACAGCTACCACGCCGGCTTCGCCCCCAGCGAGGCGACGCTGCTGCAACGACTGAGTCCGGAGCTGTTCGCGGCACTGGATTACCGCCATCCACCGCTGAGGCAACAACTGGACGATGGCGTCAGACAACTCGAACTGGATGTCTTCGCCGACGCCAACGGTGGTCGCTACGCACACCCGGCCAGCGTCGCGCAGATCGCCAAGGCCGGCTTGCCGCCCGCACCGCCCAGCGCACCGGCCGGAGTGATGGACAGACCCGGCTTCAAGGTCATGCACGTGCAGGACGTGGACCAGCGCAGCACCTGCCAGCCCTTGATCGCGTGCCTGCAGCAAGTGCGTGCGTGGTCGAAGCAGCACCCCGGGCATGTGCCGATCTTCATCCTGCTGGAAACCAAGCAGGCGCCGGTGCAACTGGCGTTTCCGACCGTGCAGCCGGAGCCGTTCGATCCGGCGGCGATGGATGCATTGGATGCCGAACTGCGCTCGGTGTTTCGACCCGGCGAGTATCTCAGCCCCGATCAGGTCCGTGGCAACGCAGCCACGCTCAACGCCGCAGTGCTTGCGCATGGCTGGCCGTCGTTGAGCGAGGCACGCGGCAAGGTGGTGTTCCTACTCGACCAACGCACGGCCGGTGCCAGCTACCTGCGCGGGCATCCGTCGCTGCGCGGACGCGTGTGCTTCACCAATGCCGTGCCTGGCCAAGACGATGCCGCGTTCACCGAACTCAACGATGGCCCCGCCGAGACGATCACCCAATTGGTGAAAGCCGGCTACCTGGTGCGCACGCGTACCGACGCCGACCTGAAGGAAGCACTGCAACACGACACCACCCGCCGCGACCGCATGCTGGCCAGCGGCGCGCAGTTGCTCAGCACCGACTTCCCCGCACATGAGCCGGCCGGCAACGGTTACGTGGTGCGCTTCGAAGGCGATGCGGTCGCACGCTGCAATCCGCAGCTGGCGCAGGCGCACTGCAAGGGCGTCGACCTCAGGCACTGAGTCCGGGTCACTGCCGTCGTCGCAATCTCCGCACCACACACAGACCTGTCGCAACGGAAGGCGTCGGCGATGCACACCCGCACCCGCAGTAAGGGGCCGGGCACTCCATCTTCTCCAACCACGCGAGCCATTGCATGCAGTCCCCACGCACCACCCATCGCCTGACCTGCGCCATCGCGCTGGCACTGTCCGCGCCGGCGTTTGCCGAGACGCCGGAGCTCGGCACCACCACGCTGGATTCGGTCAACGTGCAGGCCAAGCACGCCGCCGCACCGGGATCGCTCAACGAACAGCGCCTGTCCAGCAGCGTCAACAGCGTGATGAGCAAGCAGCAGATCGATGCGATCCCTTCGGGCGGCATCGCCGATGTCGTGTCGCACATGCCGGGCCTATCCGCGTACAGCGATATGCACCTGGGCCAGGCCACCACCGGCGAAAACGCCTACGTCAGCATTCGCGGCATGGACGCCAGCTACAACGCCTACACGCTCAACGGCTTCGGCATGCCGGAAACCGATTCATCGACGCGCGCAATCTCGTTGAACATGCTGGCGCCGTTCGGCATCCAGTCGGTGCAGGTGTCCAAATCCCCGACGCCCGACATGCCCGGCGATGCGATCGGCGGCGCGATCGACATGCGCACGCCAAATGCCTTCGACTTCGGCCAGGATGTCTACGCCAAGAGCACCGCGCAGGGCCAGTTCAATGCGCTGGCCTCGGAGCTGGGCGGCAAGGACAGCGGCGGCACCTTCCAGCAGGAGCTGGCCTGGAAGTTTGGCGATGGCCATGCCTTCGGCCTCTACGCATCGGCGTATTACGGCAGGAACAACAACATGGCGCAGGCGCCGGCGCCCAACAGCAAATACGTGCCGGCCGATCCCGCCCTCGCCACTGCAACCGACCTGCGCGATGTCGGGCCGTTGATCAGCACCCGCTACAAGTACAGCCTCTACACCAGCCAGATCGAACGCTACGGCGGCAATCTCTCGCTGGATTGGCAAGGCGACAACAGCGCGCTGTACGCGCGTGCGATCTACGGCAGCTACGGCGTCACCGGGCAGCAGGACCAGTCCAGCGCGCGCCTGGAAACCTATCGCAACCAGCCCACTGCCGTGCGTGGCGGCTACTTCAATACGCACGATATCGACGAAAAACTGGCGACGCTGCAATTGGGAGGCCAGACCACGCTGGGCCGCTTGCGCTTCGACTACGGCAGCTCGGTCGGTCGCGGCACCCGCAGCCGCCCGGACTACGTATCGGCAAGCCTGTATGGCTTTACGCCCGGCAGCTTCGCCTTCGACCTCAGCAACCCCCGCTATCCCAGCATCGCGCCAAGCACGCCTGCCTTGCAGGACTTTTTCTACAACCTGGATTCGTCGTTGCTGTGGAAGGTGCAGGGGCACGACGCCGGCAGTCACGACAACCGCATCAATGCGCACACCGATATCACCTACCAGGTCGATGGCGATGTGTTGGACAGCGTCAAGCTCGGCCTGTCTGCCGACCACTCCGACCGCGGCGCCTACGATCACCCGTTCTTCCACAAGGACGGCAACTTCGTCACCAACGGGCCGTATTTTGGCGGACCCAATTACGCCTTCCCCACCGCAGGCGGGCCGCCACTGAGCGCGATCCCGGGCCGCGTCACCTATCACGCCTTCGACGGCCGCTACGCCGGCCCGTTCAAACTGCTGGACCGCAACTGGATGCTTGCGCAGGCGCTGCCCTACAAGTACGTCGACGATCCCAACGGCGCAGGCGTCTATACCGCCAACGACTACAACGCCAACACCACCTCCAGCACCGAGGCGATCTATTCCGGTTATGCAATGGCCGCGCTGCATGTCGGCTCGGTGAGCGTGCTGCCCGGCGTGCGCTACGAGTTGACACGCTATGCGGCCGAATCCTGGCAATCCAGCGGCGATGGCAGCACCGGCAGCTTCGTCGGCACCGGCAGCACCTATGGGCAAGTGCTGCCTGGCATCAGCATCAACTATCGGCCGGATGATCTCACCGTGTATCGCGCTTCGTTGCGGCGCAGTTTCAGCCGCCCGGCGTTCGGCCTGATCTCCGGCGAGACGGTGTACACCATCGACGATACCCAGAAGGTGGTCGGCATCTCCAGGCCCAATCCCGATCTGCAGCCGAGCAAGGCCGACAACGCCGACCTCTCCGCCGAGTTCTACGATCACAGCGGCGGCGTGCTCAGCGCATCGACCTATTACAAGCGCATCACCGGCTTCATCTACACCTCGCAATCGGCGACCAGCAACGACAGCACCCTGGGCGGGCTGGTACCAACCGGCACCACCTTCGAAAACGGCGTGCCAGTGACCATGCCGCAGAACGGCGGCACCGCCAAGCTCTATGGACTGGAGCTGGCAGCGAGCAAGCGCCTGCAGGAGTTGCCGGGCCTGTGGAGCAACGTCGGCGTCACCGCCAACCTCACGCTGCAGCACAGCGAAGCAGACAGCAGACGCAGCGATCAACCGGAAAAGACCTGGCTGCCGCGCGCACCTGAGCGCATCTACAACCTGGATCTGTTCTACGACGACACGCACCTGCGCGCCGACCTGAGCTACAACTACACGGGCCTGCAATTGCTGGGGCTGACCAGCGACCGGCTCAACTATTATTTGCAACCGGTCAAATCACTGGACTTCACTGCGACCTATCATCTGCCGCACCACGTCGATGTCGGTGTGTCGGCCAAGAACCTGCTCAATGCAGCCACGTTCTACGAAACCCAAGGCAAGTCAAAACGCTACATGGCCTACGACCCTGGCGCCGACGGCGCCTATGTACAGACCGGGCGGGTGTACATGCTGACGGTGGGCTACACCTACTGACGGCAGACCTGCAGACAGCTGCGGCGCAATGTCTGCAGCTGCAGGGAGCGGGTCTGCACCAATCCGTATCGATCGCCTGACTGACATGCAGGCGATCGATTACGGCGTGGTGCACGACTCTCTCTGCCGCTCGGGTAGAAGCGGCAGGCAGCGGCATCTATGGCAGCCGTGCGGAGGCGAGATGACAGGTATCCACTCCTGACCCGCATCGCGACTGCGTCCCCAGTCAGTCCCGGTGCAGCCATTTCACGCAGACCACGCAGGCGGCTCGGGCAAGGTGCGCGCATGCCTCTTCCGGACCTGCTCATGCCACCACGCATCTACGCTCGCGCCTGCTTGCTCGCCCTTGCTCTGGGCACCTCCCTGTCCGCACTGGCGCAAGCGCCGCAGCCTGCGGCCGCACCTGCGCCGGCATCTGCAGCAGCTCCCGCTGCGACGGTCGTACCGACCGGCCCGCGTTCGGACCTGCATGCGCAGGTGCTGCTGGATCGCGCGCATTTCTCGCCGGGGGAGATCGACGGCGAGCGCGGCTCCAACCAGAAGCGTGCGGTGTCCGGATTTCAGGCAGCGCACCAGATCAAGGTCACCGGTGAGCTGGATGACGCCACCTGGCAGGCCTTGCAGGCCGACACCACGCCGGCGCTGGTGCAGTACACGTTAACCGATGCCGATGTGGCCGGGCCGTTCCAGCCGATTCCGAAAGGACCGGCCGAACAGGCCAAGCTGACGTCGCTGGGCTACACCTCGGTGGACGAGGCGCTGGGCGAGCGTTTCCATGCCGCTCCGGAACTGCTGCGCCAGCTCAACCCCGGCGTGGATTTGAGCAAGGCCGGTGGCGTGATCCAGGTGCCCAACATCGACGGCGTCCCGCCACTGGCCAAGCCGGCCAAGCTGGTGGTCGACAAGTCCGAGTCGACGCTGCGCCTGTTCGATGCCGACGGCAAGGTGTATGCGCAGTTCCCGGTGTCCTCCGGCAGCAAGCACGACCCGCTGCCGATCGGCCGCTGGAAGGTGTTGGGCGTAGCGCGCGACCCGGTGTTCAAGTACAACCCCAAGCTGTTCTGGGACGCGAAGAAGGGCGATCAGAAGGCCACCCTGCCCTCCGGCCCGAACAATCCGGTCGGACGCGTGTGGATCGATCTGTCCAAGCCGCATTACGGCCTGCATGGCACGCCGGAACCCGGCCATGTCGGCAAGACCGAATCGCATGGCTGCGTGCGCCTGACCAACTGGGACGTGGTCAATCTGGCCAGCGTGGTTGGCCCGTCCATGCCGGTGGTGATGCAGGAGTAAGCATGAAACTGCTGATGATGCTGGTGGTCGGTGTCTTGCTCGGTGCAGCCGGCTATTGGTGGCTGGAACGCGAGGCGCCACAGGCGGCGCTAGCACCGGCGTCCGCAGCTGCACCCGCGGTGACAGCGCAGTCTGATGCGTCAGAGGCGGCAATGGCAGCGCCTTCTGCCGCTCCAGCGGTTGCCGATCCAGCCGTTGCCGCATCGTCGCCATCCACCGAGGTGATGCCCGCCGCAAATACGCCAGCCGCGCCTGCGTCTGCAGCCGCTCCTGAAGCTGCCAATTCAGGCAGCGGCCTGCTGATTCCGGTGCAAGGCATCAGCAGCGGCCAGCTGCAGGACACCTTTACCGACGCACGCAGCGAAGGCCGCGTGCACGATGCCATCGACATTCTTGCGCCGACCGGCACACCGGTCATTGCAGTTGCAGACGGCACGGTCGAGAAACTGTTCAACAGCGAGCGCGGTGGCCTGACCGTCTACCAGTTCGATCCGAACGGCACGTACTGCTACTACTACGCACACCTGGAACGGTATGCCGATGGTTTGGCAGAGAAACAGGCAATCAAGCGTGGCCAGATCATCGGTTACGTCGGCAGCACCGGCAACGCCGACCCTGCCGCACCGCATCTGCACTTCGAGATCCACCGCCTGGGGCCGGAAAAACAATGGTGGAAGGGAGAGGTCTTGAATCCCTACCCCGTCTTGCATGGCGACCAGACCCTGCAGTGATGCACCAGGCGGTGATGCAGACACAGGCCTGCGCGTGATGCGCAGGCCTGTGCATTCAGATCAACATGCCGCCCGATACCTCGATGCGTTGCGCATTGATCCAACCGGTTCCCGGCGCGAGTAATGCAGCGACCACAGGCCCGATATCGTCCGGCAGCCCTGGGCGCCCCAGTGCCGTGACCGACGACACCATCGCATTGACCTGTGCGTTATCGCGCACGCTGCCGCCGTTGAAGTCTGTCTCGATCGCACCCGGCGCCAGCGTATTGGCACGAATGCCACGCGCGCCCAGTTCCTTGGCCAGATAACGCGTGAACACCTCCACCCCGCCTTTCATCATCGCGTAAGCCGAGGCACCGGGCAGTGCGAAACGTGCCAGGCCGCTGGATACGTTGAGGATGCGTCCGCCGTCGGCGATCAACGGCAGCAACGCCTGGGTCAGGAAATACGGCCCCTTGAGATGGATGTTGACCAGGGCGTCGAACTGCGCCGGCGTGGTGTCGGCGATGGCCGCGTGCAGCCCGGTACCCGCATTGTTGACCAGCGCATCGAACTGCGTGCGGTCCCAACCGGCCAGCACCTGCTTCAACTGCTCGGCGAATGCCGCGAACGACTCGGCGTCGGCAACATCCAGCGGCAGTGCGTGCGCGCGGCGGCCGAACTTGTGGATTTCGGCGACCACCGCAGCGGCCTCATCTGCCTGGCGGCGATAGGTCAGCACGATATCGCTGCCATCCGCAGCGAGCGCAAGCGCGGCATTGCGGCCCAGGCCGCGGCTGCCGCCGGTGATCAGGGTGATCGGTGTGGTGGTCGACATGATGGACTCCGTTGCGTGTTGGGATGCGATTTGGCGATCACCACAGGCGGTGCATGACCGCGGGGCGGGCGTGACGTTGTCTGACCGCGCCAAGACTATTGCGCTTGCCGCGCCACATAAATCGGTCCAACCTGATTGCACCGTTCAAAAACGTCGACCAATCGATGGATACCCTGGAGTCGCTGCGCGCCTTCCTGCGCGTCGCCGAGCTCGGCAGTTTCACCCGCGCCGCCGAAACGCTGGGCCTGCCCAAAGCCAGCGTCTCCACCGCCGTACAGCGGCTCGAGGCATCACTCGGCACACAGCTTTTGCATCGCACGACGCGCCGCGTGCAACTCACCGGCGATGGCACCGCGTTCTACCAGCGCAGCCGCGATCTGCTCGACGACATGGACGAGTTGCAGAGCATGTTTCAGCGCGAACGCAGCCAGCTGCGCGGGCGCCTGCGGGTGGACATGTCCTCCGGCATCGCGCGCAATTTCGTGATTCCCGCGCTGCCCACGTTCCTGGCGCAGCACCCGCAGCTGGAGGTGGAAATCAGCGGCACCGACCGCCGCGTCGATGTGGTGCGCGAAGGCTTCGATTGCGTGTTGCGCGTGGGCACGCTCGAAGACACCAACCTGGTTGCACGACCGCTCGGCGTGTTTCGCATCATCAACTGCGCCAGTGCCGACTACCTCGCACGACGGGGCACGCCGCAGCGCCTGGACGATCTGGCTCACCACGACCTGGTGCACTACGTGCCGACGCTGGGCCAGCGATCGTCCGGCTTCGAGTACCGCGGTGGACAGGCGTACCAGCTACTGCCGATGCGCGGCCCGGTGACGGTCAACAACGGCGATGCCTATCTCGCCGCGGCATTGGCGGGCCTGGGCATCATCCAGGCGCCGGCCAGCCCGTTGCGCCCACACCTGGACAGCGGCGCCTTGATCGAGCTGTTGGCCGCCATCGCGCCGGAACCGATGCCGGTCACCTTGCTCTACGCGCAGCGCCGCCACCTGCCGCAACGCGTAGGCGCGTTCATGGACTGGGTTGCAGAGGTGATGGCGCCGTATCTGGAACCGCTGTAGCGCCGTGCCACCATCGATGCGATTGCAGGCACGTCTTCGCGCGCGCGCGTGCGTAGGCAGAAGTGTTTCTGTAGCGCGCCGACATTGGCGGAAAGCATCAGTTACTTGCGCGTCACTTCGATACCACCGAAGCAAACCGATACCAGCAGGTAGCGCAGGCAGTGCGGCACGCGCCGCAGATCCACGATCACTCCGCTGGCGCCAGACACAAAAACAGGCACCTTCTGCAAGGTGCCTGCATCGTTGCAACAACAGGCCAGGCGCTGACATCGCGCCCGCCCTTGTCTGCGATCAGAACGTGTAGTTGAAGGTCAGCATGCCGTTGCGCGAGGCGCCCCATGCGCCATAGCCACCGTTGAACTGCGCGTAGTAGCGCTTGTCGAGCAGGTTGTCGACATTGAGCTGCACCGAGAACTGCGGCGACAGCCGGTAGCGCGCAAACGCGCTGACCAGTGCGTAAGCACTCTGCTGAAAGGCGCCGTAGACCGGGTCCACATAGTACGAGCGGTTCTGCCAGTTGACACCACCACCCACGGTCAGATCGCTCCACGCACCTTGCGGGGTGTAGCTGTTGAACAGCTTGAGGGTGGTGCGCGGCAGATGCGTATTGATCGAGGTGCCGCTGTCATCGCGCGCGGTGTAGTGCGAGGCGCCGAAGGTGGTGTTCCAGCTCTCGGTCACCCGCCCGGACACCTCGAAATCGAAGCCTTCGCTGACCACGCCGTTGGCGGCCTCATACGCGAAGTCGCTGCTACCGGGGACGAAGCCGCCGGTGGCCACGCCCAGGTTGTCCTGCTCGATGCGGAACACCGCAAGCGAGGCGTTGAGCCTGTCGTCGAACCATGCTGCCTTGACGCCGGCTTCGTAGCCCTTGCCGGTCAACGGATCCAGGTAGCCGCCATTGGCATCGCGCAGGGTCTGCGGGTTGAAGATTTCGGTGTAGCTGACGTACGTCGACCACACATCGTTGATGTCGTAGACCAGACCGGCGTACGGGGTGACTTCGGTCTGGCTGTCGGAGAACGGCACCAATTGCTGCGTAGCGGAGTCGAGATTGCGGCCATCGATCTGCCAGTCGGTGTAGCGCGCACCCACCAGCAACTTCAGCGAATCGGCCAGCGAGAAGCGTGCAGCCACGTAGGCCGCCTTCTGCTTGATGGTGCCGGTGCTCTGTACCGTGCGCGGACTCCAGTTGGGTTCCGGGTAGGCACCGGTCCAGCCGAGATAGCTGTCCAGCGGCGCCGGGAAATCGAAGGTGCCGTTATTGACGTACTCGCGGCGGTTGTAGCTGGCGCCGGCAACCAGCTGATGCTCGCGGCCGAACAGCTGGAACGGACCTTCCGCATAGACGTCGGCACCATCGGCCTTGCGCTCGGTCAGGTAGTTGCCCGAATACGGCACCACGCCGCCACCGGTGGCACGGTCGAACCCGAAGATCGTATAGAACGGATAGAACAGGTGATTGGCCGCTTCGGTCTTCTCGTGGCTCAGATTGGCCTTGAGGGTCCAGCCGTTGTCGAAGCTCTGCTGCAGGCTGGCAAAGGTGCGCTGCAGGCGCGTGTCCCAGAACGTCCAGTCGGCCGCCGGGTTGAACGAGCGATCGTAGTTGGTGCGGGTGCCATCGCTGTAGAACAGCGGGAAGCCGCCCCAGGTGACATCGTTCGATTCCTTCTTCTGGTACTCGTAGCCCACGCTCAGCAAGGTGCTGTCGGTGAGATCGGCATCGATGATCGCCGAGCCGATCTTCTTGCGCAGGCCGTAGCGGTCCATGTCCGACTCGCCGTCCTGGTACACGCCGATCACGCGCGCACGCACGGTGCCTTCGGGGCTGAGCGGCACGGTGACATCGGCCACGCTGCGGGTCTTGTTGAAATCGCCGCCACCCACCGACACGGTGCCGGTGAAGTCGCGGCTGAGCGCATGCTTGCGCACCAGGTTGATCGAGGCCGACGGGTTGCCCGAGCCAGTCAGCAGGCCGGTGGCGCCACGCACCACTTCCACACGGTCGTACAGCGCCACGTCCAGCGCCGAGTCGCCATAGCTCCAGGCCTGCTCCATGTAGGCCGGGATGCCGTCGAACTGGTAGTTGTCGATGTAGAAACCACGTGCATAGAACTCCAGCCGCTCGCTGTCGCTCTGCGCCACCGAGATGCCGGTGACGTTGTTGAGCACGTCAGTGATGCTCTGCAGGTTCTGGTCGTCCATGCGGTCGCGGGTGATCACGGTGACCGACTGCGGGATCTCCCGCAGCGACAGGTCCATGCGCGTACCGGCGGTGGTCTTCTCCACCGTATAGCCCTTGGCCTGCTCGCCCTGCACGATGAGCCGGTCCAGGGTGGTGACCTCGGCATCGCCGGCCGGCGTTTCAGCCAGCGCCTGGCCTGCCGACAACGTGCACAGCGCGGCGAACACCGCATGCGACAGCGCGCGCGGACGCTGCGCAATGGGAAGAAGACGCATTACGGTAGGACGATTCATCACAGCTCCAGCACAGACAGTCGAGGGCACCGGTCGCGGCAAGGCTGCCCGACGGCGAGACAAGGGGGAGGACGTGCCACGCGACCGTGGCAACGCGCCATTTTAATGGGAATGATTTACATTTTAAACAGGTAATTCAGGCCGCCCTGCATCGCGATGGCGGGGAGCGAACGCCACAGCGACCTCCGGCCGCGACCCGGCGGGCAAACGCCTGCGCACCGGCCACCCGGGCGACGCGCGCTGAGGAAGCCGCCTGCATGCCACCAGGCACGTCGGCTTGCCCGACCTTCCGGACAAGTCCGGCCAGGTGATCCTCACGCAACACGCCAGGCACCTTCCCACCCCCGCAAGAACCGCGGTTTCCCCGACCGAGGCGATACGTGCATGCAAGGTCGCCACGTGCAGCGCAAACAAAAACGCCGGCTTTCGCCGGCGTTTCATTGGAAGCCACTCGACGCTTTTACAGCGCCTTTGCCGCCTGCACCACATGCTCGGCGGTGATCTTGAAGTATGCGTACAACTGATCGGCCGGTGCCGAGGCGCCGAAGGTGTCGATACCGACCACATCGCCATCCAGGCCCACGTACTTGCGCCAGAAGCCGGTCACGCCCGCTTCTACCGCCACGCGCTTGCGCACCGCATTGGGCAGCACCGACTCGCGATAGGCCGCATCCTGCCGATCGAACACATCGGTCGACGGCATCGACACCACGCGCGTCTTCAGCCCGGCCGCGTCCAGGGTCTGCTTGGCTTCCACCGCCAGCCCGACTTCCGAACCGGTGGCGATCAGGATCACGTCGGGCGTGCCGCCTTCGGCATCGGCCAGCACATAACCGCCGCGCTCGATCAGCTTGAGCTGCTCATCACTGCGCGGCTGGTGCTGCAGGTTCTGGCGACTGAACACCAGGCAGCTCGGGCCGTCCTTGCGGGTGATGGCGGCCTTCCAGCTCACCGCCGATTCCACTGCATCGCCCGGGCGCCACACATCGTTGTTGGGGATGTAGCGCAGCGAGGCCAGGTGTTCCACCGGCTGATGGGTCGGGCCGTCCTCGCCCAGGCCGATCGAGTCGTGCGTGTACACGTGGATGGCATGGGCCGGATTCAACGCGCTCATGCGCACGCCGTTGCGCGCGTAATCGCTGAACACCAGGAAGGTGGCGTCGAACGGAATGAAGCCGCCATGCAGCGCCAGGCCGTTGGCGATGGCAGTCATGCCGAACTCGCGCACGCCGTAATAGACGTAGTTGGCATCCGGATCATCGGTGGCCACCGACTTGCTGGCCTTCCACAAGGTCAGGTTGGAATGCGCCAGGTCGGCCGAACCGCCGATCAGTTCCGGCAACAACGGCGCGAACGCTTCGATCGCCAGCTGCGAGGCCTTGCGCGAGGCGATGGTCTGGCCGTCCTGCTGCGCCTTGGCGATGTAGGCATCGGCCTGGGCGATGAAGTCGGCCGGCAGCTCGCCGTGCGAGCGGCGGGTCAGCTCGGCAGCTTCGGCCGCGTACTGCTTGCCGTACTTGTCGAACAGCTGCTCCCACTCGGCCTGACGCAGGGTGCCGGTGCCACCTGCGCGCCAGCCGGCGTAGATCTCTTCGGGAATCTCGAAGGGGCCGTACGGCCACTCCAGCGCCTTGCGGGCGCCCTCGAGTTCTTCCTTGCCCAGCGGTGCGCCGTGCGAGGATTCCTTGCCGGCCTTGCTCGGTGCGCCGAAGCCGATCTTGGTGCGGCAGCAGATCAGCGTGGGCTTGTCGGTGTTCTCCAGCGCGGTCTCGATGGCGGCCTTGATCTTCTCGGCGTCATGTCCGTCCACATCGCGGATCACGTGCCAGCCATAGGCCTCGAAACGCTCCGGGGTGTTGTCGCTGAACCAGCCGGCGGTGTTGCCGTCGATGGAAATCTGGTTGTTATCCCAGAACGCGACCAGCTTGCCCAGGCCCCAGGTACCGGCCAATGAAGCGGCTTCATGGGAAATGCCTTCCATCATGCAGCCATCGCCCATGAACACCCAGGTACGGTGGTCGACGATTTCCAGCTCCGGGCGGTTGTAGCGCTGCGCCAGCAACTTCTCGGCCAGCGCGAACCCGACCGCATTGGCAAAACCCTGCCCGAGCGGGCCGGTAGTGGTCTCCACGCCGGGGGTTTCGCTGCGCTCGGGGTGACCGGCGGTCTTGCTATGCAGCTGACGGAACTGCTTGAGCTGCTCGATCGGCAGGTCGTAGCCGGACAGGTGCAGCAGCGCGTACTGCAGCATCGAGCCGTGGCCGTTGGACAGCACGAAACGGTCGCGGTTGAACCACTGCGGGTTGTTCGGGTTGTGCCGGAAGAAATCGTTCCACAGCACTTCGGCGATATCGGCCATGCCCATCGGCATGCCGGGATGGCCGGATTTGGCGGCTTCGACCGCATCGGCGGCGAGAAAACGGATGGCGTTGGCCAGCTGGCGGCGGGTGGGCTGGGTCATGGGCGTCTATGGAAGCGGAGGGGAACACCGCTGGAAGCGGAGACGCTTATTCTCCCACAGAGCGCGTCAGGGAGCCGGGATTGGGGATTCGGGATTCGGGATTGGTGAAGCCGGAGCCGACCTTGGCAGACTCGTCCGCTGGAAGCGATGCAATCAGTGTCAGACACCGTCGCAACATCGCAAGAACCAACCTGGCGCCTGACGATCGCAGCCCGCTGTGACGAATCCCCAATCCCGACTCCCTACTCCTCGCCCTTGGCAACCAAGGTCGTCAGCGCCAGATCGCCGGTCACGTTCAGCGCCGTCCGGCACATGTCCAGGAAATGATTGACGCCCAGGATCATGCCAATGCCGACCGGGTTGACCCCGACCATCGCGCAGATCAGCGCCACCACCGGCAGCGAGCCGGACGGCACGCCGGCGGTGCCGATGCCACCCAGGATGCAGACCAGCATCACCATGAACTGCTGGCCGATGCTCAGGTCCACGTTGAAGAACTGCGCCAGGAAGATCACCGTCACCCCTTCGAACAAGGCGGTGCCGTTCTGGTTGGCGGTGGCGCCCACGGTCAGCACGAAACGCGACACCCGCGGCGGCAGGCCCATCTCGTCGGCCACGCGCAGGGCGGTCGGCAGGGTGGCGTTACTGGAGGCGGTGGAGAACGCCATCATTGTGGCCTCCTGGGTCTGCCTGAAGAAGCCGATCGGCGAACGCCCGGCAAACTTCACCGCCAGCCCGTAACTCACCACCATGTGCAGGCCCAGCGCCAGCACCACCACGCCTACATAAGCGCCCAGGCGGATCAGCAGATCGAAGCCGAACAGCGCGGCCAGATTGAACATGAAACAGGCCACCGCATACGGCGCCAGGCGGATCACCAAGCCGATCAGGGTCATCGAGATTTCGAAGATGCCCTCGATGCCGCGCTTGAGTGTGGCCACTTTTTCGTCGGCGGTCAGCACCATGCCCACGCCGAACATCACCGCAAAGAACATCAGCGACAGGATCGCGCCGTTGCTGGACGCTGCCGCGATCACGTTGCTGGGCACGATCGACAACAGCATGTCCATGCCCTGCGGCTGGGTGCCGGAGCTGGAGATGATCTCGCGGGTACGCTCGGCGTTCTGCTGGATCAACTGGTTGGCCAGCTGCGGGTCCACGCCGGCACCAGGCTTGAGCACATTCACCAGCACCAGCCCCAGCAACACCGCCACGCCGGACAGCACGACGGTGTAGCCCAGGGTGCGCCAGCCCACGCGCCCGAGCGCACGGATGTCGCCCATTTCGGAAATGCCCATCACCAATGCCGAGAACAGCAGCGGCACGATCAGCATGAAGATCAGATTGAGGAAGATCTGCGAGAACGGCGTGGTGACGTATTTGGTGACCACGCGCACCCAGTCGGCATCGCTGCCAGCCAGGTAGTAGACAGCCAGACCCAGCAGCAGACCGACGGCGAAGCCAATGCCCATCTTCCAATGCAGGGGCAGGCCCGGGCGGCGTGCGGCGGGGGATGCAGTCATCTGGTCGGGCCTTGATCTGGACACAAGCCCCGGAGCTTAACAAACGCCATCGACGCGGCCACCTACCCGGCCTGCCGCCGTGCGCCTGCCCGAGGGTAGGTGCACCTCCCCATGTCAGCCGATACGGGCGTTGGAGCGCTCAACACATCTGGCGCGCTCGCCGTGGGCAGGCAGAGCGGATGCGTGAGCCGCCTGTACCGGGGCGCGATGCCCAACCGCTTTGGGAACACGCCATGGAATCAGTCCCTGAGCTCTTGCTTGCAACCATGCACACCAACCATCCCGACTGGCCCTTGCCCGCTCACCGTCGCGGGACCTTACGCGGCATGGATGCCGCGTAAGAGCCTACAAGGACGTACTTGCGGCGTGTCCCGCGAGGGTGGGCGGGCAAGGGCCCTGCAGCCAAGCCGTAGGGCAGCCGCTCTACAACTGATCCCTCCACACTATCCAAGCGCATCATGCTCTGCTTGCAACCGACCACACCGACCATCTCGACTGGCCCTTGCCCGCTCACCGTCGCGGGACCTTACGCAGCATGGTCGCCGCGTAAGAGCCTACAGGGACATACTTGCGGCGTGTCCCGCGAGGGTGGGCGGGCAAGGGCCTTGCAGCGAAGTCGCAGATCCGTCGCTCTGCAACTGATCTCTCCACACTGTCCAAGCGCATCATGCTCTGCTTGCAACCGACCACACCGACCATCTCGACTGGCCCTTGCCCGCCCACCGTCGCGGGACCTTACGCGGCATGGATGCCGCGTAAGAGCCTACATGGACGTACTTGCGGCGTGTCCCGCGAGGGTGGGCGGGTAAGGGCCCTGCAGCGAAGTCACAGACCCAACGCCGCGCTTCAGGCTGCACAGGTGAAGAAGTCAGAATGCAACCGGAATCAACACGTCAACGCGAGGCGCAGCATGCTGTTCATGCAGGACCTGCCCCTGTCCCCGCTGCCAATGCAGCGAAACCGATCAAGGCGCCGGCGGATACAGCGGCGCCAAGACCTCCGGCTCCGCAGCCGTGGCATGCCGCCAACGCGGGCCCTTGGCAAAGGCCTCGCGCAATGCCGAACGTGCACTGGTCACGTCGCCATCGCCGCCCCAGCGGGCGCGCTGCATCTGCGCCACCGCCGCCTGCTGCGCCGGGTCGCTCAACGCTGCCAGCACGCTGTCGATATCGGTAACGCCGGCCATGCCGCACAGCACCGCGGCCACGTCGTCCATGCCGCCGGTGTCGAGCGCGCGTCGCAGCTCGGCCACACCGTGCGTCACACGCCGGCCGGGCGCAGCTGCATCGCTGGCATTGATCACCGGCGCGCCATGCGAACCGCCGCGACGCCGTAACAAGGCCCACACCAGGGTGGCAATCCACAGCAGCCCAAAGCCGATCGCCGCAGCGATCCAGCCCCAAGGCCGTTGCGTGGCCGCAGCCTGCTGCAGACTCAGCGTGCCAGCCGCAGCGGTTGGCGCAGCGTTATCCGGTGATGGATTGGCTGCAGGCGTTGGCGCGGGCGCGGGCGCCGCAAACGCGCCGCTGCCTGCCGCCACGTCCAGTGTGAGGTCCGGCAACGCCGCGGTCTTGGCTGCCGCTGCACCCACATCCCACCACGCCACCTGCAAGCCGGGCACCACCAGCGGGCCGGCGCGGTTGGGCACGATCGAATAGCGGCGGGTCAGCCGCAGCTGCGGCGAGCCATCCACGAAGCGTTCTTCGTATTGCGGCGGCTCGGCGAACACCTGCGCGTCGGGCACGCTCGGGGTCGGCAATTCGGGGAACTGCGCCTGGGTGGCGCCGCGTGCGCTGGCCTCCACCACGAGCTGGGCCGCTTCACCGGCGGTGGCGCGCTGCGGCGTGGTCGTGTAGCGCAACTGCAGGCTGCGCAGCGGCAACCACGGCTGCGGCGCGTTGGCCGGTTGTGCGCGTACCTGCAGCGGGATGCTGGCGCTGCGTGCGCTCAGCTCGCCATTGCCACGACCGAAATAGTCGTCGAAGAAGCCGCCGACCGAGCGACCATTGAAGCGCGCCGACGGCAACACCAGCCGGCCGCTGCGCTCGGGCACCAGCAGATAGCGCCGCTCGACCACGTTGTATTGGCGGTTATTGAGTACCTTGACCGAACTGACGTCGTCGCCGATGCGCTGCAGCGATGCACCATCGGGCGCTTCCAGATCCAGCTCGCCGGACGCCAGCTGCGTGGCGAAATACAGCCGCACCACCACGCCCACACTTTGCTGCACATAAGGCTGAGGATCGTCCACCTGCGTCTGGACGAAGGCATCCTCGTTGCCTTGCGCCGCCGCTGCTGCGCCGGACGCGCTGCTGCCGGCATCGCTTGCCGACGCGCCCACCTGCAACCGCAACGGTTCGGTGCGCTCGTTACCCACGCGGATCGCCGGCACGATCAGCTCGCCGCTCTTGCGCGGCGTCAACACCACACCGAACAGCGCGCGCACCGTCACCGACCCATTGGTCACCTGCATCTGCTGGTTAGCGCTCTTGGCCCCCAGCGCGAAATCGTTGCGCAACGGCGTGTAATCCGGATCGACACCGCGTTGATCGGTTTCGATATTCAGCATCACCACGTCGCCGGCATTAGCGCTGTCGCGATCCAGCCACGCGCGCGTGACGGCACCCACGGGTGCACAGGTGAGCAGCATCACGCTGGTCAACATGCCGATCGCCGCGCGGCGCAAATGGTGTGTGCCGATCATCGTCCGTCCCGTTGCCTGCGTTCGTGTTCCAGCCTGAATTTGGTACGCAGCAGACTGCCCGGGTCGTCCGGCACCCGCCGCAACCAGGCATCCACTGCCTGGCGTTGCTCGCGTTGCTCCGGCGTTTCGTTCGCCGTTGCTGCAGCGGCCTGCTTGCCGTTTGCATCGGCACCCTTGTCGCCAGCCTGCGCCATCGCCTGCTGCATCTTTTGCCGCTGCGCGGCATCGGCCTGCTGCTGCGCCTTGGCGTCGGCCGATTGCGGCGCTGCGTCCTGCTTGCTCTGCTCGCCCTGGCCGTTTTTGGACTGCTGGTCCTGCGAGGCTGCGTCCTGCGGCGTCTGTGCAGACGGCTGATCCTTGCCGTCCTGTCTACCCTGCGAGTCCTGTTTGCCTTGCCCGTCCTGGCCGGGCTTTGGATCGTTCTGCTTGTTCTGCCCGGACTGATTCTGGCCGGAGTCATTCTGACCGGATTGTTTCTGGTCGTCGGACTGGCCCTTGCCGTCCTTGCCCTTGCCGTCCTTGTTGTTCTGCTGCTGGCGCTTACGCGCCGCCTCCACCGCCGCACGATTGGCGATGGCGTCGTGCTGATCCGGATGTTGCTTGAGCGCCCGGTCGTAAGCCGCAATCGCTTGGTCGTACTGGCCCTGCCTGGCCAGCGCATTGCCGAGGTTGTACAAACCCTCATCGGTGGGCACATTTTCGAAGGCTTTTTGTGCCGCGGCGAAATCGCCCTTGCGATACGCCTGCACGCCGGCATCCAGGCGTTGCTGCTGCACCTGATCGGCGCGTTGCCACAAGGTGCCGTCGGCAGCATGCGCGGGTTGGGCCAGCGGCAACACGCACACCAGGGCCAGAATCGCCACAACCGTACGCCGCCGGAACGCCAGCAGTGCCAACAGCATCACCGGCAGCAGCAGCCAGTAGCCCTCGTCCAGCCAGGTCTTGCCGCCGGTGGACTCGGCAGCTTCATCGGCCAGCGGCTGTTGCGCCGGGTCGAGCACGCCCAGCGCACGCAGGTCCGCATCGTCGGCGGTGATGCGCGCATAGCGACCACCGCCCTGCCCGGCAAGATCGCGCAGGCTGCCTTCATCCAGTTTTGTCTGCGCAATCTCACCGGTCGTGGTGCGATAGGCCGCGCCGCGCGTGCTCCCCACGCCGAGCGCGGACACGCTGAATCCACGCGAGCGCGCCAACCGTGCAGAACTTCCGGCCGCGCGATCGGCGCTGTCGCTGACCAGCAGGATGTCGCCCTGCTTGAAACCCGCCTGCAGCAGCAACTGCGTGGCCGCGTCGATCGCCGCATCGGCGCGCTTGCCGTCCACCGGCATCACCGATGGCGACAGCGCATCCAGAAACAACGCCACGTTGGCGGTGTCTTCGGTCAACGGCGCAACGGTGAAACTCTCGCCCGCATAGACCAGCAATGCGACTTCGCCACCGGCCCGCTTGCGCAACAACGTGGCCAACTTGGCCCGCGCCTGCAGCAGACGCGATGGTGGCAGGTCGTTGGCGGTGATGCTGGAAGACAGGTCCAGCGCCACCACCAGCGGCATGCTGGAGTGATACACCGGCCGCTCGGTCTGCCGCCAGCTCGGCCCGGTCATCGCCAGCACCGCCAGCGCATAGGTCAGCGCAGCCAGTACGAATCCCAGCCATCCACGCCGACTGCCGGACACCAGCAAGGTCGGCAACAGATGCGCATCCACGCTTTGCCGCCACACGTCCGCATCCCGTCGACGCAACTGCCACAGCACTGCCGCCGGCACGATCGCCAGTAGCGCCCATAGCAACCCCGGGCGCAGCAGATGCAGCGACTGCAGCCAGCCTGCCAGTTCGGTCAGCGCGTTCATCGCCATCTCCGCGGCAACACATAGGCCAGCAGCGCAATCACGATGGCAGCGCCCAACGGCCAGTAATAGCGTTCCACGCGCGGCTGCACCGAGGGGCCGAGCGCCTTGACCGGCTCCAGCCGATCCAGCTCGGCATAGATGCCTGCCAGTTCTTCGGTATCGCGGGCACGGAAAAAGCGCCCACCTGTTTGCGCGGCGATCTTGCGCAAGCCGTCTTCGTCGATATCGTCGTTGCCCGTGGCCGGAATCGGCACGCCGAACAACGAATAGCCGCCATTGCCGCCGAAGGCGATCGTATGCACGCGCACGCCTTCGGCCTTGGCAAGCTCGGCGGCCTTGAGCGGATTGAGCACGCCTGCGGTGTTGACGCCGTCGGTGAGCAACACCACCACGCGCTGGCCCTGCTTCTGTTCGCGCAGCCGTTTGACCGACAACGCGATCGCATCGCCGATCGCCGTCTCGCGCCCGGCCAGTCCCACCACGCTGTCGGCCAACTGGTCGCGTACCGAGGTCAGGTCGGCGGTCAACGGCGTCAACGCGTAGGCGCGCTGACCGAACACCAGCAAGCCGACCCGATCGCCGTCGCGACGATCCAGAAAGTCCGACAACACCGCCTTGGCGGCGGTCAGGCGATCCACCACATTGCCGCCGAGCACCATGTCCGGCTCGCTCATGCTGCCGGACAGATCCACCGCCAGCATCATCTGCCGTGCCTCGCGCGGCGGCTGGATCACATCGCCCAATTGTTGCGGGCGCGCAAGCGCTGCGCACAGGAAAAACCAGCCCAGCCAGGCAAGCCAGCGCGGCACCCGCAGTACCGGTGTACTGTTTGCCTGCGCAACCGCATGCAGTTGATCGGCGTAAGGCACGCGCAGCGCCGCCGTATCGGTGCGGCGCTGCGGCCAGAACCACATCAGCAACGGCAGCGGCATCAACCACCATGCCCACGGCCATGCGCAGTGCGCCAGCGCATCCTGCCACTGCGACCACTGCAGCCAG
This sequence comes from Xanthomonas sp. LMG 8993, assembly GCF_009835065.2. Taxonomy (NCBI): domain Bacteria; kingdom Pseudomonadati; phylum Pseudomonadota; class Gammaproteobacteria; order Lysobacterales; family Lysobacteraceae; genus Xanthomonas; species Xanthomonas sp. LMG 8993. The sequence continues at coordinate 166,616 of NZ_QVIF02000002.1, read as the reverse complement.
TTCATCGCCGGCCTCGCATCAGACTCAGAAAACGCTGCCGCGCCAGCGCCTGCACCGCATCCAGATCGGTCACCGCCGGCGCACGTTGAAAGCCGCCGTCCAGCAGCGCGCGCCCCGGTCCCTGCGAAAAGGCCTGCGTCTTGCTCTTGCGCCCGTCCAGAAACTGCAGCCATGCCTCGCCCTGCAGCCGGTCGGCCTGCGCATCGACGCTGCGCGCTGCGCGTCGCAGCAACACCGACAACGCGGCCAGACGCTGTGCGGGAGTCGTTGCGCGCTGCAGCTCGGCATCGAAGGCCGCCCGCCAGCGCCGCTGCTGCTGACGACGGCGACGCCACCACCACCATGCGCTGCCAAGCACGACGACCACTGCGGCGATCACCAGCCACCAGCCCGGCGCCAGCGGCCACCACGGCGGCGATGGCGGCAGATGGACATCGCGTAGCGGCAGCGATTGCGGCGACATCGTCATCGACTCCGCACGGCGGCACTGCCGCCCAACCAGGCATCGCTGGCATCGTCGGTGGACAGGCGATGCAAGCGCACACCGCGTGCCTGCAGGACCGCGGTCAATTGTTCCAGCGGCGCCACGAATTCGGACTGCCAACGCGCACGTCCGGCATGCGTGGACAGATCGATCGCGATGCGCTCGCCGCGCACATCGAAGCTGAGTGCGCGGGCCGGTGGCGCCAGCTCCAGCGGGTCGACCAGCACGATCACCACTACCTCGTGATGCAGGGCCAGGCCCGACCAGCGCGTGGCAGAAATCCTGCTGGCGCTGCGCGCATCGGCCAGCACGGTCAGCCGCGCACCCGGGCGCAGCAACCGCGCGGCATGGTCCAGTGCCACCTCCAGGCCCGCATCGCCGGACGGCGGCTGCGTGTACCAGCGCGCCAATGCGTCCAGCACCGGCAACACGCCGCGTTGACCCGAGCGCGGTGCAATCGGCGCTTCGCTGGCAGTGCCACGCAGCGCGGCGATCCGGTCGCCCTGCCGCTGCGCCAGCCACGCCGCAACGGCGCCGGCACGGGCGGCCTGCACCGATTTGTAGCGCACCCGCGTGCCGAAGAAGAGCGCTGGCGAGGTATCGGCCACAATCAGGCTCAAGCGTTCGCGCTCGGCCTGGAACAATTTGGTGTGCGCGCGCCCGGTACGCGCGGTGACGCGCCAGTCGATATGCCGCGCATCGTCGCCGGCCACGTACTCGCGCGACTCGGCGTATTCCATCCCGCGCCCACGCGTTGCCGCCGGTACCGGCCCCACCAGCCCATGGCGGCCACGCCCTGGCTGCCCGCGATGGGTCGTGGTGCCACGCAGCGCGATCAGCTCCGTCAGCGTCGGCCGCAGTCCATCACCAGCGATCGACGCCGGAGCGGTGACAGGGGAAGAAGACGGCATCGAAGACATCGGATTCTGGTCAGAGGACGGCATACCTCGGCGACACGCTACCCGATCAGGGCAGCGGAATCTTTTCCAGCAAGGCGGCGACCAGGCGCTCGCCATCCCAGCCTTCGGCAGTGGCTTCGTAGCTGGGCAGCACGCGATGGCGCAGCACGTCCGGCGCGATTGCGCGGATATCGTCCGGGGTCACGTAGTCGCGCCCGGCCAGCCATGCACGCGCCCGTGCGCAGCGCTCCAGTGCGATCGACCCACGCGGGCTCGCGCCCCAGGCAATCCGCCGCGCCAGTGCCGGGTCGTAGCGCTGCGCATCGCGCGACGCGAGCACGATCTCGATCAGGTAACGCTCCAGCTGCGGCGCCAGATGCACGTCCAGCACCACCCGACGCGCGGCAAAGACATCTTCCAGCGGGATCTTGTCGGGTACCGTCTCGTGCTTTTCCAGGGTGTCGCGCGCGGCCTCACGTGCCAGACGCAGAATCTCCGCCTCGGCATCGGCCTGTGGATAGCCGATACGCACGTGCATCAGGAAGCGATCCAGCTGCGCCTCGGGCAACGGGAAGGTGCCTTCCTGCTCGATCGGGTTCTGCGTCGCCATCACCAGGAACAGCTGCGGCAGCGCATAGGTATGCCGCCCGACGGTGACCTGACGCTCGCCCATCGCCTCCAGCAGTGCCGACTGCACCTTGGCCGGTGCACGATTGATCTCGTCGGCCAGCAGGATCGGATGGAAGATCGGCCCGGGCATGAACTCGAACCGGCTGTCCTGCGGCCGCCAGATCTCGGTGCCGGTCAGATCGGAGGGCAGCAAGTCAGGGGTGAACTGCACCCGCGCAAAATCCGCCTCCAGCCGCGAGGCCAGCGCGCGGATCGCGGTGGTCTTGGCCAGCCCGGGCGCGCCCTCGACCAGCAGATGTCCGTCGGCCAGCAGGGCGATCAGCAACCGTTCGACCAGCGCGGACTGGCCCACGATGCGCTGCGCCAGCGACTCGCGCAGCAGGGTGAATTGACGATGCAACCGGTCCTGGGCGGGCGCGGCAGCGGCTTCTGGGGGCAACAGCGGCGGTGCGTTCATAGGACCAGTGTGACCGATTCGAGCGCAATTGGTTCACTCGATCATCCCTGAGCATTCAGTCAGTGACTCCGGGCATGAAACAGGTCACACAAGCAGGGACCGCAGGCATCGCGCCTTGGCAAAGCAATCAGGCCAGCACGATCACAGCACAAGGGGAACCGGCCCAGAAGCTTTGATGGTCTTGATGCAAGACAACATATCGCTTGCTTGTGACCACCTCGGCGGCCCAAACCGCCTACCGCCCTTAACGACATGCTTCACCATGGAAAAAGCCGCTTTCGCGGCCTTTTTTCGACATGGCTGCCTCTTAAGGGGTAGCACTCGCAACACGTAACACCTTCGGGGTAACGAAGACCAGCAACTCGGCTTTTTCTTTGCTGCGTCCACGTTTCTTGAACAAATTTCCGAGGAATGGAATGTCGCCCAGGAAGGGAACCTTGGAGACGCTCTCGCGATCTGTGAATTCGTAAACACCACCGATTACCACCGTCTCGCCATCACCGACCAAAACGGCGGTGTTGACCTCACGACGATTGATTTCCGGCACGGTGCCATACCCTTCCAGAATGATAAACCGCGCGACTTCGTCTTTCTTGACATTCATGTTCAAGAAAACGCGATTGTCATTGGTAATGGTCGGAGTGACTTTCAGCTCAAGCAACACTTCCTTGAACTGTACGTTGGCTTGCGCGGCCGAACCGGCAGCACCGCCGCCGCTGATTGTCACATAACCGATTTCCCGTCCCTGCTTGATGACACCCTCACGCTGATTGGCAGTGACGATTCTGGGATTTGAAACGACCTCGCCACGCCCCTCCTCTTGCATCGCCGAAAGCTCGATATCGAGATTGAAATTGGAGCCCAGCAGCGTATATGCCAAACCTGCTGCCCTGCTGTTGGTAAACCCGCTTGCACCAAGGTCCACATTCAACCCAGTCGGGAATAGATGCGACGCTAGCGTTGTGCTTGTGCCCGTGTTGGCAAGTTCATTGGCACGCTGAGCCGAAGTATTCTGGAAATTGACATTACTATCCAATGAGCCGCTCAAAATACCGCGGCCAGTTGAACCAGTGATACCAAACCGCGCACCGAGGTCACGCGCGAACGTGTCGGTCGCGATCACAATGCGGCTTTCGATCAACACCTGATCCACCGGCCGATCGATATGCGAAATCAGCTCGCGCATCTGCGCGACCTTCTTCGGAATATCGCTGATCATCAGGGTATTGGTGCGCTCGTCGGCAACCAGGCGACCGCGAGGCGACAAAAATCCATTGTCCTGCTGGCCACCTTGTCCACCTTGACCGCCGCCCTGACCACCACCACCGCCACCAATCCCCTTGGCCTCCGTCAGCGCTTTGAAGATCACGGCCGCATTGTGGTAGTTGATCTGCACGTAATCGGTGATCAGATCCTCGCGGTTCTCGATCGCGATGCGGGCGTCTTCCTTGTCCTGCTCGAACTTGGCCAGCTCCGGCTGCGGGGCGACCCACACCACGCCGCCGTCGCGGCGCTTGTCCAGCCCCTTGGCGCGCAGCACGATGTCCAGCGCCTGGTCCCACGGCACGTTCATCAGGCGCAGCGTGACATTGCCCTGCACGGTATCGGAGGCGACGATATTGAGGTTGGATTCCTCGGCGATCAGCTGCAGCACGGTGCGTACCGGCACGTCCTGAAAGTTGAATGTCACCGGGCGGCCGCTGTAACCGCGCGCAGCGATCTGCGCGGCGGCCTGGGTGACGGCTGCGGCGCTGACGCCACCGACCGCGGGCTGGCCCTTGCGCGGAGTGATTTCGACCACGTATTCGTTGCCGGTCTGGTAGGCCAGCGAATCGAACGCGCCCTTGGTCGACAGCACCAGCTGCGACCCCGAGCCGGATGGCTTGACCTCGACGCGCTGCACCGGCGTTGCAAAGTCGGTGACGTTGAGCGGGCGCTGCAGTTCGGCGGGCAGGCGTGCGTTGCTGATGTCGACCAGCACGTTGTCGCCCTGCGTGCGCAGATCCGGGCTGGCGCCCTGGCCGTCGAACTGCAGGATCAGACGGCCAGCGCCATCCTCACCACGTTTGAAATCGATCTTGGACACCGCCAGGCTCGCCGGAGCGGTCTTGGCCGGGTCCTGCACAGGCTGCTTCAGTGCCGCCGCCGAGAACGCGCTACCGCTCGCCAGCGCCAGCGCGAACCCCATCGCGCAGGCCTGGAATACCGCGTGGCGTCGAACCGGACGCAGCCGCCGGGCATTGGAAAACGTCATCGTGCTATCCCCTATCACTTTATTGATCATCCAATGCGAGCGCGGCCGGCCGTTCAAGCCATCCGCCCGCACCGTCCGGCACAAGTTCAATCAGCTCGATGCGGTCTTCGTAGACCCCGGTGACCCGGCCATCGCTCTGTCCCAGATACACGCCCGGCCGCACCCGGTAGGTCACCTTGTCGGGTGCCATGACCAGCGCAACCAGGCCCGAGCCACCGCCAATGGTCCCCACCATGTCGAGGGCGTCGAGCGGATAGGCTTCCAGCGGCTCCTTGCGCCGGTTCGGATCCGGACGCGTGCCGTTGCCGCCTTCGGCGCTGACCCAGGCATCGCTGAACGGGTCGCGCATCGACTGCGCCGCATATTCGAACGTCTCGAACTGCTGCATCACCGGCAATGGCTCCAACGGCGGCGCCGGCCGTGCGCGCACTTCGGCGACCCAGGCTTCCAGGTTCGGCGCATCGCCCGGTGTGCTGGTCACCCCGCGCGTACACGCCGGCAATACAGCAATTAGCGCCACGCAGGACAGGATCTTGAGCAGTTTCATGGTCATTGGCCGCCCTTCTTCGCAGCGTCGGCCGCGGCCTTCTCCTGCTCTGCCATTTCCTCATCGTCAAGATAACGATAGGTCTTGACCGTGCCGGACAGTTCCAGCGCCCCGCGCGGGGTGATGCCGGCCTTGGGGTCCCTCGGCTTGAGGTTGATGTCGTGCATGGTCAGGATCACCACGCGCGGCAACGACGCCACACCGCTGACGAAGGCACCGAACTGGTGATAACTGCCCACCATGCGCAAGGCGATCGGCTTTTCGGCGTAGAACTCCTTCGGCGATTCCGGGCCCGGCTGGAACAACTCGTTGGACAGGCCGCTGGACAGCGCGGTCTGCGAGATGTCGATGATCAGATCGGGCATTTCGGTCTTGCTGGGCAGCTGCCGCAGCATCTGCTGCAGCACCTGTTCCATCTGCGCGAGCTGCTGCTTGAGCGGCTCCAGATTCACCGCGCGACCCTGCTGGGTCTCGAACTCGGTGCGCAGCTGCGTTTCGGTGCCTTCCAGGCCTTCGAGTTCATCGCGCTTGCCGCTGATCAACAGGAACCAGGCCAGCACCATGATGAACAGGCCGACCACCACGCAGAACACGATGCGTGCCTGCTGCGGCCAGCCGCCGATGTTGTTGAAATCCAGATCGCTGAGCTTGAATGCTTTCTTACTCATGACGCCGCCCCCTCCTGCGGCCGATTGGCGGACGCCGGCGCTGGCTGCACGGGTGCAGGAGCAGCGGCCGGCGACGTGGCAGGCGCAGGTGCTGCAGGTGCCGCCGCTGGCGCGCCCGCAGGGGCCGTACCGGCTGGCGTTGCACCCGGCGCTTGCGCATCGACCGGTGCGGTGCCGTTCTTGTCGGCCTCGTTCGGATTGGCCAGCTTGACCTTGAGCGTGAACACGTACGGCAGCGTCTTGGTGTCCATCGACGGTCCCGCGGGCTGCCCAGCCTTGTCCTGGCTCTTGGCCTCGATGATCGACAGGTCCGGATTGGTCATCCAGCCCGAGCCTTCCAGGTTGCGCATATAGGTACTGACGCGCGCGTTGGACTGCGAACGCCCTTCCAGGGTCAGGATGTCGCCGTCCTGCTTGATGTTGGTCAAGGCCACGCCATCGGGGATGGTGCGCACCAGCGAATCGAACAGATGCACCATCTGCGAACGATTGGCCTGCAGCTCCTCGATCACCTTCTTGCGCGCGAGCAGGCGGTCCTTCTTCTTGTCGAGCTCCTTGATCTCTTCGTTCTGCGCCTTGACCTTGTCGATCTCGGCGGTCAGGAACGCATTGCGCTCGGTCTGGCCGCTGATCTGCGCGTCGTAGTAGAACCAGATCAGGACCGACAACAGCACGCCGCCCAACGCGGCGAAGCCCAGCATCGAATAGAACTCACGCTCGCGCGCCTTCCGGCGCTCGGCGCGCCAGGGCAAAAGATTGATTCTTGCCATCAGTCAAAGCTCCTCAGGGCCAGGCCGGTGGCGATCATCAATGCAGGTGCATCCAGCGCCAGCGCATGCGCCTGGACCTTCGGGCCCAGCGTCATCTGCGCGAGCGGGTTGGCGACCACGGTGGTCACGCCGAGCTGCTCTTCCACCATTTCCGGCAGGCGCGACAGCGCAGCGCAGCCGCCGGCCAGCACGATGCAGTCGACGCGATTGAATTCGCTGCCCGCGTAGAAGAACTGCAGCAAGCGGCTGATCTGCTGCACCGTCGCCTCCTTGAACGGCTCCAGCACTTCGACCTCGTAGCTCTCCGGCAAGCCGCCCTGACGCTTGGCCAGGCCGGCCTCCTCGTAAGTCAACCCGTAACGGCGCATCACCTCGTCGGTGAGCTGCTTGCCGCCGAAGACCTGCTCGCGGCTATACAGGCTGCGACCGGAGCGCAGCACGCTCAGCGTGGTCATGGTCGCGCCGATGTCCACCAGCGCAACCACCGCATCGGCGGCCACCGGCAACTCGCTGGCGACCAGGGCGAAGGCGTTCTCGACCGCGAAGGCCTCCACGTCCATGACCTTGGCGGTCAGGCCACCGAGTTCCAGCGCGGACTGGCGCAGTTCCACATTCTCCGAACGCGAGGCGGCCAGCAGCACCTGGACCATGTCCGGGCTGTTGGGCATCGGGCCGAGCACCTCGAAGTCGAGATTGACTTCCTCGATCGGGTACGGAATGTAGTTGGTGGCTTCCAGTTCGACCTGGGCTTCCAGATCGCTGTCGTCCAGATCGGCCGGCATCGGGATCAGCTTGGTGATCACCGCCGACCCGGCCACCGCGGCTGCGGCGTTCTTGGCCTTGCTGCCGGAACGGTTGATGGCGCGACGAATCGCTTCGCCGACCGCCTCGACCTCGACGATGTTCTTTTCCACGACCGCATTCGGCGGCAACGGTTCCACCGCGTAATGCTCCACGCGGAAACGGTTCCCGCTGCGCGACAGCTGCAAGAGCTTGACCGCAGTGGAACTGATATCGACACCAATCAGTGGCGATTGACTCTTGGGTAGAAGCCCCACGGAAACTCCCCTGCCGATGGGCACTTGGACGCTTGTCTGCGCCCTCGTATTAATAATTAAATTTTAACAGGTGACAAGCCCTTCACGCGCATGGCAATGGCCCCGCGACGTGACCCCAGTGCTGTTTCCTGCGATCCCCAGAGTTCGGCCCCAGCCAAACCCGGCGTCATCTATACTCTGTGACCAAGAAATCTGCAATCGGAATCTCTCTTACATGCCCCGTATTCGCCGTTGGCTGGGCTGGATCCTGGCCGCGTTCGTGGTGCTCGCCCTGCTTGGCGCTATTGCTGCCGGCGGCCTGTATTACGCCATTTCCTCCAAGTTGCCGGACGTGCAGTCGCTCAAGCAGGTCGAGCTGCAGGAGCCGATGTACGTCTATTCCAGCGACGGCCGCCTGATGGCCGTCTATGGCGAGACCCGGCGCTACCCCATCCAGATGAAGGACGTGCCGCTGCGCCTGAAGCAGGCCTTCCTGGCGACGGAGGATGCGCGCTTCTACGAACACGGCGGCGTGGACTACAAGGGCATCGCCCGTGCGGTGTGGCTGCTGGCCAGCACCGATGCCAAGCGCGTGCCGGGTGGTTCGACCATCACCCAGCAGGTGGCCCGGCAGTTCTTCCTCAGTTCCGAATACAGCTACACCCGCAAGCTCGCCGAGATCCTGCTGGCGCGCAAGATCGAGAGTGAGCTGAGCAAGGACGAGATCTTCGAGCTGTATCTCAACAAGAGCTTCTTCGGCAATCGCGCCTACGGCGTCGGTGCTGCGGCCGAGTACTACTACGGCAAGAAGATGAGCGAGTTGAGCCTGGACGAGATGGCCTCGCTGGCCGGCATCCCCAAGTTCCCGTCCAGCGGCAACCCGATCAGCAATCCGGAACGCGCGCAGGAGCGCCGCGATTACTATGTGCTGCAACGCATGGCCGACCTGGGCTTTGTCAGCCAGGCCGAAGCCGACGCCGCCAAGGCGGTGCCGATGCACGCCAAGCCGCACGAGCCGCCGGTCGAGGTCTACGCCCCGTACGTGGCCGAGCTGGTGCGCCAGGAAATGATCGCCAAGTACGGCGGCGATGTGCTCAACAAGGGTTACCACGTCACCACCACCATCGATGCCACGCTGCAGACCGGTGCCGATGCGGCGGTTGCCGAAGGTCTGCGCCTGTACGACCACCGGCATGGCTGGCATGGGGTGGAGCAGCATTTCGATGTCGCCGCCGATGCGGATGCCGCGGCACTGGCCAAGCACCTGTCCGGCGTGTTCACCCAGGGCGGCCTGCGCGCGGTGATCGTGGCACGCACCAATGCCGACGGCGGCGTGACCGTCGTGCAGAGCGACAAGACCGAGCTGACCCTGCCGGCCAGCGCCAGTCGCTGGACCAACAAGACGCCGGCCAAGCTGCTGACGCGCGGCGACCTGACCCGCATCCGCGCCGGCGAGAAGGACGGCGAGTGGATCATCGACCAGTTGCCGCGCGGCCAGGCCGCGCTGGTGTCGCTGGATGCCAACAGCGGCGCCCTGCGCGCGCTGGTCGGCGGTTTCAGCTTCGCCGGCAACAAGTTCAATCGCGCCACCCAGGCACGCCGCCAGCCGGGCTCCAGCTTCAAGCCGTTCGTGTATGCGGCCGCGTTCGAGAAGGGCTTCAACCCGGCCTCGATCGTGCTCGATGCGCCGGTGGTGTTCCGCGACCGCCGCGGCAAGACCTGGTCGCCGCAGAACGACGGCGGCGGCTTCCGCGGCCCGATGCGCTTGCGCGAGGCGCTGGTGCAATCGCGCAACCTGGTCTCGGTCCGCTTGCTGGACGCGATCAGCGTCGATTTTGCGCGCAAGTACATCAGCCAGTTCGGCTTCCAGGAAGCCGAGCTGCCGCCCAACCTGTCGATGTCGCTGGGCACGGCTTCGCTGACGCCGTTGTCGGTCGCGCGTGGCTATGCAGTGTTCGCCAATGGCGGCTCGCGGGTGGAGACCTGGATCGTGGACGAGGTCAAGGACCGCGACGGCAATGTGGTCTTCAAGGAAGTGCCGGCGGTGGCCTGCCGTACCTGCGCATTGCAGGGCGGCAATGTCGCGCCGGTGAGCCAGGTGGTGGACGGCTTCAACTTCGGCGCCCCCGCGCTGCCCAAGTCGATCGAACCGACCCCGGCGACCCCGGCGGAGACCGCCCCGGCAGCCACTGCCGAAACCAAGATCGCGCCGCGCGCCATCGACGAGCGTACCGCCTACCAGTTGGTCTCGATGATGCGCGACGTGGTCCAGCGCGGCACCGGCACCGCGGCCAAGGTGCTGGGGCGCGAGGACGTCGGCGGCAAGACCGGCTCGACCAACGATCACCGCGACGCCTGGTTCTCCGGCTTCGGCGGCCCCTACGCCACCACGGTGTGGGTGGGTCGCGACGACTTCCGTTCGCTTGGCTATCGCGAGTACGGCGGCAAGGCGGCACTGCCGATCTGGATCGACTACATGCGCGTGGCGCTGAAGGACAAGCCGATCGCCGCCAACGATCCGCCCGACGGCATGACCCAGGCCACCATCAATGGTGCGGTGGAATGGGTGAAGAACGAGGACCTGGATCGCCTGCAGGACTACGACTACGGCCTGCAGGAACAGCAGGACGAGAAGGCCTTCGATATCTTTTGAGGGCCGGGATTGGGGAATCGGGATTCGGGATTGGGGAATCGGAACGGCTTCGTCCGCCCGATTCCCCGATCGGGTTCGTGGCATCGACTGTTTCCGGTTGCAGCAGAAGGGGCCGGGCAATCGCCATTGCGTGATTGCCCTTGCAGGGAGACACCGGGGCATTCGCCACCTCTTCATGCCGCTGTTGTAGAGTCGAACCAGGTTCATTAGGGGAGCCCGGTCATGCATCACGCGCGCGAACACGCCGATACGCGAACCCGAGAACGTCGCCATCGCCTGGCGCACGAAGCGGCCCGGCTGATGGCCGAGGGTGGCATCCGTGATTTTCATCAGGCCAAGCTCAAGGCGGCCAGCCGGCTGGGCATCCACGACGACGCATCGCTGCCGCGCAACCGCGAGATCGAAGATGCGTTGCGCGAGCACCAGCGCCTGTTCGCCGGGCCTGCGCACGGGCTGCGGCTGCGCCAACGCCGCGAAGCCGCATTGCGCGCGCTGGAGTTTCTTAGCCCGTTCCAGCCGCGCCTGGCCGGCCCGGTGCTCGATGGCACGGCCGACGCCAATGCGCCGGTGCAGCTGCAGTTGCACAGCGACGATGCCGACGCCGTGCAGCGCTTCCTGGAGGAACACCGCGTTCCGGCCGAATCGCGTACGCGCCGGCTGCGCCTGGACCGCGAGCGCACGGCCGAGTTCCCGGTGTGGCTGTTCAGTGCCGAGGAACTGACCTTCGACCTGACCGTGCTGCCGTACGATGCCTTGCGCCAGGCACCGCTGTCGCAGCTGGACGAAAAACCGATGCAGCGCGCCTCGGCCGCCCAGTTGCGTCAGTTGTTGGCAGAAGAGGATGGTGGCCACGCCCTGCCGCGCACGCGCTGAGCGCAGCGCGCCATGACGCGTGACCACTGACCACAACGCCAACCCGCAAAAGCAAACGCCCCGCAATGCGGGGCGTTCGTTCAAGCAGACAACCGCAGGCGCTTAGCGCTGGCCGGCGTCGGTGTAGTCGCGCTTGTCGTAGCCGGTGTAGATCTGGCGCGGACGGCCGATCTTCATTTCCGGGTCGACCTGCTGCTCCAGCCAATGCGACACCCAGCCGGCGGTGCGTGCGATGGCAAACATCACGGTGAACATTTCCACCGGGATGTTCAGTGCCTTGTAGATCAGGCCCGAGTAGAAGTCGACGTTCGGGTACAGCTTGCGCTGCACGAAGTAGTCGTCCTTCAGCGCGGCTTCTTCCAGCTTCAGCGCCACTTCCAGCAGCGGATCGTTGACGCCCAGTTCGCCCAGCACCTTGTGGGTCATCTCGCGGATGATCTTGGCGCGCGGGTCGAAGTTCTTGTAGACGCGGTGACCGAAGCCCATCAGGCGGAACGAGGAGTTCTTGTCCTTGGCCTTGGCCACGGCGGACTCGACGTTGTCGGCGGTGCCGATCTCTTCCAGCATCTTCAGCACGGCTTCGTTGGCGCCACCGTGTGCCGGGCCCCACAGCGCGGTGATGCCCGCTGCGACCGAGGCGTACGGGTTGGCACCGGTCGAACCGACCAGACGCACGGTCGAGGTCGAGGCGTTCTGCTCGTGATCGGCATGCAGGATGAACAGCAGATCCAGCGCCTTGGCCACCACCGGATTGATCTCCAGCGGCTCGCTCGGCACTTCGAACATCATGTGCAGGAAGCGGTCGACGTAGTTGAGGTTGTTGCGCGGGTAGCGGATCGGCCAGCCGATCGAATAGCGGTACGCGGCAGCAGCCAGGGTCGGCACCTTGGCGATCAGACGGATGGCGGCCTGGCGGCGCTGCTCCGGATCGTTGAGGTCCAGGGTGTCGTGGTAGAACGCCGACAGCGAGGCGACCGAACCGGCCAGCATGGCCATCGGGTGGGCGTCATGCCGGAAGCCACCGAGGAAGTTCTTCAGCGACTCGTGCATCATCGTGTGATGCGTGACTTCGTGGTCGAACTTCTTGAATTCGTCCGCGGTCGGCAGCTCGCCGTTCATCAGCAGGTACGAGACTTCGAGGAAGCTGGACTTCTCGGCCAACTGTTCGATCGGGTAGCCGCGATACAGCAGCACGCCGTTGTCGCCATCGATGTAGGTGATGGCCGACTTGCAGCTGGCGGTGGCGGTAAAGCCCGAGTCGTAGGTGAACAGACCGGTTTCTTTGGTCAGCTTTGAAATATCGACGCAATCATTGCCAAGCGTGGGCTTGAGAACCGGCAGAACGACCGACTTGTCGCCGGCGTTGAGCGTGACCTGATCAAGATCGGACACTGTGTACGCTCCTTCAGTGGAAGGCGCCTGTCACCAAATGGGCAGGCACGTGATGGAAGTCCAGGGCATCGCCCCGGATCACGTCATTATCGCACAGCAACATTTTGGCCGTCGCTTGGACAGAAGTCGTAGACGCCCCGTCGACGGCGTGAAAACGAAGTTGCCGCCGCCCCAAAAAACAACGGCCGCGCAATGCGCGGCCGCTGCCGGTACAGCCCGTCCTGCAAGCTCAGCGCGCGTAGCGCTTCTGGAACTTGTCGATCCGGCCGCCGGTGTCGATCACCTTGTGCTTGCCGGTATAGAACGGGTGCGAGGCCGAGGAGATATCCACCTTGATCAGCGGGTATTCCTGGCCATCTTCCCACTTCACGGTCTCTTTCGAGCTCATGGTGGAACGGGTCAGAATCTTGAAATCGGACGTCACGTCGTGGAAGACGACGTCGTTGTAGCTGGGATGAACGTTATCTTTCATGGACTTGGCGCCGGGCTGCCTGGATAAGCCGGGCATTATAGCGGCCTCCAGACGCCCGGCGCAAGATCGCCTTACCCCGCCGCCAGCGCCGCGGCGACCAGGCCGAAGAATTGCGGGCGATCGTAGTCCAGCAGCAGGTTGGCATTGTCGGGGGTGCCATCCCGGCGCTCCCAGTCCACCAGGGTCATGCCGCGGGTGTGCGTACCGGTCAGCTCGATATGCACCGGCCGCTGCTCCAGCCGCTGCGCGCCCTCCGGATGCAGCGCGAACGCCATCGCCAGCGCGTCGGCGGCGTACCAGTGCTCGCCACGGCTGTCTTCGGACCACAGCCGGGTCTTGCGCGAAATCTCTTCGTAGAACCGCGCCTGCGCGGAGTCGGCCGCCAGCCATTGCTCGACATCGCGATGCAGCAGCCCGTGCGCGATGGTGGCTTCCCAGTCGGCCACGTCGAACTGCGGAAAACCGCGGAATACGATATGTGCCGCTTCCGGGTCGAAGCCGATATTGAATTCGGCCGCGGCGGTGATGTTGCCGTGCCCGGTCAGCGCCCCGCCCATCACCACCAGCCGCGCCACGCGCTGCGGCAGGGTCGGATCCAGCGTCAGGGCCAGGGCCAGATTGGTCAGCGGACCGAGCGCGACCAGCAGCAGCTCGCCGGCGTATTCGTGCGACAGGCGCAGGATGGCCAGCGCGGCGTGCTCGGTCTCGGCAGTGCGCTTGGCCGGCGCCAGGCCGACATCGCCGAAGCCGTCGATGCCATGCACATGCGCCGCGTCCACCGAGGGATGTAGCAGCGGCTGCGGGCAGCCCGCATAGACCGGCACATCGTCGCGCCCGGCAATCTCGCACACCTTCAAGGCGTTGCGCACGGTGTGCTCCAGGCCCACGTTGCCGGCGGCGATGGTCAGCCCAACGACCTCATGCCGGGTGTCGTTGAAGGCCATCAGCAAGGCCAGCGCGTCGTCCACGCCCGGGTCGGTGTCGATCAGCAGCGGTATCTTTTTGGTCATAGGATCGGAGATTGGTCATTCGGGATTCGTTGCCGCATCTTCGCAAGGATCGGCGAGGCACGCGAATCGGTTACCCATCCAGATCGCAGCGACCTAGCTCTGACGAATCCCCAATCCCGAATCCCCAATCCCCGCCACTCAAGCCGCGGCATAACGCACCGCGCTGCCGATCCAGCGCGCGACCACACGGTCGGCAATGTCCGGCGCTTCGGCCAGCAGCCGTTCGGCGAGTACCTGCACGCGCGGCAGCAGCCCGGCATCGCGGGTGAGATCGGCGATGCGGAAAGTGGCCAGGCCGGTCTGCCGCGTGCCCAGCAATTCGCCGGGACCACGCAGCTCCAGATCCTTTTCTGCGATCACGAAGCCGTCGTTGGTCTGGCGCATGGTTTCCAGGCGTTGCCGCGCCATCATCGACAACGGGGCCTGATACAGCAGCACGCAGCTGGACGCGGCCGCGCCGCGACCGACCCGGCCGCGCAACTGGTGCAACTGCGCCAGACCCAGGCGCTCGGCATTCTCGATGATCATCAGCGAGGCGTTGGGCACGTCCACGCCGACCTCGATCACCGTGGTGGCGACCAGCAGATCGGTAAGGCCCTGCTTGAAATCCAGCATCGCCTTCTGTTTTTCCGCCGCTTTCATGCGCCCGTGCACCAGCGCCACGCGCACGCCGGGCAATTGCGCGGACAGCGCTTCGAAGGTGGCCTCCGCCGCCTGGGCCTCGATCCTCGGCGGGCCACCGGGGGGCGCGCCCTTACCGGGCTCTTCGCTTTCTTCGATCAAGGTGCAGACCCAGTACGCCTGACGCCCTTCGGCGCAGGCGGCGCGGATGCGCTCGACCAGGTCCGGCCGGCGCTCGGCACTGAGCACGATGGTCTGCACCGGCGTGCGCCCGGGCGGCAGCTCGTCGATGGCCGAGACATCCAGATCCGCATAGGTGGACATCGCCAGGGTGCGCGGGATCGGCGTGGCGGTCATCACCAACTGATGCGGCACGCTGCCGGCGGCCGCACCCTTGTCGCGCAAGGCCAGGCGCTGATGCACGCCGAAGCGGTGCTGCTCGTCGATGATGGCCAAAGCCAGATCGTGGAAGACCACCGCGTCCTGCATCAGGGCGTGGGTGCCGACCACCACCTGCGCCTGGCCGGAGGCCACCTCGGCCATTGCCGCAGCGCGTGCCTTGCCGGTGACCTTGCCGGCCAGCCAGACGATGCGCACGCCCAGCGGTTCCAACCAGCCACGCAGATTGGTCAGGTGCTGCTCGGCCAGCAGCTCGGTCGGCGCTGCCAGTGCGACCTGCTTGCCCTGCTCCACCGCCAGCATCGCCGCCAATGCGGCGACCACGGTCTTGCCGCTGCCGACATCGCCCTGCACCAACCTAAGCATCGGCGACGGTTTTGCCAGATCGCGGGCAATCTGCGCGAACACGCGCTGCTGCGCACCGGTAAGCTGGAACGGCAACGCCGCGCGCAGTTGCCGCACCAGGGTGCCGTTGCCAGGCAGCAGCGGTGCGCGGAAGCGCTGCAAGGCGATGCGCTGGCGACGCAGGCTGAGCTGATGCGCCAGCAGTTCTTCGATCGCCAAACGCTGCTGGGCCGGATGCCCGCCTGCGAGCAGTTGCTGCGGGTCGGTGTTCACCGGCGGGCGATGCATGGTCAGCAGCGCGCTGCGCAGCGAGGGCAGTTGTTCGTCCTGCAGCCAGTGCGGCGGCAGCAGTTCCAGCGCGGCCTCGGCCGGCAAGCGCTCCAGCGCCTGGCCGATGAGTTTGCGCAACGTGGCCGGGCCCACGCCTTCCAGCATCGGATAGACCGGATCCAGGCTGTCGCCCAGCCCGGCATCCTCGCCCGGTGCCAGCACGCGGTAACTGGGGTGCACGATTTCCCAGCCGTTCTGTCCCGGCTTGGGCGTGCCGAACACCCGCAGCCGCGTGCCCGGTGCGAACTGCGCGACCTGCGCCGCGCGGAAATGGAAGAAGCGCAGCACCACGCTGCCGTGCGACTCGTCCGAGACCGCCACCCGCAACACGGGCCGGTAACGGAAGCCACGCTCCACCGCATCCACACGCCCTTCGATCTGCGCCGGCACGCCGCTCTGCAACTGCGCGATCGTGGTCAGCCGCGTGCGGTCTTCGTAGCGCAACGGCAGATGCAGCCACAGATCCTGTAGCGTCGAGATGCCGCGCGCAGCGAATTTCTCGGCCACCTTGGGGCCGACGCCGGGCAGGCTGGCAAGCGAGGCCTGGCCTGCGACGGCCAGGCGCGGGGTGACGGTCGCTGCGCGCGGCACGGCAGGGCGCTCGGGTCAGCCGAGCTGGATCAGTCGAGCACCATCACCGCGTCGACCTCGAAGCCGGCACCCTTGGGCAGGCCGGAGACCTCGATGGTCGAACGCGCCGGGAACGGCGCCTGGAAATACTCCTGCATCACTACGTTGACGGCGGCGAACTGGCCGAGATCGGTGAGGTACAGGCCCAGCCGCACGATCTTGTCGAGCGAGCCACCGGCGGCTTCGGCCACCGCCTTGAGGTTGTCGAACGCGCGGCGTGCCTGCACGCCGACATCGCCCGGCACGATCTCGCCGGTGGCCGGATCCAGCGGGATCTGCCCGGAGAAATACACCGTGTTGCCGGCACGCACGGCCTGCGAATAGGGGCCAATGGCGGCAGGCGCCTGGTCGGTATGGATGATCTGGGACATGGCGACTCCATCAACACTGAAAACGAACGCGCATTGTATCGGCGCCTGCCATTGACGGGCGAATGGGGCGTAGCGGTGACGGTGCGCAGGCGTTGGCCGTCGGCGTAGCGGCGTGTTGCCCGATGGGCTGAGCATCTTGCAATGGGCTGGTGTCTGCCTGCGCGCGCGCGATGGCGTGGTGAGGCTGTGCGCGTGCGCCGCTAGAGGCCGCGCGACGGAGCACGGGGCTGCGCACGTCCCCTCATCCGCCCCGACGGGGCACCTTCTTCCGAAGGAGAAGGGAACGGCGCGCCCCTCTTTTGCTGGACGCTAGCCCCTCTTCCGCTGGAAACGCTGGCCACTGTCCTGCGAAACAGGGCTTGGGTGAAGGCCCGGGCGAAGCCACGCCAAATGCGTTGCACTGTGGTGCGGCAGCGCTGCGGCGCGCGATGCTCCGGGTGCGACCTGTGGCGCGGGGTCGTCACGACGCACGGGAGCGGTCACGACACCAAGAGACGTGCAACGCCGCATCATTGCTACCGACTCGGGAACATCGCCCCCTGCGCGGCGGCGCAACAGTCGGCCTGCGCTGCGCCACCTAGCGGCCCGCCACTGCGGAAAACCGGCAGGGCTAGGTGATCGGCGCCGGATTGAACAAGGCCAGATCGTTGTGCAGGCGGTGTTGCTCGGTCCAGGTGCGCTGGCCGCTGGCCACGTCCAGATAGCGCCGGAACAACTCCCAGCCCAATTGCTCCAGCGTCTTGGCGCCGGTCGCCACGCCGCCGGCATCGATGTCCATCAGGTCGGACCAGCGCTGCGCCAATTCGCTGCGGGTAGCCACCTTGATCACCGGCACCATGCCCAGGCCGTAGGGCGTTCCGCGCCCGGTGGTGAAGACGTGCAGGTTCATGCCCGCCGCAACCTGCAAGGTGCCGCAGACGAAATCGCTGGCCGGGGTGGCGCAATACTGCAGCCCGCGCCCCTTGACCCGCTCGCCGGGCGGCACCACGCCGTTGATCGCCGAGGAGCCGGACTTGGCGATCGAGCCCATCGCCTTCTCCACGATGTTGGCCAGCCCGCCCTTCTTGTTACCCGGGGTGGTGTTGGCGCTGCGGTCGGCCTGGCCGCGCGCCAGGTAGGCGTCGTACCAGGCCATTTCGCGTACCAGCGCCCTGGCGACATCGGCATTGGCCGCGCGCGGCACCAGCAGATGGATGCCATCGCGCACTTCGGTGTTTTCCGAAAACATCACCGTGGCACCGGCGCGTACCAGCAGGTCCGCCGCCACGCCCAGGCCCGGGTTGGCGGTCACGCCGGAAAACGCATCGCTGCCGCCGCATTGCATGCCTACCACCAGTTCGCTGGCCGGCACGGTTTCGCGCCGACGCAGGTCCAGATGGCGCAGGCGTTCTTCGGCCATGGCCATGATCGAACCGACCATGTCGGCAAAGCCCAGGCTGGCTTCCTGCAGACGGTAGACGCCGCTGTCGTCGGCGCTGGCATCGTCCGGCAGCAGGCGCTCGGGCGCGAGTTTCTCGCAGCCCAGGCCCACGATCAGCGCCTGCCCGCCGAAGTTGGGGCTGCGCGCGATATTGCGCAGCGTGCGGATGGGGATGATGGCCTCCGGCGCGGTGATTGCCACGCCGCAACCATAGACGTGATTGATCGCCACCACATCGTCGACATTGGGATACTTGGGCAGCAGCTCGGTGCGGATGCGCTCCACCGCGTGGCCGAGCACGCCCACCACGCACTGCACGCTGGTCATGATGCCCAGGATGTTGCGCGTGCCGACACTGCCATCCCGGTTGCGATACCCCTGGAAGGTGTAGCCATCCAAGGGCGCGGGTGCGGGTGCCGGCTGCAGGGACAGATCCAGCGCGGCCAGATCGGGCGCTTCGGGCATCGCCAGCAATTGCTCGCTCACCCAGGCCCCGCGTGCGATGTCGGCATTGGCAGTGCCGATCACCGCGCCCAGGCGGATCACCGGCGCGCCGGCGGCCAGGTCGCGTAGCGCCATCTTGTGCCCCTGCGGAATGTGTTCGACGGCGGTGAGCCCATCCGGAAAGGTGGCGCCGGCCGGTGCGCCGTCATCGTTGACGACGATGGCGACGTTGTCGCGCGCGTGGGCGCGGATGCTAAGCCAACGGGTGGGTTGCTGGGTTGCGGACATCGTGGGGCTACCTTGCAGGCGTGGGGTGGAGTGCATTACCGGTCGGGGCTGTCGAACTGACGGCGGTACTGCAGGATCAAGCGGTTTTCATCGACATTGCGCTGGTAATTTGAGCGAAAGGTGCCGTTGAACCAGATGACGCTCAAGTGCTTGAAGCGCTCGCTCTGGAATTGATAGGTGGTCAAGACATCCCGGGCCCACTCGCGGCCTTGGCCGGCATAGGTGGCCGGCTGCGCATGGTCGCCATTGATGTAGCGCGCCATGACGCTGAGACCGGGGATGCCGATGCTCTTGCCATCGATGCTGTAACGCAGCTGCCAGCTGCGCTCGCCGCGTTCGAGAAAGTCGTTGATGAAGGTCCAGTTGAAGACATTGCCGTCGGTGCCGCCCGGCCAGGGCATGGCGCTGGGGCCGGACAGGCGTTGATAGCCGGCGCCGAATTCGTGCCCGCCCGTGCGCCAGGACAGCATGCTGCTGAACATGCGGTTGTCGATCGGCCCGGCCAGCGACTGGCCGATGTCATCGGTACGGAAATACCGCAGATCCACACGCAGCTGGTCCTTGCCGAAGGTGTGCGTCTGGATGAGGTTATAGAGCTGCTGCCGGTAGATGTCTTCCATCACCGCGCCCTGATAGCGCAGTTGCGTGCCGGGCACGACGCTGTAGGTTGCCGAGAGCAGATTCAACGCATCCGAATCCGGCGTGCCCAGAAAACGGCGATTTTTGTTGGTCAAGGTGATGGGGACGCGCGAATCGCCATCGCGATACCAGGCGCTGGTGAAGCGCGCGAGCAGCAGATCGAGCTTTGGCACGTCCTTGGATTCCAGCGTCACGCCCTGGAATGTTTCCGGCATGATGCGGGTGATGCTGGCGCGCACCAGCGGCTCGTTGGGAATGAAGCTGCCCCACTTCACTTCGGTTTGCGAGGCGCGCAGTTTGAGCGTGGGTGCCACCCGCGTCAGCGCATGTTGCGCAGTACCGTCGTCGTTGCTGGGCAGCAGGCCGGTGCCGCCTTCGGCGCGCACGCCATCGAGCTTGAAATCGCCGATACCCAGCAGATCCAGGCCCGCGCCGACCGGCCCGCGGGTATAGCCGCTACGGGCATCGACCACAAACCCCTGCGCCCACTCGGCACGCTTGCCCTGCCCTTCGCCGCTGCGGAAATCGCGGTTGTAGTAGAAGTTGAGTGCGGTGACTTCGGCCGTTGCGCCATTCCAGAACCCCTCATCGGGTTGTTGCGCACGCGCACGCCCGGCCGCGCCGACCGCCAGCAGCGCAGCGCCGCTGATCGCCATCATGCTTTTCATTACTCGGTTCTCCACCTGCGGTGAACTGGCGGCCGTACGCTGCTGCCGGCGCTCCGGCGGCAGGCATCGGGGCGCTTCAGCGCACCAGACAGGGCCGCTTGTTGTCGAAGGTCCAATTGGGGATCAGCGCCTGCATGGCGGCGGCATCGTCGCGCGCGCCCAGGCTCAGGCTTTGATAGGTGCGATGCGCGGCCTCCAGCGCGTCCATGTCCAGCTCCACACCCAGGCCCGGCTTTGCCGGCACCTGGATCTGGCCGCCGACGATCTGCAATGGGTCGTGGGTCAGGCGTTGGCCGTCCTGCCAGATCCAGTGCGTATCGATCGCGGTCACCCGCCCAGGCGCTGCGGCGGCGACATGGGTGAACATCGCCAGCGAAATATCGAAATGGTTGTTGGAATGCGAGCCCCAGGTCAGGCCCCAGTCGCGGCACAGTTGCGCCACTCGTACCGAGCCCTGCAACGTCCAGAAATGCGGGTCGGCCAGCGGGATATCCACCGACTGCAACTGGATGGCGTGGCCCATCTGCCGCCAGTCGGTGGCGATCATGTTGGTGGCGGTCGGCAAGCCGGTGGCGCGACGGAATTCGGCCATGATCTCGCGCCCGGAATACCCATCCTGCGCACCGCACGGATCTTCGGCGTAGGCCATCACGCCGTGCATGCCGCGGCACAGGGCGATGGCCTGATCCAGCGACCACGCGCCATTGGGATCGAGGGTGATGCGCGCCTGCGGAAACCGCGCGTGCAACGCGACAATGGCGTCGATTTCGTCTTCGCCGCGCAGCACGCCGCCCTTGAGCTTGAAATCGCGGAAGCCGTATTTCTCGTAGGCCGCTTCGGCCAGGCGCACCACCGATGCCGGCGTCAAGGCCTCCTGGTCCCGCACAGCCTCCCAGTCATCGCGGGCACCGCTGCCGTCGCGATAGTCGAACGCAGTCTTCCGCCGGTCGCCGATGAAAAACAGATAGCCCAGCACATCCACGGCGCTGCGTTGCTGGCCTTCACCGAGCAAGGCAGCGACAGGCTGGTCGAGGAATTGCCCGAGCAGATCCAGCAACGCCGACTCGATGGCCGTCACCGCATGGATGGTGATACGCAGATCGAAGGTCTGCAGGCCACGGCCGGCGCTGTCGCGGTCGGCAAAGGCGGTGCGCACCTGATTGAGGATGCGCTGATACTCGGCGATGGAGCGGTCGCGAATGAGCGGCGCTGCTTCCTGCAGCAAGCCGGCGATGGCCGCGCCACCAGGCACTTCGCCCACGCCGGTGCGTCCGGACGAATCGCGCAGCACCAGCACATTGCGGGTGAAGTACGGCGCGTGTGCGCCACTGAGGTTGAGCAGCATGCTGTCCTGCCCGGCGACGGGCACCACGCGGATGTCGGTGATGCGCGGCGTGGCGCCGATGCTTGCAGGTGCGGTGTGGATAGTCATCGAAAGTCTCCCAGGACGGTCACAGCGTTGCGGGCACGGGCATGGACGGGCCGCCGGGCGGCGCCTTGAGTTCCACGCGCTTGATTTCGCCCACCACCACCAGATAGGACACCACCGCCAGCAAGGCATTGAGCCCGACGAAGACCAGCGCCCACTCGAAGGTGCCGGTGGTGGAGACGATGTAGCCGATGACGATCGGCGTGGTGATGCCGGCGATATTGCCGAAGGTATTGAACAGGCCACCGGACAGGCCGGCGATTTCCTTGGGCGAGGTGTCGGCCACCACCGCCCAGCCGAGTGCGCCGATGCCCTTGCCGAAGAAGGCCAGCGCCATCAGCCCGACCACCATCCATTCGGCCTGCACATAGTTGCAGCCGATCATCGTCACCGACATCAACATGCCGACAACGATCGGCGTCTTGCGCGCGACGGTGAGCGAGTAGCCGCGCCGCACCATACGGTCGGACACATAGCCACCCAGCACGCCACCGATGAAACCGCACACCGCCGGCAACGAGGCCACAAATCCGGCTTCCAGGATCGACATGCCGCGCTCCTTGACCAGATACACCGGAAACCAGGTCAGGAAGAAATACGTCAGCGTGGTGATGCAGTACTGGCCGATGTACACGCCCAGCAACATGCGGTTGCACAACAACTGCTTGGCGTAATGCCATTGCGTGCCCTTGGGCTGGCGGCCGGGCTTGTTGCCCTGCTCCATGTCCACCAGCGCGCCGTTGCGCTGGATGTAGTCCAGTTCCTGCGCGCTCAGGCGCGGATGTTCGCGCGGGGCATAGATGGTCTTGCGCCACACCAGCGCCAGCAACACGCCAGCCGCGCCCATCACCAGAAACACATGCTCCCAGCCCCAGGCATGCACCAGCCAGCCCATCAACGGCGCGAACGCCACCGTGGCGAAGTACTGCGCGGAATTGAAGATCGACGCAGCCAGACCGCGCTCTGCAGTGGGAAACCAGGCCGCCACGATGCGGCTATTGCCCGGGAACGACGGCGCTTCGGCGATGCCGACCAGAAAGCGCAGCACGAACAGCGTGGTGACCGCCCAGGTCACCGGCACCCAGTCGATAAAGCCCTGCAAGGCGGTGAACAGCGACCAGATCAGCAGCGACAGGCCGTACACGCGCCGCGAGCCAAAGCGATCGAGCAACCAGCCGCCGGGAATCTGCCCGGCCACATATGCCCAACCGAACGCAGAAAAAATGAAGCCCATCTGCAGCGCGTCGATGCCCAGCGCATCCTGGACCGCGGAACCGGCGATGGACAAGGTGGCGCGATCGGCATAGTTGATCGTGGTGACCACGAACAGCATCAGCAAGATCAGGTAGCGCCTGCGCGGAACCGTCGTTGAACCGACCGTTTTTGAATCGATAGCCATCATCGTTCCTCACCTATGACGATGGAAGCGCACTGCGCTTCGGTACTCCACGTTGCGCCTGCGGATGGCGTACCGGACCCTCCTCCGGCACGCCTCAGGCATCGTTGCTGCGGCAGCCGTCAGTCGTGTCCCAGCGCGCCATCGACGCGTCGCCATAGCCCGAGCGGGTTGTCGTGCGCGACGGCGGCAGGCAACAGCGCAGCCGGCAGATCCTGGTAGCAGACCGGGCGCAGGAAGCGATCGATCGCCAGCGTGCCGACCGAGGTGCTGCGGCTGTCGGAGGTGGCCGGGAACGGGCCGCCGTGCACCATCGCGTGGCAGACCTCCACACCGGTGGGCCAGTCGTTGACCAGGATGCGTCCGGCCTTGCGCTCCAGCACCGGCAGCAATGCGGCGGCCAGTTCGGTATCGCCCACCTCCATGTGCAAGGTGGCGGTGAGCTGGCCTTCCAGGTGCTCGCTCAGCGCACGCAGCTGTTCGATGTCCCTGCAACGCACCAGCAGCGACGAGGCGCCGAAGACTTCGGCCTGCAGCGCTTCATCGGCCAGGAAGGCATCGGCGTCGGTGCCGAACAACGCCGCCGGACAGCGCCCGGCGTCCGCCGCAGCGCCGCGTGCCAGCGTGCTGACCTGCGGGTGCGCGGCCAGACGCTGCACGCCTTGCGCGTAGGCCTGGCCAATGCCTGCGGTGAGCATCGCTGCCGGCGACACGGCCTGCAGCGTTTGCGTTGCGGATGCGACAAATGCATCCAGCGCCGGCGAATCGATCGCCAGCAGCAAGCCGGGATTGGTGCAGAACTGCCCGCTGCCCAGGGTCAGCGAGCCGACGAACGCTTTGCCCAGATCCGATGCGCGCGCCTGAAGCGCCTGCGGCAACAGATACACCGGATTGATCGCGCTCATCTCCGCATACACCGGAATCGGCTCGCGGCGTGCGGCGGCAATCTTGACCAGCGCCATGCCGCCGGCCCGCGAGCCGGTGAAACCCACCGCCTTGATGCGCGCGTCGGCGACCAGTCGTGCACCGATCTCGATGCCGGCGTCGAACAGCAGTGAGAACACGCCCTCGGGCAGGCCGCATTGCGCCACCGCCGCCTGGATCGCACGGCCCACCAATTCCGAAGTCCCCGGATGCGCGCTGTGCGCCTTGACCACCACCGGGCAGCCGGCCGCCAGTGCCGAGGCGGTATCGCCACCGGCCACCGAGAATGCCAGCGGGAAATTACTGGCACCGAACACCGCCACCGGCCCCAGCGCGATATGCCGCTGCCGCAGATCCGCACGCGGCAATGGCGTGCGTTGCGGCAGCGCCGGGTCGATCCGCGCCTGCAGCCAGCTTCCTTCGCGCACCACGTTGGCGAACAGGCGCAGCTGCCCCACCGTGCGCCCCCGCTCGCCTTCCAGGCGCGGGCGCGGCAGGCCGCTTTCGTGCATGGCGCGTTCGATCAAGGCATCGCCCAATGCCAGGATCTGCTCGGCGATGGTTTCCAGGAAGACTGCGCGCGCGTCCAGCGTCGTTTCGCGGTAACGATCGAACGCCGCCCGCGCCAACGCACAGGCCTGTTCCAGATCCTGTGCGCTCACCGAGCCGAATGCCGGCTGCAATGCCGCACCGCTGGCCGCATCCAGCGCATGAAATTCCTCCCCTGCGCCGCGCACGTCGCGCTGCCCGATCAGCGATTGGCCCGTGATGCTGTGCATCAGCGGCGTCCTCCAATCAGTTGCTTGAGCTGGGCGAATTCGTCCTCGTTGAGGTCGGCCAGCGGCGTGCGGACCGGACCGGCCGGGCGGCCGACCGCGCGCATGCCGGCCTTGACGATCGACACCGCATAACCGGCGCGGCGATTGCGCAGCACGGTGTACGGCAACACGAAGTCATTGAGCTCGCGGTAGATGGTGACGTGGTCGCGCGCACGCACCGCTGCATAAAACGTCAGCGCCCACTCGGGCAGGAAATTGAAGATGGCCGACGAATACGTGGTCACGCCCATTTCCAGATACGGCAGCGCGAAGGTTTCGGCGGTGGGCAGTCCGCCCACGTAGAGCAATCGGTCGCCAAGGCGTGCGTAGATGCGGGTCATGCGATCCACATCGCCGATGCCGTCCTTGTAGCCCACCAGGTTGGGGCAACGCTCGGCCACCCGCGCCAGCGTCACGTCGTCGAGCTTGGCGTTGGCGCGGCCGTAGACGATCACGCCCAGCCTGGTCGCCTTGCAGACGCGCTCGACATGGTCGGCCACGCCATCGGCATCGCACTCGGTGAGGTACGGCGGAAACAGCAGGATGCCGTCGGCAGCATTGCGCTCGGCAGCCTGCGCCATCTCCATGGCGATCGCGGTGCCGTAACCGGCCGGTGCGATGACCGGCATGCGGCCGGCGGTCTGGGTCACCGCTGCTCGCACGGCGCGATTCACTTCATCCAGCGTCAGCGAAAACAGCTCGCCGGTGCCGCCGGCGGCAAACAGCCCGGCGGCCGGGTGCGAGGACAGCCAGTCCAGATTGCTGCGGTAGGCGGATTCATCAAAGGCCAGGTCGGCGTCGAAATGGGTCACCGGAAACGACAACAGCCCGGCGCCAAGCGCTTGGGCCATTTCAGAAGGGGTGTATCTGCTGCTCATCGGACAAACGCTCCTGGGCGGGGGATGCGGTTGATCCTAGAAACGCAGATCGTTGCCGGTCCAAACCAAAGGACGTATTGTTTGATACACAAGTTGAATCAATCGCGTCATCGATCGATGTAGTGCGCCGCAAATGGCTGCTTTGCAACGCTTTTTCGACAGTGCGTAATTATGGCCGGCTGCGCCCGCCAACGTGGTCGTTGGCGTGGCAGCGCCTATTCATCGGCGCTGGCGGCGGAAGGATGTTGCGGGTGCAGCATCAATTCACCTGTTTTGCCATGCGAGGCCCGTCCCCCATGTTCGATCTGCAGCAACTGCGTTGCTTTGTCGCCGTCGCCGACGAACTGCACTTCCGTCGCGCGGCCGAGCGCCTGAACATGACCCAGCCGCCGCTCAGCCGGCAGATTCAGCTGCTGGAGCACAGCGTCGGCACCGCGCTGCTAGAGCGCAACAGCCGGCATGTGCGGCTGACCCAGGCCGGGCGCAGCCTGCTTGCCGAAGCGCGCGCGATCCTGCGCATGGCCGAAAACGCCGGCCTGCGCGCGCGCCGGATCGGCACCGGCGATGCCGGTAACGTGTCGGTGGGTTTCACCGCCGGTGCCAGTTACCGCTTCCTGCCCGAGGCCATCGCGCGGTGGCGCAGGCAAGCGCCGGATGTGGATCTGCAACTCAAGGAGATGGTCAGCCTGGCGCAACTGGACGCACTGGATGCAGGCCGGCTGGATATCGGTCTGTTGCGCCCGCCGATCCAACGCCAGGGCCTGCACAGCCGCTGCGTGGCACGCGAACCGCTGATCGCCGCGCTGCCGGAAGACTCGCCGCTGGCGCACCGCGACAGCCTGCGTCTGCAGGATTTCCACGGCCAGCCGCTGGTCAATTACGCACCGGACGAGGCGCGTTATTTCTACGATCTGCTGGCGCAATTGTTCGGTGCGCGCGGCATCGCGCCGCGCTCGGTGCAATACGTCAGCCAGATTCATTCGGTGCTGGCGCTGGTACGCGGCGGCATGGGCATGGCGCTGGTGCCCGAAGGCGCCAGCGGCCTGCGTTACGCCGGCATCGTGTACCTGCCGCTGCGCGAGGAAACCCCTGCCACGCCGGTGGAGCTGCACCTGGTGTGGAAACAGGATAACGACAACCCTGCGCTGGGTCGTTTGATCGCCTGAGCCGGGCAAGGCGCGCGCGCTGTCACAGACGCACGGCAGCGCAGCCACTGTCCAACGCCAGGACCGGATTCGAAGCAACTGGCAACACGACTGTGCGCACCGCCGGGCGGGTGCGGCCGGTGCCCGGCGCGGCATGGACCACGCGTACACGCCGGCTTTGAGCGCGACGCCGACAGCCACCTGACGACTGCTCGCTACGGTCTGCTCGCCGCTTCTACTGCCGCCCCACGCTCTGCACCACATGCAGGCGCCGCAGCCGGCGCATCACTTCGGCCAGATGGCGGCGGTCGCGGACCTGGATGTTGAAGCGCAGCACCGCCGCGTTGAAATCGCGGTCCAGGTAATCCACGCGCTCGATATTGGACTGGCTCTGCGCAATCGCCGCAGCCAGCTGGGCCAGCACGCCGGTGCGGTTTTCCACCTCGACGATCAAGGCGGTGTCGTAGTCGCCACTGACGCTGGAATCCCAGTCGATCGGCACCCAGCGTTCGGGCGATTTGCGCAGCTCGGCCAGGTTGGGGCAGTCCAGACGGTGCACCACGATGCCCTTGCCGGCGGTGTGGTAACCCATGATTTCGTCGCCGGGAATCGGCTGGCAACAGTTGGCGAAGCTGATCACGCCGCGCTCGCTGCCGTCGATCAGGATCTTTTCGTGCGAATGCTTGGAGTGGCCGCCACCGCGCAATTCGGCGTAGGCCATCAGCGCCTGCGCGGCCTGGGTCGGCATCCAGTTGCCCAGCGCCACGTCGGCCAGCAAGGCTTCCAGGCGTGGATAGCGGTGCTCGGTGAGGAAGGCGTCCAGGCGGCCCTTGGGCAGCCGCTCCAGCGAGCTGTCCATCGCTTCCAGCGCGCGATCGAGCATGCGGTGGCCGAGCTGCACGGCGTCTTCGTGTTCAAGCTGCTTGAGCTGGTGGCGGATCGCGGTACGCGCCTTGCTGCTGACCACAAACTCCAGCCACTGCGGCTTGGGCGTGGCCGAGCGCGCGGTGATGATTTCCACCGCCTGCCCGCTGACCAGCTTGGTGCGTAGCGGCACCAGCTTCTTGTCCACCCGCGAGGCGACCGCGCGGTTGCCCACGTCGGTGTGCACCGCATAGGCGAAATCCAGCGCGGTGGAGTTGCGCGGCAGCGCCAGGATCTTGCCCTTGGGCGTGAACAGATAGACCTCGTCCGGGAACAGGTCGACCTTGACGTTGTCCAGGAACTCCAGCGACGAGCCCGCCGCGCGCTGCGAATCGATCAGCTCCACGATCCAGTCGTGCGCGCGGCTCTGCGCGCTGTTGGGCGAGGCCGAGCCGACCTTGTAGGTCCAGTGCGCAGCCACCCCGCGTTCGGCGATCAGGTCCATCTCCTCGGTGCGGATCTGCACTTCGATCGGCGAGCCATACGGGCCGAACAACACGGTGTGCAGCGACTGATAGCCGTTGGCCTTGGGGATGGCGATGAAATCGCGGAAGCGCCCGTCCAGCGGCTTGAAGGTGGCATGCACCGCACCCAGCGCGTGGTAGCAATCGGCCACCGAACGCACCACCAGGCGGAAGCCGAACACATCCATCACCTGGTCGAAGGACTTGTTCTCTTCGTGCATCTTGGAATAGATGCTCCAGGGCGTCTTGATGCGGCTGACCAGGCGGTGCTCCAGCCCTTCCTTGGCCAGCCGCTGCGACAGCTGCACTTCCACCTGCGCCATCGATTCGCGCCGCACCACCGGCTGGCTGCGGATATGTTTTTCGATGATGGCATGACGCCACGGATACAGCGCGCGGAAGCCCAGGTTCTGCAGTTCGGACTTGATCAGGCTCATGCCCAGGCGCTGAGCGATCGGCGCGTAGATCTCCAGCGTTTCGCGCGCGATGCGGCTGCGCGCCTCGCTGCTCTGCGCACCCAGCGTGCGCATGTTGTGCAGGCGGTCGGCCAGCTTGATCATGATCACGCGCAGGTCGCGCGACATCGCCAGCAGCATCTTGCGGAAGCTCTCCGCCGCCGCTTCCTGGCGGTCGCGGAACTTGAGCTTGTCCAGCTTGGTGACGCCATCGACCAGCTCGGCCACCGCTTCGCCGAATTCCGACGCCAGCTCTTCGCGGGTCAGCGGGGTGTCTTCGATGGTGTCGTGCAGGATCGCGGCGATCAGCGATTCCATGTCCAGGCCGAGCTCGGCGAGTACGCCGGCCACCGCGACCGGATGGGTGATGTACGGCTCGCCCGACTTGCGGGTCTGGCCGGCATGCGCGCTGGCGCCCACTTCCCAGGCACGGCGCAGGATCGGCAGCTGCTCCTTGGGAAGGTAGCTGGCCGCGCGTTCGAAGTGCAGGACGTAGTCGGGGATGGCCTGGTCGGAAGACGGAGACGTCACGACGGTCGCCTGGGCAGTGGGGCCTGGGTTCATGCCGGAAGACTATGCCAGCAACGCAGTCACGGCAAACGTTTGCACACTGCAGGCACCAAAGCGGGCCTGAAACGAAAACAGCCCGCGCGTGGCGGGCTGTTCAGATCGATCGCAGCGATGCGAACAATCAATCGTCGTTCTTGGACATGTCTTCGTCGGCAACCACTTCGGCAGCGGCCCATTCCAGCGCTTCGCGTTCGGCGCGCTCGCGCTCGGCCTTCTCGACTTCGTCGATCAGCGCGTTGTCGATCCGGCGTGCGGCGATCTCGCGCAGTGCCATCACGGTGGGCTTGTCGCTGGCGTCGGCATTTTCGATCAACGGCTGCACGCCGTTGGCGAGCTGACGGGCGCGCTTGGACGCCATCATGACCAGCTCGAAACGGTTGTTCACGACTTCCAGGCAATCTTCTACGGTAATGCGGGCCATGCGGGCTCCCGGCGACCAGCAACGGCCGCGCATCGAATGAGGGAAAGGGGGCGGAGTGTACGCCCGGGCCGCCGTCACGGCAACCTGGGCCCATTCAGTTTCCTTTGGAATCAGGGATTTGAGCAGCTCAGTCCAGCAAGGCCCGGATCAACGCCGCGTGCCGCTGCTGTTGCGCCTGCCGGCGCAGCCGGCTGGCGGTGAAGATCGCGCACATCTCCGAGACCGCGGTGTCGAAGGTCTCGTTGATGATGACGTAATCGAACTCCTCGAAATGCAGCATCTCTTCGCGGGCAGCGGCCAGACGCTGCGCCATCACGTCCTCGCTGTCCTGGCCGCGCTTGCGCATGCGCTCGTCCAGCGCCTGGCGCGACGGCGGCAGGATGAACACGCTGACCGCGTCGGGCACCTTCTGGCGCACCTGGCGCGCGCCCTGCCAGTCGATCTCCAGCAGCACGTCGTGACCGGCGGCCAGCTGCGGCTCCACCGACTGCCGCGCGGTGCCCTTCCAGTCGCCATGCACCAGCGCGTATTCGAAGAAGTCGCCGGCTTCGATCATGCCCTGGAACTCGTCGGCGGAGACGAAATGGTAGTGCTCGGCATGCCGTTCGCCCGGCCGCGGCGCGCGCGAGGTGAACGAGATCGACAAGGCGATCTTGGGATCACGCGCCAGGGTGGCGTTGACGATGCTGCTCTTGCCGGCGCCGGAAGGGGCCGCAACGATATAGAGGGTGCCGCGCATAGGGTCAGGGATTCGGGCTTGGGGAGTCGGGATTCGCGAACGGGCTGCGGACCGGTACCACCGGGGTCGATATGCTACCGGTATTGGCCGCGCCCCGCTGAAACCCGGGATGGCCGTCGACCAATCCCGAATCCCCAATCACCACTCCCGGCTACTCGATGTTCTGCACCTGCTCGCGGATCTGGTCGATCAGCACCTTCAGATCCACCGCAGCGTTGGAGGTGCGGCTGTCCACCGACTTGGAGCCGAGCGTATTGGCTTCGCGGTTGAATTCCTGCAGCAGGAAGTCCAGGCGGCGGCCGACCGGCTCGCGCTGCCTGAGCACGCGGCGGATCTCGGCGATGTGGCTGGACAGGCGGTCGAGCTCTTCGTCCACGTCCAGTTTCTGCAGCCACAGCACCAGTTCCTGCTCGGCGCGCCCCGGGTCCACCGGATGCGGCAGATCGGCCAGCCGGGCGGCCAGCTTGGCACGCTGCCCTTCGCGGATGACGGGAATCAGCGTACGCACCTCGGCGGCGATACGTTCGATCGCATCGACCCGCTCGCTGATCGCATCGGCCAGCTTGGCGCCTTCGCGCTCGCGCGCGGCGACGAAACTGTCCACCACCTCGTCCAGCAATGCCAGGGCCTGCGCCTGCAATGCCGGTGCGTCCACGTCCTGCACCTGCAGCACGCCGGGCAGCTGCAGCAGATCGGTGAAGCCGACCTGCAGCTTGGGGAACATGCCGTCAAGGCGCGTGGCCAGTGCGCCCAGTTCCTGCAGCAGCGATTCGTTCACGGCCAGGGTCTGCGCGTTGTCCGGCGCGCGCAGGCGCAGCGCCAGATCCAGCTTGCCGCGGCTGTTTTTCGCCGCCACGCGCTCGCGCAGCAGCGGCTCCAGCGCACGCAGTTCTTCGGGCAGGCGCACGCCCACTTCCAGAAACCGATGGTTGACCGAGCGCAGCTCGCAACCGAGCGTGCCCCAGGGCGTGATGCGTTCGCCACCAGCAAACGCGGTCATGCTTCGAATCATCGTCAGTCCCGTGCCTTCAAAGCGCGAATGGTACCCTAGCGGCCCGCGCTGGCTGACCGCCCCGCCACGCGCCGACCCAGACCCACCTCCCGACTTCCGGACTCATCGCATGACCTTTTCCCGTCCCAGCGGCCGCACGGCCGACCAGCTGCGCCCGGTGCGCATCGAACGCGCCTTCACCCGTCACGCCGAAGGCTCGGTGCTGGTCAGCTTCGGCGACACCCGCGTGCTGTGCACCGCCAGCGTGGAAAACCGCGTCCCCGGATTCCTGCGCGGCAAGGGCGAAGGCTGGGTGACCGCCGAATACGGCATGCTGCCGCGCTCCACCCACACCCGTTCCGATCGCGAGGCCGCACGTGGCAAGCAGGGCGGACGCACGCTGGAGATCCAGCGCCTGATCGGCCGCGCACTGCGCGCCTGCGTGGATCGCAATGCCCTGGGCGAGCGCACCATCACCCTGGACTGCGATGTGCTGCAGGCCGATGGCGGCACCCGCACCGCCGCAATCACCGGCGCCTACGTGGCGCTGGCCGATGCGGTGAACCTGCTGCTCAAGCGCGGCGACATCAAGAAGCACCCGCTGATCGGCGCCGTGGCCGCAGTGTCGGTGGGCATCTATCGCGGCGAGCCGGTGCTGGATCTGGACTACCCCGAAGACAGCGACTGCGACACCGACATGAATGTGGTGATGAATGACGGCGGCGGCTTCATCGAGCTGCAAGGCACTGCCGAAGGCCACGCCTTCCGCCGCGACGAACTCAATGCACTGCTCGCACTCGCCGAACAAGGCATGAGCGAACTGTTCGCCCTGCAACGCGCTGCACTGGCCGGATGAGCAGGCGCATCGCCCTGACCACCCTGCTGGTCGCCGATTACGACGCGGCGATCGCCTGGTACACCGGCGCGCTGGGCTTCCAGGTGCTGGAGGATCGCGCACTTGGCGACGGCAAGCGCTGGGTGGTGATCGGCCCGGGCAGCGCGCAGGACGCCGGCTTGCTGCTCGCGCAGCCGGCCGACGCCGCCCAGCGCGCGCGCATCGGCGACCAGACCGGGGGGCGGGTGGATCATTTTCTCTACACCGACGACTTCTGGCGCGACCACGCGGCGATGCAGGCGTTCGGGGTGGAATTCCTGGAAACCCCGCGCGAGGAACCGTACGGCACGGTCGTGGTGTTCCGCGATCTGTACGGCACCAAGTGGGACCTGCTGGAGCCCAAGCAATGAAACAACTGGTCCTGGCCAGCGGCAACGCCGGCAAGCTGGAAGAACTGCGCGCCATGCTCGCCGACCTGCCGCTGCGCATCGTGGCGCAAGGCGAGCTCGGCGTGGACGATGTGCCGGAAACCGGCCTGACCTTCGTCGAGAACGCCTTAATCAAGGCACGCCATGCCAGCGCGGTCACCGGCCTGCCGGCACTGGCCGACGACTCCGGCCTGATCGTCGATGCGCTCGGCGGCGCACCCGGCCTGTACAGCGCCCGCTATGCCGGCAGCCCGACCGATGCGCAGGCCAACAACGCCAAGCTGCTCGACGCCATGCGCGCCGTGCCGGCCGAGCGCCGCAGCGCGCGGTTTTACGCGGTGATCGTGCTGCTGCGTCACCCGGAAGATCCGCAGCCGCTGATTGCCGAAGGCAGCTGGGAAGGGGTGATCACCACCGAACCGCGCGGCACCGGCGGCTTTGGCTACAACCCGGTGTTCCTGGATCCGGTGCATGGCCTGACCGCTGCGGAGATGGATACCGCGCTGAAGAACCGGCTGAGTCACCGTGCGGTGGCGCTGGCCACGCTGCAGCACAAGCTGCACGCCCTGTCGCTGTGAACCATGGCCTGACGCAGTGCCCGACCTGATTCCACCGCCGCTGTCGCTTTACGTGCACCTGCCCTGGTGCGTGCGCAAATGCCCGTACTGCGATTTCAACTCGCATGCGGCCAAGGGCGTGCTGCCGTTCGAGGACTACGTGGATGCGTTGATCCGCGACCTGGATGCGGATCTGCCGCTGGTGTGGGGGCGCGTGGTGCATTCGGTGTTTTTCGGCGGCGGCACGCCGAGCCTGTTTCCGCCCGAAGCCATCGACAGATTCCTGCAAGCCGCCGCCGCGCGGCTGCGCTTTGCACCGAATCTGGAGATCACCCTGGAAACCAATCCAGGCACCGCCGAGCATGGCCGCTTCGACGGCTATCGCGCCGCCGGCGTGAACCGCCTGAGCTTCGGTGTGCAGACCTTCGACGATGTGGCGCTGCAGCGGCTGGGTCGCATCCACGACAGTGCCGAGGCCGAGCGTGCGATCAAGCTGGCGCAGGATGCCGGCTACGACAATTTCAATATCGACCTGATGTACGCGCTGCCCGAGCAGACCCTGGCACAGGCCGAGCGCGATCTCGAACGCGCCTTCGCGCTGCAGCCCACCCACATGTCGCATTACCAGCTCACGCTGGAGCCGAACACGGTGTTCTTCGCGCGGCCGCCCAAGGGCATTCCCGACGACGATGCGGCCTGGGACATGCAGGAGCATTGCCAGCGCCTGCTGGCCGAGGCCGGCTACGCGCAGTACGAAGTGAGCGCCTACGCCAGGCCCGGGCGGCAATGCGCGCACAACCTCAATTACTGGCGCTTCGGCGATTACCTGGGCATCGGCGCCGGGGCGCACGGCAAGATCAGTTCCGGCGCCGAACAGCATGTGCTGCGACGCTGGAAGCACAAGCACCCGCAGAGTTACCTGGCCAGCGCCGGCAGTGCGGCGTCGATCGGCGGCGACGAGATCGTGCCGCGCGAGCGGCTGCCGTTCGAATACATGCTCAACCTGCTGCGCCTGCACGAGGGCTTCGCCCTGCGCGACTTCGAAGTCTCCACCGGCCTGGACGCCTCGGTCATCGAGTTGCCTGTGGCGCGCGCGATTGCGCAAGGCTGGATGACCGCGCAGGACGGACGCGTGGTGCCGACCGAGCTGGGCCGCCGCTTCACCAATGACGTGGTCGAGCTGTTTCTGGCCTGATCGCGGCGATCGCGGCGCGGCACCGCAGCCAGCACGCCGCGCCATGATCGATAGCGCACACGACAGCATTGGCGCGCGGATCCAGCGAGCCGCGCCACGCGCGCCGTCCGCGTCCGGGTGGCGACCGAATCTGGCCAGGCACGTCTTGCGCCCGCGCGGTCGCTGCCCGGCGGAAAAACATGCTACATAGCTCACGCCTCGCACCGAGCCTGCCTCCCCCGGATGTCCACTCCCGCCTCCTCCCTGCAGCACACGCTCAGCGGCCCGATCGCCGATGCACCGGTTTCCGCGCGCGGACGGCGCCTGCTCGCCGCGCTGCATGCGCATTGCGTGCAGGCGCTCAGCGGGCCGCTGCGGCTGACCATCGTCGAGCTGGAACGCGAGCTGCTGCATCAGGCCGAGCATGCCCGCAACAGCCAGATCCAGGCCGAAACCTATGCGCAGACACGTGACCTGCGCGACCACATCGATCGGTTTCCGCAGGCGTTCCTGCAGCAGCTGGCGCAGGACCTGGCCACGCTGCGCGATCGCCCGTCGCTGATGCCAGCAGCCGATGCCTCAGCGCATCCGCAGATGCTCACCCTGGTGGAGGACACCGATATCGATCGCGATATCGTGCTCAGCGAGATTGCGCGCCGCGAAACCTCCCGCCGCGCCGATGCGCTGCAATTGCTGGCGCAGCGGGTGGCGGTGATCGGCGCGGTGGCCGAGTTCGAACTGGAAGCAGTGCCGCTGGGCCCGTACGCCTTGTGCCGCGTGCTGCGCCAGTGCGGCGAAACGCTGGGACTGAGCCTGGATGGGCAGCTGACGCTCTACCGCGTGTTCGAGCGTCAGGTCATCGAGCGTTTGAACGATCTGTACGAGCGCGCCAACGGCACGCTCGCGCAGGAAGGCATCCTGCCGGGGCTGATCTATCACCCGTACCTGGTCAAGCCCACCCAGGTGCAGACGCGGCGCGCACCGCCTGCAGCAGCCACCGCACCGAAGGATGCTGCGGCCGCCAGCACGCGCGCGCTGCCGCCGCGCAACGGGCGGCCTGCAACTGGCTGGAGCGGTCAATCGGCACCGACACCGTGGCAGAGCGCCCTGCTGGATCCGCCCGCCATGCCGATGACACTGGCAGCGGCGACCGACGGTGAGCAGGCAGCACCTGCCCTGAGCGATGCAGTGCAGGCGCTCGGCGGACTGATGTCGTCGGCGCGCCGGTCGCAGGCGGCGGGCAACGTAGGCGCAGCGGCGAATCAAAGCTCTGCAGATCACGGCGCAGCGCCTGCAAGCAGCGCCCAGGCAACACTCGAGAAACCATCTCCCCGGCTCGCCGCCTCGGCCGTGCCCAAGGCCGCCGTCAGCGACGCACTGGCCAGCCTGCAGGGCACGCTGGCGGCACAGGCGGCGGCGCAGTCCAGCGGCATCGATGCGGTGCAGCGCCAGGTACTGGCGTTGTTGCGGACGCAACACGGCCCCGACGCCGCGCTGTCGCCACAGGACACCGACACCTTCGATCTGCTCGGCCTGCTCTACGCGCAGATGCAACGCGAAGTGCGCGAGCAGACCCCCGCGCAGGCCCTGCTCGCCAAGTTGCAGGTGCCGGTGGTGCGCGCGGCCTTGGCCGATACGCATTTCTTCGTGCGCGACCAGCACCCGGTGCGCGAATTGCTCAACACCGTGGCCGAGTCCGGCGCGGTCTGGCTGGGCGACGACGATGTCGACCCGCAGTTGCTGCACAAGCTGGGCAGCGCGGTGGACCGGATCGTCAACGACTACCAGGGCGACGAGGCCGTGTTCGCCGCGGCTAACGCCGATATCCAGGCGCATCTGCGCGCCTTGGCGCGCAAGGCCGACCTCGCCGAGCGCCGCCATGTGGATGCGGCGCGCGGCAAGGAGCGGCTGGAGTCGGCCAAGCAGCAGGCCGAGGCGCGCATCGAGCAGCTGTGCGAGCAGAGCGTTCCGCCACGCTTCGTGCAGGCGCTGCTGCGTCAGGCATGGTCGGACGTGCTGACGCTGACGCTGCTGCGCCAGGGCGAGCAATCGCCCGAATGGGACGAGCGCCAGGCACTGACCGCGCGCATCGCCGAAGTCACCTGCCGCAGCAAGGGGCAACCTGCCGACATCGCGCTCGGCACCGAGATCGAAACCGCGCTGCTGCAGGTCGGCTATCACCACGATGAAGCGGCGGCGATCGCGCGGCGCCTGTCCACGCCCGGCGGCGAGGACGAGACGACCTCGCGCACCGAGCTCGCCACCAGGCTCAAGGCGCGCACGCGGCTGGGCGACCAGGGCGACAGCACACCGCGCAAGGACATCGCCGGCCCGCGTTCGCCGACCGAAGAGGCCTGCTACACGCAGCTGCGCAGCCTGCCGTTCGGCAGCTGGTTCGAGTTCGTGATCAACCAGCAGGGCGACCTGCGTCGGCAACGGCTGTCCTGGTACAGCCCGATGACCGGCAACGCGCTGTTCGTCAATCAACGTGGGCAAAAGGTCGCCGAGCACTCGCTGGATGGCCTGTCGCGGCTGATGGCCGGTGGCCAGGCACGCCTGCTGGTCGAAGAGAAATCGCGCCTGATCGACCGCGCCTGGCATGCCACCGTGCGCACGCTGCGCAGCCTGGCCGGTCAGGCGCCCATTGCAGAGGTCAACCCATGATCCAGGACACCCGCCGCGCACCGCGCCGCCAGCCGTCCGACCTGATACCGGTGACCGACATGCTCAGCGAGGCGCAGATTGGCCGGGTCGGCAATGTCTCGGAAACCGGCATGCTGCTGCTGGCCTCGGTTCCGCTGCATGACGACGCCCTATATCAATTGCGCTTCAGCCTGCCCGAGCGCATCGGCCGTGCCACCGAGATCGATGTCGGTGTGCATCTGTTGTGGACCGAAGCCGCGCACGCACCCGGACAGGCCTGGGCCGGCTTCCGCTTCCTGACCATGT
Source organism: Xanthomonas sp. LMG 8993 (assembly GCF_009835065.2). NCBI lineage: Bacteria > Pseudomonadati > Pseudomonadota > Gammaproteobacteria > Lysobacterales > Lysobacteraceae > Xanthomonas > Xanthomonas sp. LMG 8993. Next base: position 129,218 of record NZ_QVIF02000002.1, on the reverse strand, counting down.
CCGAGCCGCATCGCCAACGCCTGCGCGCCTGGATCGCCGAAGAACACATGCTGGGCTGAAGGACAGCATCACCACGATTACGGCAAAATCGCGACCTGTCTTTGCATCGCCGATCGAGCCCCGCATGCCCCAGCCGTCCTTGAGCCACCTGTATTCCGACCACCTGCGCACGCTGACCGCGCGCGCCGACGAGGCGCTGCAGCGCGGCGGCTTCGACCACCTGGTGGTGCCCAGCGGCAGCCTGCATTACCAGGTGTTCGACGACCGCGACTATCCCTACGCGGTCAATCCGCAGTTCAAGGCCTGGGTGCCGCTGACGCGGGTGCCCAACAGCTGGCTGGTCTACACCCCGGGCAAGCGCCCAATGCTGATCTTCTGCCAGCCGTTGGACTATTGGCATGTGGTGCCCGAGGCGCCCAGCGGCTGGTGGGTGGAGCACTGCGACATCCACATCATCCGCACCCCGGACCAGGCCCTGGCGCTGCTGCCCAGGCAGATCGACCGTTGCGCCATCCTGGGCGAGGCGCAGAGCGCGCTCGGTGCGTATGTGCCCAACAATCCGCAGCCGGTGCTCGATTATCTGGACTACCAGCGCGCGTTCAAGACGCCGTACGAACTGGCCTTGCTGCGCATCGCCCAGCAGCTGGCAGTGCGCGGCCATCGCGCCGCCGAGGCGGCCTTCCGCGCCGGCCAGAGCGAGTTCGGCATCCATATGGCCTACTGCGCCGCCGTCGGTCAGGACGCCAACGAACTGCCCTACGGCAACATCATCGCGCTCAACGAGCACGGCGCGGTGCTGCACTACACCGAACTCGGCCAGCAGCCGCCGCAGCCGCTGCGCAGCTTCCTGATCGATGCCGGTGCTTCCGCCTACGGCTATGCCAGCGACATCACCCGCACCTACGCCGCCGACCCCGGCAGCGAATTCCAGGCCCTGATCGATGCGGTGGATGCCGCACAGATCCGCATGGGCCAGGGCGTGCGCAGCGGCGTGGATTACAAGCAGTTGCACGTGGATGCGCATCTGGCCCTGATGGGCATCCTCAAGGACTTCGGCATCCTCACCGTGTCGCCGGAAGCTGCGCTCGCCACCGGCGTCAGCGCCGCATTCTTCCCGCACGGGCTGGGCCATCTGATCGGCCTGCAGGTGCACGACGTGGCAGGCTTTGCGGCCAGCGACCGCGGCGGCCGCATCGAGCGCCCCGCCGGCCACCCGTATCTGCGGCTGACCCGCGTGCTGGAACCGGGCATGGTGGTCACCATCGAACCGGGCGTGTACTTCATCGACATGCTGCTGGACGAAGTGAAGAAGAACGGCCACGCCGCCAGCGTCGACTGGGCGCGCGTTGCGCAGTTCAAACCCTACGGCGGCATCCGTATCGAAGACGAGGTGGTGTGCACCGATGGCGCGCCCGAAAACCTGACCCGCCCGGTGTTTGCCGCCCCTTGAATCCTTCCGCACCGCAAGGAGCATTGCCATGAACGATCCACGCCAGTCCTCGCACCCCGACCATCCGATGTATCAACAGATCCAGCGCGGCGTGCATGCAATCGATGCGGCACATGGACGCACACCCGACCAGACCAGCGACCGGCTCAGCGCCGCCCTGTTGCCGCTGGCCAAGGAAGGCGGCCTGTCGCGCGTGGATCATGTGCTGATGAGCGAGGCCAACAATCGCGGCGTACACGGTGGCGAAAACGTGTTCGTGGTGCAGGGCGACCCGGCCAACCCGGCGCATCTGCGCGCGCACATGAAGACCGAGCAGGCATTGAGCACGCCGGAAGCGCAGTCGTTCGCACGCGCACAGCAACTGGCGACGCCAGGCGAACAGGTCCAGCAGCCCGAACGCACCCAGACACCACAACTCGGCCAGTAGAACGGCCCACAGCAAAGCGTCCGGGCGCCTCATGCCTGCAAGGCGCCCGGCGCGGCCCGAGCGCCGCCGCCCTCAGCCGGATACGCCGCGCAATCTCAACCAAACCGGCAATGCGCGTGTTGCTCGCAAGGCAATGCACCGATCCAGGTCACGGCCGCTCATCGCGGCATGACCGCGCTATGCGCGCAACGCGTCGCGGTCCGCCATCTCCGCTTCGATCTCGTCGGCGCTGCGCGCCAGCGCATCGGTCAGCACCCGATGGCCGTCGGCGGTGATCAGCACATTGTCTTCGGTGCGGATGCCGATGCCGCGCCACTTGGCCTCCACCGTGGTGTCGTCAGCGGAGATATAGAGTCCCGGCTCGATGGTGAACACCATGCCGGGCTCGAGCAGACGCGAGTCGCCAGCCAACCGGTAGTCGCCCACATCGTGCACATCCAGCCCCAGCCAGTGGCCGGTCTTGTGCCGATAGAAGCGCTTGTAATGGCCGTCGGCGATATTGCGCTCCAGCTTGCCCTTGAGCAGGCCCAGCTGCAGCAGCCCCTCGGTCAGGGTCTGCACCGCGGCCAGATGCCCGGCTTCGTAGGGCAGGCCAGGGCGCGCCTGCGCCAGCGCGGCAGCCTGCGCAGCGCCGACCAGATCGTGCAGCGCACGCTGCGCCGGGGTGAAACGGCCGTTGACCGGAAAGGTGCGGGTGATATCGGCCGCGTAGCCGCGGTACTCGGCGCCGGCATCGATCAGCACCAGTTCGCCATCGCGGCTGCGCGCATTGTTGGCGCGGTAGTGCAGCACGCAGGCATTGCTGCCGGTGCCGACGATGCTGCCGTACGCCGGCCACGCATCGGCGGCGCGGAACGCGCACTCCACCTCGGCCTGCAGTTCGTACTCGTGCACACCCGGCCGCGCCAGCCGCATGGCGGCGCGATGCGCGCGCACGCTGATGTCGGCGGCGTGCTGCATCAAGGCGATTTCGTCGCGCGACTTGAACAGCCGCTGCTCGTGCAGCAGATGTCCCAGCTCGAGGAATTCGTGCGGCGGCTGCGCGCCATGACGCACCTGCTCGCGCACGCGCTTGAGCCAGCCGATCAGCTTGAGGTCGAAGTCGACATCGCGCCCGAAGTGGTAATAGACGCGGCTGCGCCCTTCCAGCAGGCCCGGCAGGATCTCGTCGACATCGTCGATGGGGTACGCATCGTCCATGCCGTAGCGCTCCACTGCACCTTCCTGGCCCTCGCGCGGGCCATCCCAGGCTTCGCGCTCGGCATCGCGCTCGCGGCAGAACAGGATCGCCTCGCCATGCTTGCGGCCCGGCACCAGCACCAGCACCGCTTCCGGCTCGGGGAAACCGCTCAGATACCAGAAATCCGAATCCTGCCGATACGGGTAGTGGGTGTCGTGGCTGCGCACCCGCTCGGGCGCCGCCGGCAGGATCAGGATGGCCTGATCGCCGGCCATCTGCATCAGCTGCTTGCGCCGACGCGCGTACTCGGCCGCGCCGATCCCGGTGAGTTTTTTCATGGCGGTCGTGCGGTCAGTTCAGACGTTGGCGGAAGCGCGGCCCCATCACGCAGTCGCCATGCAGCAACAGCACCGCCACGCGCACGAACTCCTCGATCTCCGCCAGGGCGGTGTCGTCTTCGTCGGCCGCATCGAAATCGTCGCTGGACGCCTGCGCCAGCCGCGCCAGGTCCTGCAGCGCCTCTTCGCCCTCTTCGGTCAGTGCCGGGCGCTGCTGCGCCGCCAGGCCGAAGCCACCCAGAAAAGCACGACACCAGTCGAACAAGGCATCGGTGCGCGCCGCCAGCGGTGCGCCGTCGTCGATCAGCAGCAGTTCGAAGGCGAAATCGCGGTCTTCCAGCTGCGCCACCGTGGCCTGCCGCATCTGGTCCAGCGCCCCGCCCTGCCTGGGCGCCACCTGCGCGGTGTCGGCCAGGATGCGCGCCAGCCAGTCGCCGCTGTCGGCACCCCCACCGGAGAGCCACCCGCACAGCCCGCCATGCAACTCCGCTGCGGAGGAAGCCAACTCCAGCTGGCGACTTTCGTTTTGCACAGCGGTTACATCGGGCAGATCCATCGGGTCATCCAGGCTGGGAACAGGAGGTGCCGGCACATGGGCCGGCGATTTGACTTCCCAGTGTATCAAGGCACCCCGCGTCGGCCGCCAGCGGCGTGTTCCCTACGGGGTCCACGCGCGTGACGCCGGCTGCGCCGGGCGCAGCGCAAGCCCTTGTCGGGATTGGCCTGACGGCGGGTAAGCGGGCTGCAATCGGGCGCTTGACCGCCGCGCGCACGCGCCCCTATCGTGAGCGCATGGACAACGCCGCTGCCCTCGCCCAGATCCGCGCACTTGCCGCCCGTGTGGAGGCCCTGGTCGAGCGCAGCCAGCGGTTGACCGACGAGAACCGCAGCCTGCGTCACCAGCAGGAACAGTTGATCGGCGAGCGTGCGCAATTGCTGACCAAAAACGAACAGGCGCGCTCGCGCGTGGAAGCGATGATCGTGCGCTTGAAATCCCTGGAGCAGCACACGTGAGCAACAACGAGCCGGTCAGCGTGCGTATTCTGGATCGTGAATACACCGTTGGCGTCACCGCCGACGAACGCGAGAGCCTCACCGCTGCGGCGCGCCTGCTGGATCTGCGCATGCGCGAGATTCGCGGCAGCAATCGCATGGCAGCGGTGGACCGCGTTGCGGTGCTGGCCGCACTCAATCTGGCGCACGAATTGCAGCAGCTGCGCGATCAGCAAGCGTTGTACGACCGTGAACTGGCCAACACGCTGGACAGCTTGAATCGCCGCCTTGACAGCGTGTCCGACACACCGCGTTGAGGTGCAGTTCGCACTGTCGTCGCAAATATGAACTTTCAATTGCGCCGGCCGACGAATGGGCTAGCCATCGCGCAGCAGAGGTCTATACTTCACCTGCGTTCTCTGCTGTAAACGACAGCGTGCAAAACATTCGCCTTGTCCCTTAATTACGACCACGGGGGCGCGACGAAGCCGGGAGTGCAAGTCCGCCTTGTAGCGGGAAGCCCGATGGCCTCACAACGTCCCCACTTGAACCCCGGGTTCAAGGTCGTTTCGCCCGCATCGTTCACGGCGGAGAATGCAAATCTGAAACGGCGCCTTCGGGCGCCGTTTCTTTTTGCGTGTCTGAAACGCACGGCACGCGCAGTTCGGCGGCGCCGCTGTTGTAATGACTACGCCAAGACATGCGTGCGTGCGCCGCAACGTTGCCAGTGCTGCACGCACGCGCTCAGCGACAGGCGAGAGACTTGCCGGCACCGGCGATCGGTGGGACACACGCAGCTAGGCAGGCGCGTCCACGCCATCGACAATATCCCTCCGCCTATCGCTGCGAGACGCCATGACCGACGACCGAGACGCCTTGCGCCAGCAGTTGCGTGCGCTGCGCCGCAGCCTGCCCGCAGCCCAGCGCATGGCAGCCGCGGATGCGCTGGCCGAGCGCCTGCTGGCGCTACCGTTCGCGCCGCAGACCGGTGCGGTGGCCGGGTATTGGGCGATGGATGGCGAAATCGCGCTGCATCGCTGGCAACTGAGCCTGCCGGCCGGCGTGCGCTATTGCCTGCCGGTGCTGGACGGGCGCGTCCTGCGCTTTGCGCCGTGGCGGCCGGGCCAGGGGCTGGTCAGCAACCGCTACGGCATCCCCGAGCCGGACGTGGCGCGCACCGCACTGCTCGCACCCGAGGAGATGGCGCTGGTGGTGACGCCGTTGACCGGCTTCGACGCGCAGTGCCGGCGGCTGGGCATGGGAGGCGGCTGGTATGATCGGAGCTTCGCGTTCCGGCACCGCCAGACGCCGCCGCCCTGGCTGGTCGGCGTCGGCTTCGCCGCGCAGCAGCTACCCGCCCTGCCCACCGAATCCTGGGACGTGGCGGTGGATGCGATCTGCACCGAACACGCCACCTTCCTGAAAGACGACGCCGTTTCCGTATGACTGCCCGCAAGCGCTACTGGTTGATGAAGTCCGAGCCGGACACGTTTTCCATCGATGATCTGGAACGCGTCGGCACCGAACCGTGGAACGGCGTGCGCAACTACCAGGCACGCAACTTCATGCGCGACGGCATGCATGTCGGCGACGGGGTGTTGTTTTACCACTCCAACTGCAAGGTGCCGGGCATTGTCGGCATCGCCAAGGTCGCCAGCGCCGCATATCCGGACGACACCCAGTTCGATCCCAAATCCGACTACCACGACCCCAAGGCCACCCGCGAAGATCCGCGCTGGATGCTGGTGGACGTGGCCTTCGAGCGCAAACTCACGCGCACGATCGCACTGGACGAAATCAAGCAGCAGGCCGACGCACTGGGCGAAGGCTTCCCGCTGATCGCCCGCGGCAACCGCCTGTCGATCCTGCCGGTGACCGCCGCGCAGTGGAAATTGTTGCTGGCGATGGAGTAGCCGGGAGTAGAGATTCGGGATTTGCGATTTGCAAATCCCGCTCAGCCCAGCCGCTCTTGCGATTCCCCAATCCCGATTCCCCAATCCCGAGCCCCAAAATGTCCGAAGCAAAACGCCTGGCCGCCGAAAAAGCGATCGATTACGTGGAAGACGGCATGATCGTCGGGGTCGGTACCGGTTCGACGGTGGCCTACTTCATCGATGCCTTGGGCCGCATCAGCCACCGCATCAAGGGGGCGGTGTCCAGCTCCGAGCAGAGCAGCGCGCAGCTCAGGCGCCATGGCATCGAGGTGCTGGATCTCAACCACACCGGCAATCTGTCGCTGTACGTGGATGGCGCCGACGAGTGCGACCCGAACCGTTGCCTGATCAAGGGCGGCGGCGCAGCGTTGACGCGAGAGAAGATCATTGCCGAAGCCAGCGAGCGCTTCATCTGCATCGTCGACCCGAGCAAGCAGGTGCCGGTGCTGGGCAAGTTCCCGCTGCCGGTGGAAGTGATTCCGATGGCGCGCAGCCTGGTGGCCCGCCAGATCCTGGCGCTCACCGGCGGTCAGCCGGTATGGCGCGATGGCGTGGTCACCGACAACGGCAACGTGGTGTTGGACGTGCACAACCTGCAGATCACCGACCCGGTGGCGCTGGAGCGCAGCCTGAACCAGATTCCCGGCGTGGTCTGCGTGGGCCTGTTCGCGCGTCGCCCGGCCGATGTGGTGATTGTCGGTGGCGAGCCGCCGCGGGTGATCTGAGCGATCGCGTGCAAGCACGCGCATACGCAGTCGCGGCCCGCGTTGCGAAGCGACAGCGGGCCGGACTCCCGTTACCTGCGATGACGGTACGCGGCACGACAGCAGCTTGACGCACGCGGCCGCTTGGCAGATGGTGCGGCATCCCCGCCCACTGGTATGCCGCATGCGCCGTCTTTGCTTCCTCGCCCTTGCGTTGTTGATCCTGCTCAGCGGCTGCGCCAGCAGCGGCGGCAGCTGGGTGGAACTGGCCGGCACGCGCTACCAGGTGGAGCTGGCGCAGAACGATGCCGACCGCGCCAAAGGCCTGATGTTTCGCGATGCCATGGCGGACGATCACGGCATGCTGTTCGTCCACGACCGCCAGGAACCGCTGGCGTACTGGATGAAGAACACCAAGATCGCGCTGGATATCCTGTATTTCGACAATGAGCGCCGGCTGGTCTCGCAGCAGCGCGACGTGCCGCCGTGTTCGGCCGGCGATGCCTGCCCGCCCTACCCCAGCAAGCGCCCGGCCCGTTACGTGCTGGAACTCAATGCCGGCCAGGCCGCCAGGCTCAACCTGCAGGACGGCGCCAGCCTGACCCTGAGCCCGGATATCCCAAAGCTCAAGTGAATCTCACGCGACAGGCCCTTCCTGTCAGGAAGTACCGGACTTGAACCACGCGCCGCTTGCCGACACTCTTGGCAGCATGGTCGACATGCTCCCACTTCCCCATTGGACCGCGCTCGCCAGCCTGGACGACGACGCAGTGCCGTTGATGTCCACCGCGCTGCTGATCGCGCGCGACGAGTATCCGCAACTGGACGCCGAGCTGTACGACACGCTGGTGCAAAGCCATGTCGAGCATCTGCGCCGCGAGGTGGAGGCGATCGACCTGTGGCCGCTGAAGATGGCCGCGGTCAATCGCTACCTGTTCGACGAGCTGGGCTATTCGGGCAATCACGACGAGTACTACGACCCGCGCAACAGCTACCTCAACCAGGTCTTCGAACGCCGCCTGGGCAACCCGATCTCGCTGGCGATGGTGCAGATCGAAGTGGCGCGCCGGCTGGGCATTCCGCTGGCGGGCGTGTCGTTTCCCGGGCATTTCCTGGTGCGTTTGCCGGTGGACGACGGCGTGCTGGTCATGGACCCGTTCAACGGCGGCCGCCCGTTGGGCGTGGACGAGCTGCGCGAGCGCGCGCGTCCGCACCTGGGTGGCGAGATCCCCGACGACCGCGCCCTGGCGCAGATCCTCGACCCCGCACCGCATCGCGCGATCCTGATCCGCATCCTGCGCAATCTGCACGGCGTCTACGCCGATGCCGAGCACTGGGACCGCGCCGCGCGCAGTGCCGACCGCATCCTGAAGCTGGTGCCGGACCAGCCCGAGGCGCTACGCGATCGCGGCATGGCCTATCTGCACCTGGGCCACCGCAACGGCGCACGTCACGATCTGTCGCGTTATCTGCAGCTCAATCCCAGTGCGCAGGACGCGGCCAATCTGCACGAACATCTGGTCGAACTGAACAGTCAGCGCGCGCGCGCGCACTGAAAACACAGCCTGCAAGGCCCTCGCCAGCACCGTGCGAACGTGTGCCGGCGATGTTGTGGCGCGAAAAACGCAGCAACCCAGCTGAGCCGCCAAGGCACTAGAGCGGCGAATAAAACGTAGCGAGCGGTCGTCAGGTGGGTGCGGACGGCGCGCTCAGAGCCGGAGTGTACGAGTGGTACATGCCGATCCCGCGCACCGCAGCGCCCGCCTGACGGCGGCGCAGTAGTTTTGTTAGCCGCTCTCAGTCGATCTCGACCATCTCGAAGTCGTCCTTGGTCACGCCGCAATCCGGGCAGGTCCAGGTGTCGGGAACGTCCTGCCAGGCGGTGCCCGGGGCGATGCCCTCTTCGGGGATGCCGTCGGCCTCGTGGTAGAGAAACCCGCAGACGACGCACATCCAGGTGCGGTAGGTGGTCGTGGATGTCTCGCTCATCGGATAATCGCGGTCACGCAACGGTGGGGCTGCATTGTCCCATCCCACCCACCGCTTCCGGAAGCGCTGCCATGTCCGACCTGCACAACGCCCGCGGCGTCTACCTCATCACGCCCGACGAACCCGACACCGCACGCCTGATCGCGCGCACCTTGCCGCTGCTGCCCGCTGTCACCTGGCTGCAGTACCGCAACAAGCAGGCCACTGCGGCGCTGCGCCTGGAACAGGCCAGCGCGCTGCGCGAGGCGTGCGCTGCGCACGATGTGCCGTTGATCATCAACGACGATGCGCAGCTGGCACGACAGGTGGGCGCGCAAGGCGTGCACCTGGGCGAAGACGATGGCGAGGCGGCCGCGGCGCGTGCGCTGTTGGGCGAACAGGCCATCATCGGGGTGTCGTGCTACGACGAGATTGCGCGCGCGCGCGCAGCGGTCGCGGCCGGCGCCAGCTATGTGGCCTTCGGCGCGTTCTTCCCGACCACCACCAAGGTGACGACACGTCGCGCCACGCCGGCGTTGCTGCAGCAAGCCGCAGCGCTGGGAGTGCCGCGCGTGGCGATCGGTGGCATCGCGGCTGCGCAGGTGCCCGGCTTGGTGGCTGCAGGTGCCGAGTTGATTGCAGTGGTCAGCGGCGTGTACGCCGCGCCGGACTCGCTCGCGGCAGTGCAGGCATATCGGGCCGGGTTTGCACGCTAGCGTGGCTGGCAGACGACAGACGTTACCCGCGACACGCGCAAGCGAAGACTCAAGAGACCGAGACTCGAGTCGAAGCGTTGTTTATTAGATGCAGTCAAAAGTCTCGGTGGGTCGAGGGCGCAGTGCCCTCACCGCTCGCGGGACACGCCGTGAATCCGTCCGTGGAGGCTCCTTGGCGGCATCCATGCCGCCAAGGGTCCCGCAATCGGCAAGGACACCGCACCAGGAAATTTGCCGGCTATTTTCTTGAGAGCTTGTTGCGCGGCTTACAGTGGCAGATGAGGCGCTTGCAGGTCGCGTGTTGAAAGCTTGTCCACTGATCGGCTTGCGATAGGGAGGTGGCGGGAAGCTGGCTGACGCATAGTGATTCGACCAGCGCACGCCATGCCCTGCTTGCAACCACGCACACCGACCATCCCGACAGGTCCTTGCCCGCCCACCATCGCGGGACCTTACGCGGCATGGATGCCGCGTAAGAGCTACACGGACGTACTTGCGGCGTGTCCTGCGGTGGTGGGCGGGCAAGAGCCCCGCAGCCAAACTGCAGATCAACCGCTTTACGACTGATCTATGCGCGCGACCAATCCTCCATCAGCGCATACGAATGGCGACGTGACGTACAGACAACAAGGCAGCGACGCGTGCCATCACGCGTCGCTGCCTGGACCGACCTTACCGCCTGGCGCGATTAGAAGTCGTAGCTCAATGTCACCCGGCCCGAGCGCGGTGCCTGGTAGGCCACGACCTGATCCCAGAGCGGATTGGTGGTGTTGTCGGGCAACTGCGAGAACGGGTAGATGTTGGTTGCGGTCTGCTCGTTGGTGATGTTGAACACGTCAAAGCGCAGTGCCAGCTTGCCGGCGGCAAATGCCGGCTTGTAGGTCACGCCCATGTCGAGCTGCGCGATCCAGCCCAGCCGCCCCTGCGAGCCAGGAGGCGACGCCACGCCGGTGCCGGTCTCCGGGTTGTAGCAGTAGTGGTAAGGACCGCCGGTGATCGCGCTGCCACCGTAGCCGGCCGGGTCGGTGCCGGTGTAGTTGTCGCCGTAGTAGTTGCCCAGGCAATTGTGCGGCGCGCCCGAGATCAGGCTGAAGTTGGCCGACGCACCCCATTGCGGAGTGAACTGGTAGAAACCGAACAGCTTGAGCTGATGACGGTGATCGTTGGATTGATCGCCGTTGAAGTGTTCCATCAGCGCCGCGTGGTCCCAGCTCTGCGTGGTGGAAACCGAGGCCTGGCCCTGGTAGCTGCCCAAAGCGCCGCCGGTGCGCCACAGGTCAGAACGCACCTGACCTTCGGTGGTGCCGTAGCTATGCGACCAGACGTAGTTGACCTTGGCGTACCACTTGCCGTCGAACGGACGTTCCAGATTGAATTCGACCGCCGAGTAATTGCGCTTGAACTTCGGGAAGCCGGCCGCCTCGCGGCTCACCGACACCTCATGGAACTGGCCATCGGTGCCGATCACGCCCCAGGTGTTGGTCTGGCCCGGATTGATCAGCGATGCACCGGCAACCTGCGAGAAGTCGATGGTCACGCCCTGCGCGGCCGCAGCGGCGATCAACGCCGTATTGGAAACGTCGTAGTTCTGATCGTCGATCCCCGCATTGAGGCGGCGATGCGTGCCGCGCACGCCCAGCACCCAGCCGGTGTCCAGCTGCTTGGTGAAACCGAGGATGACCTCGTCCTGGTTCTCGCCCTCGATGTCCTTGACCACCGCGGTGCGCACGTCGGCGATGCGGCCGAAACGCGAGTTGGCCGACACGGCCGACCCCAGCTGCTGCGCCAGGATCGGCGTGCCATCGGCGTTGATGCCGCTGTAGGTGAAGTAGGTATCGGTGGTGGTGGCCGGGGTGAACAGGCTCACTGCCGACAACGGCAGGCCGAGGTAATAACGGCCCACGTTGCCGAACACCTTCAGGCTGGAATCGCCGTTGACGTCCCAGCTGAAGCCCAGCCGCGGCGCCCAGGCGTTATCCACTTCGATGTAGGGGTCGCCGAACGGGGTGTAGTTGGTGAACTCGTCCTTGCGCAGGCCGATGCTCAGCAGCAGGTTGTCGGTGACCTGCCACTTGTCTTCGATGTAATAGGCGCGTTGCTTGGCCTCGTACGAATACAGGCTGGTGTTGATGTTGCGCACCACGTAATAGCCGCTGGACCCGTTGACCGGATCGACCAGGCCCGGGCTAGGTGCGCCGATGCCGCCGGCTTCGTTGGCCGACTGGCTGACCAGCCCGCCCGTCCGCAGGCCATTGGGATCGTTGGTCTGGCCATAGGTCCATGCAAAGCCCGGGCCGGACAGCACCGAGCCCACATCGATACCCTCGGACTTCTGGTTATCGATACCGAAGTTGAGCGTGTGGTGGCCGATGCGCCATTCCAGATTCAGGCGTTGATTGTCTTTCTTGTATTCGCGATCCGGTGAACTGACCGAGGTGACCAGCTGATTGCCGATGCGCGGTGTGCCGCCGGTGTAGGCCGGATTCTGCAGCGCGGCACTGTTGATGACCGGCCCGCCGGCCGCGTTGTAGTTGAAGGGCGTCAGCTCATCGGGCGTTTTCATCTTGCCGTACAGCGCGGTCACGGTGAGGTTGTCGCTGAGGTAGCCGGTGTACTTGCCGGTGAACAGGGTCGGGCCGGTCTTCCAGGTGGACTCGTCGGTGAAATAGCTGCCACGCTGGCGATTGACGTAGTCGTAGCGGTAGATCGAACCGTTGGTCTCTGCCTCGTCGCTGGCGCCGGTCACCTCGATCAGGTGATTGTCGGTGATGTTCCAGTCCACCTTGGCGTACCAGCGCTTCTGCTTGTAGTCGTAGTCGGTGAGACCGCCGGTGCGGCCGTTGTCAGTGTCGCGATTGGTGCCGACGCGTACGCCGTCCGAATCCACCTGTTCGGCGGCCAGGAAGAAGAACAGCTTGTCCTGGATGATCGGCCCGCCGACGTAGGCGCTGTAGGTGGTCTGGTTGGCTTCGGCCTCGCTCGCCGGCTGATACAGGCCATTGGCCGAGCGCGCGTAGCGATAGGCGGCGTTGTTGATCGTGCTGCCCTGGCTGTCCGGGCGCCAATAGATGTCGCGCTGATTGGCCTTGAGACCGTTCGGCTCCCAGATCACCGCCGCGCCGAACTTCCACTCATTGGTGCCGCGCTTGCCGATCTGGTTGATCACGCCGCCATTGGCGCGGCCGTACTGCGCGCCGTAGCCGCCGGTGAAGATTTCCTGCTGGTCGATGGCGCCGTACGGCAGGGTCAGGCCGCCCAGATTGTTGCTGATGGTGGTGGTGTTGAAGCCGTTGAGGTAATAGGCGTTTTCGCTGGCGGCCGAGCCGCCGAAGCTGGGCAGCGAGCCACCGAGCGGGCCATTGTCGAAACCGCCGCTGTTGACCACCACGCCCGGTGCGAGCAGCGCGATTGCCTCGGCGGTGCGGCCCAGCGGCAGCTGCTGCAGCTGCTCGGCGGTGACCACGGTGCGGGTGTCCACGCTGCTGACGTCGATGGTGGTCAGGCCTGCGGCGGTGACGGTCACGCTGTCCAGGGTCTGCATGCCGCTGCCCGACGCGGCAGCGAACGAGACGTCGGTGTTGGCGCCGACGGTGATCGCGACGTTCTCGCGCGTCTCCACCACCGCGCCGTCGCGCTTGACGGTGACCTTGTAGGTGCCCAGCGGCAGGTTGCCGGCGGTGTAACGGCCGCGCGCATCCACCGGTACTTCGCGGCTGAACCCGCTGTTGTTTTCCACCAGCACGCTGGTGCCGCTGCTCTGCCCCACGCTGCCGACGATGCTGCCGCTGGTGGACTGCGCGTGGACGCTCCCCATGGCCATGACCAGCGCCAACGCCAAGGCACGCTTCTGGATACTACGGTTCATGCTGTCTCCCCCAAGTCTGGAACTGTCGGCAACGCGACAAAAATGAACGGCGCCAATGGCTACCGGAATCACACTCTCTGAACATCCGCCGCAGGAGGCCAATGACCGCAGGTCATCTGCTCATGCCAAACCGTCGATACCGTCCCGTTCGATCATAGGCAGCCGGGTTGCCCTACCCGCCCGCTCCGACGGGTAGGCAGGCACCTGGTGGGTAGGCGGACAGGGGCCGCAAGCCTGACAATGGCGAATGCGCTGCCCGCAGTCGGGCTGCGCCGCCCCCACTCGGTACCACTCAAGGATCTGCGCGCATGAACCACACCCGCTCCCACGCCCTGTTCGCCCAGGCGCAGACGCTGCTGCCCGGCGGCGTCAACTCACCGGTGCGTGCATTCAAGTCGGTCGGCGGCGAGCCGTTCTTCGTGGCGCGCGCCGATGGCCCGTATCTGTACGACGTGGACGACAACCGCTACATCGACTACGTGGGCTCGTGGGGGCCGATGATTGCCGGCCACAATCACCCGGCAGTACGCGAAGCGGTGGAGCGCGCGATCCGCGACGGCCTGTCCTTCGGTGCGCCGTGTGCGGCCGAAGTCACCATGGCCGAGACGATCCACCGGCTGGTGCCGTCCTGCGAGATGGTGCGCATGGTCAATTCCGGCACCGAAGCCACGCTGTCGGCGGTGCGCCTGGCGCGCGGCGCCACCGGGCGCAACCGCATCGTCAAGTTCGAAGGCTGCTATCACGGCCATGGCGACTCGTTCCTGGTCAAGGCCGGCAGCGGCATGCTGACCCTGGGCGTGCCGACCTCGCCGGGCGTGCCGTCCGGCCTCAGCGAGTTGACCGCCACCCTCAGCTTCAACGACTTCGAAGGCGCCACCGCCCTGTTCGACGAGATCGGCGCCGACGTGGCGGCAGTGATCATCGAACCGGTGGTCGGCAACGCCAACTGCATTCCGCCGCAGGCCGGCTACCTGCAGCATCTGCGCACGCTGTGCACCCGGCATGGCGCACTGCTGATCTTCGACGAGGTGATGACCGGTTTCCGCGTCGCGCTCGGTGGCGCGCAGGCGCATTACGGGGTCACGCCGGACCTGAGCACCTTCGGCAAGATCATCGGCGGCGGCATGCCGGTGGGTGCGTACGGCGGCCGGCGCGACTTGATGGAGCAGATCGCTCCGGCCGGCCCGATCTACCAGGCCGGCACCTTGTCGGGTAACCCGGTGGCGATGGCGGCCGGCCTGGCGATGCTGGAGCTGGTGCAGGAGCCCGGCTTCCACGCCCGCCTGAGCGAGGCCACCAGCGTGTTGTGCGAGGGACTGGAAGATGCCGCGCGCGCGGCCGGCATTGCCGTCACCACCAATCAGGTCGGCGGCATGTTCGGGCTGTTCTTCACCGACGAGATCGTGGAGAGCTACGCGCAGGCCACTGCCTGCGACATCACCACCTTCAATCGCTTCTTCCACGCGATGCTGCAGCGGGGCGTGTATCTGGCGCCGTCGGCGTACGAGGCCGGCTTCATGTCCAGCGCGCACGACGCGGCAGTGATCGAGGCCACACTGGCCGCCGCGCGCGAGGCGTTTGCGGAAGTGGCGCACTGAGGCGTCTTTAGATGTGGCGTTGCCTGCATGCTGGCACGGGCACGCTGACCTTGTGTGGCGTTGAAAGCCAGGCGTGATCGCGTGCCTCGCGATGCTCACCGATGGCGCTGGCCGCAAGGCTCGCGGCACCGATGATGCCTGATGTGTATCTCGACTCCGCGCCGACGCTGAACAGGCGCGGCGCCGGCGTCGTGTCCGGGCCCATGGCGTCCGGATGGACTCGGCTGTTGCCTGGCGCTTGCACGCACCCTGCGCCATCGCTTGCGCCATTCAGGCGGCGGCGCAACGACAAGCTTTGCTTTTGTCTTGTGGCTGTCATACCTTTCTGAAAGGTGTCCACGGATGGGCATGGGTGGGGACCCTCGAAGCAGCCGATATGACGTTGTCGCCGGTCACGGTGACGCCATCTGCATCGCCGCTGTTTCATCACGATCTGCAGCGTGTCGAGCCGGCGCGCTGCCGACGCTTGCCAGGGCCGCCCTCGCCTCATGCTCAAGCCTGTTGCGTTGCTCACACCGCGCCCCTCACCGTCGCGCGATTCCGCCCTTCCCGATTGGCTGCTTGCCAGCAAGCTGGAGCCGCCGCTGCCGCGTACCGGTGCGGTGGTGCGCGGCGCGTTGCTGGCGGCGCTGGATCAGGCCCAGGCCCGGCCACTCACCCTGCTGCTGGCACCGCCCGGATTCGGCAAGACCACACTGCTGGCGCAGTGGCATGCGCAGCTGCGCGCACGCGAGCACGCGGCCGTGGCCTGGCTGTCGCTGGACGAAGAGGACGCCGATGCCGCGCGCTTCCTTGGCCATCTGGCGTTGGCGATCCAGCACGCAGGTGCCGATCCGGCGCTGTGCGCCGCAGTGCTGCACAACCGCGACCAGGATCCGCGCGAGGCGGTGACGGTGCTGATCCGCGCGCTGCGCACGGCGCCACGGCGCATCAGCGTGATTCTCGACGATTACGACCGGCTCGGCAGCGGCATCGTCGACGAGCTGGTACTGCGCCTGGTCGAACACGGCGGCGGACGCCTGCACCTGTTGCTGGCCACCCGGCGCGTGCCGGCACTGCCGCTGGCGCGGCTGGACCTGCAGGCGCAACTTAGCCGTCTCGGCAGTGCGCAACTGGCGCTGGACGAGCACGAGGCGCAGGCATTGCTGGGGCCCCAGGTCCCGGCGCCGGTGGTGGACGAATTGCTGCGCTACACCGAAGGTTGGCCGGTGGCGCTGCATCTGGCGCGCCTGTGGCTGGAGGGCGGCGTGCAACGTCAACAGGAGGTGGCCGCGCGTTTCTCCGGCCGCAGCGCACAAATTGCCGCGTACCTGGCCGAACAGGTGGTCAACGACCTGGATGCCGACACGCGCGACCTGCTGTTGCGAACCAGTCCATTGGAGCGCGTCAACGCAGCGCTGGCCGATGCGGTGCGCCAGCGCGACGACAGCGGCCGGCTGCTGGCGCGGCTGGAACATTTCCACGGCCTGCTGGTGCCCATGGATGGCGAGCGCGAATGGTTCCGCTATCACCCCTTGTTTGCCGACTTCCTGCAGCAACTGCTCGATCGCGAACATCCCGGCCAGGCCACGCACCTGCATCAACGGGCCGCACGCTGGTTTGGCGAGCATCAGCATCTGGCCGAAGCGGTGCGGCACGCATCGCGTGCCGAGTGCGGCGACCTGGCCGCCAGCTACATCGCGCGCGCCGGCACCTGGCAACTGGTGCTAACCCACGGCACGCACGAGGTGCGCGCACTGCTCCGGCATTTCGAACACCGCACCATCCGCGACACCCCGGCGCTGAATCTCACCCAGGCGCATCTGCACGCAAGGCTCGGCGAATTCAGCCATGCGCGCCTGCTGCTGGAACGCTTCCGCGACTTTCCAGCGGCGCTGCGTGAGCCCTTGCAGCGCGACTACACGGTGGTGGTGGCGCTGTTGCGCGATCGCCTCGACGAAATCTGCGGCAATCCGCATGGCCTGACCCAGATCGCCGCGCAGGCATCCGCGCTGGACGAAGACGATCATCTAGGCCGCGGCATGCTGCTGTGTATCTGCGCCACCACCGCCATTGCGCAGGGCGCCTTTGCATTGGCCGAACGCTACGCCCTGAACGCACGCGACGCGATGCAGCGCGGTGGCAGCGAACCGGGCGCAAGCCAGGCGTTGCTGGCGTTGGGCCAGAGCTTTTTCTACCGCGGCCAACTCGGCGACGCCGAAGCCTGTTACCGGCAGGCCCTGAACTGGTGCGCGCGCACCCCGCAGCTGGATCGCGTGCTGGAGGCCGCCGGCCAGTGCCTGCTCGCGCAACTGCATTACGAACGCGGCCACCACGACGATGCGGCCGACCTGCTGCATCCGGCGCTGGAACTGCTGGAACAGCACGACGGCGGCATGGACGTGCTGGCCTCCGCCTACGACACCGCGCTGGGACTGGAGCGTGTGCGCGACCACAGCGGGCGCAGTGCATTGGCGCTGCTCGAACACGTCGAACAGATCGCACACGGGCGCAAGCTGACACGCCTGTCCGAGCTGGCGGCAGCATGGCGCTTGATGCTGTTGCTGGAACATCCAGGCAATGCCGCCATCGATGTGGTAATCGCCCGTACCGGCGGCGAATCCGGCCTGGCGCATACGTTGCGCTCGCCGCACCGCTGGCGCGATCGCGCGGCGATGGGCTTTGCGCTGGCACGCTGGCACCGGCTGGCCGGACGCAGCAGCGCCGCGCTGACCATCCTGGGCCAGATCGAACAGGCCTGCCTGGCCAATGACAATCTGTGCCACCTCGCGCGTACCCGCGCACGCATCGCCCTGGTGCTGCAGCAGCGTGGCGAACTGGCCGCGGCGCTGCCGCATCTGTACAGCGCGCTCGATCATGTAGCGCTGACGCAGAGCTGGCAGGCGATCGTCGAACTCGGACTGCCGGCCAAGGCGATGCTGCGCTCGCTGCGTCAACACGACCCGCAGACCGTCGGCGGCACCACCCGCGCACTCACCATCCAGGCCCTGCTCGAACGCCTCAGCGGCGACGAGGACCCGGCCGGCGACATCTTCAGCGAGCGCGAGCTGGAAGTGCTCGCGCAGCTGGCACGTGGGTATTCCAACAAGCAGATCGCACGCTGTCTGCACCTGTCGGAAAACACGGTCAAGTTCCACTTGAAGAACCTCTATCGCAAGCTCGATGCACGCAGCCGCGAAAGCGCGTTGGCGCAGGCCTTGCAACGCGGGTTGTTGCGCGCAGCGGCCCCGCCCGGCAGTGCGGAGACGTCGCCAGGCTGACCGCCAGCGCCGGCACTGGCTTCCGTCGATAAAAATACATCATGTATGATGTATTTTTATCGGGAGCTCACAGCATGGCTGCTCGTATCCTTGTCACTGGCGCCAGCGTTGCCGGCACCACCACGGCCTGGTGGCTTGCCAGGTATGGCCGCGATGTTGAAGTCGTGGAGCGCGCGCCGGCGTTCCGCGACGGCGGACAGAACGTGGACGTGCGCGGCACCGCGCGAGACGTGCTGCGCCGGATGGGCCTGGAGGCGTTGCTGCTCGAACGCAGCACCCGGGAGCGCGGCACCGATTGGGTCACCGAAGACAATCACGTGGTCGGCCGTTTCGAAGCGGCGCACTCCGACACCGACGGCGGCCCGACTGCGGAGATGGAAATCCGCCGCGGCGATATTGCCCGGATCATCTACGAGGCCGCAGCGGCGCAAGGAGTGCGCTTCCGCTTCGGTGACAGCATCGAACACGTTGAGCAGCACGACGGCGGCGTCCAGGTCACCTTTGCCGGCGGCCATCAGGAAACCTATGCACTTGTAGTGATCGCCGAGGGCGTCGGCTCGCACACCAGGGAGCTGGTTTTCCCTGCAGAGAATCGGCCGCGCTGGATGGACCTGACGATTGCCTACTTCAGCATTCCGCAGATCGCCAGTGACGGCGTCTATGCGCGGCAATACAACACGCTGGGTGGTCGGGGAGCGGTGGTGAAACCTGCACGCGACGGCAAGTTGGGAGTCTATCTTGGCATCCAGAAGCGACCCGGTCACGAGAACAGCTGGAGCGTGGCGCAACAGCGCGCCTTCATTCGTGCGCAGTTCTCTGCGCTGGGCTGGGAGTTTCCACGCATCCTGGATGCGATGACGGACGTCGACGACTTCTACTTCGATGTGCTGCGCCAGGTACGCATGGACCGCTGGTCCAACGGTCGGGTGGTCCTGACCGGCGATGCGGCATGGTGCCCGACCGCACTGTCCGGCATCGGCACCACGCTTGCGATCGTGGGTGCCTACGTCCTTGCCGGGGAGCTTGCCAGGTCGGACACGCCGGCAACCGCCTTCGCTCACTACGAACGCATCATGCGCCCCTTCGTCAAGCAGGGGCAGAACATTCCCAAGCTGGTCCCTCGCCTGCTGTGGCCGCATACCCGCTTCGGCCTGGCCGTGCTGCGCAACGCCATCCGCCTGGCCAGCCGGCCCGCACTCAGGTCGTTCATCAACAACCATTTTGCACGGGACGCCAATGCCATCGCCTTGCCAAGCTACGAGTAGACCAACCGATTGACCGGGAAAGCCCGTTAAAAACGCAGACTACATCGCGCTCGGCGAAAGACGCTGATGCGCCAACGCCGGAACCAGAAGCAGCGTCCACGACGCTGGTTGGCGCTGCCGTCCGCTCCGCTCACGATTGCCCTGGAGCACGCGGCGTGACCGCGTGCCAGCTCCCTCGCCTATCGCTCCTGCCGCGGCCACGCGCCTGCGGCAGCTGATACCTCATCCAAAACTCAGCGTGCCCTTCATCATCGCCCAGTGGCCGGGGAACGAGCAGAAGAAAGTGTAATCGCCGCCCTTGCTCAACTTGCTGGTGGGAAAGCTCACCGTGGTGCTGTCGCCGCCGCCGATCACCTTGGTGTGCGCGATCACGCGCGCGTCGGCCTTGGGCAGATAGCTGTCGGCAATGGTGGAGCGTATGCCGGCATTGGCCACTGCCTGGAAGTCGGCGGACTTGGTCAGCACCCAGTTGTGCCCCATCACCGTGGCGGCCATCTTGCCGGAGTGCTTGAGCGTGAGGTCCACCTGCGTGCAGTCGGGCGCCAGCTTGATCGCGCTCTGGTCGAACTTCATCTGATCGTTGCCGGTGATGGTGACGGCGCAGGTACGCGCCCATGCCGAAGGCGCCAGCAGCACCAGACCAAGCACGGCAAATGTCGAAAACACTTTCAAGGGAACACTCCTGCATTAAGGGATGCGCGACGCCCAGCGCGCCTGGCCACACCAGCGCGTTCGCATGCGCCGGTGGTGCCAGAGTAACGCCTCATGCGTAACGGAAAAAAGCATCCATCGGATCATGCACCGCTGCCGTGGCGTCCGGCAGCGGCAACGGGCCGCGCTTGCCGGCGATCACCTGCACGAAGGCCTGCTTGAAGCGTGCCATCTCCGCGTCGGTGCCGACGGTGATGCGCGACCAGGTCGGCCATACCGGCCAGCTACGCCCGATGAACACGCCATGGGTGGCCATGTCGTCCTTGAAGCCGGCGGCCGGGCGCTTCACATCGACCATGAAGCAGTTGCTCTCCGAGGCGGTGCAGGCGTAGCCCTGCTTGACAAGAAACTCCATCACGTCCTTGCGTGTGGCCGCGGTACGTGCGCGGCGCTGCGGCACCAGTGCGGGATCGCGCAGGCTGGCCAGGCCTGCGGCGGCGGCGGTCACCGGCAGGCTGTTGACGCTGTAGAACATCAGCTTGGCCAGCAGGTCCGGGCGCGCGGCCGCATAGCCCAGGCGAATGCCGGCCATGCCGTAGAGCTTGGAGAAGGTACGCAACACCACCACGTCCTCGCCCGCTGCGACCATGTCGACCACGCTGCTGGTGCTCTGCGCAAAGTGGATATAGGCCTCGTCCACCACCAGCACGCTGCCCTTGGGCTTGTGCGCCAATGCGTAGTCCAGATCCTTGCGTGCGGTGACCGAGCCGGTGGGATTGTTGGGATTGCAGATGTAGATCACGCCGGGGCTGGCGTCGGCGGCGCACATCGCCTGCACATCGTGCGAGAAGTCCTTGCGCAACGGCACCTTGATCAGTTTTGCGCCATTGCGGGTGGCGGCGCGCCAACCGGATTCGTAGGTGGGGTCGGCAGTGACCAGCGCGGCGCTGGGCGAGGTGAACGCCAGCATCGTGTAGTCCAGCGGCTCGGTGGAGCCGGCGTAGGCCATCAGGTGATTGACCGGCAGCTTGAGCTCGGCGGCCAGGGTATCCATCAGCTCCATCTGCACATCGCGCAGGTAGCGTCCGCCTTGCGGTGCGATCTGCGCGATGGCCTTGACCGCGGCCGCCGACGGGCCATCGGGAAATTCGTTGGAGCCGATCATCACCGGCGACAGCGCACTGGCCGGTGTCGGCGCGACGGCGGCGGAACGTTCGGCAGCGCTGGCCAGCAGCGGCAGCGCACTCGCACCGGCAGCGCCGGCAAACAGCGCGGAATCGCGCAGAAACATGCGGCGCGAAAGAGCAGTTTTCATGACAACCTCCAGCAGGACGGCACGACGGATTCAGGGACGAACGGCGACCACTTCGATTTCCACCCGATATAGCGGATTGCCGAGCGCGGCGATCTGGAAGGCCGAGCGTGCCGGCAGGTTGGGCTGCTCCTTGGTGCCGAAGAACTGGCGGTAACCCTCCATGAATCCGTTGAAATCCATCTTGCCGCCCATGGCCGGATCGCCGACCAGAAACACCTGCATCTTCACCACATCGCCCATCCCCAAGCCGAGCGCTGCGAGTTGCTGCTTGATCTGGTTCAACACGCTCACCGTCTGCGCCTTGGTGTCGCCATAGGCGGCAGCCGAATCCTTGGGCGCACTGGCATCCACCACCGCCGGCACCTTGCCGCTGACATAGACGGTGGCCTTGCCGGCGGGAATTTCCACGGCGGCAGCGATGGGGAAATCGCTGTTGGGGATCTTGTGGCGGATCACCTCGGCGGCGTGCGCAGCGGTGAGGCCCGCAGACCACAACAGGGCAGCGGTGAGGACGGCTGTCACTGGACGGGACATGGCAACTCCTTGCATGAGAGGAAAAGGGGGCATCAGTGGCGCAGCAATTTGACGTCGTCGACGGTGACGCGCTCGGCGTGGTCGTTGCCGAAGTGCGTGCGCACATAACTCACCACTTCGGCCACCTGGCGGTCGTTGAGCATCTCGCCGAAGCCGGGCATGCCGGCGTGGCCATCGAGCACCATCATGGTGACGTAGGGTCCAGCGGCCAGCTTGGGATTGCCGGCAAGTGCCGGGTATTCGCCGGCACCTTGCGCGCCGTGCCCGGCCGGCATGTGGCAGCCCTGGCAGATCGCCTGGTAGACATCCTGGCCGGATGCCTTGGCAAAGCCCTGTTGCGGGAACAGCTGGGTGGCATCGGAACTCTGCGCCCGCGCATCGTATGCGCCAGGCGGCACCAGCAAGGCAGCCATCGCAGCGACGAAGCTGGCCGCGGCCAATCGTGGTAACAGACTCATGCGCGACCTCCTCCGGCCAGCACTTTGCGATGCAGACGGCCGACGACATCGTGCGCGGACAAGATCGCGCCCTCCTGCCAGGCCGGAATATAGGAGACGTGTTCACCGGCCAGCGCCAGGCGCCCGTCGATCTGGCACAGCGGCGTGTAGTGCTCGGCACGCGCCTGCTCGCTCCACATGCCGAAACAGCCATGCGTGAACGGCACGCGGTGCCAACCGACCGAAATGCCGTTCTCGAACTCGCGTGGATACTGCGGATGCAACTGCGTGCCGTATTCGACCGCCTTGCGCACGCGCTGCTCCGGGGGCATCGAGGTGAACTGGTAGGCGTCCAGTCCCCAGACGTAGGCACCGAGCAGCACGCCCTTGCCGGGGCTGTGATAGTTGGTGCTGGGATAGCTGATCAAGGTGATCGGCAGATCGGTATAGCTGATGCCGCCGTAGATGGCCTCGTCCTCTTCCCAGAAGCGGCGCTTGAACTGCAGGCCCACCTTCACCGATGCCGCGTACGGCACCTGGCCGATCGCGGTGGTCATCGCGTCGCCGGCGGTGACCGGAATACGACTGAGCACCGACAGCGGAATCGTGCAGATGCACCAATCGGCGCTGGCGATGCGTTCTTCGCCGCCGTGCGCGGCATCCTGCCAGGACACACGCACGCCGTTGCCGTCCTGATCGATCCTGGTGACCTTGGCGTTGTAGGTGATGGCATCGCCAAGCTGCTTCGCGAACGCCTTGCCGATCTGGTCCATGCCGCCCACCGGCTGGAACATGGTGGTCTGCATTTCGTAGTTGTTGCCGGCCGCCAGCGTGGTCCACAGACGCGAGCGCAACACGTCCTGCACGCTGAAGGGATCGGAGAACTCCGGCTTGCCCGACAGGCCGCCGCCGGGATACCGCGCAAAGCCGCGCCGCTCGCTGCTGTCCTTGCCTTTGACGTAGCCGAACTTGTGGTCGAGCGCGCCCCAGGTGCGCAAGGACTCCAACAGCACCTCCTGGTCTTCGCGGCTCACGCTCTGGTCCAGCGCCTGCTGCTGCGTGCACTTGGCCAGCAACTCGGACACATGGCCCTTGTAATCGGCATCGATGGCGCGAAAGCGCTGCGGTTCGCCGCCAAAGCCTTGCTGGCTGTGCAACAGCGCGTTGTAGTTGACCTGGTTGAACGCCTCCAGGGCCACACCGAATTGCTTGCAGTAACTCAGCACCGCCTTGTGGTGATGCGGAATGCGCCACGGCCCCGGATTGAGGTACAGCCCGTCGTCGAACTGGCAATGCTGGGTCGCCCCGCCGAGTTCGGTATAACGGTCGCCGCCGCGCAGCGTCCAGTTACGCCCACCGGGGCGGTCGTTGTATTCCAGCACCTGCACGCGGTACCCCGCCTTGCGCAGTTCGAAGGCCGCAGCCATGCCGGCCAGCCCTGCCCCCAGGATCAGCACCGAGGCGCCCTTCGGGTCGCCATCCAGTTGCAGCGGCCCCTTGAAATCGGATTCGGCGGCCATGCCCAGGCTGCTCATCGCCTGGTACATCATCGCGCCGCCAGCGGTCATGCCGATGCGCGCCAGCAGTTGCCGCCGCGTCATCGCCCCAGAATGATTGCCTTGCATCAACGCGTAGTCCTTGCATGTCGTGGAACGAGTGCGACTGACAAAACGCATGACGCGGCCGGCAACGCAGCCGGCCGCGTCACCGCCTCAGAACTTGTAGGACAGACTGGCGAACAGCTGGCGCGGTGCGATCAACTGGTACGAGCCGGAACTTTCGTTCGGGAACACCGCACCGATCGCATCGTCCTTGTCGAACAGGTTGTAGACCGACAACTGCAGCCGCCCACCGGCCAGGAACCCGGCATCCTCGCCCTGGTAGCCGACGCTGCCGTTGACGATGAAGGTGGCATCCACCTGGTCGGTATTGAGCGTGTCGCCGTAGCGCTTGCCGGTGTATTTGGTGTCGAGGTTGGCGAAGAAATGCTCGCCCTCCCAACCGCCATTGAGGCTGAACATCACCTTGGGCGAGTCCGGCACTTCGTTGCCTTCCACCTGCACCAGGTTGCCGCTGACCGGGCCGAAATAGTTGTCCTGGAACTCGGATTTGTTCCAGGTCAGCGACGCCCCCAGCCGCCAACCCGGTGCCGGCTTCCACATACCCGACACTTCCGCGCCATAGGTCTGCACGTCGCCGACGTTGGCGTAGATGGTGGGTGCGACCACCAATGGATCCGGATCGGTCAGCGCGATGATGCGGTTCTCGTAATCGATCTTGTAGGCAGCGACGTAGCCGCTCCACTGGCTGGATTCGGCGCGGATGCCGATATCGATATTGGTGGATTCCTCCGGCGCGATATCCGGATTGAATGCGCCCGAGGTCAACGCCAGCCGCGGCGCCGAGCTGAAGTTCTCCGCGTAGTTGGCGAACACCTGCACGCCCTCGGCGAGCTGGAAGCTGGCGCCGACCTGCGGCTGGAACCAGTCGCTGTTCTTGATGGTGACATCGCGGCGCACGCCGACATTAAAGTCATCGAGATTGGCGATGCCGTTGTAGTCGCGTTTGACATCCAGCCCTTTGGCGCCGAACTCCATGGTGAGCCGGTCATCGAGCAGGCGCAGCGTGTCCTTGATGTAGAGCTGCTTCACCTCGGTGGAGAAGTGGTTGTCGTAGTAGATGACGATCGGCAGCGAGCCCTTGAGCAGTGCGCCGGTGGCCGGGTCAAGGTTGTACAGCGGGCGCACCTGACCGAAGTCGTAGTTCTCGTACCACGCACCGACTTCGAGCTTGTTGTGCTCGGTCTCCCACGACACCGCAGTGGTCACGCCGTAGCGATCGCCGCCCATGATTTCCTCGCGTCGCGTCATCGCACCGACGCGGGTGACATTGCCGTTGGCATCGACGATCTGCGGGTCGTTGATGGCGATGTCGGTGCGCCCTGGCGTACCGGCGATGGCATCGTTGTACAGGCCAGTGGCCGTGCTCGGCGGCGTGCCGCCGACGCCGTAACCATGCTTGTTCTCGTAGTAGCCGGTGAAGGTGAAACCGATCGCATCGTTGAACAGGAAATCGCCGTGCAGGCTGAGCAGCGAGTCGCGGCGGCCGTTCTGCCATTCGCTGTAATGCTCGGCATCCACTTCCGGATTGCCGGTGATGCGTTCGTGCAGATCCCACGCGACCGAGCCGTCGGAGTTGTACGACTGCACGTCGTAGTCCTTGCGGTTGTTGTAGATCCAGCCCAGGGTCAGGTGGCCCACGTCCCAGGCCTGGCGGATCTTGGCTTCGAAGTGATCGCTCTTCTGCGTGGCCGGTTCCATGTCCCACACCCCGCCCTGCGTGCGCGAGGCAGACAGGTACGCGCTGGGGCCGCCTTCCCACCAGTCCGGCGTATCCAGCCGCACGAAGCTGCGTACCAGATCGTCCGAGCCGATGGTCTGGGTGAGATTGCCGCTCCAGCTGTCGCCGCCCTTCGGGGGCAGGCTGGTGTAGCGGATCGCACCGCCGAGTGCGTGGTACGACGGCTGGGTGACATCGCCGGAGCCGGCCGACACGGTGACGTCGAGCAGGTTCTCACTGGACACGTAGCGGGTGATCGGGCCGCCTTCGCGGGTGTCGAAGGTTTCGATCGGGATGCCGTCCAGGGTCACGCCGATCTGGTTGGCGGAAAAGCCGCGGATGGTCATCGAGTCGCCGAACTCGTACAGCCCGAATGGATCGGTGGTCTGCACATTCACGCCGGGCAGGCTCGCCAGCAACTGCTGCGGTGCCACGCCGGGCACCTGGGCCTGGATCTCGGCAACGGAGATGGAAGCCGTGGTGCGCGTGGAGCCGGTACCGACCACGCTGACCGCGTCCAGCGTGCGCGCTTCCTGTGCCAGGACGGGCAGGCTGTGTGCACCAGCCAGCACCAAGGTCATCGAAGCCAGCGTGCGACCACGCGTGGCAGTGGTGAGAATGGCGGCGACCGACGCCGCCAGTTGATCGGTGTTCAAGCGCTTGCGCATGCAATCGACCCCCTGGATGGTGTGACGTGCTGAGTGACCGGGCCCGCTCCCCAAGACCGGCTGACACCGCGGATGCGGCATGCATCGACCATACCCAGCACAGTTCCACCGCAAGCGCCGCGCGGAGGGTAGGGGCGGCGCGGGTGGGTAGGTTGCTGCCGAATTCAACGATCTGAATGGGTACCATCCCTACCCACCTGCGTGGATCCGGACATATCAGGTCTTGCACGCTTGCCATCCCGTGGCGAATCGACAACGCTGCCCCGCCACATCCCGAGTCCACCCATGCCGCCTGCAGCACCGTCCCTGTTACTGCTCGATTTCGACGGCGTACTGGCCAGCTATTCGCGGCCGCGCCGTGTGGCGGCCCTTGCCAATGCGGCGGCGTGCACGCCGCAACATGTGCAACAGGTGTTGTTCGAGCAGGGCCTGGAGCGCGCCTACGACGCCGGGGTGATCGACACGCCGGCCTATCTGGCCCAGCTCAGCGACGGCCTTGGCTGTACGATCGATCGCGCCACCTGGATCGCCGCACGCGTGGCGGCATGCCGCGCCGACCCGGCGGTGCTGACGCAGGTGCTGGCGGTGGCGGCAACCACCTCGGTGGCGGTGCTCACCAACAACGGGCCATTGATGGCGGAAGCGATTGAGCGGATCGTGCCGCCGCTGTTTCCGCTATTGCAGGGCCGCGTGCTGTGCAGCGGCGCGCTTGGCGGCCGCAAGCCCGATGTGCAGGTGTATCAGCGCGCGCTTGCACAACTGGATGCTAGTGCTGCGCGCACGTTGTTTGTCGACGATCTATTCGTCAACGTCCGCGGCGCGCGTGCCGCCGGCCTGCATGCGGACACGGTGCGCGATGCGCGGGCGTTGCGGCGGGTGTTGAAACGGTATGGGCTGGGGTGAGGAGCCGGGATTGGGGATTGGGGATTGGGGATTGGGGATTGGGGATTGGGGATTGGGGAGTCGGGAATCGGGAATCGGGAATCGGGAATCGTTGAGCATCGCGAAGCACTGATCACCCTCAAGGATTACGCAAGACGCTGCTCGCAGCGTTGAACGCGTCGGCGTCCACGGTCAGGTACAGCGTTGGCGCTTTGAGTTCGTTTCGGGTTAATGACGAACGCAAAAGCGAGCCCCTCTCCCGCCGGGTGACTTAGCGCCAATCAAGAAACGCAACGACCCGCGCCGCTTACCCCACCGCGCTTACCGTCGCGGCACCCGCCACGACGGCGCAGAAAGCGCAGGACTCCATCACTTCTGCGCCACGTACTCGGCAATGGCCAGGTGCAGGCGTTCCAACCCATCGGCCAGCTCGGCATCGGTCAGATTCAGTGCCGGCACGAAGCGCAACACATCCGGCCCGGCCTGCAGCAACAGCAGGCCATGCTTGGCGGCAAAATCCAGGATCGCCCCGGCCTGCCCGGCATGCGCCGGCGCCAGCACCGCGCCCAGCATCAGGCCACGTCCGCGAATCTGTGCGAACAGGCCGAACTCGGTGTTGAGCGCCTCCAGGCCGGCGCGCAGCGCCGCCGACTGACGCGCTACGTTCTCGGCGATCTGCGGCGAGGCCAGCTTGCGCAGCGCCACGCGCGCCACCGCCGCGGCCAGCGGGTTGCCGCCGAAGGTGGTGCCGTGCGCGCCGAACTGCATGGTTTCGGCCACCTTGGGGCCGGCCAGCGTCGCGCCGATCGGGAAGCCGCCACCCAACGCCTTGGCCAGCGTCACGATGTCCGGCGTCACCTGCTCCTGCCAATGCGCGAACAGCGTGCCGGTCCGGCCCATGCCGCACTGGATTTCGTCCAGCACCAGCAGCGCATCGTGCTGGTCGCACAGCGCACGCACGCGGCTCAGGAAGCCCGGCGCGGCCGGCATCACCCCGCCCTCGCCCTGGATCGGCTCGACCATCACCGCGGCCACATCGCCCGCGGCCATGGCCGCTTCCAGCGCAGCGACATCGTTGAAGTCCACATAGCGAAACCCGCCGGGCAGCGGCTCGTAGCCTTCCTGATACTTGGGCTGCGCGGTGGCGGTGACCGCCGCCAGGGTGCGCCCATGGAAGCTGCCGCGGAAGGTCACGATCACGCGCTTGTCGGCCTGGCGGCCCTGACTGCTGGCCCACTTGCGCACCAGCTTGATCGCCGCTTCGTTGGCCTCGGTACCCGAATTGCACAGGAACACCTTGTGCGCGAAGCGCGAGGCGGTGACCAGCTCTTCGGCCAGCTTCAGCGGCGGTGCGCTGAAGAACACATTGCTGGTGTGCCACAGCTTGCCGGCCTGTTCGGTCAGCGCGGCCATCAGGTCCGGATCGTTATGGCCCAGCCCGCTGACCGCGATGCCGGCGGACAGGTCCACATACGCGCGGCCCTGGTCGTCCCACACGCGACTGCCCTGGCCACGCTCCAGCACCACCTGGCGCGGGCGATACACCGGCAGGTAGTAATGCGCGAGGGACAGGGGCGAATCGGCAGCGGTGCTCATGATGGTGGGTCACAGAAGCGGAGGGAGAACGCGCATTCTCGCGCATTCGCCGGCCTGCGGCACAATGCGCGAATGCGCCCCTTCTCCGATCCCCAGCTCACTCCCGCCACCGATCACGGCTGGCGCCGGCAATGGTTCGACATCATCTACCGGCACGACACCCGCCCATCGCGCAATTTCGACCTGATGCTGGTGGTGGCGATCCTCACCAGCGTGGTGGTGATCATGATCGACAGCGTGCCGCGCATCCATTCGCATTCGGCGCACTGGCTGGTGCCGCTGGAATGGGCGTTCACGGTCCTGTTCACCGTCGAATACGCGTTACGCCTGGCGGTGGTGCGGCGCCCGCTGCATTACGCATTGAGCGTGTGGGGCGTGATCGATCTGCTCTCGATCCTGCCCAGCTATCTGTCGTTCTTCGTGCCCGGTGCGCAGACGCTGCTGGTGGTGCGTGTGCTGCGCATCCTGCGCCTGTTCCGCATCCTCAAGCTCACCCGCTACATCGAAGAAAGCGGGCAACTGGTGGACGCGCTGTGGCGCAGCCGGCGCAAGGTGCTGGTGTTCCTGTTCAGCGTGCTCACCATCACCGTGATCGCCGGCGCCACGATGTATGTGATCGAAGGCCCCCAACATGGGTTCACCAGCATCCCGACCAGCATGTACTGGGCCATCGTGACCATGGCCACCGTGGGGTTTGGCGACCTGGTGCCGCAGACCACGCTGGGCCGCTTCATCACCTCGGCCCTGATCCTGATCGGCTACAGCATCATCGCCGTGCCCACCGGCATCTACACCGCCGAGCTGGCCAGCACGCTGCGCGAAGGTGGCCACACCGGCAAGCGCGATGCGCGCAATTGTCCACGTTGCGGGCTGGAAGGCCACGCGCCCGACGCACGCTATTGCCGCCAGTGTGCCGAGCCGCTGCCGGAGATCTCCAACGGCTGACGCGGTGCTGCCGACGCGACGCAACGCCTGCGCCCGCCGAGAAGCGGAGGCAGCCGGCTTTGCGGTTCCCATCGGCATGCAACAAGGCTGACATGTGCGGTGGTCTTATTGATTTCGGAACCCCTGGCGGCAAGGATGCCGCTACGGAGCCTGCTGGCACGGATTCACGGCATGTCCCGCAAGCGGTGGAGGCATCGCGCCGTCGACTCGCCGAACTTTTGATCTCAGCAGCTGATCGCGCCTAAACACGGTCACGCTTCGAGGTCTCGACTTCTTTATGTGGTGTGTTTCGATGGACCTGGATAGTGCTGATGGATCAACCGTAGAACGAATGATCTGTTGCTTGGCCGCGGGGCCCTTGCCCGCCCACCATCGCAGGACACGCCGCAAGTACGTCCTTGTAGGCTCTTACGCGGCATCCATGCCGCGTAAGGTCCCGCGACGATGGGCGGGCAAGGACCTGTCGAGATAATCGGTGTGCACGGTAAAAGCAGTGCGCGATCCGCTTACACAACGCGACAGGAATGCCTGCACAGCATCAATGCGACATACGGTTGCTCATGTCGATCAGATCGTTGTAGCTGGCCAGCACGGCCTGGCGGGTGCCGCCCGGCGGCATCGAACCGCTTTCCAGCAGCATCTGCTCGCTCTTGTTCAATGGTGTCTTGGTGCGGATACGTTCGACCAATCGTCCCGACTCGCGTGCCAGCTTGTCGGCAGAGCGTTCCATGTGGCCCCACATCGCATCGCCCTGGCCGATCTTGGCTTTCTGCGCCTCTTCCAGAATGCCTTGGTAACGCGCGAGCTGGGACTGCGCTGCGGCAAGATCCGGCGTGTCGCTGTCGAGCACCTGCACCAGCTGCTTGCCTTCGCCGATGATCTTCAGGTGATACCAGGAGGCGCTGCGACCTTCTTCCTTTTCGATCGCATCGATCTGCGCCTGGCGACGCATGTCTTCGTTACGTTCGAGTGCGGCATTCATAGCTTCGCCGGCTTCGAAGAAGGCCTGATAGGCCTGCATCAACGGCGCGTGCAGCGCCTTCATGCCCTTGCCGTCGTCGCGCAGATAATCCTCGCGGTCGTAGTAGCGCACCGCTTCGCCGATACGCTCGTTGAGTGCGGTGAACCGTTCCTGATAGGTCTTGGCCACCGGATCGAGCTCGGGGTTGGCCGGCGTTTGCGCCAGCGCCGCGGTCATCGGCGCACCACATTCGTCCACGTGATGCGACAGTACCGTGCCCGGTGCATGGATACCGCTTTCCTTGCCGGTCGGGCCAGCCTCGGGGTCCTGCATCCACTCGATGTATTGCTGGTAGCTCTCGTGGATCGGCTGCTCAACGCCGTTGAAGCACGTGATGTAGGCATTGATCTTGTCGGCACCTTCCACTGCGGCGGCGGGTGCGTCTTTCTGGCAGCCGGCAAGCATCGCGGCGAAAGTCATCGCCGCGGTGAGCGGCGCATAACGAAGTCGAAGGGTCATCTTGGGTTCCAGTGATGGGTTGAACGAGGTGACTGCCGCAGCGTGCGGCCGAATGACATCTGGCGCGGCGCACCCTCGGTACGCGCGCGGCGGGTGCAGCGCGGCAATTACTGACGATTGCTTTCGAACACCAGCGCGTTGTACGTGTTGAGCAACTTGCGTGGCGAACCCTCCGGCGCCAGCGAGGGGTTGTCCAGCCAGCCCTGTTCCATCTTGCTATAGGGCGTTCGTTCGACCACGCGTTTCACCCGCGCCTTGGCTTGTCTGCGGAAGGTTTCCGCAGCGGTCTCGAAACTATTCCAGTCCAGCCTGCCCGGTTCCTGATCGGCCACCTTGGCATGCGCCTCGTCGGAGAGGCGGTTGAAGCCGTCCAGCAGCGTATTGACCCGTGGCACGTCGAACTGCTGCTCTTCCAGCGCATCGGCGATCTCCTTGGCGTCAAGCATCATCGCCAGCCGGTAGTATTCGCGCGTGCGGCCCTCGCCCTGCTCCAGCATCTTGAGTTTTTCGCGTTGCGCCGCGTCGTTTTGGGTGTCCAGTTCGGCGCTGAAGGCGGTACTGGCATCGGCATAGGTAGCCAGCACCTCCATCAGCTCCGGGTGCAGCTGCTTGCCCTTGGCGAACTGGTCGTCTTCGTAGTCCTGACGCGTGTAGTAGTCGGCTACCGCGTGACTGATCGGCTGCAGCGCCTTCAATGCCGCGCGGTAGTCGCGCGCCGCCTTGTCCAATGCAGGCAGCGACGGGTTCGCCGCAGCGGCGGCGCTGACCGGCGCATCGCACTGCTTCATGTCGTAGGCGTCGATATCGTACGGACCGGTCATGCCGGATTCGCGACCGGTGGGGCCGGCGAACGGGTCCTGCATCCAGCCGGTGTATTGCCTGGCGCCGGCGTGCACCTTCGCGTCGATGCGGTTGAAGCAGTCGATGTAGGCGCCGAGCTTTGCGGTCACGCCTTGCAGGGAGTCCGGCTGTTTTTCACTCGTCTTGGCATCGGTTGCAGGCGGCGACTTGCCGCCGCAAGCGGCCACCAGGACGGACACGGACGCCGCCAAAACGACTACACGGAACATCGAAGACACGCGCTGTACATCCCTGTTGGAAACGGTTTCAGCCGCGCACGATAGCAAACACGACTGTGAACTCCCTGTGCTCACGCCCGGGCGCCGACGGCATGGCTGGCACGCCGGGGCGCGGCCACTGGTCCGCCGCATCGATTTTTTCGAATCGCGCTGGCCGCATGCGCCGCTGACGGCGTAGCCGTATCAGGCCGGCTGCGCGCGCGGGCCGTTGGCCGCGCTCAGTCGAGAAACAGGTCCGGCAACAACGCACGCGACGGGTCGACCGCGTAGCCGCTCAGGTCGGTGACGCCGGCCTCGGCCAGCACCTGGTCGTCGTTCAGGAACTGGCCATGAAATCCGGCCGCCTCGCGCGTCAGCACCGCATGTGCCGCGTCGGCCATGATCTCCGGCCGTCGACACGCGGCTGCGTCCACGCCATCGATCATCTTGATCGCATCGGTGGCGATCACGGTGCGCGGCCATAGCGCATTGATCGCCACGCCTTGCGGGCCGAACTCGGCTGCCAGCCCCAGCGTCACCAGGCTCATACCCATCTTGGCCAGCGTGTAGCCGGTATGCGCGCCCCACCACGCCGGGTTCAAGGACGGTGGCGGCGCCAGCGTGAGGATATGCGGATTGGGCGCCTGCAACAGATGCGGCAGGCACGCCTGCGCGCACAGAAAACTGCCGCGCGCGTTGACCTGCTGCATCAGGTCGAAGCGCTTCATCGGCGTCTCCAGCGCACCACGCAACCAGATCGCACTGGCGTTGTTGACCAGGATATCGATGCCGCCAAACGCATCGACCGTGGCGGCTACCGCGGCACGCACCTGCGCTTCGTCGCGGATATCGCACTTGAGCGCCAGCGCCTGCCCACCGGCCGCAGTCACCGCCGCGGCCGCGCTGTGGATGGTGCCGGGCAACTTGGGATTGGCCACTGCCGATTTGGCCGCGATCGCCACATTGGCCCCATCCCGCGCCGCCCGCAACGCAATCGCCAGGCCGATCCCGCGCGAGGCACCGGTGATGAGGAGGGTTTTGCCGTTTAGGGTCATTGGATTGGGGATTGGGGATTGGGGATTGGGGATTCGCAAAAGCTTACAACCCGAGCAAGAACGGTGCGGGATTCGGGATTCGGGATTCGGGATTCGGGATTCGGGATTCGCAAAAGCGTATCGCCTCCCCCACTTGCATCGACCAACCCGCAGGCCCAAGCCATACGCTCTTACGAATCCCCAATCCCCAATAACCATTCCCCGCCCCTCAGGGCCTCGGCCCCCGCCCCTCGTTGTCTTCCCAATGCAGCACGCGGCGGGTCACGAAGCGGTAGACCGGCTTGCCGGTGGCGAACCACAGCTTGCGGACCCAGGAGGTGCGCTTGAGCACGCGACGTTCCACCGGGGTGATCGCGGCCGGGCAGTACATGCGCTTGTGCTTGAGCAGGTGCCGCAGGTCTTCGCGTGCAAGCAGACGCATCCAGGGCGCGCGCGGATTGCCGCGTACCGCCAGCTGGAAATCGATCACCGCCGGGCTGCCGTCGTCCTGCACCAGCCAGTTGGCTTCCTTGGCCAGATCGTTGTGTGCCACCCCGCGGCGGTGCAACTGCTGCAACAACCTGCGCGCACGGCGGAAGTAGGCCAGATCGCCGCGCGGCGGGCGCTGGTACATCGCGTCGCCGGCCAGATAGCTGCGGTCCAGATGGCGTCCGTCCCAGTGCAACAGACGCGGTGTCCGCGCCAGGCCATCGAGCTGGCGCAGCGCCAGGGCTTCGCGCCGCGCCAGCCACCAGGCCACCCCGCGCAGCAGCCATGGTGCCGCGCTCAGGTCGCGCCGCACGAACAGGCGATCGGCGTTGCGGATCAGCAGGATGCGCCCGAAGGTATCGGACTTCAGCGGCAGGTTGCCGGCGGGTTCGTCACTCATCCCCCATTGTAGGCGGGGCGCCCGCATCGCCACAGCGTGCGTTGCCTGCATGCCACTGCGGCGTGCGGCGTTGCCAGCCCGCAACCTGAGGTGAAGCGGACCGGGCGATGTGACGAGGGCGCAAGTCACCTCATCGCCATGCCCACCTATAATCGCCGGATGA
This sequence comes from Xanthomonas sp. LMG 8993, assembly GCF_009835065.2. Classification (NCBI taxonomy): domain Bacteria; kingdom Pseudomonadati; phylum Pseudomonadota; class Gammaproteobacteria; order Lysobacterales; family Lysobacteraceae; genus Xanthomonas; species Xanthomonas sp. LMG 8993. Next base: position 94,529 of record NZ_QVIF02000002.1, on the reverse strand, counting down.
ATTCATGGATCGACGCCACGCTGGAGTGGATCGGACACCACCCCACCCTGGCTGGCGTGGTGATCTTTGCCATCGCATTTTCCGATGCGGTGATCGTGCTTGGCGCCATCGTGCCGGCGCTGCCGTTGCTGTTCGCCATCGGTGTGCTGATCGGGCTGGGTCAGATCAACGGGCCGTATGCGGTGGCCTGCGCCACCCTGGGCGCCTTCATCGGCGATGCGCTCAGCTTCTGGGTCGGCCATCGTTGGGGCCATCAGTTGCACACCTACTGGCCGTTTCGCCGCTACCCGCAACTGCTGGAGCGCGGCGAGCTGCTGTTCCGGCGCAATGCCTTCAAGAGCATCCTGATCGCGCGTTACGTGGGCGCGGTGCGGCCGTTCGTGCCGGCCATCGCCGGCATGTCGCACATGCCGTTCAAGCGCTATCTGATCGCCAGCGGCCTGGCCTGCATCTCGTGGGCGCTGCTGTTCCTGGTGCCCGGCTGGGTGCTGGGCACTGCCTACGACGCGGTGGCTGCAGTCGCCGGCCGCCTGTTCGTGGTGGTCGCCTTGCTGGCCGCAGTGATCGGCCTGGCCTGGGCGATGGTGCTGTACTCGTACCGCTGGTCGGCCGGCCACCTGGACGCCTTGCTGGCGCGCCTGCTGGAGTGGTCGCATCGGCATCCGGTGCTGGGCAACTGGTCGGTGAGCGTATTCGACCCGCGCCGTCGCGAGTCGGTACCGCTGGCGATGATGGCGTTGATGCTGTTGCTGCTGGGCTGGGGCTGGTTCGTGTTGCTGATGGTGGTGCTGGCGCACGGTGAGCCGCTGCGCGTGGACCTGGCCGTGCACGATCTGATGCTGGCGCTGCGCAACCCGCTGGCCGACTACCCGATGGTTGCGCTGGCCTCGCTGGGCGACTGGCAGGTGCTGCTGCCGGCGATCGCGGCGGCAATGGGCTATCTGGCCTGGCGGCGCCGCTGGATGGCGGTGGCGCATTGGGTGATCGCACTGGCCTTCGGCCTGGCGTTGACACAACTGCTGGGCGCCACCGTGCAGGTGGTGCGCCCGCCGGCGGCCAGCAGCGGTTTCGGGTTTCCGTCGGTGGCGGTCACCATGGCCACGATCGGCTTTGGCTTCTTCGCGCTGCTGATCGCGCGCGAGCTGCCGGGCCGGCGCCGGGTATGGCCGTATCTGGTCAGTGGCGCGATCGTGTCGCTGATCGGCTTCGCGCGCCTGTATCTGGGCGCGCACTGGCTCAGCGACGTGGTCGGCGGCATGCTGTTCGGCATCTTCTGGCTGCTGGTGCTGGGCATCGCCTATCGCCGTCGTGCCACCCGTGCGTTCTGGGTCAAGCCGGTCTCGTGGATCTTCTACGGCGTGTTCCTGACCTGCGCGATCGTGTTCGCACCGCGCAACCTGGGCACCAAACTGGCCAGGTTCGAACCACCGCCACCGTTGCTGATGGAGTTGCCCGCCAGCGACTGGTGGGATGGCCAGTGGCGCCTGCTGCCGGCACGCCGCAACGAATTCGACGACGACCAGCGCTGGCCGCTGGACGTGCAACTGGCCGGCCCGCTGGCACCGCTGCAGCGCCAGCTGGAAGCACGCGGGTGGCGCATGCAGCCACAAGCCGGCTGGGAGCAGGCGCTGCATCTGCTGGATGTCGGCGGCCGCCCGGACGAGGTGCCGATCCTGCCGGCCACGCTGGACACGCAGGTCGAAGCGCTGCTGATGGTGCGTCACGCTGCGCCCGGCCATGTGCATGTGTTGCGCCTGTGGCCGGCGGCCGCACGCCTGCAGCCCGGCGCGCAACCCTTGTGGGTGGGCAGCACGCAGACGCTGCGCTACAGCCGCCACTTCAGCCTGATCGGCCTGTGGTATCCGCTGCGTGGGGTCGACCCGGCGCTAAGCGCATTACGTGAAGCACTCGGCCCATTGCCGCATCGCGTCGAACAGCGTCGGCGCTCGCAGGTCCCAGTGATATTGATCGACAGCACGTCGGCAAATGCGCTGCAGCGAGAGGACAAAGACAGCGCTGCATCACAAACGGAAACCACCGCGTCCGATCCGGCTGCATCGGATCCGTCACGACAGCGTCCTTGATCAATCGGGCAGCAGCGGCGGCCAGCGAACGCGCCCTTCTGTAGACAGCAGCCGCCAGGAGAACTTCTTGAACGCTGTACCGATGGCGGCAACGCGCTCGCGTCGCGTGGATGCGGCCGAATGTTCAGCTCAACAGCCTGGTTGGTCGAGTGCGCGTTGCCTCACCGCTCGCGGGACCTTACGCGGCATAGGTGCCGCGTCCGCGCAAGAACCTACATGGACGGATTTGCAGCGTGTCCCGTGACGGTAGGCGGGCAAGGCCCCCTGCAGCCAGTCTGCAGATCAGCCGCCCTACAACCGACGCATCCGCAGCGTTCGATCAGCTCTCGAGCTGACCGAGAGCCTGCGCCTCAACGCCGTCTGGATACGCACAAACCGCATTGATGCAGGCGCGATGCACTCACCACAGCACGCCATCCACCGGCTGCATCGGCTCGGGCGCCTGTTCGCCGATCGCCTGCAAGGCGTCGATTTCCACCGTCCGGCACATGCTGTCCAGCGGCAGGTCGTGGATGGCATTGGCGAACGGGTCGACCAGTTCGTCGCCGATCTTGAGTACTGCCAGGAACATCAGACCTGCCACCGTCGACCCCACCGGCGTCGCATATTGCAGCGTCTCCACCAGGCCGATCGGCAGCAGCACGCAGAACAGCCGCGTGAACAGGTTCGGGTAGAAGCGGTATTGGTACGGCAACGGCGTATTCTTCAGCCGTTCCATGCCGCCCTGCGCGTTGGCGATATCCACCAGGATGCGCTCGACACTGGCTTGTTGAATGCTGTCGATCCAGCCATCGCGACGCGCCTGCTCGACGCTGCGTCCGGTGGTGTCGAGCAGGCCATTGGCGACATTGGTGCGGGTGATCACCGCGGCCACTTCGTCGGCATGCAGACGCGGCTCCAGCGCCATTGCCACCGGCAGCCGCCGCAGCTGGCAGCGCAACGCATTGACGTAGGCGATCTGGCGCAGCGCGATGGTGCGGCCCAGTGCTGCCGCTTCCGGCGCGGACAGGATGCTGACGCTCAGGCGGACCAGATTGCGCGATGCATTGATCATCTGGCCCCACAGCACACGCCCTTCCCACCAGCGTTGATAGGTCGAGTTGGCGCGAAAGCCCAGGAACAACGCCAGCGCCGAACCGAAGATGGTCAACGGCAATGCGGGCGCGCGGAACGGCAGCACGTAGTAGATGATCGTGATCAACACGTCCCACACGAACAATACCGCCAGGGTCCGCCAGACCTGACTGAACACATCCGCCACACGCGGTTTGACATCGATGATCAAGGCACACTCCGTGGATCGAAAACGGGTGACGCCCATGCGCGCATCCACTGCATGGATGCCATCGTGAGCGCACTCAAGCGTGGCGAGTGTGCCGTTGCAGGGGTGCAAGCGCGGTGACGGGTTACGCGCGCGCTTGGTTCACCGCGTCACGGCATCCAGGCCAGCAACTGGTCCAGGCGCCGATGCGGATCGTCCAGCTGCAACAGCGACAGACGCTGCTGCTCGGTCAGCGGCAGCAGTTCGGCCAGGCGCCAGCCGACCCATGCCGCCTGGTCCAGCAGTTCCGGCCCGGCAGAGGCGAATTGGCCGCCGACCTGTTCGAGCATGCGCTCGAGCACGGTCGCCAGCAGGCCATGCTCGGGCCGCAGTTCGTCATCGCTGTCGGGCTCGCACCAACTCACCTCGCCAACCACCAACCCGTTGTCGCGGATGCGCGAGCGCTGCACACGGAAGCGACGCGTGCCACGCAGGCGCAGCACCAACACGCCGTCGGCACCGACATCGAAATCCTCGATACGCACTTCGGTACCGAACGCAGCCGGTGTGGCCGGCACGCCGACTTCGCTGCCATCCAGGATCAGGCACACACCGAAGCTGCTGCCGGCGCGGCCGCTCTCGCGCACCAGGTCCAGATAGCGGCGCTCGAACACGCGCAAACCCATTGCCGCACCCGGCAACAGCACGTTGTGCAGCGGAAACAGCGGCAAGGCGCTGGTGTCGGCGGCGGTCGTGAGGCCGGTCATGAGGACAATTGCGTCAGGAAGCGACGCGGCGCGCCATCGAAACCGCCATTGGACATGAACACCACATGGTCGCCCGGCTGCGCAATCGCGCCCAGTGTCTGCAGCAACGCCTCCACGTCATGCGCCACGTGCGCGTCGCCGCGCACCTGCGCGATGATCGGTGCGGCGTCCCAGGCCAGTTCGGGGCGATGCAGAAACACCACCGCATCGGCATCGCGCAACGACGGCGCCAATGCCTGCGCATGTGCGCCCAGCCGCATCGAATTGCTGCGCGGCTCCATTGCCACCAGCACGCGCGCCGCGCCGACCTTCGCACGCAGGCCTTGCAAGGTCGTCGCAATCGCGGTGGGGTGATGGGCGAAGTCGTCGTATACGGTGATCTCGCGTGCCTGCCCCAACCGCTCCAAGCGCCGTTTGACACTTTGAAAGCGCGCCAGCGCCGGCATCACCGTTGCCGGATCCACGCCTACCGCATGCACGGCGGCCAGTGCCGCCAATCCATTGAGCACGTTATGCCGCCCGACCAGCGGCCACTGCACCTGGCCGATCTCCACCCCACGCTGCAGCACCGCGAATGCACTACCGTCGGCGGCGATCAAGCGTGCGCTCCACTCGAGAGAGGCATCGAAACCGAAGCGCTCCACCGGGGTCCAGCAGCCCATCGCCAGCACCTCGGCCAGGCGCGCATCCTCGCCGTTGACGATCAGCCGCCCGCGCGCCGGCACCGTGCGTACCAGATGATGGAACTGGCGCTGGATCGCGGCCACGTCCGGAAAGATGTCGGCGTGGTCGTACTCGAGGTTGTTGAGGATCGCCACCAGCGGCCGGTAATGCACGAACTTGCTGCGCTTGTCGAAGAACGCGGTGTCGTATTCGTCGGCTTCCACCACGAATTCGCGTCCCTGGCCCAGCCGCGCCGAGACCCCGAAGTCTTCGGCCACACCACCGATCAGAAAGCCCGGCGCGCGCCCGGCAGCTTCCAGCAGATAGCTCAGGATGGTGGTGGTGGTGGTCTTGCCGTGGGTGCCGGCGACGGCCAGGGTGTCGCGGCCCGGCAACACCTGCTCGGCCAGCCATTGCGCACCGGAGCTATAGCGACGGCCGGCATCGAGCACTGCTTCGACCGCCGGGTTGCCGCGCGACAAGGCATTGCCGATGACGACGTCGCTGGCATCGGCCGAAATATTGGACGGCGCGTAGCCTTGTGCCAGCGCGATGCCGAGGGTTTCCAACTGGGTGGACATCGGCGGATAGATGGCCTGGTCGCTGCCCTCTACCTGCCAGCCCAGCTCGCGCGCAAGGGCGGCGACACCGCCCATGAAGGTCCCGGCGATGCCGAGGATGTGGAGTTTGGTCATGGGGCGCATTGTCGCCGATCGCCGGAGTTGCCGGCCATTCCGCCTCGTTGCCGAGCGCAGTGTCAGGAAAGACCTACCGTACTGTCGGGAATTTCCCGATATGCGAACTGCGTCACATCCATCACTATGCTGAACGCCAGTCGCAGCACCCCTTTGGTCCTACTCCCCAAGAGGCCAAATCCCCAGGGAGCTCATGCTGTGGAGCTCTGAGCAAGCTCATTGCTGGCGTTATTCTGCCCCGGGCGTCTTGTACGTCCGGGGTTTTTCTTTTGCGCAATCAATGCGTTACGCAAGCCGCGACGGCTTCCAGCGCGGCGGATGGACCGGGCGCACGGCCCGGCCCGAACCGTCTCAGCGACCGAGCGCGGTGCCGATACGTTCCAGCACTTCATCCAGCGAGCCCACGCCGTCCACGCGTGCCAGCTTGCCGCGCTGTTCGTAGAAACCGATCACCGGTGCCGTGGAGTCGGTATAGACCTGCAGGCGCTTGCGCACCGACTCGGGATTGTCGTCCTCGCGGCCCTCGGCCTTGGCGCGGCCGGCGATGCGCTCGACCAGCAATTCGCTGGCCACATCCAGCTGCACCACCGCATCCAGCGGCTGACCGATCTTGCCGAGCAGGTCGTCCAGCGCATTGGCCTGCGCCACGTTGCGCGGATAGCCGTCGAGGATGAAACCCTTGGCGACATCGGCCTGACCGAGCCGCGCCTCCAGCATGCCGAGCAGGATCTCGTCGGAGACCAGATCACCGCGTGCCATCACTTCCTTGGCCTTCAGGCCCAGCGGCGAGCCGGCGGCCACTTCGGCGCGCAGCAGATCGCCGGTGGAAATATGCGGGATCTCAAACTTGTCTTTGAGACGTGTCGCCTGGGTGCCCTTGCCCGAACCGGGCGGTCCCAACAGAACCAATCGCATCAGTGGACTCCACTTTCGAATAAAAACGCGTTGCGGTTGGCGGCGTTAGACTCAGGTCTTCGCCAGCGCTGACCGTATGGTCGTGCAGCTTACCGCATCCGGGGAATGTCCCGGCACTGTCCCCTGCGCCATGTCCCATCGAGGAGCCCGCCCCCCTATGTCTACTGGCAACTTGCTGTATGCCCAATCCGGCGGCGTCACTGCCGTCATCAACGCCACCGCCGCCGGCGTGATCACCGAGGCGCGCGCTCGCAAGATCAAGGTGCTGGCCGCACGCAACGGCATCCTGGGCGCATTGCGCGAGGAGCTAATCGACACCTCAAAGGAGTCCGCCGCCACGATCGCCGCACTGGCGCAGACCCCGGGTGGCGCGTTTGGCTCGTGCCGCTACAAGCTCAAATCGCTGGAAGAAGACAGCGCCAAGTACGAGCGCCTGCTCGATGTGCTGCGTGCGCATGACGTGCGCTGGTTCCTCTACAACGGCGGCAACGACTCGGCCGATACCGCCTGGAAGGTCTCGCAGCTGGCCAAGGCCTATGGCTACCCGCTGCACTGCATCGGCGTGCCCAAGACCATCGACAACGATCTGGCGGTGACCGATACCTGCCCCGGCTTCGGCTCGGCGGCCAAATACACCGCGGTGTCGGTGCGGGAGGCGGCACTGGATGTCGCCGCCATGGCCGACACCTCGACCAAGGTCTTCATCTACGAGGCGATGGGACGCCACGCCGGCTGGTTGGCCGCTGCCGCAGGCCTGGCCGGCCAGGGCCCGGACGACGCACCGCAGATCATCCTGCTGCCCGAGCGGGCCTACGACCAGGCCGCGTTTCTGGCCAAGGTCAAGCAGGTGGTGGAAAAGGTCGGTTGGTGTGTGGTGGTCGCAAGCGAAGGCATCCAGGACGCGCACGGCAGCTTCGTCGCCGATGCTGGCGGCGCGGCCGATTCGTTCGGCCATGCGCAACTGGGCGGCGTGGCTTCGTTCCTGGCCGCGCAGGTCAAGCAGGAACTCGGCTACAAGGTGCACTGGACCCTGCCCGATTACCTGCAGCGTTCCGCACGCCATCTGGCCTCCAAGACCGACTGGGAGCAGGCACAGGCCGTCGGCAAGGCCGCGGTGCAATACGCGCTCAAGGGCATGAACGCGGTGATCCCGGTGATCGAACGCGTCAGCGACGCGCCATACCGCTGGAAGATCGTGCCGGCCCCGCTGCACAAGGTGGCCAACCACGAAAAGAAGATGCCGCCCAGCTTCCTGCGCAAGGACGGCTTCGGCATCACCGAGCGCGCCCGCCGCTACTTCGCCCCGTTGATCAAGGGCGAAGCGCCGCTGGCCTACGGCAGCGATGGGTTGCCGAAGTATGTGACGTTGAAGAATGTGGCGGTGTCGAAAAAACTGCCGACGTGGGCGGGATGAGCGTCGGCGTGGGCGACCGGAAGCGCTAATGGGCGCTGCACGCCCATACACCCACTCGCACCTCTGCCACAGTGCTCATGCACCGCAACACGGCATGCGGTCATCGATACAGCGCCCCGCCTGGTCGTCCAGGTTTTTGACGACATTGACCGACGGATGCGCCGCTGCGACGACGCATGTGACCTTGTGAAGCGTCATGCAGACAACCCCGGCCTTGGCCGGGGTTTGTCGTTGAATAGAATGACTGAAGCGGACGCCTGAGTTACTGACAGTCCTTGCCTTCCACCGTCATCTGCGCAGCAAACATCGGCACCTGCGGAATCTTTCCGGCGGCAGCCTGTTGCTTGGCATCTTCCAGATAGATGCGCGACTGGCCTTGGCCATCGAGCTGCGGCTTGGCATCCACCGGCTTGCGCCAGATGCGCACTACTGCCTGCTGCGCCGGGCAGGCTGCGCTGGGGACGCGGATCACGTCGTTGTAGATCCAGCCCGATGCGACGCTGGGCGTGGCCTTGGCGAAATCCACGAAGCGGGCGCGTGGCTGGCAGGTGGGACTGCTGCGCACCACCGACAACGTATACGGCTGCGCAGCATTGCCGGTGAACACGCCTTCCAGGCGCGCACAGGCTTCTGGAATCTGGCGCAGGGTGTGCACGGCACCGACCGCTTGCGCGGTGCCGGCCGGGCGCTGTTTCAGCTCCGGCGTCGGGTCGGCAGCGAGCGCATGGGCGCTGAGCAGCACTGCAGCGATGGTCACGGCATATGTTGACGCGGCATGGTTGGACATCGTCACTCCTGGATCGGCTCGATCACGTTGGCCGCAGGCTGTCATGCCGCGACTGAACGACGCGCCAAAGCCGCAGTGGTGGCAGCGGCGCAGGCCGCGGCGCATACTCGCCCGCAATCCGGCCACCCGAACATCGCGACGCGCATTGCGGCCTCCATGGCCGTCGAGTCCGTATTCGCCACCCCACTCGCTGCGTGCATCGCCCTTGGTTCGTCCCGACCGGACGACATCCATTCTCTGGGAGGGGTCATGCTGGAACACTACGGGTTACCACTTGCGCTGGGATGTGCGGTCCTGGCAATCGTCTATGGCGGTGTATCGGCACGCTGGGTGATCGCGCAGCCGAGCGGCAACGCACGCATGCAGGAGATCGCCGCCGCGATCCAGGAAGGTGCACGCGCGTATCTCAACCGGCAATACCTCACCATTTCGATTGCCGGCGGCGTGCTGTTCGTCCTGGTCGGGCTGTTTCTGAGTTGGTACACCGCCATCGGGTTTGCGATCGGTGCGGTGCTATCCGGGTTGGCCGGCTATATCGGCATGAACGTGTCGGTACGCGCCAACGTGCGCACGGCCGAGGCCGCACGCCATGGCATCGGCCGTGCGATGGATGTGGCGTTCCGTGGTGGCGCCATCACCGGCATGCTGGTGGTGGGGCTGGGATTGCTCGGGGTAGCAGGCTATTACGCGGTGCTGCAAGCGATGGGCCTGCCGCTGGAGCGCAACCTGCATGCGCTGGTGGGGCTGGCATTCGGTTCGTCGCTGATTTCGATCTTCGCGCGCCTGGGTGGCGGCATTTTCACCAAGGGTGCGGATGTGGGCGCAGACCTGGTCGGCAAGGTGGAAGCGGGCATCCCCGAGGACGACCCGCGCAATCCGGCGGTGATCGCCGACAACGTGGGCGACAACGTTGGCGACTGCGCCGGCATGGCGGCGGATCTGTTCGAAACCTATGCGGTCACCGTGATCGCCACGATGCTGCTCGGCAGCCTGACGTTGAGTGAAACCGGGCCGCACGCGGTGCTGTACCCGCTGGTGCTGGGCGGCGTCTCCATCATCGCGTCGATCGTGGGCGCCTCGTTCGTCAAGGTCAAAGCGGGCGGTTCGATCATGGGCGCGCTCTACAAAGGCGTGGTTGTTTCCGGCGTCTTGGCCGCACTCGCCTACTGGCCGATCACCCAGTCGCTGATGCGCGACAACACGCATGGCGCCACGGCCTTATACGCCTGCGCATTGATCGGCCTGGTGCTTACCGGCCTGATCGTCTGGATCACCGAGTACTACACCGGCACCCAGTACAAGCCGGTGCAGCACGTGGCCGCCGCAAGCACCACCGGCCACGGCACCAACATCATTGCCGGCCTGGGCGTCTCGATGAAATCCACCGCGCTGCCGGTCATCGCGGTGTGCGCGGCAATCTGGGGCGCGTTTCATTTTGGCGGTTTGTACGGCATTGCAACCGCAGCGACGGCAATGCTGTCGATGGCCGGCATGATCGTGGCACTGGATGCGTACGGGCCCATCACCGACAACGCCGGCGGCATCGCCGAGATGGCCGAGCTGCCGCCGGAGGTGCGCAACATCACCGACCCACTGGATGCGGTGGGCAACACCACCAAGGCGGTCACCAAGGGCTATGCGATCGGCTCGGCCGCACTGGCCGCGCTGGTGCTGTTTGCCGACTACACGCACAACCTGCAGGCGGCCAATCCCGGCGAGGTCTTCGCCTTCGACCTGTCCGACCACAGCGTGATCATCGGCTTGTTGATCGGCGGCTTGATCCCGTATCTGTTCGGCGCGATGGCGATGGAAGCAGTGGGGCGCGCGGCAGGCGCCGTGGTCGAAGAAGTGCGTCGCCAGTTCCGCGAGATTCCCGGGATCATGGCCGGCACCGCCAAGCCCCAATACGACCGCGCAGTCGACATGCTGACCCGCTCGGCGATCCGCGAAATGATCCTGCCTTCGCTGCTGCCGGTGGTGGTGCCGGTGGTAGTCGGGCTGCTGCTCGGCCCGCGTGCCCTGGGCGGCCTGTTGATCGGCACGATCGTGACCGGCCTGTTCGTGGCGATTTCGATGACCACCGGCGGCGGGGCCTGGGACAACGCCAAGAAGTACATCGAAGACGGCCATTTCGGCGGCAAGGGCAGCGAGGCGCACAAGGCCGCCATCACCGGTGACACGGTGGGCGACCCGTACAAGGACACCGCCGGACCGGCGATCAATCCGCTGATCAAGATCATCAACATCGTGGCCCTGCTGCTGGTGCCGCTGCTTTGAGACCGACCTTTCGCAAGCCGCGGGTCGATCGAAGCTGATGGAGGCCGGCCCCGGAACGTGCCGACTCACGTTCCGGGGCCCAGGCGCCGTACCCCGGGGCCGTGCGCCGGTGTGCGCCGCGTGCCGGCCTGCTACTGACCCGCGACAGGCCTGCGGTAATGATCCCGCGTGCCGCATCGGCTCGCACGTGCCGACGCCGGGCAGGTCCGGCGCCCGCATGCAATCGCTGCACCGGGCAACACACCGCGCCACGGCTTGCGGTGCAAGCGTTCCTCAGAGGCAGCCGATCAAGCCGTCATAGATCGGTGGCGCCCCACCGGGCAGTGGCTCGAACAGCGGATTGTTCACCGCCAGGGTGCGGTACATCTCGTCCAGACGCGTCCCTGCCTTCAGCGGCGCCGTGCAGCGCCAGACCCGACTGTCCGAGCGCAGGTACCCGCTGCCGGGGTCGACGCTGACCTCGCTGGCCCCGAAGGTCCAGATGCAGCTGCGCACCACGCCGCTAACCCGGTGCACCGAGCAACGCAAGCGCAGCGGGTGGTAGTCGCTGAACTCGCCGCCGCAAAAGGTGTCGCCGCAGATGTTGTCGAAATCCTGCTCCAGCCGCTGCTCCAGATCGACAAAGGCCTCCCAGCCTTCGCCATTGGCGGGCCAGTCCACCGCATCGACGAAGGTCGGCGCCGGCGTCGCCGCAGAGGCGAGCTGGCAGGCACCGGAGAGCAGCAGCACAACGAGCAAACGCACAGGCTTGAACATGGCAGTTCCCGAGCAGTGGATGAGTCTGCAGCGTGCGCCGCGCCGCGGGCCGCAACGATCGGAGAGCTCCCCGGGATGAATGCGGGCTATGCCGCACACGGCGGTCAGAACATTGCCCATTCAGTGTCGCTGCACCGCAACAGCCGAACGCGTAGAATCGCGCTCCACACACTAGATGACGCCTCGGGAGTTACGCGCATGGGTCTTGAACTGGTCACCTCCGGCAAGAATCTGCCGGAAGAAATCAACGTCGTCATCGAAATTCCGAAGGATTCGGAGCCGGTCAAGTACGAGGTGGACAAGGCCAGCGGCGCGATCTTCGTCGACCGCATCCTGTCCACCCCGATGCGTTACCCCTGCAATTACGGCTATGTGCCCAACACCCTGTGCGGCGACGGCGACCCGGCCGACGTGCTGGTGGTGCTGCCGCTGCCGCTGGTGCCTGGCTCGGTGGTGCGTTGCCGTCCGGTGGGCGTACTGCGCATGAGCGATGAGGCCGGCAGCGACGAAAAGATCCTGGCGGTGCCGATCGAGAAGATCTTCTCCGGCTACGCGCATATCGAGGACATCAACCAGGTGTCCAGCCACTGGATGGAGCGCATCGGCCATTTCTTCGAGCATTACAAGGACTTGGAGAAGGGCAAGTGGGTCAAGCTGGATGGCTGGGGCGGCGCGGCAGAGGCCAAGCGCATCCTGGTGGAGTCGGTGGAACGCTATAATTCCGACGCACCCTGATCCAACGACCGTGACGCAGCCCCGCAACCGCGGGGCGATCGGGATCACGCTTCCGGCGTGATCCCGGTGACCGCCGGCGGCAGATTGGGTACATTGCCGACAGCGTTTGGCCGGTGTCTGTCACCGGTGACTCTTGGGGAAGTGTCTTGCGTATTCTGTTTGTTGGGGACGAAGCCAGTCTTCCGTCCGAATTGAGCGACTATGTCGCCGATCTGGGTGATCAGTGGCAGGTGCAGCAGGTGGCCGACGGCAATTCGGCGATCGAGGCGGCCGCGTTATCGCCGTTCGACGCGGTCATCGTCGCCCCCGTCCTGCCCGATCTCACGTCCGCCACGTTGCTGGGGCAGATCCGTACGCTGCGCCCGGACACCATCCGCATCGCCCTGATCGATGCCCAGGATGGTCAGCGCACCCCGCCGGCTCGCATCATTGGCGTGGCGCACCGCTTTCTGCCGGTGCCGCTGGCCCCGGAAGTCCTGCTCGAAGCCATCACCAGCCTGGAAGAACTGCGCGATCTGCTCGGCAATCCGCGCTTGCGCGCCGCCATCGGCCGGATCGAAAAACTGCCGTCGCCGCCGCATCTGTATCTGAGCCTGATGCATGCACTGGAAGAAGACGATGGCGCCGACGCGGCCGATATCGCCAAGCTGATCGCCGGCGATCCGGCGATTGCCGCCAAGGTGCTGCAGCTGTGCAATTCCGCATTCTTCTCCGGCGGCCGCAGCATCACCGATCTGCGCACGGCAGTGACCCGCCTGGGCGTGGCCACGCTGCGCGACCTGGTCCTGGCCAGCGAAGTGTTCTCGGTGCAGACGCTGACCCCGGCCGAGCGCAATGCGATGCAGCGCCGCGCCCTGCTCTCCTCGCGACTGGCCGCCAAGGTGTTGCCGCCGACCAGCGCAGAACTGGGCTCCACCGCCGCGCTGCTGGCCGATATCGGCTTGTTGCTGCCCGGCGTGCGCGACGAGCGCGAACCGCCGCTGGAAGGCGGCGACGACCGCCTGGGCCATACCGAAGCCGGTGCTTACCTGCTCGGCCTGTGGGGCCTGCCGATGCCGATCATCGAAGCGGTGGCCTTCCATCGCCACCCGCAGCGCTCCAGCCTGCGCAGTTTCTGGGTGACCGGCGCGGTGCATGTGGCGACCGCATTGGCCAGCGGCGAAACCGTGGACGAAGAGTACCTGTCCAAGGTCGGCGTGCTCGCCCGCCTGCCAACCTGGCGCGAACAGGCCGATACCTTGCTGGGGCTTGCCGAGGCTTGAGCTGCCTGTGAATGAAAAAAAACGCGGCGAAAGCCGCGTTTTTTTTGCCGCATCACTGCAACAAGGCCGCACTGAAACGCAGCCGCTGAAGTGCAGCCGGCACCTCCTTTCCGATCGGCGGCTCGCCACACCAGTGCAGATGTCATCAGTGATGGCAGTGGCGTCGGCTGACCGTCGCCACGGTCGCTTTGATCATGAGGGCCGCAGAGGCCTGCATCGCATCCACCTCACCATAAAAAAAGGACGGGCCTTGCGGCCCGTCCCTCATGCTACAGCGCGTCGATGGATCAGAAACGCTGGGTGTACTTCATGTACACGAAGCGACCGATTTCGAAGCCGCCGTAATAGGCAAAGCTGCTGTTCGGTGCCGAGTACTGCAGCGGACCGCGGTGATCGAACACGTTGTTCGCGCCGAGTGCGATCGTTGCGTCCCACGGTGCCTTCCAGTTGACCTGCAGGTCGTGGAAGGTGTTGGAACCGGTGTGGCGCAGCGGATCGGATTCGCCGTTGGCGAAATGGTCGGGGGCGTCGCAATAGCCCTCGGCCAGCGTGATGCAGCTTTCCTTCATGCCCGAGTAGTAACGCAGGGTGTAGTTGACGCCGAAATCACCCAGCGCCCAGTTCACGCCAACGTTGGAACGCACGCGGAAGATGCCCGGCTCGCCGACGCGGCCGATCATGATGGCGTTGCCCGCGCTGTCCTGGCCGGCTTCGTCGTACTTGCTGACGTAGCTGGTCTGCCAATCCAGGGTGAAAGAGCCGATTGCAGTTTCCGGCAAACGGTACTTCACGCCCAGGTCGTAGCCTTCGGTTTCCATCTGGCCGAGGTTGGCCACGCCGTAGGTCATCGAGGAGATATGGCCGTCGGCTGCACGCGTCACGCCTGCGCAGCGCTCCGAATTGCCCAGCACGTAGCAGTCGCGCAGGATACGGTCGACGCTATCGGCGATGATCATGTCGTTGATCTCGTAGCGGTACCAATCCAGCGAGATATCCAGGCCCTGCACCCAACGCGGGCTCCACACCAGACCAGCGGTCTTGCTGGTGGAGGTTTCCGGCTTCAGGTTCGGGTTGGCACCGCTGACGAATTCGTCAGGCGTCTGGCACGGGTAGGTCGTGCAAGGCACGAAGCCCTGACCCAGCTGGGTGTAGCCCAACGGTACGCCGGCATTGGTGCAGGCCGCATTGCCGTTGACGCTGTTCGGGGCACCGACGCCGCAGGGGTCGATGTAATCCTCGAAGCTGCTGCTCAGGCCGCCGTACAGATCGCTGATGGTCGGCGCACGGAAGCCTTCCGCATAGGTCGCACGCACCAGCAGGTCTTCCAGCGGACGCCAGGTCAGGCCGAACTTGGAGTTCAGCGTGTCGCCGAAGTTGCTGTAGTCCGAGTAACGCGTCGCAGCGTTGAAGGTCAGTTCCTTGGCGAATGCGACGTCGCTCAGCAGCGGCACATTCAATTCGAGGTAGACCTCGTCCAGCGAGTATTCGCCCTGCGTGGTCTTGGCACCCAGGCCCGTGCTCTCGCCCGACTGCGCGAATGCGTCAGGAGAGAAGCGACCTTCTTCCTTGCGGTGTTCATAGCCGACCGCAATGCCCAGGTCGCCAGCCGGCAGTTCAACGATCGAACCGGACAGGTTGGCAGTGAAGCTGGTGGTCTTGGTCAGGCCGGTGTCGGTGAAGGTGGGGAACAGGAATTCCTGCAACGCCGGATCGGCGAGCGAGCCCTGACCTGCAACGTTGTACGGCAGCAACGGGTTCCACGGACGGCACGCCGACAGCGGGGTCGGGTTGGCAGCGGTACCGCACTGTGCAACGCCCTGGCCGTTGATGAAGGACGGGCCCAGTGCCTGACGCGATGCGATCAGGCTCATGTCGCCACGGCTGCGCTTGGTGTTCTCGTTGCGATTCCACAACGCGCCAACGTCCCAGTCCCAGGTCTTGCCACCGAGATCGAAGTAGCCGCTCAAGGTCGGCGCAAAGCGCAGGGTCTTGAGCTGGTTTTCGGTGGCGCGCGGCACTTCCCAAAGGCGGCGACGGAAATCGACGTCCTGGCCAACCGGATTGAACGCGCTGCCGGCTTCCAGCGGCGTGCCGAACGAACCGGACTGGTACGGATAACCCGCGATCTGTCCGTCGGTCGTGCGCTCGTTGTAAGCGATGTCGGCGTTGAAGGTGATGGCATCGGCAACGTCGTAGTTGACGTTGGCAAACACCGACTTCCGCTCGATACCGGTCTGCACCATCATCTGCTGGTTCGAGTTGGCGTACTCGGCCGGGGTGATGGGGTGATAGTCGGCCGGGTTGTTCGGGTTACCACCGGCATTGAGGGTCTGCCACACCGCGGTGTCCGGATCTGCGCAGTCGACCTGCAGCGGATTGCACCACGAGCCGTTCTGGCTGATCGGGCTCCAGCTGTTCGGGGTGGAGTTGGGACCACGCGAGCCATCGCGGCTGAACCAGCGGTTCTTGGCGAACACCGGATCCTGCTTGGAGTACTCGGCCGACAGCGTCACGCCGCCGCGCTCGCCCTGCGAACCGACAGTGAAGGAGTACTGCGTGGTATCGCCGTCGCCCTGACCGAACTGGCCGAACTGCACACTGGCTTCAGCGCCGTCGAAACGCTTGCGGGTGATGACGTTGACCACACCGGCAATGGCATCGGAACCGTAGATGGACGAGGCGCCATCCTTCAGCACTTCGATACGCTCGATTGCCGACATCGGAATCTGGCTGAGATCCTGCAGACCGGAGGTCGATGCACCCAGACGCTTACCGTTCACCAGCACCAACGTACGCTGCGCGCCGAGGTTACGCAGATCGACGTAGTAACCGCCGACGTCTTCGCCCGACGACAGCGCATCAGCGCGCGAGATCGCCGGCGAACCAGCGGAGGTCAGGTTCTGCAGCACGTCGGCGACGGAGGTCAGACCCTGCTTTTCCAGTGCCTGACGGTCAAGCGTCAAAATCGGCTGCTGGGTCTCGACATCGGCGCTGCGGATGCGCGAGCCGGTGATCTCGATACGGTCCAGCGTGGTGGTCGATTCTTGCGCGACGGCAAATGCCGGCGTCAACGCGATCGCAATACCGGCGGGCAACAGGCCCAGCCGCACTGCGGAGGTGCGAAGGTTCATCAATCTCTCCAGGGTTCGTTAGTGGCGCGTTAAGCGCCCCTGTGCAAATTACGATTGCGTGAACATCGTCGCTTTGCGCGTCACGCTCCGTGGCTTTGCCGAATCTGGCGGATTTGTCGTTTGGTCGCGGTAATGCGATGCGGAGACACCGAAACGCGCACGAAATGCACGCGCAAAGCTGCAGCAATTGTCGAACCCGCTTGCGGCCGCAACCTCACCGATCATCATCGAGGTATCGCGCAGCAGATCGGAGGCGCGTTCCAGGCGCAGGCGCGCCGACAGGGCCTGCGGGCTTTCCTCGTACAGGCTCTGGAACGTCTTGGACACATACCAGCTGGAGAAGTTGGTCAGCTGCGCCAGCTCAGCGATGCGCACCACGCGGTCGCTGTTGCCTTCCAGATACAGCCGCGCGCGTTGCATGCGACCGAAGACCTGACGGCGACGGCTGCGCGAACGCCCAGGGCAGCGCTGCTCCTGCGCGATGAAGTCGCGCTGCATCGCAGCCAGATGCAGCAACAACGGGCGTGCCGATGCACCGCCGCTCTGCGCAGCCGCGTTACGCCACAGACGCAATGCAATGCGCAGATCGCCACGCGACAGCTGGCTGCGTCCCGGATACAACGTGGCGTCGGTCAACTCGGCCAGCGACTGCAGACTGTCGCCATCGAGGCTGACGCCGACACAGAGCGCGCTGCGGTCGGCCTGTACGGTGGGATGCGATTCCTTGTCGAAGGCGATCCAGTCGCCGGCGCGCAGACGGAAGCGCCCTTCCTTTGACTCCACCCAGGCGCGGCCGCGCAACTGCACCCACAGCGTGAACGTGGCCGCGGCGGTCCGGATGCTGCCCAGGCGGGAGACCGCCAGACAGGTCGTCGACGTCGGCTCGCTGGCACCGTCCAAGCAAAGTGCGAGCCCGCGATCTGCGGTGATGACCTGTTGCATGGTGGCAGCCCCCTGTACAAAAGAGGGCGTAGTGTTTTGCCGAATCTGGCGTCAGTCAGGAAGTTCCGACGAAGGTCTGCCGAAATTGCCACGAAGTCTTTCCGAAGAACTTACGAAGCGATTTTCCTCAACACGATCAACAGGTTGGATATCACACCCAACGGCGTGGCCAGGCGCTCCGGCAACGCCATGAAGGCAATCGAGCTGCCGTCTTCTTCTGCCAATGCCACATACAACGCGCCGCTGCGCTGATCCACGCTGAAACCATTGATGGTGGTGTACTTGGCCGCATCCATGCAGCGCCCGACACCGCCGCGCAGGTCGCTGTCATAGGTGGCACAGGCGTCGGTGGACGACAGGTAATGCAATTGCCCGCGCGCGCCGGGAGCCCAGCTGCGATAGCGCCAGCGCGATGGCTGCTGCGGATCGACCGGTCGCAAGGTGTCGGCGGCCAGCGACGGGGCGACCTGCCATAGCCCGCCGCCGGTCAGACGCGTCAGCAATACCTGGCCGCTGGCGCGGTCCAGCCGCAGCTGCGAGACGTCCTGCAGCGACGCCAGCGCGCGCCATGGAGCACTGCGTCTGTCGTAGAGCGTGGCAAAGGTGCGCCCGTCATCGGCGGCAGCCACCACCAACAACTGATCGGGATCGGGAACATGGATCGCCTGCAACGGTCGCGGCTGCGGCACCGGGAGCCGCAGCGCCTTGCCGGTACTCGGGGTCACTTCGAACAGTGCCGCATGCCCGTGCGCATCGCTGCCGCTGACCAGCACGTGTTGCGAGTCGGCCGACCAGTCGGCGGCCTGGCGCGCATCCGGCCGCAGGCCTTCGATCAGGCGCACCGAGCCGGGCTTGCCGAC
This sequence comes from Xanthomonas sp. LMG 8993, assembly GCF_009835065.2. Taxonomy (NCBI): domain Bacteria; kingdom Pseudomonadati; phylum Pseudomonadota; class Gammaproteobacteria; order Lysobacterales; family Lysobacteraceae; genus Xanthomonas; species Xanthomonas sp. LMG 8993. Next base: position 75,980 of record NZ_QVIF02000002.1, on the reverse strand, counting down.
ATCGCCCCACCACAGGCCGTACGCACCGGAGCGATTGGAGGCAAAGATTAACTGGCGCCCGTCCGGCGCAATCATCGGCTGATCGTCGCGCCCGCTGGAAGGAAACAGCCGGCGGCGAATGTAGCCGCCATTCATGGGGTCGTGAATGACCTGATACACGCCAAATTGCGGTTTGCGCTGCACGAAGACCAGATGACCATGCGCCACATCCGGTGCCTGCGCATCGTCCACACCGAAGTCATGCAGGCTGCGGTCGACCAGATCGAGCCGGTAGAGCCGCGCTTCGCTGTCCACACGACGCCCGAAGATCAGCCCGCTGCCGTCGGGCAACCAGCTCCAGCCACGGATATCGGCGTTGTCGTGGGTCAGCCGCTCGGCGGTTCCGCCGCTTGCCGGAATGCGCCACAGATCGCCAAGCTGCGGATTGCGCAGAAACACGATCCAGTGCCCGTCGGGCGAATAGCGCGGCGTGTAGTCGAAGTCGCTCGGTTGCGCGCTGTAGCGCAGCGGCTGCCATTGGCCGGTTTCCAGATCCAGCCGCCGCATGCGCGGCGACCCGTGCATGCCGGTCATGCTGCCGAACAGCAGGGCACGGCCGTCCGGCGACCAACTGAAACTCAGCATGTCCGCGCCATCGCAGCGCGCCACCTCGCGTGCGGCAGCCGGGCCGTTGGCAGCAGCGATCATGATGCGGCAGCTGCCATCGGGCGCCTGCCGCGAGAAGGCGATCTCGCGCCCATCCGGTGACCAGGCCGGCAGCCGATCGGAAATACCGGCCGCCGGCGTGTCCAGCACGCGCGGGTAGGCGTTGTTGGTGGTCTTGACCAGGATCGAGGTGCCTGCGCGATCGCTGGTCAGCGAGGCATAGGCCACCATCGCCCCGTCCGGCGACAGGCTGGGCATGAGATCGAATCCGCCGCCCGCGGTGATGATCTGGTACGGGCGCTTGGGGCTGCCGAGCACTGCCGAGGCCGCTGCCGCGTCGCGATCCGGCGCGCGCATCCACAGCGTCCGCGCCGCCAGTCCCAGCACCACCAATAAGGCCACGCTGGCCACTGCCAAGGCCATCCATCGGCGCTGCCGCACTGCAGCCGACGCAGGCGGAACCGATGCTGGAGGCTGCCGGGTGACCGGGCTGCGCTCCACTGCAGCAGTCGCGGTGACGCCGGCGGTGCGGTTGCGCTCGCCGGGCTCCTTGTCCGATGCAGTCACCGCCGTCGCGGGCGCGGCAACATCGGCCGGACCGTCCGACGGCTGCTCCCACGCAACCGGGGCCAGCAGCCGATAGCCGGTCTTGGCAATGGTCTCGATATGCTCGAAGCGCTGGCTGCCGTTGCTGGCCAATGCCTTGCGCAGTTGCGTGACCGCCTGGGTCACCACGTCGTTGGTCGGCAAGGTGTCGGGCCAGACCTCGGCCAGCAGTTGCTCGCGCGTCACCACCTGGCCCGGCTGCCGCGCCAGCGTCAGCAATACCGCCAGGGATTTCGGCGCCAGACGCGCGGCGCGCTTGGCGCCGGGCGCATGCACTTCGCGCGAGGCGACGTCGACCACGCATTGGCCGACACGTAACCGGCCCGATGGCAAGGCATTAGCGGGAGTAACACTCATCGGCAAGAAACACGCATCGGCATGCAAGACTACAAAGAACGCAACACGCACTTCGCGCGAAACGCCAAATTCAGCAAAGGACCACAACCAACTGTGTCATGCATCCATTTGGTGCAAATTTTACTCTATGCCTCGTTGCTTCCCTACGACAGGTGGCGACGTCAGGCTCTCTCTCTCTCGCCGACGAATTCAAATAATTACGATGTCCCCTTCGCGCCTCTGGCGCGATTTTTTTATCTGCGATTCAGGAAAATGCCGCGAAATGCTTGCGGGCTGTAACCGCTTGCAACGCAGTCACCGCGCGGCACTTGCGTACCGCGCTGCGATCTGACTAAGCCGAAGCTGAATTTTTCCTAAGCAGCCAGTCGGTCTGCTGCAACGTGACGATGCTGCCGCATGTCACGTGGCGCGATACACCTGCGCGCCTTGCGCCAGAAACTGCGCCGACTTCTCTTCCATTCCCGCCGACAAGGCATGCGCCTCGCCCATACCGTGCTCGGCCGCGTAATCGCGCACGTCCTGGGTGATCTTCATCGAGCAAAAATGCGGCCCGCACATCGAGCAGAAGTGCGCCAGCTTGTGCGCCTCCTTGGGCAGGGTTTCGTCGTGAAACTCCCTGGCCTTTTCCGGATCCAGCCCGAGATGGAACTGGTCGTCCCACCGGAATTCGAAACGCGCCTTGCTCAAGGCGTTGTCACGCACCTGCGCACCGGGATGCCCCTTGGCCAGATCCGCAGCATGTGCGGCGATCTTGTAGGCCATGATGCCGTCGCGTACGTCCTGCCGGTTGGGCAGGCCCAGATGTTCCTTGGGCGTGACATAGCAAAGCATCGCAGTACCGAACCAGCCGATCATCGCCGCACCGATGGCGCTGGTGATGTGGTCGTAGCCGGGCGCGATATCGGTGGTCAGCGGCCCCAGGGTATAGAACGGCGCCTCGCCGCATTCGCGCAGCTGCTTGTCCATGTTTTCCTTGATCAGCTGCATCGGCACGTGCCCCGGACCTTCGATCATGGTCTGCACATCGTGCTTCCAGGCGATCCTGGTCAACTCGCCCAGCGTTTCCAGCTCTCCGAACTGGGCTGCATCGTTGGCATCGGCAATGCAGCCCGGGCGCAGGCCATCGCCCAGCGAAAACGCCACGTCATAGGCTTTCATGATCTGGCAGATGTCTTCGAAGTGCGTGTAGAGGAAGTTTTCCTTGTGATGGGCCAGGCACCACTTGGCCAGGATCGAGCCGCCGCGCGAGACGATGCCGGTGACCCGCTTTGCCGTCAGCGGCACATAGCGCAGCAGCACGCCGGCGTGGATGGTGAAGTAATCCACGCCCTGCTCGGCCTGCTCGATCAAGGTGTCGCGAAAGATCTTCCAGGTAAGCTCTTCCGCACGCCCGTCGACCTTTTCCAGCGCCTGATAGATCGGCACCGTGCCGATCGGCACCGGCGAATTGCGGATGATCCATTCGCGCGTTTCGTGGATGTGCTTGCCGGTGGACAGGTCCATCACCGTGTCGCCGCCCCAGCGGATCGACCACACCAGCTTTTCGACCTCTTCCGCAATGCCGGACGACACCGCACTGTTGCCGATGTTGGCGTTGATCTTGGTCAGGAAATTGCGACCGATGATCATCGGCTCGCTTTCCGGGTGATTGATGTTGTTGGGCAGGATCGCGCGGCCGCGTGCGATTTCGTCACGCACGAATTCCGGTGTGATGCGTTGCTGGATCGCGGCACCGAAGGCTTCGCCCGGATGCTGCTTGCGCAGCATCGCGTCGGCCACCGCTTCCAGGCGCTGGTTTTCGCGGATCGCCACGAACTCCATTTCCGGGGTGATGATGCCGCGCCGCGCGTAATGCATCTGGGTGACATTGGCACCCTCGCGCGCCACGCGTGGCAGGCGCCGCGCAGGAAAGCGCACCGCATCCAGGCGCGCATCGTGCTCGCGGCCGCGGCCGAAGCTGGAACTCAGGCCATCCAGTGCCACGGTATCGCCACGCTCGGCGATCCAGCGCGCGCGCAGCGGCGCCAGACCGACGGCAAGATCGATCGCGGCATGCGGGTCGGTATACGGCCCGGAGGTGTCGTAGACGCTGAGCGGCGCATTGTCCTCGCCACCGAACAGGGTTGGTGTGCGGGTCAATGCAATCTCGCGCATCGGCACCTGCAGGTCGGCGCGCGAACCCTGCACGAAGATCTTGCGGGAGCCTGGAATCGGCTGGGTCACAGCCTCGGACAGCGACTGGGCTTGTTGCTGCAAAACGGTCGGCGCGGCATTCATGGCGTTCGTCCTGTGTGCTGGAAGACCAGCACCCACGGCGCTGGCCCTGCGAAGGATTCGCAGGCGGACGAAGCGGCGGCGCTCAATGGCGATGCGCCCGTACAGGCACGGACCATCGCATCTAACGAAGCTTCCCTACGCCGGTATCAGCCGGATCAGGTTCGAAGGGACTATCTCAACCGCAGCGCACTGCGGTACCCCCACTTCGGCGGCGATTAAACCACATCGCACCCTGCGCGGCTGAAAAAAATATCGCGGGGCGTCGGCAACGCGCCCGCACCGACTGCGCCAGCGGCGCATGCCGTTCTGGGCAGCGAACGCTGCCCACCTGGCAGAGCGTGCAGCAGTAGCCTCGCCTTCCACAGCGACATATGTCTCCGCCTGCCACCGCAGGTCGGCGGTGCACATGCACGGCCTCGCCACGGCATTGCATGGCGCGCCCGCGCACTGTGCGCGACGGAGCGCAACAAGGCGCCGATTGGCGAAAAACGGTGGCGACACCCGCTCGTTAAATTCCCGCTAAGCCTGCGTGTCGTGTCGATGAAGACGTACATGCGCAGGTGCCATCCAACGGGGATCGCGCTGTCGTTCCTCCTCTACCGGGAATCGCCGTACACATGACTATGTCCACGCTCCACCCGACCCTGCGTCGGGGCTCGCTCGCGATCGCCATCGGCCTGTGCATCACCACCAGTGCCGTTGCCCAGGAACAGACCGACAAGAGTCCGACCAATCTGGACAAGATCGAAGTCACCGGCTCGCGCATCCGCTCTGTCGATGTGGAAAATTCGCAACCGGTGCTTGTGCTCACGCGTCAGGACATCGAGAAGCAGGGCCTGACCTCGGTGGCCGACGTGCTCAAGCGCATCCCCTCCAATGGCGCAACGATGAACTCCACCGTCAACAACGGCGGCGACGGCTCGGCCACCGTGAGCCTGCGCAACCTGGGTGCCTCGCGCACCCTGGTCCTGGTCAACGGACGGCGCTGGGTGTCGGGCCTGTCCGGCTCGGTGGATCTCAACACCATCCCGTCGGCCATCGTGGAGCGGGTGGAAGTGCTCAAGGACGGCGCCTCGTCGATCTATGGCTCCGATGCCATCGCCGGTGTGGTCAACATCATCACCCGCAGCGATTTCGATGGTGCCGAAGTCAATGCCTACGTCGGCCAGTACGGCCAGGGCGACGGTCAGCGCACCTCGTTCGATGCCACCGTGGGTGCCACCAGCGAGCGTGGCAACCTGGTGATCGGGCTGTCCAGCGTCAAGGAAGATGCGGTGATGGCAGGCGACCGCGAGATCTCGGCCGAGCCGGTGTATGGCGCAGGGTCGTCGGCATACAGCAGCTACTCGGCAAGTGGCCGTCTGCGTGCAGGTGGCAACAGCGGTGCCTGGACCGTGTTGCCCGGCAGCGCAACCGCCAGCGGCGACAGCAATTATCCGCGCTACGGTCTGGACCAGTACACCGCCTTCAATACCTCCGACTACGGCTACAACTACGCCAAGGACAATTACCTGGTCACGCCGCAGAAGCGCGATGCCTTGTACGTGCAAGGCAACTACGCACTCACCGACAACGTGCGCTTCAAGTTCGATGGGCTCTATAACCGCCGCCAATCGTCGCAGCAGCTGGCCGGCTTTCCGCTGGCCTCGGTCAACACCGGCATCCTGATGAGCGGCGACAGCTACTACAACCCGTACAACAGCGTCTACGGCGGCGACGGACGCGATGTGGGCTGGTCGCATCGGTTGACCGAATTCGCGCGCACCTACCAGCAGGACGTCAAGACCTCGCACGTGTATACCGGGCTGGAAGGCGACTTCCAGTTTGCGGACAGGCAGTTCAGTTGGGATGTGGGCTTTGCGCACAATCAGACCGACCAGACCGAAACCCAGTACGGCGACGTCAATCTGCTCAACCTGGGCAATGCGCTCGGCGCATCCGCCATCGTCAATGGCACCCTGTCGTGCCTGGACAGCGGCGGCGCAGTCATTGCCGGCTGCGTGCCATTCAACCCACTGTCGCCGGCCGGTGGCGTGACTCAGGAGATGCTGGACTACATCCTGTTCACCGCGCACAACACCTATCAGTACAAGAACAGCAGTTTCACCGCCAACCTCACCGGCGATCTGTTCGAGCTTCCTGCCGGCTGGATGAGCTTTGCCGCCGGCGTCGAGCATCGCGAGGAAAGCGGCTTCTCCTCGCCGGATGCGTTGATTTCGGCCGGCTACACCTCGGGCAATTCGTTTACGCCCACCTCCGGCTCGTACACGCTCAACGACTACTACACCGAAGTGGCGATTCCGCTGCTGAAGGATGTGGCCGGTGCGCAATTGCTGGAATTGAGCGCAGCCGTGCGTTACTCGGACTACAACACCTTCGGCAGCACCACCAACAGCAAATTCGGTTTCAAGTGGAAGCCGGTCGCCGACCTGTTGATCCGTGGCAACTACGCTACCGGCTTCCGCGCGCCATCGATCGAAAACCTGTACCTGGGCGCATCGGACAGCTTCGATACCTATTCCGATCCCTGCTCGACCAACAGCACCTCCTACACCGGCGCGATTGCCGCCGCGTGCGCGGCCGGCGGCGTACCGGCCAATTACGTGGCCGAGTACAACAGCGCCAGCGGCAACTCCGGCCAGACCATCTATCCGTTCACCTACACCAGCAACGCCAACCTGCAGCCGGAAAAGTCCAAGAACGCCACGCTCGGTTTCGTCTACAGCCCCGCCTCGGTGCAAGGCCTGGATGTGTCGCTGGACTGGTGGAAGATCAGGATCACCGACGCCATCACCGAATTCAGCGCCAACCAGATCCTGTCGCAGTGTTATCAGTTCAATGTCTCGGCGTTCTGCGACCTGGTCACCCGCGATGCCACCGGCGCCATCACCGGCCTGGTGATCCAGCCGGTGAACGTCGGCGAGCAACGCATGCAGGGCTACGATTTCACCGCGCGCTACAAGCTGCCGCAGACCGCGATCGGCCAGTTCATGCTGACGCTGGATTCGACCTACGTGGCCGTCAACGAGCAGAAGCAGGACGACAATTCGGCCTGGGAAAGCTACAACGGCATCTACCACACCGATAACCCGAACTGGCGCACGCGCGGCACGCTCACCCTGGACTGGAGCTACGGCAACCTGGCCGCCAACTGGGCCGTGCGGTACTACTCGGGCATGAAGGACTATGACTCGGAGCTGGACGACACCGGCAACTATCGCCACGTCGCGGCGACTGCGTTCAACGACATGCAGGTGTCTTACCAGCTGCCGTGGAATGCAACCGTGCGCGTGGGTTTGAACAACGTCTTCGACCGCGACCCGCCGGTGGCGCTCAGCGCTTCTGCCAATTCGTTCGATTCGGCCTATGCCATCCCGGGACGCTACAGCTACCTGCAGTACACCCAGCGCTTCTGATCGCGCGCCCTTGGGCCGCCGGGCCCGCTGGCTGGATACGCCGGTTGTCACAACGGCCTCCCTCGGGAGGTCGTTGTGCATGTGCCAGGGCTGACACGCAGGCGGCCGCCTGGCACGCAGCACGCCAGCGGCGCCATGCAGGGACATTTCCACGGCACATCACCCCGCTAGCCTGCAGTCACTACAACAAGAAACCCGCTCTCTCTCCCTGCCGCCGATCTTCGGCGGCTTTTTTTTTGGACCTACTTGCCACAGCCGTCGCCGGTTCGTTATCGTTCTGTGAAACAGGGGATGGACGACGCAGATGCAGGGGATGCACCGGTTTGGCTGGGCGGCAGTGCTGCTGACGGGAATATTTTCAGGGACCGCGCAGGCCGCCTCTGCGCCGCCTGTCGAGGCATTCGTCGAATCCGGTCCGATCACCTCGCCGGCGATGTCACCCGATGGAAAGCATCTGGCGGTCAGTGCGGATCTGGGCGATGGCAACTACGCGCTGGTGGTCTACCGCATCGCCGGCATGCAATCCACCACGATGCTGCGCTTGCCGCGCTATGAATTGCCGGTGCGCATTGCCTGGGTCAGCGACCGGCGGCTGGTGATCGGCAAGGGGCGCAAACTCGGCTCGCTGGAAGAACCCGTGCCGATGGGCGAGATCATCGCCACCGATCTGGATGGCAGCAATCAGCGCTATGTGTACGGCTACCTGCAAAGCACGCGCAATGCGGGCCTGGAGCGCGGATTCGGCTATATCGAGGGCCTGCCGAGTCGCCGCAACGGGCACTTCTACATGCGGCGTCTGTCACTGGACTCGCGCCACTCGATGCTCTACGACGTCGACGCCAACACCACCACCCATCGCCTGATGGCCGACATCGACGTCCCCGATCTGCGGTTCGTGCTCGACCACGATGGCGTGGCGCACTACGCGTACGGCACCGACGACAACGATAACCCGTTGCTGTTCCGCCGCTCGGGCAATGGCTGGTCGCCAATGACCCAGGTCCAGGCCAGCTGGCGACCGATCGCATTCGCGCGGCAGCCGGGCCGCCTCTATGGCTGGTACAGCGACGCGGGTGGCCCTGCAGTCCTGGTGGCCACCGATCCCGATGGCCAGCAGCGCAGCGTGCTTGCGTCGGACCCGTTCTACAGCGTGGATGACCTGCAGTGGGGTTCGGCGCCGCAAACGCCGTTTGCTGCACGGTTGGGGCCAGGACGGCCGACACTGCGCTATTTCGAGCAGGACACCGCCGAAGCGCAACTGCACCGGAGCCTGAGCCAGACCCTGGCCGGCCAGTACGTGGACTTCATCAATTTCACCGAGGACGGCAATGGCCTGCTGCTGAGGGCCTACAGCGACCGCGATGCCGGAGCCTGGTACATCTTCGACCGGCCGAGCAATACGCTCAAACTCGTCATCAAGGCACGCAATGCATTGCAGGCGGCGCAGATGAGCGAGCGGCGCATGGTGACCTTTCAAGCCAGCGACGGCTTGACCCTGGACGGCGTGCTCACCGTTCCCGGCAACGCCGCAAACGGGGTGCGCATGCCGATGGTCCTGCTGCCGCACGGCGGCCCGCACGCAGATGGCGATGGCTGGGCCTTCGATACCGACGCCCAGTTCCTGGCCAGCCGCGGGTATCTGGTGCTGCAGGTCAACTATCGCGGCGGCCTGGGTCGTGGCAACCGGTTCGAGCGCGCCGGGTATCGCCAGTGGGGCGAACGCATCCAGGACGATCTGATCGACGGCGTACGCTGGGCAGTGGGCCAGGGACTGGCCGATCAGACGCGCATCTGCAGCTACGGCGCCAGTTTCGGCGCGTATGCCGCCATGATGGTGCAGGTCAAGGCGCCGGAGTTGTTCCGCTGCGCGGTCGGTGTGGCCGGCATCTACGATCTGCAGATGATGTACAGCAAGGGCGACATCAATCGCAGCGAGTACGGCCTGAATTATCTGGAGCGCGCCATCGGCCGTGATGCCGCCGAACTGGCCGCGCACTCCCCGGTGATGTTGGCCGAGCGCATCAAGGTGCCGGTGCTGCTCGTGCACGGCGAAGAGGACGAACGCGCCCCGTTTGCACAGGCCAAGAGCCTGCGCGCGGCATTGACGCGCAGCGGCAACGCGCCGCAGTGGATGGCCGTTGCCAAGGAAGGCCACGGTTTCTACAAGGAAGCCAATCAGATCACCTTTTACCGCACCCTCGAACGCTTTCTTGCCGAGCAGTTGGGTGACACCACCACAGCGACGACGTCCAGTGCCGTATCCGCCGCGCCGCAGTGACCACGCAAGCTAGTCCAGCGTATAGCCCACCCGCAAACCACCCCAGTGCTTGCGGCCGACGTAGATCGGGGCCGACAGGTCGAACATGATCTGGCCGGTGTCGCGGCGGTAGACCTGCAGGCGATACGGGTCGGTGTGCGCGCCCACGCTGCGGCCGACGCGGTCGGTGAACTTGCGCTTGGTGCGGTTGCCGACCAGATCGCGCTTGGGATCGCCGGTCAGCGGCTGGGTGAAGCGCAGATTATGCGTGGGCACATAGCCGTCGGGATTGGCGCAGATGGCGAACACGATCCACGGATGCGCATCCAGCAGCGGCTCCTGCAAGGCCGGCAATACCTCGTCGCAAAGCGCATCGAAGTCGGTAGTGAACTTGGCCGGCTCCACGCCGGCAATCGGCGTGTAGGTGCGGGCGAACAGCGCCGCTTCGTCGATCTGGCCGCGTGCGATGGCCTGCGCCAGGGCAGTGCCGATACGAGCGGCGGTCGCCACGGCGAGTTCCTTGACGCGCGCGTGCCGAGGCACTGTCAGCGGGTCGGCCGGCAGACGGAACAGGCCCACGCAATCGCGCAGCGTTTCGGTACCGCGCTCCAGCGCCTCGCTGCGTTCGGCCACGTGCGCGGCATGCTGCAGGTTGCTGCGACCCAGCGCCACCACGCCATCGACGGCACGTTCGATGCCGCGAATCTCGCCGTCCTGCGCCTGGATCCGCCCGGCCACCGTGGTCATCGCGCTGCTGGCCTGGCCGAGCACGCGGGTGATGCCGTCGAGTACCGCTTCGGTGCCGCGCGCGGAGGCCGCACCCTCGCCCACCGCGGCGCTGGTTTCGGCCAGGATCGCGCGCACGTCGCGCGCAGCCGCTGCCGCCCGTTCGGCCAGGCGGCGGATCTCGGTGGCGACCACCGCGAACCCGCGCCCCGCATCGCCGGCATGCGCGGCTTCGATGCCGGCGTTGATCGACAGGATATTGGTCTGGAACGCCACCGAGTCGATGACTTCGATGACCTCGCCGGCACGCGCGGCGCGACGTTCCACTTCGTGCATGGCCTGGCCCAGCGCATGTGCGGCGGCGACGCCCTGACGTGCGCTGTCGTCGGCACTGGCGGCCAGCGCAATCACCTGCGTCAGATCGGCGTTGACGTCCTGCAGGCTCGAAGAGAGCCGCTGCACCGCCGTGCGGGCGCCATCCAGTGCATCGGCCTGCGCCTGCGACTGACGCACCATGCCGTCGTTTTCGGCCACCAGCGGCGGCACTTCGGCGGCGATCTGCACCGACAACGCCACGGCCTGGCGGATCGCTTCGGCCAGATTGCCGAAGCCGGCCTGCAGCCGGCGCCCCATGTCGGTCTCCGCCAGACCGGGCGGCAGCAGCAGTTCCAGTTCGCAACCGGCCAACGCGTTGGCGGTGCGCTCCAGCACGGTGCGGTCTTCGTGTTCGGCCTGCAGGCGCGCCACCAGCGGCTGCAGCAGCGGCGAGATCGGCACCGGCCGGCTGTCGTCGGCCAGGCGGGTGGCTTCGCGCAGCAGGATCGCGGTTTCCACATGCGGCAACGACAGCATCCAGCCACCGTGCTCGCGGTCGCGCACATAGCGCACGCGCCGGGCCGGGTCGTCGCCCGGGGCCGCCCAGACGCCGTCTTCGCCGATCAGATCGGCTGCGGACAATCCCCACAACACCGACGCCGGTGCGCCCTGCAGCTCGCCGGCGGTCTTGCCCAGGACATCCAGGCCTGCGCGGTTGCAGGCCACCACGCAGGCCTCGGCCGATAGCCGCAACAGCGCGACCGGTGCATCGGGGAGCAGCGCCGCATGCGTTTGCGACGGCGGATCGGGCTGTTGCATCGAGCTCATGGGCTTTCCTAATCCATCACCATCATTAGCGGCGCACTGCGGTTGCAATTGAGCGGCGCCACGCACCGCAAGCGCCCGCTCAGTAGCCGGCGGCCTGCCCGTCCTTGCGGCTTTCCGAAGCGCCGTAATACACCCCGCTGGCCGGGTCGCGCGCGATCGCCTGGTACCCGCCATACGGGCCATCGGCAAAGATCACCCGGTGGCCTTTGCGCATCAGCGCGCGAATGGTGTCGTAGGAGAAGCCGGTTTCCAGGTTGACCTCGCCGCCGTCGCTCATCGCGGTGGCCTGGCCGGTCGGCTCGGTGGAGCCTTCATGCTGGATGCGTGGCGCGTCGCCGGCCTCCTGCAAATTCATATGGAAGTCCACCAGGTTCATCACGATCTGCACGTGCCCCTGCGGCTGCATCGCCCCGCCCATCACCCCGAAGCTCAGCCACGGCTTGCCGTCCTTGGTGACGAAGGCGGGAATGATGGTCTGGAACGGCCGCTTGCCCGGCGCGTAGCCGTTGGGGTGATCCTTTTTCAGCACGAACATCTCGCCGCGGTCCTGCAGGATGAAGCCCAGCCCGGGCGGGGCCATGCCGCTGCCCATGCCGCGGTAATTGGACTGGATCAGCGACACCATCATGCCGTCGGCATCGGCCACGGTCATGTAGATGGTGTCGCCTTCTTCCAGCTGCTTGGGCGTGCCCGGCTGCACTTCCTTGAGCGCCTTGTCCATGGAGATCAGCGAACGACGCTGCGCGGCGTAGTCCTTGGAAATCAGCCTGGCCAGCGGCGCCGGCTGGAACGCCGGGTCGGCATAGAAGCGCGCGCGGTCGGCGAAGGCCAGCTTCTTGGCTTCGGTGAACAGGTGCACATGCTCGGCCGAGCCATACGGGATCTTGGAGAAATCGTAGCCCTCCAGGATATTGAGCATCTGCAGTGCGGCGATACCCTGGCTGTTGGGCGGCAACTCCCAGACGTCATAACCACGGTAGTTGGTGGACACCGGCTCCACCCACTCGCCGGTGTGGCTGGCCAGATCCTCGTAACTCAGGTAGCCGCCATTGGCCTTGAAATAGGCGCCGATGGTGCGGGCGATGTCGCCCTTGTAGAACGCATCGCGGCCGCCGTCGGCAATCTGCTGCAAGGTGTTGGCCAGGTTCGGGTTCTTCCACAGCTCGCCCTTGCGCGGGGCATGGCCGTCGATGGTGAACTGCTCCTTGAAGCCTGGGTACTGCGACAGCCGCGGCACCGAGCGGTCCCAGTAATAGGCGATGGTCTCTGCTACCGGATGGCCCTCACGGGCGTAGCGGATCGCCGGGGCCAGGTTCTGCGCCATCGGCTTGCGCCCGAAGCGCTCGTGCAGCGCGAACCAGCCATCCACCGCGCCCGGCACCGAGACCGGCAACGGGCCGGTCGGCGGTATGTCCTTCAGCCCACGGCGCTGGAACTCGGCCAGAGTCAGCGACCTGGGCGAGCGGCCCGAGCCGTTGTAGCCGTAGAGCTTGCTGGTCTTGGGGTCCCAGACGATCGCAAACAGATCCCCGCCGACGCCGTTGCCAGTGGGCTCCATCAGGCCCAGCGCGGCATTGGCAGCAATCGCCGCGTCCACCGCCGAGCCGCCCTCCTTCATCACATCCAGCGCGATCTGGGTGGCCAACGGCTGCGAGGTCGCCGCCATCGCATGCGGGGCGATGACTTCCGAGCGGGTGGCGAACGGCTGCCCGGTGATCCGGTCGGCAGCAGTGAGGGGCGGCGCGAGCAGCGCCAAGGCAGACATCAACAACACAGGTACGCGACGCATGACAGAAGATCCCCGGACACCACAGATAAGTGGCCAACCATACCAGCGGGTCGGGCCGCCTCGCTCGACAAGCGCTGCCTGTCAGCACAAATACCGCGCATTTAGTGACTCGCATCGCCCGTCACCACCCTGCAACGATGCGGTTTCAACAGCAACCATGCTGCTGCCACGCGGTTTCGCGCGGCACAGCGCCGATTGATGCGGCCGTTTCATGCGCAAGGGTTGACACCCCACCTGCAGCGATGGTTATCTCAGTCACATGTCGCACCGCCACACCACCTCGAACGCCCCAGTGTCCGCGCCGATCGGCGCGTCGGCAGCGTCGCTTCTCGTGCTCGTACTTATTACCTCGCCAACCGGTGCGGGACGGGACTTCGTGTAGGCAACAGACACACAAGGCTTCGATCAGACCCCGCACCGGCAACGGCGCGGGGTTTCGCGTTTCAGGGACCACCAAAAGTTTCGAATGACATGAACGACATCACCGACATCGCCACCATCTGCCCTACCCGCGCCGACCACTGCGCTGGTGCAGTGCCTGCGTGGCCGGTGCCGTCGTCCATCCCCGCTTTGCTCGGCCGGCCAGCCCCTGACGCTGCCGGCTGATCCTTTTCCCACTGCCAACCCCGCAAGGACTACTCCATGAGCAACGACACCCAACCGAAAATCGCGATCATCGGCTACGGCAGCCAGGGCCGCGCGCATGCGCTGAACCTGCGCGATTCCGGCTTCGACGTCACCGTCGGCCTGCGTGCCGGTGGCCCGACCGAATCCAAGGCTCAGGCCGACGGCTTCACCGTGGTGGCGCCGGCCGAGGCGGTCAAGAGTGCCGACCTGGTCGCGATCCTGACCCCGGACATGGTGCAGAAGAAGCTCTACGAAGAGGTCATCGCCCCGAACATGAAGCAAGGCGCCTGCCTGCTGTTTGCGCATGGCCTGAACGTGCATTTCGACATGATCACCCCGCGCGCCGATCTGGACGTGGTGCTGGTCGCGCCGAAGGGTCCGGGCGCGCTGGTGCGTCGCGAATATGAGATCGGCCGCGGCGTGCCGTGCATCTACGCGGTCTACCAGGACACCAGCGGCAAGGCCGAGCAGTTCGCGCTGACCTATGCCGGCGGCCTGGGCGGCGCGCGCGCCAACATCATCAAGACCACCTTCAAGGAAGAGACCGAAACCGATCTGTTCGGCGAGCAGGCCGTGCTGTGCGGCGGCGCCTCGTCGCTGGTGCAGGCCGGTTTCGAAGTGCTGGTGGAAGCCGGCTACCAGCCGGAGATCGCGTACTACGAAGTGCTGCACGAACTGAAGTTGATCGTGGACCTGTTTTACGAAGGCGGCATCACCCGCATGCTGGAATTCGTGTCCGAAACCGCGCAATACGGCGATTATGTCAGCGGCCCGCGCGTGATCGACGCCAGCACCAAGGCGCGCATGAAGGACGTGCTGACCGATATCCAGAACGGCACCTTCACCAAGAACTGGGTGGCCGAGTACGAAGCCGGCCTGCCGAACTACAACAAGTTCAAGCAGGCCGATCTGGAGCACCCGATCGAGGAAGTGGGCAAGAAGCTGCGCGCCAAGATGGTGTGGCTCAACGGTCAGCAGCAAGCCGCCGCCGCACCAGCGAATCAACAAGCGGCGTAATGGCGCCGCACCCCCACCGCTAACACCGAAGGTCCGCAACGCATGAACACCTCCGCACACAGCACGCCCCGCAACGGCGCGCGCTGGCTGACGCAGGCCCTGGAAGCCGAAGGCGTGGAAACGCTGTTCGGTTATCCGGGCGGCACCATCATGCCGTTCTACGACGCCCTGGTGGATTCCAGGCTCAAGCACATCCTGGTCCGTCACGAACAGGGCGCCGCCCTCGCTGCCAACGGCTACGCCCGTGCCAGCGGCCGGGTCGGCGTGTGCGTGGCCACCTCCGGCCCGGGCGCGTCCAATCTGGTCACCGGCATCGCCGATGCGATGCTCGATTCGGTCCCGATGGTGTGCCTGACCGGCCAGGTCGCCACGCCCCTACTGGGCACCGATGCGTTCCAGGAACTGGACGTGTTCGGCATGACCATGCCGATCGTCAAGCACAGTTTTCTGGTGCGGCGTGTGGAGGATCTTCCGGAGATGGTGCGCGAAGCGTTCCGCATTGCGCGCGAGGGACGCCCCGGGCCGGTGCTGATCGACCTGCCCAAGGACGTGCAGATCGCCGATGCCTCGCATCTGCCCGATCATGTGCCGGCGGCAGTGTTGCCGCCTCCGGCCCCGGAAGATGCGAAATTGGCCGAAGCGCTGGCGGCCATCGCCAGCGCCGAACGCCCGGTGGTGTACGGCGGTGGCGGCATCGCCCTGGCCGGTGCGGTGGAGGCATTTCGGCGCTTTGTCGAAGCCACCGGCATTCCCACCGCGCTGACCTTGCGCGGCCTGGGCGCGCTGCCGCATGCGCATCCGGATTATCTGGGCATGCTGGGCATGCACGGCACCCGCGCGGCCAATATGGCGATCCAGGAATGCGATCTGTTAGTGGTGGTCGGCGCACGCTTCGATGACCGTGCCACCGGCAAGTTGAGCGAGTTCGCACCATTCGCGCGCGTCATCCATCTGGATGCCGATGCGTATGAAATCTCCAAGCTGCGTACGGCCGACATCGCCGTGCCCGGCGATGTGGCGGTCAGCCTGAAAGCACTGAGCGCGGCACGTGGCAATTGCCAGGCATGGCGTACGCGCTGCTTTGCCAACCGCGAAAAATTCGGCGCGCGTTACGACGCGCCCGGCACCGATATCTACGCGCCGGCGCTGCTCAAGCGCCTGAGCGAAGTAGCCCCGGCCGACACCATCATCGCGTGCGATGTAGGTCAGCATCAGATGTGGGTGGCCCAGCATTGCCGCTTCAACGATCCGCGCAATCACCTCACCAGCGGCGCGCTCGGCACGATGGGCTTCGGCCTGCCGGCGGCGATGGGCGCGCAGTTCGCCTGCCCCGACCGCACCGTGGTGCTGGTCTCCGGCGACGGCAGTTTCATGATGAACGTGCAGGAGCTGGTGACGATCGCGCGCTGCAAGCTGCCGGTCAAAATCGTGTTGCTGGACAACAGCTCGCTGGGCATGGTGCGGCAGTGGCAGGAACTGTTCTTTGCCGAGCGTTACAGCGAAATCGATCTGTCCGACAACCCGGATTTTGCCGCCCTGGCGCAGGTCTTCGGCATCCCGGCCAAGCGCATCATCGCGCGCGGCGATGTCGATGCCGCGCTGGCCGAACTGCTGGCGCAACCCGGCCCCGGCCTGCTGCATGTGGCCATCGACGCGCGTGCCAACGTATGGCCGCTGGTGCCGCCCAACAACGCCAACAGCACCATGCTGGACAGCAATCCCGCACACGCGGCCAAGGAGACATCGCATGCGTTACCGGCTTGATCTGGTGCTGAAGCCGGCCGAAGGCGCATTGGTGCGCGTGCTCGGCATGACCGAGCGACGCGGCTTCCGCCCCTGCGCCATCCACGGCGCCAGCGCCCCGGACGATGCCGGCCGCTGGCATCTGCAACTGGACGTGGACAGCACCCGCCCGCCGGAGACGCTGCGCCTGCAGCTGGAGAAGGTGTACGACTGCGAGTCGGTGACGATCACCGCGCTGGACTCGGTCGAGGTCGCGGCGTGAACGCCCGGACCTCGCGCGAGCATGAAACTGCTGTCCGGAGGTGTCTTCTCCCGGATCGGCCGTGCGCGTGCCGCAATGCCTGATTCCGGCCGCCCCTCCCCGCAGGAGCCAGACGTAGGCGACGTGGCGGTCAGCGTGGCCGACGTTCTGGCCGCGCAGGCCCGTCTGCGCAAGTATCTGTCGCCCACGCCGCTGCATTACGCCGAGCGCTTCGGTGTGTGGTTGAAGCTGGAAAATCTGCAGCGCACCGGCTCGTACAAGGTGCGCGGTGCATTGAACGCCTTGCTGGCGGGGCTGGAACGCGGCGACGAGCGCCCGGTGATCTGCGCCTCGGCCGGCAATCATGCGCAAGGCGTAGCGTGGTCGGCGTACCGGCTGGGCGTGCAGGCCATCACGGTGATGCCCTACGGCGCGCCGCAGACCAAGATCGCCGGCGTCGCGCACTGGGGCGCCACCGTCCGCCAGCATGGCAACAGCTACGACGAGGCGTTTGCGTTCGCGCGCGAGCTGGCCGACCAGAACGGCTACCGTTTTCTGTCCGCCTTCGACGACCCGGATGTGATCGCCGGGCAAGGCACGGTCGGCATCGAGCTGGCCGCGCATGCGCCGGACGTGGTGATCGTGCCGATCGGCGGTGGCGGGCTGGCCTCCGGGGTGGCGCTGGCGCTGAAATCGCAAGGCGTGCGCATCGTCGGCGCGCAGGTGGAAGGTGTCGACTCGATGGCGCGCGCCGTACGTGGCGATCTGCGTGAAATCTCTCCCGTCCCCACCCTGGCCGACGGCGTGAAGGTCAAGATTCCCGGCTTTCTGACCCGCCGCCTGTGCGCGAGCCTGCTCGACGATGTGGTGATCGTGCGCGAGGCCGAATTGCGCGAAACGCTGGTGCGCCTGGCCCTGGAAGAACACGTCATCGCCGAGGGCGCTGGCGCGCTGGCCTTGGCCGCCGGTCGCCGCGTTTCAGGGAAACGCAAGTGTGCGGTGGTCTCTGGCGGTAATATCGACGCAACTGTTCTGGCCACACTCTTGTCCGAGGTGCGGCCGCGGCCGCCACGCAAGCCGCGTCGTCGCAACACCGAGCGACTTCGCAACGAACGCAGCGCCAAGTCACTTCCCGAAACACCCGTTCTTTCCCGCCCATCCGCAGTCGCTCCAACGCCTGTCACCGCCATCGCCGTAGAGGAGTCTTCCTGGTGAACACGACCGTATCCAACCAGACCCCGCGTATCCGAATTTTCGACACCACCCTGCGCGACGGCGAGCAATCCCCCGGCTGCAGCATGACGCCCCAGCAAAAGCTGGTAATGGCGCGCGCGCTGGACGAACTCGGCGTGGACATCATCGAAACCGGTTTCCCGGCCAGTTCGCATTCGGACCGCGAGGCCGTCGCGATGATCGGCCGCGAGCTGCGTCGCCCCACGCTGGCGGTGCTGTCGCGCTGCCTGCAGGCCGACATCGAAACCTCCGCACGTGCACTGGAGGCGGCCGCCAATCCGCGCCTGCATGTCTTCCTGTCCACCAGCCCGCTGCACCGCGAGCACAAGCTGCGCATGAGCCGCGAGCAGGTGTTGGAGTCGGTGCACAAGCATGTGACGCTGGCGCGCGGCTATATCGACGACATCGAGTTCTCCGCCGAAGACGCCACCCGCACCGAAGAAGATTTCCTGGCCGAGGTGGCGCGCGTAGCGATCGCCGCCGGTGCCACCACGATCAATCTGCCGGACACGGTGGGCTTTACCACGCCGGAAGAAATCCGCGGCATGTTTTCGCGCCTGATCGCCAGCGTGGAAGGTGCCGACACCGTGATCTTCAGCGCGCACTGCCACAACGATCTGGGCCTGGCGGTGGCCAACTCGCTGGCGGCGATCGAAGGCGGCGCACGGCAGGTCGAGTGCACCATCAACGGCATCGGCGAGCGTGCTGGCAACTGCGCGCTGGAAGAAATCACCATGGCACTGAAGGTGCGCGGTGCGTTCTACAACATCGACACCGACATCAACACCCCTCGCATCGTCTCCACCTCGCAGTTGCTGCAGCGCCTGGTCGGCATGCCGGTGCAGCGCAACAAGGCAGTGGTCGGCGGCAATGCGTTCGCGCACGAGTCGGGCATCCACCAGCACGGCATGCTGCGCCATCGCGGCACCTACGAAATCATGCGTCCGGAAGACGTGGGCTGGGAGTCCTCGCAGATGGTGCTGGGCCGCCACAGCGGCCGCGCGGCGGTGGAACAGCGCCTGCGTGCCTTGGGGTACCTGCTGGAGGAAGAAGAGGTCAAGCTGGTCTTCGAGCAGTTCAAGGCGTTGTGCGAAAAGCAGCGCGTGGTCACCGACGCGGATCTGCAGGCCTTGATGCAGGACGCCACCGTGCAGGAAGGCTATCGCCTGGCGTCGATGACCATCAGCGATGTCGGCAGCCGTGCCAATGCGCTGGTGGAATTGTCCGACCCGGAAGGCAATCGCGTGGCCGAAACCGCACAGGGCAATGGCCCGGTAGACGCGCTCTTCGGCGCGCTGGCGTCGGCCACCGGTGTGAAGCTGGAGCTGGACAGCTACCAGGTACACAGCGTGGGCATCGGCGCAGATGCGCGCGGCGAAGCCAGCCTGAGCGTGCGCCACGACGGTGTGGAATACGAGGGCACCGGCACCAGCAAGGACATCATCGAAGCCAGCGCCCTGGCGTGGCTGGATGTGGCCAACCGCCTGCTGCGTCAGCGCGAGCGCGGCGTGGTTGCCGGCAAGACGGCTGCGGTGGCGTAACACCGCTCATTCGCTGGACGATGCAAACCTGACGGCCGGCAGTGTGATCTGCTGGCCGTTCTGGTTTTGGTGTCCCAGCTTTCTTGCAAGGGCGTCGATTTGCTGCGGGCGCCTGTGCGCCTACCGTCACTGGATACGGCGCCGCGCCACCGATCTTGGGGGCGGCATCTGCGGGTTTTATACGAATGCATCGGGTTGCTGCAGACGCTTGCACGCGTACCGGTGTGGGACACGCCGCAAGTACGTCCATGTAGGCTCTGGCGCGGCATCCATGCCGCTCAAGGTCCCACGCCGGCACCCGCGCAAGCACCACCAATTGCTATCGGGTGCGGAAAGAAATGCAGAGCGCATGCCGGGCTGGAGGTCCTTCGGAGCGTCCATCCTGGCGACGTGAGCAGATAGATGGCTTGCTGATTACATCGGCCAGGAAGTCCGCAGGCATCAACACGTGCTTGACGCATTGCTTGCCGGTCAGCAGTAGCAATCTTGGGAGCGTGGTGCCGCGTCGGGGGGCGGGACCGTGTGGCGGCATGGATGCCGCCACCGAGCCTCCAGGGACGGATTGACGGCGCGTCCCGACATCGGATGCGGCGCCGCGCTACCGACCGACCCTGCATGCCGACCAGTCCTGCGCACGCCATCCGCAGGTTCATGCAGATGCTTCGGTTGAATGATGTGGTCACGGATGAGGCAGCCGCCAAACGAAAGTGGCTATCGTCAGAAGAACGATAGCCACCAGGACGGCCACCACGCATCAAGGAAGCGATCGCTGTTACAGCGCGGCCACCACTGCATCGCCCATTGCCACCGTGCCAACCTTGGTCGTGCCTTCCGACCAGATGTCGGCGGTGCGCAGGCCTTGGTCGAGCACCTTGCCGACCGCTTGCTCGATCGCATCAGCGGCAGCAGATTGCGCAAACGTATAGCGCAACATCATTGCCACCGACAGGATGGTGGCCAGCGGATTGGCGATGCCCTTGCCTGCAATGTCCGGCGCCGAGCCATGGCACGGCTCGTACATGCCCTTGCTGTTGGCATCCAGCGAGGCCGAGGGCAGCATGCCGATCGAGCCGGTGAGCATCGACGCCTGGTCGGACAGGATGTCGCCGAACATGTTGTCGGTCACGATCACGTCGAACTGCTTGGGCGCACGCACCAACTGCATCGCTGCATTGTCCACGTACATGTGCGACAGCGCGATGTCCGGATAGTCCTTGGCCACTTCTTCGACGACGGCACGCCATAGCTGGCTCGATGCCAGCACATTGGCCTTGTCCACCGAACACAGCTTCTTGCCGCGCAAACGTGCCATCTCGAAACCGGCCTTGGCGATGCGGCGGATCTCGCTTTCGCTGTATGGCAGCGTGTCGTAGGCCTGACACTCGCCGTTTTCCAGCGTGCGCGTGCCCCGCGGCTGACCGAAATAAATGCCGCCGGTGAGCTCGCGCAGGATCAGCAGATCCAGCCCGGACACCACCTCCGGCTTGAGCGTGGAGGCCTCCGCCAGCTGCGGATACAGCAGTGCCGGACGCAGATTGGCGAACAACCCAAGCTGCGAGCGGATCTTGAGTAGGCCCCGCTCCGGGCGCAACGATGGGTCGATGGTGTCCCATTGCGGCCCACCGACGGCGCCCAGCAGCACCGCGTCGGCAGCGCGGGCACGCTCCAGCGTTTCGTCGGCCAGCGGGCTGCCGTACTTGTCGTAGGCCGCGCCACCCAGTTCGTCGTACACCACGCTGAAACCCAAATCATGTTGCGCATCGATGCGCGTCAGCACCTTGACCGCTTCGGCCATGATCTCCGGGCCAATGCCGTCGCCAGGAAGAATCAGAATCTGCTTGCTCATGCAATCCTCGTCAGTTGGCGCCGCAGCGCCTTGGAAATCAACATCGCGCCACACACACCTGGCATGACCGGCTCATCGGTGACCGCCGGCGACCTTACTGCAGCGCGCCGAACAGCCACGGTTGACGCGCGCGATGGCCTTGCTCGAAGCGACCGATCGCATCGGCGTCCTGCAGGGTCAGGCCGATGTCGTCCAGGCCGTTGAGCAGGCAGTGCTTGCGGAATGCATCGATGTCGAAGCCGTATTCCACGCCATCGGGGCGGCGCACGCGCTGTGCGGCCAGATCCACAGTGAGTTGATAGCCCTCGGTGGCCAGGCATTGCTCGAACAGGGCGTCCACTTCCGCTTCGGCCAGCACGATCGGCAGCAGGCCGTTCTTGAAGCTGTTGTTGAAGAAGATGTCGGCAAAGCTGGGCGCGATCACGGTGCGGAAGCCGTATTCGTCCAGCGCCCAAGGCGCGTGCTCGCGCGAGGAACCGCAGCCGAAGTTCTCGCGTGCCAGCAGCACGCTGGCGCCCTGATAGCGCGGGAAATTGAGCACGAACTCCGGATTGAGCGGGCGCTGGCTGTTGTCACGGCCGGGCTCGCCGATGTCCAGATACCGCCATTCGTCGAACAGGTTCGGCCCGAAGCCGGTGCGCTTGATCGACTTGAGGAATTGCTTGGGAATGATCTGGTCGGTATCGACATTGGCGCGATCCAGCGGCGCCACCAGTCCGGTGTGTTGGGTGAAAGGGGTCATTGAGAGAGGCCGGGATTGAGGATTGGGGATTGGGGATTCGAAAAGGCTGGGGATGGCGGAGCGCTTTTTACGAATCCCGAATCCCTATTCCCGAATCTCCAAGGTCACGCACATCAACAAAATGCCCGCTGACCGCCGCCGCTGCGGCCATCGCCGGGCTGACCAGATGGGTGCGGCCGCCGGCGCCCTGGCGGCCTTCGAAATTGCGGTTGGAGGTGGAGGCGCAGTGTTCGCCGCTGCCCAGCTTGTCCGGGTTCATCGCCAGACACATCGAGCAACCCGGCTCGCGCCATTCGAAACCGGCGTCCAGAAATACCTTGTCCAGGCCTTCGGCCTCGGCCTGCGCCTTGACCAGGCCCGAGCCGGGGACCACCAACGCCTGCTTGATCGTGGAGGCGACCTTGCGGCCCTTCGCAACCGCAGCGGCCGCACGCAGGTCTTCGATGCGCGAGTTGGTGCACGAGCCGATGAACACCCGGTCCAGGCGGATCTCGGTGATCGGCTGGTTTGCGCGCAAGCCCATGTACTTCAGCGCGCGCTCGATCGAATCGCGCCGGGTCGGATCCTGTTCGGTTGCCGGGTCGGGCACCAGCTGATCCACCGCCAGCACCATTTCCGGCGAGGTGCCCCAGCTGACCTGCGGCTTGATGTCTTCGGCGCGCAGCTCCACCACCGTGTCGAAGTGCGCGTCGGCATCGGAGACCAGCGTGCGCCACAGCGCGACGGCCGCCTCCCAGTCGGCGCCCTTGGGCGCGAACGGGCGACCTTGCACGTAGGCAATCGTCTTTTCGTCCACCGCCACCATGCCCACGCGCGCACCGGCTTCGATGGACATGTTGCAAATGGTCATGCGGCCTTCCATCGACAGGTCGCGGATCGCGCTGCCGGCAAATTCCAGTGCATGGCCGTTGCCGCCAGCGGTGCCGATCCTGCCGATCACCGCCAGCACGATGTCCTTGGCGGTCACGCCGAACGGCAGCGTGCCTTCCACGCGCACCTGCATGTTCTTCATCTTCTTGGCGATCAGGCATTGCGTGGCCAGCACATGCTCGACCTCGGAGGTGCCGATGCCGTGCGCCAGCGCGCCGAACGCGCCATGCGTGGAGGTGTGCGAATCGCCGCAGACCACGGTCATGCCCGGCAGGGTGGCGCCCTGCTCCGGGCCGACCACATGCACGATGCCCTGGCGTGCATCGTTCATCTTGAACTCGAGGATGCCGAAGTCGTCGCAGTTCTCGTCCAGCGTCTGCACCTGCAGGCGCGAGACTTCGTCGGAGATCGACTCCAGCCCGCCCTGGCGCTCGGCACGCGTGGTCGGCACGTTGTGGTCGGGCGTGGCGATGTTGGCGTCGATGCGCCACGGCTTGCGCCCGGCCAGGCGCAGGCCTTCGAACGCCTGCGGCGAGGTCACTTCATGCAGGATGTGGCGGTCGATGTAGATCAGCGACGAACCATCGTCGCGGCGCGTGACCTCGTGCAGGTCCCACAGCTTGTCGTACAGCGTCTTGGCAGTCATTGCGGCGATCCGGTTGGCGGATGGTGGGAGCACCCACCTGGCTGCGTTCGATGCTAGGAGCTTGCCTTGGATAACGCAAATTCATATTGTTTATTCAACAAATGAAATTTGGGAATGGCAATGGATCTGGCAAGCCTCAGCGCCTTCGTGGCGATCGCCGAGAGCGGCAGCTTTTCTGCAGCCGGCGAGGCCTTGCATCTCACCCAGCCGGCGGTGAGCAAACGGATCGCCTTGCTGGAAGCGCAACTGTCGGCGCGGCTGTTCGACCGCCTTGGCCGCCAGGTGGTGCTGACCGAGGCCGGCCAGGCCCTGCTGCCGCGTGCGCAACGCATCCTGGCCGAGCTGCAGGACACCCGCCGCGTACTGGAGCATCTTGGCGCGGCGATCGGCGGGCGCCTGAGCCTGGCCACCAGCCATCATGTCGGCCTGCACCGCCTGCCCGCCCTGCTGCGCGGCTTCGCTGCGCAACACCCGCAGGCCGCGCTGGACATCCAGTTTCTGGACTCGGAACTGGCCTATGCCGCGGTGCTGCGCGGCGAGGTGGAGCTGGCGGTCACCACGCTGGCACCGGATACGCGTGCGCCGCTACGCGCGCAACCGATCTGGCATGACCGCCTGCAGTTCGTGGTGGCGCCGGATCACCCGCTGGCCGCATTGCGCGCGGTGTCGCTGGAAGATGTGGTGGCGCATCCGGCGGTGCTGCCGGACCCGGGCACGTTCACCCATCGCATCGTCGCCGGCCTGTTCGCCGAGCGCGCCCTGGTGCCGAGCCTGCGTATGACCACCAATTATCTGGAGACGATCAAGATGCTGGTGTCGGTGGGCCTTGCGTGGAGCGTGTTGCCGGAGCGCATGATCGACCATCAGATCGTGGCGCTGCCGCTGCCCGACGTGGCGCTGTCGCGCGAGCTGGGCTGCGTGACCCATGGCGGGCGCACCCTGTCGCGCGCCGCGCAGGCATTTGTCGCGTTGCTGCATGCGCAGGCGGACCAGTTGCAGACATGAGCGCGGCAGCTCCACGCAGCCGGCACACAGCAGCCTTATTGATCCACCAGCCGATCGCGCCCCAGCCGCTTGGCGTGGTACAGACGGCGGTCTGCCAGCGCCAGCAATTCGCGCCGGCTCGGTGCCTCATCGCTCATCGCCATGCCCATGCTGGCGGTGCAGCGCACCGTCGTGCCCTGCGTCTGGACAGCGATCGCGGCGAGCCGCTGGCGCATGCGCTCGAACAAGGCGCGCGCCTGTGCCGCGTCCACACCCACTGCCGCGAGCAGAAACTCTTCGCCACCGTGGCGCGCGGCAAAGCACTGCGCCCGATCCTGTTCACTGAGCGCTTCGCCGATCGCGGACAGCACCGCGTCACCGACCTCGTGGCCGTATTCGTCGTTGATGTGCTTGAAGTGGTCGATATCCATCAGCACCAACGCCAACGGGGCGCCACCGGCGTGCGCATCGTCGAACCATTGCTGCAGGACCCGCTCGGCCTCGCGCCGATTCGGCAGGTCGGTCAGCACGTCATGGCTGGCGCGGTATTCGAGCTGGCGCATCAGCGCTTCGCGCTCCTGGCTGGCCTGCTGCAGCGCGAGGTTCTTGTCGCTCAGCTCGCGTGTGCGTGCGTCGATCACCGTATTGAGCTGGCGCTGCCGGCGGCGATAACTGGCGGTACGCCACAGATAAAACCCGTAGATCAGGCTGCCCAGCCCGAGGATGCCCAGGGCGATCACTTCGCCACGCCGCCACCACGGCGGCGCCAGCGCGATCACTAGGCTGGATTCGCCCAACAGCGCGGTCTGTCGCCAGTCCACCGGCAGCGACATCGCCTGGACACGGAAGCGGAAGCGCCCCGGCGGCAGATTGGTGTAGACCGCCTCGCTGGCGCTGTCGGCGTCCACCCAGTCCGGGTCGAAGCCCTCCAGCCGGTAGCGGTAGCGCACCTTGTCCGGGCCACGGAAATTCAACCCGGCATAGCCGATGGCGATGCGCCGGGTCTCCGCACCGAAGCGATGCAGGCCAGTGAGCGGCTGCACCATGCCGTCGACCAGCAGGCGCTCGAACACGATCGGCACGCGATGGCCTTGCAAGGTGCCCACGCGCGCCGGATCGATCACGCCCAGGCCCGCAGCGGTGGGGAACAGCAGCTGCCCGGACTGCGTCATCCAGCCGGCCGGCGCGCTGCTGCCGTTGCCTTGATTGCCGGGCATGCCGTCGCTGCGATCCACCACCTCCACGCTCAACTGCTCGCGCGTCCCGGCATCGAGCTGGTCGAAGTCGCTGCGCGCGATGCGGAACACGCCATGGTTGCTCGACAACCAGAAATAACCGCGGCCGTCATCGATCACCCGGAACACCTTGTCGCGCGGCAGCCCGACCCGGTGGTCGTAGACGCGAAAGGTCTCACCACTCAGCCGCAGCAGGCCACGATCGCTGGCGATCCACAGGTCGCCCTTGGCATCGCGCAGGAAGTCGAAGGCGTTCTGTCCGGGAAAATCCTGCTCGCCCAGCCATGCGCGCGTGCTGCCGTTTGCCGACAGCGCGGTCATGCCGCGATCGGTGCCGATCCACACGGTGCCCAGCGTGTCGCGATACAGCACCTGCACCGAGCCATCGGGTACGCCGTCGGCGGCGGTGTAGCGGCGTGCCTTGCCATCGCGCCAGCGCACCAGCCCGGCCGTGGTGCCGATCCATAGCGTCTGGCCATCCGGCAACACCGCGCGCACCGACAGCGACGGCAGGCCGTCGGCCGCACCGATGCGCGCCACCACGCGACCTTGCGCATCCAGCCGCACCACACCCTGGCTGTAGGTGCCGGCCCAGACGCCGCCATCGCCGGCGTCGGCCAGGGCCAGCACCGACTGCTCCAGCACGCGTCCGCCCTGGTTCGGCACCACCGACACGCGACTGATCTGACGATTGCGCCAGCGGTCCAGGCCCACCGCGCTGCCCACCCACACGGTGCCGTCGCCGGTCTGCAACACCGTGCGCACATAGTCCGAGGCCAGCCCGTCCTCGTGGGTGACGCCGTGCGCGGCGCCCTCGGCAATGCGGAACAGGCCGTGCGTGCTGCCGACCCAGATCAGGCCCTCGGCGTCTTCCAGCAGCGCCGGGCTGGCCACTCCTGAAATGGCGATCTGTTCGTCGGGCGCATTCGCACCGCTGTGGACCACCAGCGTGCCCGAGGGCAGGCTCATCCACAGATGTCCGCGCCGGTCCAGCAGCAATGCATCCACGCGCTGGCCCTGGCGGAACCGCTGCAGGCCGCCGCCGCGGCTCCACCACCACACGCCGTCGTCGCCTGCAACGAGCAGGCCGCCCTGACGATCGCCGGCCAGCCGCCGCACCGGTGCGGCGCGCATCCCATGTGCCTTGCCCCAGGCCTCGGCTGCGCTGCCGTCGCGGGGCAGACGATAGAGCCCGACTTCGGTACCCACCCATAAATCGCCACTGCCCTCGGCCGCCAGCGCGGTGATGCGCGCGCGCGGCAGGCCGGCCTGGCGACCGACGTCCACCACCCGCCCATCCGGCTCGATGCGGTACAGCGTCTGCGGCGTGCCGACCCACAGCGCGCCGTCGGCGCGTCGCAGCAGCGCACTGACCGCCAGGTGCCGCGCCGAAGCGTCGCCCAGTTGCTGCCAGTGGCCGTCCTGGTAGTGATAGACGCCATCGAACGCGGTGCCGAACAGCATTCCGCCGGTGCTGTCGCGTATCACCACGAACACGCCCCCCAGCTCGACGCCCGGTGTGTTCTGGCGGTCATACACGGTGAAGTCGCGGCCGTTGAAGCGCGCCACGCCTTCCCAGGTGCCCAGCCAGATCAGGCCGTCGGCGCCCTGCGCCACCGCATGCACCAGATTGTGCGGCAGGCCGTCGTCCATGCTCCAGCGCGTGACGGTGTGATACGCGGTATGGGTCGGCGGCTGGGCGCCGGCCGGCCACACGCCGAGCAGGATGCAGGCCAGCAATGCCCATCGCCACAGCAGCCCGGTCCGCCGCACGCATGTGCTGCGGACGCAGCCTGTATGCGCATGCGCCCCGACCCTGTCCACGCTCTCCCATCCCCTCGTCGTGCCGGCAAAAGAGGCTGCCGACATGCGCCGACAGACCGTTAGTCAATCTATCACCGGGGGTTTTTCGGCGCCCTAGGTGGATTCCCCACAAGGATGGGACGCACCATGACACCGGGAGGCATTCAGTTGAAACAATTATTGGCCATCACCAAGCGGGGGCGCAGCTAACGCGGGGGCGCGATCTTTCCTGAGTGCTTCAAGGCGCAGCGCGGGCGGCGAGTATAAATATAGAACCCGATGGTCTAGTATTGGCGGCATGTCCAGCTCGCCCCCCCTCAAGTCCAAGGCCAAGAGCAACGGCCCTGGACGGCCCAAGGATCTTGGGAAACGCGCCGCCATCCTGGGCGCTGCCCGCACCATGTTCATGGAGCAGGGGTATGCCGGTGTCAGCATGGATGGCATCGCCGCGCAGGCGGGCGTGTCCAAGCTCACCGTCTACAGTCATTTTGGCGACAAGGAGAGCCTGTTTTCCGAGGCGATCCGTGCGCAATGCCAGCACATGATGCCGGACGACCTGTTCGACCACGCCCCCGAGGGCGCGTTGCGCGATCAGCTGATCGAAATCGCCGACGCATTTTTCGCCATGGTCAGCACCGACTCGGCCATCGCCACCCACCGCATGATGATGGCGCCCGGCACCGGCGACGTACATGTGCGTGAGATGTTCTGGGACGCCGGCCCCAAGCGAACCCAGCAGGCGCTGGCGGATTTCCTGTCCGCGCGCGTGGCCGATGGCCAGCTGAAGATCGACGACGTGGCGCGTGCGGCCTCGCAGTTCTTCTGCCTGCTCAAGGGCGAGCTGTATGCGCTGATGATGTGCGGCCTGCATGGCCAGCCCACCCGCGCGCAGGTGGACGAGCACCTGCAGGCCAGCGTGGATTTTTTCCTGAGGGCGTATGCGCCGCGCTGACCGCCCCCGGCCTTTGGTGGCGATGACTTCCGGCACTGCGCCGTTTGGCGGCGCGCAGCGATGCTAGATGCGCCAGTTGCCCCGTGCACCGGTAAAATGCCTGCCCCACCGCGTTGGATAACCGCACCATGACGATCGATTTCTCCCAGGCCCGCGAAAAGATGGTCGAACAGCAGATCCGGCCGTGGGACGTGCTGGACCTGCGCGTGCTCGAGGTGCTGGCGCGCCTGCCACGCGAAGCCTTCGTGCCCGAGGCCTACAAGACCCTGGCCTATGTCGATGTGGAAATCCCGCTGTCGGCCGGCCACAAGATGATGAAGCCGGTAGTGGAAGGCCGCATGTTGCAGGCGCTGGATCTGCAGCCGGGCGAAGACGTGCTGGAAATCGGCACCGGCAGCGGGTTTTCCACTGCCTGCCTGGCCGCGCTGGCCCGCGAAGTGCTGAGCCTGGAGATCGACCCGGCACTGGCCGCCGCTGCACGCGCCAATCTGGATAGCAGCGGCCTGGGCAGCAATGTGCGGATCGAGACCGCCGACGTGTTCGGCTGGCAGAGCGAGCGTCGCTTCGATGCCATCTGCGTGACCGGCGCGGTCGAGTCGCTGCCGACGCAGTGGCTGCAGTGGCTGCGCCCGAACGGCCGGCTGTTCGTGGTGCGCGGTCACGATCCAGTGATGGAAGCGGTCCTGGTCCGTGGCGACGTCAACGCGCCGCGCATCGAATCGTTGTTCGAAACCGACCTCGCCTATCTCCAGGGCGCCGCACCGACGCCCCGATTCCAATTCTGATTCCCAAGGAAGCTTCCCCGATGATCCGCCGATCCCTCGTCCTGGCGCTGGCCGCCGCCCTGTCTCCGATGGCTGCGAACGCCACCGATCTGCTGCAGGTCTACGAAATGGCCCGCAACGGCGATCCGCAGCTGGCAGTGGCCGAGTCCACTCGCCTGGTCAATCGGGAAGGTCAGGTGCAGGCGCGTGCGGCGTTGTTGCCGCAGTTGGACGGCACCGCCGGGTACACCCAGTCGCACCGCGAGCTGGAAGGCGTGGATGGCCGCTCGACCACCAAGCAGCGTCAGTACGCGATCCAGGGCAACCAGACCATCTTCAACTGGGCGCAGTTCGCCAATCTGCGTGCACAGCGCGAAGTGGCCAAGGCGGCGGACTTCACGCTGGAATCGGCCAACAACGACCTGATCACCCGCACCTCGGCGGCGTATTTCCAGGTACTGGTCGGCATCGAATCGCTGGCGGCGGCAGAGACCAACGAAGCGGCCGCCAAGAAACAGTTCGACTACGCCGACAAGCGCCTGGAAGTGGGCCTGGCCCCGATCACCGACGTGCACGAAGCGCGTGCCCAGTACGACCAGGCGCGTGCCGATACGATCAATGCGCGCAACACGCTGAAGGATTACTACCAGGCGTTGACCGAGCTCACCGGCCAGCCGGTGGTCAGCCTACGTGCACTGCCGGAAGAGTTCCGTCCGGAAGTACCGGCCGCCTATGCCAACGTCGATCAACTGGTGGCCACCGCCATCGCCGACAATCCGGCGTTGAAGGCGCAGCAGTTGCAGGTCAGCGCCGCCGAGGCGCAGGTCAATGCCGCGCGTGCGGGCCACTACCCCACCTTGAACCTTGGCGCCAATATCGGCCGCACCAACAGCTGGGGAGGCGCAGGCACCGTCGATCAGGCGGCCGGCAACTTCACTACCAGCGGCCGCGACATCGATACCGATTCGATCGGCATCACGCTGTCGATTCCGATCTTCGCTGGCGGCGCCACCCAGTCGGCCGTGCGTCAGGCGCTGTCGCGTCGCGATATCCAGCAGGACACCTACGAGCAGCAGAAGCGCGCGCTGGATCGCAACACGCGCAATGCCTACCAGACCGTGGTCGCCGGCATCAGCGAAGTGGAAGCACGCCGCCTGGCCGTGGTCTCGGCACAGGCCGCATACGACGCTTCGCAGGTGGGTCTGGAAGTCGGCACGCGCACCGTGCTGGACGTGGTGCAGAACCAGCGCACCTTGTTCCAGGCGCAGTTGAACTATGCGCAGTCGCGCTACAACTTCCTGCAGAACCGTCTGCTGCTGGGCCAGGCGATCGGCAAGCTCGACATCACCGACCTGCAGGACGTGAACCGCCTGCTGTCGCAGGATGCCGAGTCCAAGCTGCAGGGCAGTGGCTCGCTGCAGTAATGCGGGCGGATAGGTAACTAAAAAGGCGGGCGCAGGCCCGCCTTTTTTATGTCCGATGCACACGCGTACCTGGCTGCGTGCGATCCCTGCGATGACTGCGGCATTAGCCGCTGATCTGCGACTTGGCTGCAGGGCCCTTGCCCGCCCACCATCGCGGGACACGCCGCAAGTAGGTCCCAGTAAGCTCTTACGCGGCCTCCATGCCGTGTCAGGTCCCGCGACGGTGAACGGGCAAGGACCAGTCGAGATGGTCGGCATGCAGGTTTGCAAGCAATTTCAACAAAGCAACCGGCGAACTCTCTGCTGCGGTGTCCTCGCCGGTTGCGGGACCGTGTGGCGGCAGGGATGCCGCCACCGAGCCTCCACGGACCGATTCACGGCGTGTCCCGCGAGCGGCGAGGACACCGCACGCTCGACCAATGCGGCTGGAGACTCTCCAGATGACGCCCAAAGCGGCTGATCACACGACTGCGCGATCGCCACGTCCTGCTGGCACTCCAAGGCCGTTGGATGACGCGCATTAGCGTGACTGTGGCAGGATCACTGCAACGCTGCAGTGCAGGCGCAGTGACATCCTCAGGACGCCGCGCCTTCGCTCACCACCGGTGGCAGGTCCGGCGCGATCTGCACCAGCGTCCGCGCCACCGCACCCTTGCCATTGGCGACCAAGGCCAGCCCCGCCGCGGCCATCGCCTCGCGCTGGGCTGGGTCGCCGAGCAGGCGCGCAAGATCGTGGTAGACGCAGTCGGCATCGTCGCAAATGGCCACCGCATCGGCCTCGCGCATGCGCCGCGAAATCTCCGAGAAATTGTGCAGATGCGGGCCGGTGACTGCCGGCGTGCCGACCGCCGCCGGTTCGAGCAGATTGTGCCCGCCGATCGGCTGCAGGCTGCCGCCGACGAAGGCGACCTGCGCGCAGGCGTAGAAGCTCATCAGCTCGCCTAGGGTATCGATGACAAACACCTTGTCGCGCGCCTGCGGCCATTGCTGGCTCTTGCGCGTGGACACGGCCCAGCCACGCTCGCGCGCCACGGCCTCGACCTTGGGAAAGCGCTCCGGGTGGCGCGGCGCCCATAACATCAGCAAGTCAGGAAACTGCAGCAGCAGGCGCGCATGGATGTCGGCCACGGCCACTTCCTCGCCTTCGTGCGTGCTGGCGGCAATCCACACCGGCCGCGTTGCCGGCACATGCGTATGGAACTGCGCGACCAGCGCCTGCAACTGCGCAGGCGCGGCGATATCGAATTTGAGATTGCCCAGTGCGATCACCTGGTCGGGCCGCGCACCCAGCGTGATGAAGCGTTCGGCATCGTCGTGCGACTGCGCCGCCACGCAGGTGACGCTGCGCAGCGCGCGGCTGATCAACGGCGCCAGCAGGCGATAGCCACGCAGCGAGCGTGCCGACAACCGCGCATTGAGGATGTACACCGGAATCCTGCGATCGCGGCAGCCGAACAACATGTTCGGCCACAGTTCGGTTTCCAGGATCAAGGCCAGGCGCGGGCGGAAATGCTCCAGGAACCGGCCGACGCTGCCGGGTACGTCATAGGGCAGATACACGTGGTCCACCGCATCGCCCCAGACCGCGCGCACGCGCTCGGAGCCGGTGGGGGTGATGGTGGTGATGACCCAGCGGATATCCGGACGCTGCGCGCGCAAGGCGTTGACCAGCGGCGCGGCGGCATTGACCTCGCCCACCGACACCGCATGCACCCATACGCGCGGCCGACCGCAGGCATGCGTGTAGGAGGCATAGCGCTCGTTCCAGCGGTTGAAGTATTCGCGCACGCGAAAACCGCGCCACACCAGGTGGTACACCGTCACCGGCAGCAACAGGTACAACAGCGCCGAGTACAGTCCGCGCAACAGCCATTCGATCGGGTCTTTCCGCATCGCTGCAGGATACGGGAGCGTTGCGGCGTGCGCATGTGCACGCTGCCGCGCGCGCATGATCCCTTAGAATTGGCGAATGTCCGAACCCGCCAACGTCGCTGTCCGCCCTTCCCTGCGCAACCCCAGGCACTGGCCGATGTATCTGGCCCTTGCCGTCATGGTGATCGCCGGGCGCCTGCCCTGGACACTGCAGCGCGCGCTCGGCCGTGGCGTGGGCTGGATCGCGATGCGCCTGGCCGGCACGCGCCGGCGCGCTGCCGAGGTCAACCTCGCGCTGTGTTTTCCCGAACAGAACGATGCCTGGCGGGCGCGGCTGTTGCGCGACAGTTTCGATGCGCTGGGCGTGGGCCTGTTCGAATTCGCGCGTGCCTGGTGGGGCAGCATCGATGCCATCCGTCCGGGCGTGCAGGTCGAAGGGCTGGAACATCTGCAGCGTCTGCAGGAACAAAAGCGCGGCGTGTTGCTGGTGTCAGGCCACTTCATGACGCTGGAGATGTGCGGGCGGCTGCTATGCGATTACGTGCCGCTGGCCGGCATGTACCGCAGGCATCGCAACCCGGTGTTCGAATGGGCGGTCAAGCGCGGGCGGCTGCGCTATGCCACGCACATGTTCGCCAACGAGGATCTGCGCGCCACCATCAAGCACCTCAAGCGCGGCGGTTTCCTGTGGTACGCGCCGGATCAGGACATGCGCGGCAAGGACACCGTGTTCGTGCCGTTCTTCGGGCATCCGGCCTCCACCATCACCGCCACCCACCAGTTGGCGCGGCTGACCGGCTGCGCGGTGGTGCCGTACTTCCATCGGCGCGAAGGTGGCCGCTACATCCTCAAGATCGCACCGCCGCTGGCAGACATCCCCTCCGACGATGTGATCGCCGATACCGCGCAGGTCAATGCGGCGATCGAGGACATGGTGCGCGAGGCGCCGGACCAGTACCTGTGGATCCATCGGCGCTTCAAGCGCCAGCCGGGCGGGCGCAGCGAATTTTATCGCTGATGTCGGCCGGTCTCAGGCCTGCGCTGCGTGCAGCCGCAGCAGCGCACGGACGTGCGGCGAGTCAGCGCGGCAGGGGCTGATCTGCGTCGTCGTTGAGCAAGGCACCGGCATACAGGCCGGCCAGCATCAGGCTCAGCCCGCCCCAGAAGCTGGAATAGAACGCCAGATGCGTATTGAGCGGGAACACGGTTGCCACCAGCGCGATCATTGCCGGGCGTGCCTGCGCGCGCGCGGCCAGGCTGGAATAGCGCCACGCGCGCCAGGCCTGGGCCGCACCGGCCAGCCACAGCAGCAAACCGATCACCCCGGTTTCGGCCAGGATTTCCAGCACGATCTGGTGCGCATGGAAGGCCGGCCCGTCGCCCCATGCCGGCGCCTGCGCGGGGGCCGGATTGCAGGCCGGATACGCCTGCCGAAATCCGCGAGCGCCCACGCCATTGAGCGGATGCGCGCGGATCATGCACAGCGCCGCGCCCCAGATCTGCGCACGCCCGGACAGGGCCTGGTCGACGCCCTGCTCGCCATCGCTGAAGGCCAGGGCGGTGCGCTGGATGCGCTCGCGCGCCTGCGGCGCCACCGCCACCACGCCGGCCGCCAGCAGCGCGCCGATCAGCGCCACTCCCAGCAGGCGACGGCCACCCAGCAACTGCCAGCCGGACAACAGCACGATCACGCCATAGGTGATCCACGACGCCCGCGAACCGGCCAGCACCAACACCACCCCGACCGCCGCCGCAGCGCCTGCCCAGGCCCAGGCATGGCGCCGGCCCAGCGCCAGCAACAGGAAGGGCGACAGGCTGGCCAGGGTCTGGCCGAACTTGAGGTTGCACGGCCCCAGCACGCCGCTGAGGCGGTCGACCAGGGCCAGCTCCTGCGGCGTGCACAGGCCATGCCCGCTGATCAGCTGCTTGATCTGATCCAGGCCGAAGAACAACGGGCTGTTGCCGAACGCGGCCTGCAGCAGCGCATCCAGCGTCCACACCGCGCCGATCACTGCCAGGCCGGTGAAGGTGCGCCGACGCCGCTGCGCATTGGCCACCGCGATCGCGCACAACCACATGAAAGGCAGATAGCGCAGATCGGTGGCCGACTTGCGCAGCGCGCGGCCCACGTCCACCGCATCGAACGCCGACAGCATCTGCGGCAACCAGTACGCGAAGAACAACACAGTGGTCAGCGCCCAGGCCGCACCGCTGAGCAGCCGGGTGCCGCCGCGGAAGCGCGCATGCAGCAGGCGATACGCCGCAAACAGCGCGCCCAGCGACAACACCGTCTCGGCCAGCCCGGGCGTGGGCCACAGGGCCACGAACAGGATCACCCACAGCGGCGCCCAGCGACCGGCATCGGGCGTCAGCACGGACGCGGGAGGGATGGCCTCAGCGGCGGAGTTCGTCATAGACCTTCAGGGTGGCCGCTTGCATGGCTTGCAACGTATAGGGAAGCACGGCGGGCGCTGTCGGCGCCTGCTGCAGCAAATGAAGCGCCTGGGTGCGCAAGGCAGCGGCATCGAAGGCCGGCACCGCGCCGCCGGGTTGCAACTCGGCCAGCAGCTCGCCGACGCCGCCATGCGCCCACCCCAGCACTGGCCGGCCTACCGACAAGGCCTCCACCACGGTGCGGCCGAAGGCCTCGGGTTTGCGCGACAGCTGCAGCACCAGATCGCTGGCGGCGTAGGCCTCGGCGATGCGTGCGGTGGGTTCGGTGAAGGCGACCGCCTCGGCCACGCCCAGTCTGGTGGCCTCGGCTTCCAGCTCGCGCAGATAGGCCTCGCGGCCCGGCTCGCGCGCGCCCGGCAGCCACAACCAGGCCGGCACGCCGGCAGCGCGCACGTCGGCGAGCAGTTGCAGACCGTCGGCATGCCCCTTCAGCCGGGTACCGCGCCCGGGCAGCAGCAGCAGTGGCGCATCGGCCGGCAAGCCGGGCAGCATGCTCTGTGCCCAGGTGCGCGCGCGGCGATCCGGATGCGGGCGACGCGGAAACTGCGCGATATCGACACCGCGCGGTATCGTGCGCAAGCGCGCGCTGTCGGTCTGCGGATAGTGCGTGCAGACGTACTCGCGCACCGTCTGCGACACGCAGATCACCCGCTCGCCGTAGGTCATCACCGCGCTGTAGCGGCTGGGCGAGTTGAGCCCGTGCACGGTGGTGACAAAGCGCGGCCGCGTGGCCTGCGGCATGCCGCGCAACGCGTACCAGCCCAGCCAGGCCGGCAGGCGCGAACGCGCATGCACGATGTCGGCGCCCAGTTCGGCGAACAGCCGGCGCAGGCCGACCACATGGCGCAAGGTCAGCAGCGACTTGCGCCCGATGTCCAGGGTGAGATGTTCGCCACCGGCCTCCAGCAGCGGCTGAACCAGGCGACCGCCGGCCGACACCACCACCGCGCGGTGGCCGGCGCGCACCAGCGCAGCAGCGATTTCCAGGGTGGAGCGCTCGACGCCGCCGGACTGCAGCGCCGGCAGCAGTTGCACCACGGTCAGGCGGTGCATCCGGCCAGGATCAGTCGGCGAGCACGAACAGCGCGCCGCAGTACGGGCACTTGGCTTCGCAGTTGGGCTCGTCTTCGATCGGCAGGTATACGCGCGGATGCGAGTTCCACAACGCCATCTGCGGTGTCGGGCAGCTCAGCGGCAGATCGCTGCGATGCACGGTGTAGCGCGATTCGGCATTGGCGGGCGCGGTGGCGGTCTGGCTCATGGCGGCACGATCGTAGAGGCAAAGGCAGAGCGCGGATTCTAGCAGCCTGCGTGGTGATCGGCCCATTGAGCGGGTGACGCCGGTTCGGGTGGCGATGGTCTCGGCGCCAGCGCGGGCGCCGGCAACCTCGAGAGATGCTAAAGATCCAGCAGCGCCTGGCCCCCTACAGGCACGGCAGCGCCACCCCACCCGGACATCGCGCTTATCATCGCCTGACCATGGCGCACCGCCCCGTGCCTGCGCCCCGTGTCCGGATCGCCCGCAGCACTCGGCCGGACCTGCCCTGCGGCATCGCACCCTAAGGAGACATCGCCACGTGACCTCGTCTGTTGTGCTGTTGCACCCGCGTGAGCTGTGGCTACGGCTGGTTGTCGCCCTGGGCTGCGCTGCGCCGCTGTCGGTGAGCGCGGCGATTGAGTTTTCGAGTTCGTTCGAGCCCGGGCAGCCGTTGCCGGTGAGCGCAGCGGCAGGCGATGTGCAGATTGCCATCGGTACCGGCCCGGCCGCGCCATATGCGGCCAAGCCCAACGCCGGCTACAGCGGTGCGCATGCATTGCGGTATCAAGGTCATGCCGCAGGTGGGCGGCGCACCCTGTTTACCGCCGATGTCCCGATCGGTGCCGATACGACGCTGTCGTGGCTGGTATTGCCGGAGAGTGTGGGCGGCGAGCATGTGGCATCGACCTATGTGTCACTGGATCTGCTGCTGGACGACGGCACGCGCGTGTCTGCCAGCGCTGCGCGGGATCAGCATGGCGTCGCGCTATCTGCGCAGGCGCAAGGCGAGTCGAAGACGCTGTATCCGCAGCAATGGGCGCGCAAGGCGGTGCGGCTGGGCGACGTGCCCGGCCTGCGTGGCCGCCGTGTGCGTGCGATCGAGCTGGACGTTGCGCCGCCCGCAGGCGCGACCAGTGCCGGTTGGATCGACGATATCGCGCTTGCCGAGGTGCCGCTAACGCCGGCAACGCGTCCGTCGGATTGGGTGCTGACCACGCGCGGCACGCAGTCCAATGGCACGTTCTCGCGTGGCAATAATTTCCCTGCAACGGCCGTGCCACATGGCTTCAACTTCTGGACGCCGGTGACCGATGCGGGCACGCTGACCTGGCTGTATCGCTGGAACGAACACAACGATGCGGACAATCGCCCGCGCCTGCAGGCATTGTCGCTCAGCCATCAGCCCAGCCCGTGGATGGGCGACCGCCAGACCTTTCAGGTGATGCCGTCGTTGGCCGCCGGCGTGCCGCCAGCCGATCGCAAACAGCGAGCACTGGCGTTTTCGCACGCCAATGAAACTGCGCGCCCCTATCGCTACGCGCTGCAGTTGGACAACGGGATCCAGGCCGAGATCGCACCGACCGACCATGCCGCGCTGTTCCGCTTTCGCTTCCCGGCACAGGGCGATGCCAATCTGGTGTTCGACAATGTGGACGCGCGCGGCGCGCTGCGCCTGGATGCGGCAACACAGACGCTCTCCGGCTACACCGATGTGCGTAGCGGGCTATCGACCGGGGCCACGCGCATGTATGTCCATGCCAGCTTCGACACGCCGTGGAAAGCCAGCGGCCTGAGCGACACCGGCCGGCCCACCGGCTGGATCAAGTTCGATGCAGGCAGCACCCGGCAGGTGCAGATGCGCATTGCCACCTCGCTGATCTCACTGGATCAGGCCAGGCACAACCTGGCCCTGGAAATCGCGCCGCAGGCGACATTCGAGCAGGTTGCCGCGCGTGCGCAGGACGCCTGGGATGCGTTGCTGGGACGCCTGGAGGTGCCCGATGCCACCGCCGACCAGAAGACCACGCTGTACTCCAACCTGTACCGCCTGCACCTGTATCCCAACTCCGGCCACGAGAACGTCGGCAGCGCCAGCGCACCGGACTGGCGTTACGCCAGCCAGAGCAGCTGGTCGGACGACAACATCGATGGCAGCGCGGTGCGCAGCTTTGCGCCGATCCGCGATGGCCGGGTCTATGTCAACAACGGCTTGTGGGACACCTTTCGCACCGCGTGGCCGGCGTACGCCTTGTTCGCCCCCGACGATGCCGGTGCACTGGTGCAAGGCTTTCTGGAGCAATCGCGCGCGGGCGGCTGGGTGGCGCGCTGGTCGTCGCCTGGCTATGCCGATCTGATGGTCGGCACCAGTTCCGACGTGGCCTTTGCCGATGCCTGGCTCAAGGGCGTGCAGGGCTTCGATCCGCTCGAGGCGTATGTTGCCGCACGCAAGAACGCCACCGTGGTGGCGCCCGACAGGCATGTCGGCCGCAAGGGCATGGCGCGTTCGACCTTTCGCGGTTATGCCGATACCGACACCCACGAAGGCATGTCGTGGTCGATGGAAGGCGCACTCAACGACTTCGGCATCGCCAACATGGCCGATGCGCTGGCCACACAGGCGAAAACAGCCACGGCGCGCGAGCGTTACACGACCGAGGCTGTGTATTTCCGTCACCGCGCGGCAGGCTATTCGGCCTTGTTCGACCCGGCGATCGGGTTCTTCCAGGGCCGCACCCCGGACGGCACCTGGCGCGTGGACGCGGCACGGTACGATCCGCGCGTCTGGGGCCACGATTACACCGAATCCAGCGGCTGGACGTTTGCGTTCACCGCACCGCACGATGGGCAAGGCCTGGCCGCGTTGTATGGAGGACGCGCCGGTCTGGCAGCGAAACTGGATACGTTCTTCGCCACCCCCGAGACCGCCGAGGCCAGGTTCGCCGGCTCTTACGGCTCCACCATCCACGAAATGACCGAAGCGCGCGACGTGCGCATGGGCATGTACGCGCACAGCAACCAGACCGCGCACCATATCCCGTGGATGTACCTGTACGCCGGGCAGCCGTGGAAGACGCAACGCCTGACCCGCGAGATCCTGGCGCGCCTGTACCTGGGCAGCGAGATCGGCCAGGGCTACCCCGGCGATGAGGACAATGGCGAAATGTCGGCGTGGTATCTGCTCGCAGCGATGGGCTTGTATCCGTTGCGCATGGGTACGCCGGACTATGTGATCGGCTCGCCGCTGTTCACGCAGGCCAGCCTGCGTTTGCCGAACGGCGGGACGCTGACGGTCAATGCGCTGCAGAATTCGCCGCAAAACGTGTACGTGCAATCGCTCAAGGTCAACGGCAAGCCCTGGCGCAAGACCTGGTTGCCGCATGCAGACATCGCCAGGGGTGCGACGCTGGACTTCGTCATGGGGCCGACGCCCTCGCGCTGGGGCACCGGGCCGGACGATACGCCGCCATCGCTGACGCCTGCGGGTGAACGCCCTGCCCCCTTGCGTGATGTGCTCGGAGACACGGCGCGCATCACCCTGGCCGATGGTGGCGATGTCCCGGCACTGCATGACGACGATGCCGGGACGGTCGCTGCAGTTGCATCGGCATCGGCACTGACGTTCAGCGGCATGGCGCGCGGCACGCCGACGCTCTACACGCTGACCAGCGGCAACGCGGCGATTGCGGCGAGCGGATGGACGCTGGAAGCGCGGACGGCCGATGGTGCGTGGAAGGTGGTCGATCAGCGCCGCGAGGAAACGTTTGACTGGCCATTGCAGACGCGGCCGTTTCGCATTGCCTCCCCGGGTGCGTATGCCGAGTATCGGCTGCGATTCAGCGCACCTGCGAAACTGCAGCTTGCGGAGATCGAGTTGCTGGGGGCTGAGCCTGCGGTGCGTTGAGGCGCAGGTCTCGCATCGCTGATTGCGCTGCTTTCTGCAGGCAGGTGACTGCGGGATGCAGGCACCCGCTCACGCAATCGACGGAATTGCACGGGGGCTGCCGGAGCGGGGTTTTACTGCAAGGTCAGCAGCGCTGGCGATCGTACCCCCCCCTTTCCGCGCGCCGGCCCGCTTGCGGCGCGGGCGCTTCAAGGCACGCGTTCCAGTGGCGCGCAAGCAGTGCCTTGTCGCCCCGATGGGAGAGGGGCGTTGGCGCGGCACGTGGGGTGCCGCTAGCGATCGGTCTTTGATGTTCTCCCGGTGGGGGATCTCAATCGCTATTTTTTTCGCTGGCGGTCTTCTCGGCATCGCGCTGCCGGCGGATCTGCGCATCCACCGCCGCAATCGCGGTCATGTTCATCACCCGGCGCGAGGTGGCGCTGGTGGTGAGGATGTGCACCGGCTTGGAGATGCCCATCAGGATCGGGCCGATCGCCACGCCGTCGGTGAACACGCGTACCAGGTTGTAGGCGATGTTGGCCGCTTCCAGGTTCGGCAGCACGAACAGGTTGGCCCGGCCCTTGAGCGTGCTGTTGGGCATGATCTGCTTGCGCAGCGCCTCGTCCCAGGCGGTGTCGCCCTGCATTTCGCCGTCGATGTTGAGCTCGGGCTTGCGCTTGAGCAGGGCTTCGCGCACCTGGCGCATCTTCAGCGCATCGCGCGAGTCGTGGCTGCCGAAGTTGGAGTGCGACAGCAGCGCGATATTGGGCTCGATGCCGAACAGCTTGAGGCGGTATGCAGCCTGCAGCGTCGCCTCGACCACCTGCTCCACGGTCGGGTCTTCCTGCACATGCGTGTCCAAGAAGAAGAACACGCCCAGCTGGTTGATCACGCCGGTCATCGCCGAGGTGGAGCTGACCCGCGGCTCCAGCGGAATCACGCTGCGTGCGTAGCCCAGCTTCTTGTGGAAACGGCCGACCACGCCGGACAGCATCGCATCGGCTTCGCCACGCGCCACCATCACCGCCGCGATCAGGGTCGGACGCGAGCGCATCAGTTCCTTGGCGGCGGTGACGGTCACGCCGCGACGCTCGGTGAGCGCGTGGTAGTACTGCCAGTATTCGTTGAAGCGGGGGTCGTCGAGGATGTTGGTGATCTCGAAGTCCACCCCGGCGGTCAGGCGCAGGCCCATGCGCTCGATGCGCGCCTCGATGACGTCCGGGCGGCCGATCAGGATCGGGAACGCCAGGCCTTCGTCGACCACGTTCTGCACTGCGCGCAGCACCACTTCCTCTTCGCCCTCGGCATACACCACGCGCTGCTTGTCGGCGCGCGCGCGGTCGTAGACCGGCTTCATCATCAGGCTGGTGCGGTAGACGAACTGGCCGAGCTTGTCGCGATAGGCCTCCATGTCGGTGATCGGGCGCGTGGCCACGCCGGAATCCATCGCCGCCTGCGCAACGGCGGACGACAGCTCCACCAGCAGGCGCGGGTCCAGCGGACGCGGAATCAGGTATTCCGGGCCGAAACTCGGGGTCTCGCCGCCGTAGGCCGCGCCCAGGTCCGAGGCCTCGCGCCGCGCCATCGCCGCAATCGCCTTGACGCAGGCGATCTTCATTTCCTCGTTGATGCCGGTGGCGCCCACGTCCAGCGCGCCGCGGAACAGATACGGGAAGCACAGCACGTTGTTGATCTGGTTCGGGTAATCCGAACGCCCCGTACCGATGATGCAGTCCGGACGCACCGCCTTGGCCGCTTCCGGGGTGATTTCCGGGTTGGGATTGGCCAACGCGAAGATCACCGGCTGGCGCGCCATGCTGGCGACCATCTCCGGCTTGAGGATGCCGGCCGCCGACAGGCCCAGGAAGA
The DNA here is from genome assembly GCF_009835065.2 of Xanthomonas sp. LMG 8993. NCBI lineage: Bacteria > Pseudomonadati > Pseudomonadota > Gammaproteobacteria > Lysobacterales > Lysobacteraceae > Xanthomonas > Xanthomonas sp. LMG 8993. The sequence goes on along the minus strand of NZ_QVIF02000002.1, from coordinate 33,982 downwards.
TGTCCGCACCCTCGACGATCTCGGCCAGGGTGCGCTTGTCGGTGTCGCGCGCGTAGCGCTGCTTGTCCGGGTCCAGGTCGGTGCGGCCGGTGTGGATCACTCCGTCGCGGTCCAGCGCCAGGATGTTCTCCGGCTTCAGGCCCAGCGAGACCAGCATGTTGACGCAGGAGATGCCGGCCGCGCCCATGCCGGTGGTGGCCAGCTTGACCTCTTCGATCTTCTTGCCGGTGACCACCAGCGCGTTGAGCACGGCGGCGCCGACGATGATCGCGGTGCCATGCTGGTCGTCATGGAACACCGGGATGTTCATGCGCTCGCGCAGCTTGCGCTCGACGATGAAGCACTCCGGCGCCTTGATGTCTTCCAGATTGATGCCGCCGAAGGTCGGCTCCAGGCTGGCGATGATGTCGACCAGCTTGTCCGGGTCGTTCTCGTTGATCTCGATGTCGAACACGTCGATGCCGGCGAACTTCTGGAACAGCACGCCCTTGCCTTCCATCACCGGCTTGGAGGCCAGCGGGCCGATGTTGCCCAGGCCCAGCACGGCGGTGCCGTTGGTGATCACCGCCACCAGATTGCCGCGCGCAGTGAGCTCGCTGGCCTGGGTGGGTTCCTCGACGATCGCCTCGCAGGCGAAGGCCACGCCCGGCGAATACGCCAGCGACAGATCGCGCTGGGTCAGCATCGGCTTGGTCGCGGTGACCTTGATCTTGCCGGCCGGCTGCTGGCGGTGGTAGTCGAGGGCGGCCTGTTTGAAGTCGTCGTTGGACATCGGCTGTGTGGGTCTCGAAGGCGCAGGAGGGCTGAATTCTACCCTCCTGCCTGAACAAGGGCCTGTCGCGCAGCTGTCGGCGTGGCAGGAAGATCGCAGGCTGCAGCGCGTCGTGCGCGGCGGCCAGGGTGGGCTGGAAGCGGAAACGGCCCTGCACCCCGCCGGCAGCGCCGACGGAATACAGGGCCGTAGGAAGCATCAGCGTGCGCTGATCGGGGCGACGACGTCGGTCGAGGCCACCGGTGCCTGCAGCGGCGGCGAGCCGCCATCCAGCACCAGCTTGAGCTGGTCGCGGTCCAGCGCATTTTCCCAACGCGACACCACCACGGTGGCAACCGCGTTGCCGATGAAGTTGGTCAGCGAGCGGCACTCGCTCATGAAGCGGTCCACGCCCAGGATCAGCGCCATGCCGGCCACCGGCACGTCCGGCACCACCGACAGCGTGGCGGCCAGGGTGATGAAGCCGGCGCCGGTCACGCCGGCCGCGCCCTTGGAGCTGAGCATTGCCACCGCCAGCAGGGTGATCTGCTGGCCCAGGCTCAGGTCCACATTGGTGGCCTGGGCGATGAACAACGCGGCCAGGGTCATGTAGATGTTGGTGCCATCGAGATTGAACGAGTAGCCGGTCGGCACCACCAGGCCCACCACCGACTTCTCGCAGCCGGCCTTCTCCATCTTCTCCATCAGCGACGGCAGCGCCGACTCCGACGAGGAGGTCCCCAGCACCAGCAGCAGTTCGGCCTTGAGGTAGCGGATTAGCTTGAGCACCGAAAAGCCGCACAACCGGCACACGATGCCCAGGATCACCAGCACGAAGAACAGCGAGGTCAGGTAAAACGACCCCACCAGCCAGGCCAGGTTGACCAGAGATTCCACCCCGTACTTGCCGATGGTGAAGGCGATCGCACCGAACGCACCGATCGGCGCGGCCTTCATCAGCATGTGCACCAGGCGGAACACCGGCGCGGTCAGCGCTTCCAGGAAGCTCAGCACCGGGCGGCCACGCTCGCCGACCAGGGCCAGCGCGATCCCGAACAGCACCGCCACGAACAGCACCTGCAGGATGTTGCCATCGACGAAGGCGCTGACCAGCGTGGCCGGGATGATGTCCATCAGGAAGCCGACCAGGCTCAGCTCGTGCGACTTCTGCACGTAGGTATTGACCGCGCTCTGATCCAGCTCGGCCGGGTTGATGTTCATGCCGGCGCCGGGCTGCACCACGTGCGCCACGATCATGCCCACGATCAACGCCAGCGTGGAGAAGAACAGGAAGTAGGTCATCGACTTGGCGAAGACCCGGCCCACCGTCTTGAGGTGGGTCATGCCGGCGATGCCGGTGACGATGGTCAGGAAGATCACCGGGGCGATGATCATCTTCACTAGCTTGATGAAGGCATCGCCCAGCGGCTTCAGGCTTTCGGCGAAGGCCGGCTCGAAGTGGCCCAGCAGGGCACCCAGGACGATCGCCACCACCACCTGGAAATACAGCTGACGGTAAAACGGGACGGGCGCCGGCAAGGGGCCGGCAGGCTTGCTGATGTGCATGACGCCACTCCGAGGGAACATAGAGGGTGCCTGAGCAGGTACCCGGTGCGGGCATTCTGGCCGTACGTCACAGCCCGAGCCGATAGCCCATTGGTACTACGCACTGTCCCCGGGCTGAACGTCGCCTTACACTTCAGCCGCGCCACCACCGGCCGTTAATTCCGTTTAACGTAGACACCGATTCCTGTGTTGTTGGCCGTCCGGAACCTGCGCGCTTGCTGAAGCTGTTCAGTGCGACCGCCATGGCAGGACGCCCGGCCCCTTCTCCTTGCCGAAGACCACACCTATGCGCCTCAATCCGCTCGTTCTCGCGTTGGCCATCGCCGCCGCGCCCGCTGCCGCCAATGCGGCCACCTCGCTGGAAAACTGGCCCACCAAATACACCTTCGGGGATGGCACCGAGCTCGGCCTGACCGGCAACTATGCCTACGACGACAACAATTTCTCCGGCGACGACCGCCTGGAAGACCGCACCGACTTCCGCCGCAAGGAATTCGGCGCCACCCTCAAGAAGAAGGGCGTCTACGACGCCATGGTGTATTTCGACTTCGAGTCCAAGCTGTGGCTGGACGTGTTCTTCCGCGTCGAGACCAAGGCGCTGTTCGGTCAGGACTACGGTCGCGTGCGGATGGGCTACATGAAAGTGCCGGTGGGTCTGGAAGCGGTGCAGAGCTCGCGTGCTGGCAGCTTCATGGAACTGGGCCTGCCGATCCAGGCGGTGTTCCAGGGCCGTCGTACCGGCGTGGAATGGACGCTGGAGCGCCAGCAGTACCTGCTGCAGGCCGGCGCCTACGGCGGCAAGGACCTGCAGGGCGACAACCCGGGCACCACCCAGGCCGTGCATGCCGCCTGGACCCCGTTCAAAGCCGAAGGCAACGTGCTGCACCTGGGCCTGGCCGGTTCGGTGGAAAACCCGCGCGGCTTCAGCGACGGCCGCGGCGTGTCGTTCAGCCCGCGCGTGCGCCTGCGTGCCCGCCCGGAAGCCGGCTTGACCGACGTGCGTCTGATCGACACCGGCACCATTCTCGACGTGGACCACGTGATCCGCGCCGGCGTGGAAGCGGTGTGGATCCACGGCCCGTTCTCGCTGCAGAGCGAAGCGCTGCGCGCCGAGGTGGCGCGTAACGACAACCTGCCGCATTACATCGCGCAGGGCCAATACCTCTACGGAACCTGGACGCTGACCGGCGAGTCGCGCAGCTATGCCGGCGGCGTACCGGGCAACATCAAGCCGGCGCACGACTACGGCGCGGTCGAGCTGACCGCCCGCTACAGCCGCCTGGATCTGGAAGACAACCGCGTCAGCGGCGGGCGCCAGCACGACACCACCATCGGCGCCAACTGGTACCTCACCAGCCACTTCAAGATGCAGGCCAACTACAGCTGGGTGGATGCCACGCGCAACGGCGTGCATGAGACCCCGCATGTGATGGAGCTGCGCGCGCAGGTGCAGTTCTAAGCCTTATCGCGCAACGCTGACGCGGGCCTGGTCGGCCGCGGCTTGGCTTCGGTTGACCGCTTCAACGCGGCAACCTGGCCGCTCACGCAGCATGCAGCCCACTGCGGCCGCCTCCTTCCGGGGATGCGGCCGCCGTCGTTTTGGGGGCACCGTGGCGGCGATGGACGCAGGCCACTGCGCCGATGGCTGCACGATGGATCGGCGCACCGCCATACTTGTCGGCATGTACGCCTCGCAACGCCGCCGTCTGCTGCTCACCCTGACCATCGTGTTGGGCGGCATGCTGGTGGCCATGCTGGCGGCCGGGCATTTTGTCGAACAGAACGCCCTGCACGAGGAAAGTGCCACCGTGCGGCGCCAGCTGCGCCTGTACGCGCAGGCCCTGCAGCAACGCATCGATCGCTATCGCACGCTGCCGCAGATCCTGGCGCTGGACCCGGAACTGCGCGCGGCCGTTTCCGGCCCGTTGTCGCCCGCGCAGGTGGAGCGGCTCAATCGCAAACTGGAGCGCGCCAACAATGTCACCCAATCCTCCACGCTGACGCTCATCAACCGCGACGGCATTGCGCTGGCTGCCAGCAACTGGCGCGCGGCGCGCAGCAACGTGGGCGTGGACTACGCCTTCCGCCCGTATTACCAGCAGGCATTGGCCAATGGCAGCGGCAGTTTCTACGGCATCGGCATGACCACCAGCGAACCGGGCTACTTCCTGTCGCAGGCCATCGTCGATGCCGGCGGCCAGGTGCAGGGCGTGGTGGTGATCAAGATCGCGCTGGCCGCGCTGGAACGCGAGTGGTTGCAGACCCCGGACATCGTGCTGGCCTCCGACGCGCATGCGGTGGTGTTCCTGGCCAGCCGCCCGCAGTGGCGCTACCGCATGCTGGCCCCGCTGAGCCTGCGCGATCGCAGCGAATTGCGCAGCACCCGCCAGTACGCCGACCAGGGCTTGCTGCCGCTGCGGCGCCGGCTGATCGAGCAGACCGGCAACGGTGGCGTGCTGGCCGAGGTCAGCGACCCACCGCTCGCCGGCCCGGTGCTGTGGCAGACCCTGGAGGTGCCCGAAAGCGGCTGGCGCCTGCATCTGCTGCACGACACCCGCGCCAGCGCAGCGGCCGGCCGCGCCGCGGCGATTGCCGCGGCCGGTGCGTGGTTGGCACTGGCCTTGCTGTGGTTGTTCGTGCAGCAGCGGCGGCGCCTGTCCGCGTTGCGTCAGCGCAGCCGGCACGAGCTGGAAACGCTGCTGCAACAACATGCCGAAGAACTGCGTACCGCGCAGGATGGCGTGGTCACCGCCGCGCAACAGGCCAACGCCGGTCTGAGCCGCAGTCTGGAACACCTGCCGCAGGGCGTGGTGGTGATCGACGAGGCGCTCAATCTGGTGGCGTGGAATTCGCGCTATGTGGAGCTGTTCCGCTTCCCGCCCGAACTGCTGAAGATCGGCCGGCCGATCGAAGACCTGTTCCGCTTCAACGCACGCCGCGGCCTGCTCGGACCGGGGCCGATCGAAGCGGCGATCGAACGCCGCCTCAATCATCTGCGCAGCGGCAAACCGCATATGCGCGAGAGCGAAAAGGAAGACGGCACCGTGCTGGAAATCCGCGGCAATCCGCTGCCCGATGGCGGATTCGTCACCAGCTATGCCGACATCACCAGTTACAAGAACGCCGCGCGCGAGCTGCGCTCGCTGGCCGATGCACTGGAACACCGCGTGGCCGAACGGACCCGGGACCTGGCCGCGGCCAAGCGCGAGGCCGAGAGCGCCAATCGCTACAAGACCCGCTTTGTCGCCTCGGCCGTGCACGACCTGCTGCAACCGCTCAACGCCGCGCGCATGTTCGTCTCGGTCCTGCGCGGACAGGTGGGCGAGGCCGGCAGCGCGCGCGTGGTCGACAACATCGAAGGCGCGCTCGCCGCGCAGGACGCCATCCTCAACAGCCTGCTGGATATCTCGCGGCTGGAGGCCGGCAGCCTGAAGACCCAGGTGCGCGATTTCGCCATCGCCCCGCTGCTGGAAACGCTGGCCCGCGAGTTCGGCATCCTGGCCGAAGACCGCGGCCTGCTGCTGGACTGGGTGCCCACGTCCGCGGTGGTGTTGAGCGATGAAAACCTGCTGCGGCGCATCCTGCAGAACTTCCTGTCCAACGCCATCCGTTACACCCCGCGCGGGCGGGTGCTGATCGGTTGCCGTCGTCGCGGCGGCTGGCTGCGCATCGAGGTGCACGACCAGGGGCCCGGCATTCCCGAAGCCTTGCAGGAAGAGATCTTCGAAGAATTCCGGCGCCTGGACGACGGCGTGGCCAACGATCGTGGCGCCGGCCTGGGCCTGGCCATCGTCGAGCGCATCGGCCGGCTGCTCGGCCACCGCATCGGCCTGCGTTCCACGCTGGGCAGCGGCAGCGTGTTTTCGGTAACCGTGCCGCTGGGCGAACGCGCTGCGATCGTCAGGCAATTGCCGCCGCCAACCACCACCACCGCAGAAAACGCCAACGACCCGATCCTGCACGGCTGCCGCGTGTGGTGCGTGGACGACGACCCGCGCGTGTGCGAGGCCAGCCGTGCCCTGCTGGAACGCTGGGAATGCCGCGTGGACTTTGCCGGCGGACCCGATGAGGCATTGGCCACCGCCAGCCCCGACGAGGTGCCGGAGCTGTTGTTGCTGGATGTGCGCATGGGCGAGCACTACGGCCCCATGCTGCTGCCGCAGTTGGTGCAACGCTGGCAACGCGAACCGCGCGTGATCCTGGTCACCGCCGAAGCCGACCCGGCGCTGCGCGAACACGCGCTCGACCTGGGCTGGGGATTCCTGACCAAGCCGGTGCGCCCGCCCGCGCTGCGCGCACTGGTCACCCAGATGTTGTTGCGGCGCGGATAGGTTGCCCGGCTGCCGGCACGGCATGCGGCCTAGCAGTTGATGCAGAGCGGTAGTACGCGCACTACTCAGGACCGATCTGCGCATCGGCAGCTCGAGACAGCGTTTGTTTCTACGCCCTGGATCGATAAACGCCCACGCCTCGCGGACGCCCTGCATGCACCTGCTGCGTGCCACGTTCGTCGCATCGCCGCCAGGTCGAGTCGAGCATTGCTCCGGGGCGGGTTGATGTTCAACGCGCATCAGTCGATGAGAAAGCAGCAATTATCAATGCCGGCCCGCTCCACCAGAATCGATCGCCTCACCTATCAGACGCACGTGCATACCTATCGTGGAGGGCGATCTATGCAGACTTCGAACCTTGAGGCAACGCGGCAGTCGAAACTGGGGATGGTGCTGAGGGTGACCTCGGGCAACTTCCTCGAGCAGTTCGACTTCTTCCTGTTTGGTTTCTACGCAACCCAGATCGCCGCGGTGTTCTTCCCGGCGAGCAACGAATTCGCCTCGCTGATGATGACCTTCGCAGTGTTTGGCGCAGGCTTTCTGATGCGCCCGCTGGGCGCGGTGATCCTGGGCGCCTACATCGACGATGTCGGGCGTCGCCAGGGCTTGATCGTCACCCTGGCGATCATGGCCAGCGGCACGGTGCTGATCGTGCTGGTGCCGGGCTATGCCAGCATCGGTTTGTGGGCACCGGCACTGGTGCTGCTCGGACGGCTGCTGCAGGGCTTCTCGGCGGGTGCCGAAATGGGCGGTGTGTCGGTGTATCTGGCCGAGATGGCCACGCCGGGGCGGCGCGGCTTCTATGCCAGTTGGCAATCGGCCAGCCAGCAGGTGGCCATCGTCGCTGCGGCCGCCATCGGCTATGCGCTCAACCAGCTGATGCCGCCGCAGGATCTGGCGCAGTGGGGCTGGCGGATTCCCTTCGCCATCGGTTGCGTCATCATCCCCTTCATCTTTTTGCTGCGGCGGAGCCTGGAAGAGACTGCGGAGTTCGCGCAGCGCACCCAGCGGGTGACGATGAAGCAGGTGATGCGCGGGCTGGCGAACAATGCCGGCACCGTGATTGCCGGCGGCTTGATGGTGGCACTGACGACGACCGCGTTCTATCTGATCACCGTGTACGCACCGACCTTCGGCAAGAGCGTGCTCAAGCTCAGCACCGGCGACGCCTTGATCGTGACGCTGCTGGTGGGCATCTCCAACTTCCTCTGGCTGCCGATCGGCGGCGCGCTCAGCGACCGCTTCGGCCGTAAGCCGTTGCTGGTGACCATGGCGGTGGTGTGCGCACTGAGCGCCTATCCGGTGCTCGCGTTCCTTGCATCCGCGCCGAGCTTTGCGCATATGTTGCAGGCGCTGCTGTGGCTGTCCTTCCTCTACGGCATCTACAACGGCGCCATGATTCCCGCGCTCACCGAACTGATGCCGGCGCATGTGCGGGTGGCGGGCTTCTCGCTCGCCTACAGTCTGGCCACGGCAGTCTTTGGCGGGTTTACGCCGGTGATGTCGACCTGGCTGATCCATGTCAGCGGCGACAAGGCGGCCCCTGGGTACTGGTTGGTGTTCGCGTCGGTGTGCGCACTGTTGGCGACGCTGTTCCTGTATCGCCGGCATGGCAACGCAGCGGCAGCGACCGGCCTCGATACGGCTGCGGGAGCGGCGAAATGATGCGGGCTCTCTGGAAAAAATTGCTCGCTGCGGTTGTCACCACGGCCCTGCTGTCGCCGGCCGCAGCCGCGCAGGATCTGACCGTGATGACCTCCGGCGGTTTCACCGCCGCCTTCGAACGTCTGGCGCCGCAGTACAGCAGGCAGACCAGGGTGAAGGTTGCGACACTGCATGGCCCTTCTATGGGGCAGACGCCGCAAGCCATTCCCAACCGGCTTGCGCGTGGCGAGCATGCCGATGTGGTGATCATGGTGGGCAGCGCGCTGCAGAAACTGATCGATGCGGGACTGGTGGATCCGGCATCGCGGGTGGAGCTGGCCGATTCCCGGATCGGCATGGTGGTGCGCAGTGGCGCACCCAAGCCGAAGATCGGTACCGTCGAGCAGTTCAAACACGCGTTGCTGCAGGCCGATTCCGTTGCCTATTCCGACAGCGCCAGTGGTGTCTACATCGAGACCACGCTGTTCAAGCAGCTGCAGATCCAGGACCCGATGATGGCCAAGAGCCGCAAGATCGAACGCATCCCGGTGGGCTCGGTGGTGGCCGACGGCAGTTATCAGCTGGGCTTTCAGCAGATGGCCGAACTGCTCCCGGTGGCAGGCGTGGATGTTGTCGGCAAGATCCCCGAACCGCTGCAGTCGATCACGCGCTATGCGGCAGGCGTGCCGGTCAGCGCGGATCATCCCGCAGCGGCCAGGCGCCTGCTTGCCTACCTGCAGTCGGGTGACGCGCAGGCGGTTGCGCGCGCGACCGGCCTGGATCCGGTCTCACCGTGAGCGCGCGGGCATCCGTCGCACCAGTTCCGCCAGTTCGAGCGCGGTCGGTGTCAGCGTCCGCCCACGGCGTTTGAGGATCCCCACGTTGCGCAACACCTCCGGTTCGACCAGCGGCACCGCCGCCAGCACCGGATGCGGGCCGGAAGGCATGGCGATCGAAGGAACGGCGGCAATGCCGACGCCGGCCTCCACCAAGCCCAGCAATGTAGTGACGTGGCGGGTTTCGCAGATGCTCGGCTGCTCCGGCGTGAATGCAGACAGCGCCCGGTCCAGCACCAGCCGGTTGCCCGAGGTCTTGTCGAGCGTGATGTAGTCATGGCCATAGGCTTCCTGCCAGCTGACCTGCTCGCGCCCGGACAGGGGATGGTCCCGGCGGCAGGCAATCACATAGCGCTCCTGCAGCAACGGCTCGAACTCGACCTCCGGTGCCAGGTTGCCGCTGAAGCTGACGCCGAAATCCGCCTCGCCGGAGGCCACTGCCGCACTGACGTGACTGGCGCTGCCATCGAACAGCCTGATGCGGATCTTCGGAAACAGCTGATGCAGCCCGTGAATCGCCTGGGGCATGAAGTAGTACGCCGCAGACGGCACGCACGCCACGGTCACCGTGCCCATCCGGCTGGATCCGGCGTCGCCGATGCTCATCAGCGCCATGTCCAGGTCGTCGAGCATGCGCTCGACCTGCGGCATGAACGCCTGCCCGACCGTGGTGAGCGCGACCTTGCGCGTGGTGCGCTCGAATAGTTTGACGTTCAACGCCGACTCGAGCTTGTCGATCCGGCGGCTGAGCGCCGGCTGGGTGATGCGGATGCGTTCGGCAGCGCGGCGGAAGCTGCCGTTTTCGGCAACGGCACGGAATGCCTGTAGATCGTTGAGGTCGAATTTGATGGTCACGATGCCGCGGCTGCGAGGTTCGATGGCGGTCGCCATAGCATAGACAGTTGCCTGCTGCGCTGCGTGCGCAGACGCGTGCAGATGCGGCGCGCGCGGCTTGCAACATTCGTGCATGAGGTCATCGCCGCAGGAATGCACAGGCCTGTTTCCGACGCAGGTGATACCTGCACGCGCGGCGCATGGCTCGGGCATCGCCGCGATGCTGCCAACTCGCGCATTCGCAGCGCACGACGCTGCGGCATGCCCAGCGTGGCGGCGCTCGCGCCTGCTAGAATGGCGATAATGATTCCCATTTAATCTTCACCTTTCGCGTTGCCGTGCACATGCTGCGTCTGTGCCGACCGCGCCTTGGAGTTCCTTGCCCGATGAAGTCTCCCGTCTCCGGATCGGCCGGCATGCCGTTCGTTGCCACCTTCTGCCTGCTCGCCTCTGCCACCGCGTCCGCGCAATCGGACGTCACCGACACGCTGGACACCGTGGTGGTCGCCGCCTCGCGCTCCAACATGACCGTGGCCGAATCGCCGCAGACGGTGTTGATCATCGACAAGGCGCAGATCCAGCAGCAGCTGACGATCTCCAGCAACTCCTCCGACCTGCTCGCCAACCTGATTCCCTCGTACACGCCCAGCCGCGGCAAGATGAATGGCAGCGGCGAAACCCTGCGCGGGCGCACGCCGCTGATCCTGATCGACGGCGTGCCGCAGTCCAATCCGATCCGCCCCACCGGGCGCGAAGCGCACACCATCGACTATGCGATGGTCGAGCGCATCGAAGTCATCCAGGGCGCCAATGCCATCAACGGCCTGGGCGCCACCGGCGGCACCATCAACATCATCACCCGGCGCCCACAGGACGGCTCGTTGAACCAGCACATCGACGTGCAGGCCACCGCACCTACCTCCGAAACGCGTGCGGAAACCACCAGCGTCGAGACCCGCTACCGCGTGGACGGCCGCTCGGACAGGCTCGATTACCTGTTCTCGGCCAGCTACAGCGACCAGGGCCTGTATGTGGATGGACAAGGCCGGCCGATCGGCGCCGACAACACCCAGGGCGACCTGATGACGTCCAAGAGCTACGACGTGCTGGCCAAGCTCGGCTACGCGCTCACCGACACCCAGCGCCTGAGCGTCAGCGTCAACCGCTACCGCATCAAGAACGACAATGACTACATCGGCGTCGCCGGCAACCGCGCGCAAGGCCTGCCCACCAGCTCGGTGCGCGGCACCCCGCAAGGCACCGCGCCCTGGAACGATGTGCTTACCTCCAGCCTGTCGTACACCCATGACGATCTGGCCGGCATGCAGCTGAGCGCGATGGTGTTCAACCAGGAATTCGAAGGGCTGTTCGGTGCCGACAACTCGTCCACGTTTCAGGACCCGCGCATCGCCCCGGTCGGCACCTTGTACGACCAATCGCGTTCGGTCGCCTCCAAGTGGGGCAGCAAGATCAGCCTGACCAGGGACGACCTGCTCGACAGCCGGCTCAAGCTCACCGGCGGCGTCGACCTGCTGGCCGACACCGGCAAGCAGGATCTATACGGCACCGGGCGGACTTATGTGCCCGAGTCGGACTACCGCAATCTATCGCTGTTCGTGCAAGGCGAATACAAGCTGCTGCCCACGCTGACCCTGCACGCCGGCGTGCGCCGCGAAGAAGCCGAGTTGCAGATCGACAGCTACCAGACGCTGTGGCGCTACAACCGGGTCGCTGTCGAAGGCGGCACGCTCGACTTCAACCAGACCCTCTACAACACAGGCCTGGTCTACACGCCGCTCGAGGGTGTGAGCTTTTTCACCAGCTATTCCGAAGGCTTCGGCATGCCGGACGTGGGCCGCGTGCTGCGCGCGATCAACACGCCGGGCACGCGCGTGGCCAGCCTGAGCACGCTGGAGCCGATCCTGACCAAGAGCGTGGAAGCCGGCACCCGCCTCACGCGCGGTGCCTTCGATGCGGACCTGAGCTACTTCCAGTCCAACTCGGACCTGGGCACGCGCGTGGTGCCGATCAACGGCGCCTTCATGATGAGCCGCGAAAAGACCCGCGTGCAGGGCGTGGACGCCAGCCTGGGCTATCGCCTGGATGCGGCACATCGCCTGCGCCTGTCCTATGCCTACACCCGTGGCCGCTACGACAGCGATAACGATGGGCAGCTGGACGCACGCCTGGATGGGCTCAACGTGGCGCCCAACCGGGTGATCGCCTCGTGGTCGGCGCAGTGGACGCCGAAGTTCTCCTCGTTCGTGCAGGCCCAGCATGCCTTCAGCCAATCCTTCGACGAGGCCGACAAGCGCTTCAGCGGCTACACGCTGGTGGATGCGACCTTCAACTACGCGTTGCCGCGTGGTGCAGTGCGCATGGGCGTATCCAACCTGTTCGACAAGCAGTACATCACCTACTACTCGCAATCGGCCCTGGTCGAACCGCTGCGCTACTTCGCCGGGCGCGGCCGCACCATCACGCTGGGCTATTCGCTGGATTTCTGATGGCGTGGCGTGATTGCCAGCAGCGCGCGCGATACGCCTGCGCACGCGTGCTGCTGCGCATGGATGCCGATTCGTTGCGTCGTTTAGATGCAGTCAACAGCCTGGGCGGTCGAGGGCGCGGTGCCCTCGCCGCCCGCGGGACACGCCGTGAATCCGTCCGTGGAGGCTCGGTGGCGGCATCCATGCCGCCACACGGTCCCGCAAGCGGCAAGGCCACCGCACAAGACAGTTTGCTGGCTGTTTTATTGAAAGCCATGCGCACCAATCAACTCGACTGGTCCTTGCCGGCCCACCGTCGCGGGACCTTACGCGGCATGGATGCCGCGTAAGAGCCTACACGGACGTACTTGCGGCGTGTCCCGCGAGGGTGGGCGGGCAAGGGCCCTGCAGCGAAGTCGCAGACATCAGCGTCTTGGTCGCTCAATCGCCTCCCAGTGGCGCGCATTCCTGCGTGACGATGCCGAGGTGACGGTCCGGACGATCGGGCAAGAATGCCGGATCACCAGGCTCACGCCGACCCGGCGGCCCGCGGCACAGTGCATCGCAACACGCACAACGCCACTACCGGGAGACACACCGCATGAGTCAGACACTGTCGCTGGACCACTATCGCCTGCTCGGCCGCTCCGGCCTGCGCGTCTCGCCGCTGTCGCTGGGCACCATGACCTTCGGCGAAGACTGGGGCTGGGGCGCGGACGCGGACGAAGCCAGGCGCATCTTCGATGCGTATGCCGACCGCGGCGGCAATTTCATCGACACCGCGGTCAACTACACCAACGGCGGCTCCGAGCGCATCCTCGGTGCGCTGCTCAAGCACCGCCGCGAGCGCTTCGTGCTGGCCACCAAGTTCACCATGGCGCGCGATCCTGACAACATCAACGCCGGCGGCAATCATCGCCTCAACCTGATCCGCTCGGTCGAGACCAGCCTGCGCCAGCTCGACACCGACCGCATCGACCTGCTGTACCTGCACGCCTGGGATTTCACCACCTCGCCGGAGGAAGTGATGCGCGGGCTGGAGCATCTGGTGCAATCGGGCAAGGTGCTCTATCTCGGCATCTGCAACACCCCGGCCTGGCGGGTGGCGCAGTTGCAGACACTGGCCGACCTGCGTGGCTGGTCGCCGCTGGTGGCGCTGCAGATCGAATACAGCCTGGTCGAGCGCAGCGTCGAACACGAGCTGCTGCCGATGGCACGCGAGCTGGGCCTGGGCGTGCTGCCATGGTCGCCGCTGGGCGGTGGCATCCTGACCGGCAAGTACAGCCGCGCCGATCTCTCCGACGACAACGCGGCCGAGGTCTCGACCAGCCGCAAGGGCGTGATCGCCTCGACCGGGCATCTCAATGCACGCTCGCTGGAGATCGCCGATGCGGTCGGTGCAGTCGCCGAGGAACTAGGCGCCTCGCGCTCGCAGGTGGCGCTGGCCTGGACCTTGCGCAATCCGGCCGTGGTCTCGCCGGTGATGGGCGCGCGCACGCTGCAGCAGGCCGAGGACAACTTCGGTGCGCTCGCCATCAACCTGAGCGATGAACACCTCGCTCGGCTGGATCGGATCAGCGCGCTGGCGCCGATCTTCCCGGAACGCTTTATCGGCCGGCCCATGGCGCAGCAACTCATCTACGGCACCTACAAGGTGCAGTTACGCAGTTGATGGATGCATCGCCGACGGACGATCCGTCGGCAGCGATGCACTGCCTCACGTGCAATGATCTTTCACCGACAACGGCACGACCGATCAATCCGTCGCGTCATCGCGCGTTTGCATCGCCGTTCTGCAAGGCGCTGCGTCCCAGCACGTCATCGTCATCGCAAGACACGATGCAGCACACGATCACCAGGAGCGATCAGCCCTCGCCTTCCGGCTCCAGCGCCTTGACCAGCACTGCCGCCTGCGTGCGGCTGTAGCAGTCCAGCTTCTTCAGGATGGCGGTGACGTGCACCTTGACGGTGTTCTCGGCCAGTCCGAGTTCGTGCGCGATCTGCTTGTTGAGCAGGCCATCGGCCAGGCTCAGCAGCACGCGGAACTGTTGCGGGGTGAGCTGGGCGAGCTTGGAGGCCAGTTGCGCGTCGGCCTCCGAGCGCTCGGCAGTCATCGGCGGGAACCAGGTGCCGCCCTCCAGCACGCTGGCCACCGCGGTGCCGATCGATTCGGCCGGGGTGGATTTGGGAATGAAGCCGGCCGCGCCGAACTGCTGCGCGCGCCGGATCACGCGTGGGTGATCGTTGGAGGAGATCACCACCACCGGGATGTCCGGATGCTCGCCACGCACGTGCAACAGCGCCGAGAAGCCGCGGGCGCCCGGCATCGCCAGGTCCAGCAGCACCAGCTCGGCCTGTGGGTGCGAGCGCAGCATCGCGCTCAGTGTGGCGGCGCTGGAGGCCTCCACCACATCGGCCTGCGGCAGGGTCTGCTGCAGCACGTGGATCACGGCGGCACGGAACAACGGGTGGTCGTCGGCGACGAGGATGGTGAGATCGGCCATGCGCCAAGTCTGGCACATGGCTGTGTCGGTTTCCCGCGCCCGGGCATCCATCCCTGCCCCGCTGCGCAGGCACCGGGCCTGTCGGGCAGCCAGCCTGTGCGTGGAAACCCCCGCCCCCACAGCCCGCACGCCGAGGGCGGCAGCGCACGCCGCGCCGGCATGCGGCCGTTCACGCAGGTCGTCGCGCTCGCCTAGCGCGGCGGCTGCGTGCTGGCCCGCCAGGCATCCAGGAACTGCCGGCGTTTGAGCTTGTCCAGATACACCAGCAGGCCGGGGCCGAGCGGGATCGGCCGGAACGGCGGCTGCGCCGAGCCGCCACGGCCGCCGGCGGCCGGCAGGATCGGCATCAGCCGCGCCTCGCGTGAGAGCACCTGCTGGCCGCGTGGCGAGAGCAGGTAATCCAGGAACCTGCGCGCCTCCGGCGCGTGCGGTGCTGTCCTGGGGATCACCGCAGTGCGCAAGGCTACCAGCGTGTAGTCCTGCGGCTGCACGATGCCCAGCGGCGCGCCGGCGTCGATGCGCGTCTGCGCATAGGAGCCGAGCACGTTGTAGGCCAGCAGCAGCTCGCCACGGCTGACGCGGTCGAGCAAGGTGCCGGTGCGCTCTTCCAGCCTGACCTGGTTGGCCCCCAACGCGGCCAGCAATGCGCCGGCAATGCTGCCGACCTGCCCGTCCTGGGTGGCGAACAGATAGCCCACGCCGCTGCGCTCGACATCGTAGGTGCCAACCCGGCCGCGTAGCGGCGCGTCGGGCGCGCGCAGCAAGGCCAGCAACTGCCGGCGCGTGCGCGGCACCCGCGCGGCGGCCAGCTTGCGCGTGTTGTAGACGATCGCCACCGGCTCGTAGCTGATGCCGAACACTTCGTGCCGCCACTGCGCCCAGGCCGGCAGCGCTTCGGTCTGCGCGGAGCGATGCGCGAGCGCGTGGCCGTCGTTCACCAGCTTGGTCTGCAGGTCCATGCTGGCGCTGATCAGCATGTCGGCGGCAGCCGTGGCCTTGCCCGGATGCAGATAGCGCTCGTAGATGTCCCAGGCAATCACGTCCTCGTAGATCACCTCGGTGCCCGGATGCAGGCGCTGGTAGTCCTGGATGACCGCACCGAACACTTCCAGATCGGTGGAGCCTTGCACGCGTAACTGCGCCTGCTTCGGGCCGTGCGCGGGAAACACCCGCACATCGCCGGGCGCGGCACGCGCAACAACCGGTGCCAGCAAGACCACCATCAGCAACAGCACGCGCATCACCGCGCTCCTCCAGGAAAATGCAACGAGGCGATCAGCCCGCCACCGACGCGGTTGCTCAGATCGATGCGCCCGCCGTGCGCTTCGACCACGCGCTTGACGATGGCCAGCCCCAGCCCCGCGCCGCCGGCCGGCGCATCCGGCCCGCGGACGAAACGCTCGAACACGCGCTCGGCTTCGGCGGCGGGAATGCCGGGGCCATGATCGGCGATGGTCAGCACGTGATGGCTGCCGTCGCTGGTGAGCGCCACCTGCAATGGTGCCCCGGCACCGTATTTGCAGGCGTTGTCGATCAGGTTCTTCAGCGCCTCGCGCAGCAGCAATGCATCGCCGCGCAACAACGCCGGTTGCGGGTCGATCGCCAGGTGCACGCGCGGTGCGCCGTCGCTGCGCGGCAAGGCCTCGTGCAAGGCCTGGTGCAGCACCTCGGCCAGGTCCACGGTGGCAAAGCGCTGCAGGTTGGCGCGGTGGATCACGCTGGCGTCGCTGAGCAATTGATTGAGCAGCCGGCTCATATGGCTGGCATTGCGCTCGATCGCCACCAGGCTGCGTTGCATCTCGCGCGGGTCGTCGTCGTCCATCGCCAGCTGCGCCTGCGCGCGCAAGGCGGCCAGCGGCGTGCGCATCTGGTGCGCGGCTTCGGCCATGAAGGCACGCAGGGTTTCGTTGCTGGACGACAGCCGCGCCATGAAGCGGTTGAGCGCGGTCACCATCAACTGCATTTCCTGCGGCGCCGGCACGCTGAGCGGTTTCAGGTCGGAAGGCTCGCGCCGCGACAGGTCGCGCTCGATACGCTGCAACGGCCGCAGGGCGCGATACACGCCCAGCCACACCAGGCCCAGGGCGAGCAGCGACAGCACGCCGATCGCCACCAGCGCGTTGAGCACCACATCGCGTGCCACCGCATCGCGGGCGCGCCGGGTCTGACCGACCTGCACGCGCACCTCGCCCTGCCCGGAGGCCGATGCCACCCGATGCATCACCACCGCAAAGCGCACCGGCTCGCCGCTGTAGACGGCATCGAACAGCACCGGGCGCTCGTCGCCGGGCGCACGCGCCGGCAACGGCAAGCTCTCTTCGCCGGTGATGGTGCGGCCTTGCGCATCGAACACGCGGTAGAACACGCGGTCTTCCGGTGCCATGCCGAGCAGGTCCAGCGAGGCATACGGCAGGTCCACCTGCCAGTCGCCGCCGACCAGCGCCACGCTGTCGACGATGGACAGGGCCGAGGACACCAGCAGGTGGTCGTAGGAGCGGTTGGCGGCCCGCTCGCCATAGTCGCGTGCGGCAAAGAACAGCACCACCGCGCCCAGCACCGACAGGCTGCCCAGATACAGCAGCAAGGTGCGCCGGATCGACGGTGCCACCATGCGCGGCTCAGCCATCGACGCCCGGCTCCACCGGCGCATGCGGATCGGCTTCTTCGAGCTTGTAGCCGGCGCCGCGCACGGTGACGATGCGCAACGGCGCGCCCGCCAGCTTGCGACGCAGGCGGCCGACATACAGCTCGATCGCATTCGGCCCGGCATCGTCGTCGAAACCGAACAAGCCGTTGCCGATCTCGTCCTTGCCCACCACATGGCCCAGGCGCCCGATCAGGATCTCGAACAGGCGGTATTCGCGATTGGGCAACTCGATCGGCACCCCGTCCAGCACCAGCGTGTGCGCAGCGTTGTCGAACACGAACCCGCCGATCTGCACCACCTCGCTGGCCTGCCCGCGGTTGCGCCGCAGCAGCACCCGGCAACGCGCCTCGAACTCGCGGAAATCGAACGGCTTGCCCAGGTAGTCGTCGGCCCCGACATCCAGCGCCTGCACGCGGTCTTCGATGCCATCGCGCGCGGTCAGCATCAGCACTGGCGTGGTATCGCCACGCTCGCGCATCCCGGCCAGCACGCGCAACCCATCCAGCTTGGGCAGGCCGATATCCAGCACCACCAGATCGAAGCTCTGATAGCGCAGCACACTCGCCGCCGCCAGGCCATCGGACTGCCAATCCACCGCATGCCCGCTACGGCGCATGCGCCGCACGATGGCATCGGCGAGATCGGCGTTGTCTTCGACTAGCAGCAGGCGCATGGGCGGGGATTGGGGAGTCGGGATTGGGAATTCGCAAAGGCGGTTGGCCGCGGCCGGAAGGTAACAGGCCACGCAAACAAAAGCTTCTTTGACTCTTGCCAATCCCCAATCCCGACTCCCCAATCCCCGCCCCAAACGACAGGTCCATGACAGCTTCACCGGACTAGGCTGCTGCCAACGCGCCGCAGCGTGCTTGTGCGGTGCATCGCTGAACGTGATTCACACATGTACCTGGGAGGGTCTGTGAGCAACGACACCTTGCGTCTGCGCGTCTTCACCACCTGCGCCGCGCTGTGCCTGGCACCGGCGGCGCATGCGGCCGAGGGCGACGGCCCGGTCACCGCCGAGGTGGGTGGGCGCGTGCACTGGGACTTCACCGTGTTCGACAACGACGAACGCGGCACGCCCGAGCGCAACGACACCCAGTTCCGCCGCGTGTGGCTGGATGTGGCCGGCAAGTTCTACGGTTTCACCTACAAGGCCGAGGCGGAATTTGCCGGCCTGCAATACGAGTCCGGCAGCCGCGGCATCCTGGCGCGCGATGTGTACATCGCCAAGAAGTTTTCCGCCGGTACGCTGACCGTGGGCCAGTTCAAGCAGTACTTCTCGCTGGACGATCGCACCGGCTCCAACTACGGCCCGTTCCTGGAACGTGGCTATGCCTCCACCACACTGGCGCCGATCTATCGCAAGGCGATCTCCTGGCAGGCCAATCGCCCCGATGCGACCTGGTCCACCGCGGCCTACAGCCTGGAAAGCATCGACAATTCCTCGACCAAGGGCGGCGCGCTCGGCACGCGGCTGACCTTCGCACCGGAGATGGGCGAGGCACGGCTGCGCCACCTGGGCGTGTCGCTGGCGCACGAGCGCTATTCGCATCCGGGCAGCGGCGGCGCGGCGTCCCTGCTGATCCGTCCACGTCCCGAAAACGATCTGGCCAACAACAGCCGCATCACCCTGGCGCGCTTTGCCGATGGCCGCGATACCGATTTCGACAAATGGTCGCTGGAATACGCCGAAGTGCTGGGCCCGTGGTCGTGGCAGAGCGAATTCAGCGGCGGCCTGCTCGACGACGGCTCCCAGCATGCCAAGGTGTTGGCCAGCTACGGCCTGGTCAGCTGGTTCGTCACCGGCGAGTCGCGCGGCTACGACCGCAAGACCGGGCGTTTCAGCCGGATCAAGACGCCCAATCGCCCCTCCGGCGCGTTCGAGCTGGCCTTGCGTTACGACTACATGCGCGGCGATCAGCATCTGGATGGCCAACCCGACTTCATCAATGCCAGCACGCAGTCGTGGACGCTGGGCGGCAACTGGTATTTCAAGCCGAACCTGCGCGTGATGCTCAATGTGATCGACAGCCGCAACCGCGACCGCATGGCCGATGCGGTGGTCGATCACACGCTGGCGGTGACCGGCCGCTTCCAGTACGACTTCTGACCGTTTGCCTGACCTTCGCATGATGCGTCACCGCTGCCGCAATGCACCCGCCGCCGCGCGCTCCACTCTCCCCCTGCTGTACGCCTCAAAGGATTTGCCCGCATGCTGACCGCGCTCGGTTTCGGAATGGTGATCACCTTCATGTACCTGATCATGAGCAAGCGGCTGTCGCCGCTGGTGGCTCTGATCACGGTACCGATCGTGTTCGCGCTGCTGGGCGGCTTCGGCACCGGCATCAACGAGATGATGCTCGACGGCATCAAGAAGATCGCGCCCACCGGCGTGATGCTGATGTTCGCCATCCTCTACTTCGGCGTGATGATCGATGCCGGCCTGTTCGATCCGCTGGTCGGCCGCATCCTGCGCCTGGTCAAGGGCGATCCGCTGAAGATCGTCATGGGCACGGCGATCCTGGCAATGTTGATCTCGCTCGACGGCGATGGCTCCACCACCTACATGATCACCGTGTCGGCGATGCTGCCGCTGTACCAGCGCCTGGGCATGAACGCGCTCAACCTCACCTGCGTGACCATCCTGGCCAGCGGCGTGATGAACCTGACCCCGTGGGGCGGCCCCACCGCGCGTGCCGCCACCGCCCTGCATGTGGATCCGGCCGATGTATTCGTGCCGCTGGTGCCGGCGATGGCGATCGCAATCGCCGGCATCCTCACGCTGGCCTGGTATCTGGGCATGCGCGAACGGCGCCGCCTGGGCGTGGTGCGCCTGCCGGCCGACGGCAACTGGCTGGACACCAGCATCCCCGAGGAAAGCGATGCACTGCCGCGCGTGGAAGACACCGAGGACATGAAGCGGCCCAAGCTGCTGTGGGTGAACCTGCTCCTGACCCTGGCGCTGATGGCCGCGCTGGTGGTCGGCGTGCTGCCGATGCCGGTGCTGTTCATGATCGGCTTTGCGCTGGCACTGATGATCAACTACCCCAACCTGGCCGAGCAGCGCCGTCGCCTGGTCAATCACGCCGGCAATGTGCTGTCGGTGGTGTCGCTGATCTTCGCCGCCGGCATCTTCACCGGCATCCTGTCCAACACCGGCATGGTCGAAGCGATGTCGCGCAGCTTCCTGGCGGTGATCCCGGACAGCTGGGGCCCGTATCTGGCAGTGATCACCGCGATCGTCAGCATGCCGTTTACGTTCTTCATGTCCAACGACGCGTTCTACTTCGGCGTGCTGCCGATCCTGTCCGAGGCCGCCGGCCACTACGGCATCACTCCGGTGGAAATGGCGCGCGCCTCGCTGGCCGGGCAACCGGTGCATCTGCTCAGCCCGCTGGTGCCATCGACCTATCTGCTGGTCGGCCTGGCCAAGGTCGACTTCGCCGACCATCAACGCTTCACGCTGAAGTGGGCAGTGCTGATCTCCCTGCTGATGTTGGCGGGCGGGTTGTTGTTTGGCCTGTTTCCGTTGGCGCGCTGATCGCGCGCCGGGAATGGGGAATCGGGAGTGGGGAATCGTAAGGGCGGCACTGTGCTGTCATGTCGATTCCTGAGTTCCACATGGCGAACAGAAGCCGCAAAAGCGGCTCCTGCTCTACCAATTCCCCAATCCCGATTCCCCAATCCCGATTCCCCATTCCCAAACTCCGAAGGAGTTCAAGCAATGACACTTCGCATCGCATACGTCACCAGTGGCATGGGCAGTGTGGGTACCGCGATCTGCCAGAAGCTGGCGCGCAGCGGGCATACCGTGGTCGCCGGTTGCGGGCCCAATTCGCCGCGCAAGACCTCCTGGCTGCGCGAACAGCGCGAGCAGGGGTTCGAGTTCGTCGCCTCCGAAGGCAATGCCGCCGATTGGGATTCCACCGTGGCCGCGTTCGCCAAGGTCAAGGCCGAGGTCGGCGAGATCGATGTGCTGGTCAACAACGCCGGCGGTAGTCGCGACACCTTGTTCCGGCAGATGAGCCGCGACGACTGGAACGCGGTGATCGCCAGCAACCTGCATTCCCTGTTCAACATTACCAAGCAGGTGGTCGACGGCATGACCGCGCGCGGCTGGGGACGCATCGTCAACATCGGCTCGGTCAGTGCGCACAAGGGCCAGATCGGGCAGATCAATTTCGCCACCGCCAAGGCGGCGATGCATGGCTTCAGCCGCGCCCTGGCGCAGGAAGTGGCCTCGCGCGGGGTCACCGTCAACACCATCTCGCCGGGCTATATCGCCAGCGCCTCGATCAGCAGTTTCCCACCCGACGTGCTCGACCGCCTGGCCACCTCGGTGCCGATCCGCCGGCTCGGCAAACCGGCCGAAGTCGCCGGGCTGTGCGCCTGGCTCGCCTCCGATGAGGCCGCCTACGTGACCGGCGCCGACTATGCAGTCAACGGCGGTCTGTACATGGGTTGAGAGCCGCTGGCAGACCGTAGCGAGCAATCGTCAGCTCGATACAGACGGCGCGTCCGAGCAGGACTGTGCGGAGGAGACATGCGGTTCCAGCGCCGAGCGCGCCGGCCGGGCGGTGAGCGCAGTCCTTGCTGGTGGCGGTGAAGCATCACCGCTCTGATGCTCACTGCTCTGAGGCATCACTGCTCTGATGCTCAATTGCTCTGAAGCCTCACTCCCCTGAAGCCTCACCGCTCCAAAGCCCCCCGCTAGTCGTGGCCGCTGTCATGCACGCCCCGCGCGCCTGCCGCTTGCATGCAGGTGCGTGATTGCGTTTGACCAGCGCGCACAAGCGGGCGCCACTGCGTCGATCAACCCGCCTCCAGCGCGAACTGATTACACTCGGCGTTTTCCGCACTGCGCTGACATGGCCAAACCTTCAGAACGCGCCACGCCGGGTGCCCGCCCGCAGATGGCCGACATCGCCCGCATGGCGGGCGTGTCCGAATCCACCGTGTCGCGTGCCCTGGCCGGCAGCCCGGTGGTGGCCGAGCGGACGCGTGCGTACATCAAGCAGATTGCCGCCGATGCCGGCTACCAGGTCGATCCGATCGCGCGCAGCCTGCGCGCCAAACGCTCCAACACGGTGAGCGTGGCGGTGCCGATGATGCATGCGCTGGACCAGCCGCTGTCGGACCCCTTCATGATGACGATGCTGGCGCTGCTGGCCGAGGAACTGACTGGGCGCGGCTACAGCATGCTGCTGTCCAAGCTCGACCGGCATCAGGACGGATGGGTTGAACAACTCGCACGCGGCAGCCGCTCCGATGGCGTGATCGTGCTGGGGCAAAGTTCCGAACATGCCGCGCTGGACGAAGCCGCGCGCGATGGCCTGCCGATGGCGGTCTGGGGCAGCCGCATCGACGGGCAGTCGTACATCAGCGTGGGCAGCGACAATTTCCAGGGCGGCGCGCTGGCCACCGAACATCTGATCGCCAGCGGTCGTCGCCGCATCGCCTTTCTCGGCGACGACCAGTTACCCGAGGTTGCCCCGCGCTTTGCCGGCTATCGCCATGCACTGCAGCGGCACGGGCTGGAGTTCGATACGCGCCTGCATGCGCGCAGCCACTTCCTCAGCGAAGATGCCTACCGCCTCACCCGCGCCATGCTCAAGAAGACCGATCCGCCGGACGGGCTGTTCGCCGCCTCCGATGTGATTGCGGTCGGTGCGATCCGCGCCCTGGTCGAAGCCGGGCATCGCGTGCCGCAGGACATCTCGCTGGTGGGCTTCGACGATATTCCGCTGGCCGCCTACAGCCAACCGCCGTTGACCACGGTGCGGCAGGACCTGGGCCTGGCCGCGCGCCTGCTGGTGGACCGGCTGCTGGCGTTGATCGGCGGCGAAGCGGTGGAGTCGGTGGAGATGCCGGTGAAATTAGTGGTGCGTGAGTCGGCGTGAGGCCGGGATTGGGGAATCGGGAATCGGGAATCGTAAGAGCGGGCGTGCTGGTGCGCGGTGCATAGCTACGCGTTGCTGCCCGCGTGATCGCGGTCGGTTGCTTCAGTACGCAGCGACACAGACGTAGCGCGTCGCGGCTACACCACCGCTGCCTTGGGCTTGCGGACGCGTACGCATAGCATCGCCACAGCGGCGGCCAGCATCAGTGCGCCGGCCAGGCGGATCACGTTGCGTGGGTCGCCGTGCAACAGCCACTCGTAGTACAGCGGCAAGGTGACGATCTGGATCAGCATCGGCAGCACGATGAACAGGTTGAACAGGCCCATGTACACACCGGTACGTTCGGGCGGAATGCTGTCGGCCAGCATCAGGTACGGGTTGCCCATCATGCTGGCCCAGGCGAGCCCGATGCCGATCATCGGCAGCAGCATCAGCCAGCGGTCCTGGATACCCGGCAACACCCACATGCCCACGCCAGCCGCGACCAGGCAGGCCGCATGCGTGTACTTGGGGCCAATGCGGCGCACCACCGGCACCATCGCAAACGCAGCCAGAAACGCGACGAAGTTATAAAACCCGCCGATCTGCCCATTGACCAGGCCGGCCTGGCGGAAGCCATGCGAGTCGGCTTCGGTGGTGCCGAACAAGCTGGTCGATAGCGACAGCACGATGTACTGCCAGTAGCAGAAGATCGCGTACCACTGGAACAGCATCACCGGCGCGAGCTGGCGCATGGTCGGCGGCATCGCGCGCAGGGCGCCGTAGATTTCGCGCACTGTGGCGCCCAGGCCGGCACCGGTCTGGCGCATCCGCGCGATCTCTGCCGGCGCAAGCACCGGCTCGCGCACGCTGCGCGCGGTGAGCATGATCGAGGCCGCAGAAAACCCCGCACCGATCACGAAGGCGGCGATGGTGACATAGGGAATGTGGTGCGCATTGGCGGCGTCCTGGTTCATGCCCATCCACACCAGCAACGGCGGAGTGAGATAGGCCAGCGTCTGCGCAAGCCCGGTGAACGCGCTTTGGGTGAGATAGCCCAGCGGCCGCTGCGGTGGCGCCAGCACATCGCTGACCAGCGCACGGTATGGCTCCATCGCCACGTTGTTGGCCGCATCCAGGATCCACAGCAGGCACACCGCCATCCATAGCGCAGTGCTGAACGGCATCGCCAACAGGCACAGGCTGCACACCAGCGCGCCCAGCACCATGTACGGCATGCGCCGGCCCCAGCGGGTCACCGAGCGGTCGCTCCACGCGCCGACGAACGGCTGCAGTACCAGCCCGGTGATCGGCCCGGCCAGCCACAGGTACGGCAGGCTCGCGTGATCGGCGCCCAGATAGTTGTAGATCGGGCTCATGTTGCTCTGCTGCAGGCCGAAGCTGTATTGCACGCCGAAGAAGCCGGCGTTGAGCGCCAGGATGCGCGCGAAGGAGAACGGAGTGGCGGTCGACGACATGCAGAACCCTGGGCATCGGTGCGGCTCCCAGTGGCCGCAGCGCACTGTACCCTGCCGTCTTTGCAATCGATTGTAACGCTGCGCCGCAACACGTTTTCGCTTGTCGAAACATAAGCGAGCGAGTCGAGGAATGATGCTGCAGCGCAAGATTGCAATCGATTGTATTGGGGCGTATTACTGCGCTCGCACTGCAGGCCACACGGCCACTCCCTGGGAGGGGACGATGCAGGCGTCGGCACACCACCATCCGTGAGAGAGAGAACCGCGATGTCCACCTTGCACACCCTGCGCCTGCATGCCCTGGCCTGCGCGGTCGCCTCCTGCCTGTGCGCGCCTGCCGCGCTGGCGCAGGACGCGACCACGGCCGCACCCGTCACCCCGCCGGCCGCCGACAGCGCCGCGGTCAATCTGGATTCGGTGTTCGTCACCGGTACCTCCACCGCCACCACCAAGTTGAAGTCCAGCGTGTCGGTCAGCACTGTTGGCGCCGAGGCGATCGAACAATCGGCGCCGCGCAGCACCGCCGAGATCTTCCGCAACATCCCCGGCATCCGCTCCGAATCCAGCGGTGGCGAAGGCAACGCCAACATCGCCGTGCGCGGCCTGCCGGTTGCCTCCGGCGGCGCCAAGTTCCTGCAGCTGCAGGAGGACGGCCTGCCGGTGATGGAATTCGGCGATATCGCCTTCGGCAACTCGGACATCTTCCTGCGCTCGGATTTCACCCTGGACCGCATCGAAGCCATCCGCGGCGGCTCGGCATCGACGTTCACCAGCAACGCGCCCGGCGGCATCATCAACTTCATCAGCAAGACCGGCGACACCGCAGGCGGCAGCGTCGGCGTGAGCCGCGGCCTGGATTACGACAACACCCGCGTGGACTTCGACTACGGCGCGCCGTTCGCGGAAAACTGGCAGTTCAACATCGGCGGCTTCTTCCGCCAGGGCGATGGCGTGCGCGATGCCGGTTACACCACCGACAAGGGCGGCCAGCTCAAGGCCAACCTGACCCGGCTGTTCGAGAACGGCTACGTGCGTGTCTACGGCAAATACCTCAACGATCGCGCCGCCGGTTATCTGCCGGTGCCGACCTCCGTGCGTGGCCGCGACGGCTCGCCGGACCTGGGCGGCTTTGCCGGCTTCGATCCGGGCAACGACACCTTGTACAGCCGCAACTTCCGCACCGATGTCGGCCTGGACGGCAACAACCAGCCGCGCCGCACCGACCTGGGCGACGGCATGCACCCGATCTCGCGCACCATCGGCGCCGAGGCCTGGTTCGACCTGGGCAGCGGCTGGAACCTGAGCGAGAAGTTCCGCATCGCCGACAACAGCGGCCGCTTCGTCAGCCCATTCCCGGCCGAGGTCACCGATGCCGCCACGCTGGCCGCGTCCATCGGCGGCGCCGGCGCGCAACTGGTGCAGGCCAGCGGCCCGGACGCCGGCCAGGCCTACACCGGCAACGCGATCCGCACGCATCTGTTCAACGTGGCGATCAACGACCTGGGCAACGTCACCAACGACCTCAGCGTCTCGCGCGAGTTCGGCGGCGACGGCCGCACGCTCAACCTGCGCATGGGCTATTACACCTCGCGCCAGACCATCGACATGGACTGGACCTGGAACTCCTACGTGCAGAGCCTGGGCCGCGATTCGCGCCTGCTCAACGTGGTCGATGCCGGCGGCGTGTCGCGCTCGCAAAATGGCCTGTATGCGTACGGCACCCCGTTCTGGGGCGATTGCTGCATCACCCGCAGCTACGACGTGCGCTACGACGTCAACGCGCCGTACGTCGCACTGACCTTCGACAGCGGCAAGTTCAGCATCGACGGCAGCCTGCGTTACGACATGGGCGATGCACGCGGCAGCTATGCCGGCACCGCGATCGCGCAGAACCTGGACGTCAACGGCGATGGCGTGATCCAGCCGGTGGAACAGCGCGTGGCCACGGTCGATACCGCCAACGCACGGCCGGTGGATTACGACTGGAACTACCTGTCGTATTCGCTGGGCAGCAACTACCTGATCAACGAGGACCTGGGCGCGTTCGCGCGCATCAGCCGCGGCGCACGCGCCAATGCCGACCGCCTGCTGTTCGGCGTGGTCCGCGACGACGGCTCGGTCTCCTCCGATGAAGGCGTCAACGTGGTCCGCCAGGCCGAAGCCGGCCTGAAGTGGCGCCGCGACGGCCTGAGCCTGTTCGCCACCGCGTTCTCGGCGCGCACCGAGGAACAGAACTTCGAAGTCACCAGCCAGCGTTTCTTCAACCGCAGCTACGAGGCGCACGGCGTGGAGCTGGAAGCCAGCTACCGCTACGAAGGCTTCACCGTCAACGGCGGCCTGACCTGGACCGATGCGGAGATTTCCAAGGACCAGATCACTCCGGAAAACACCGGCAACGTGCCGCGTCGCCAGGCCGATGTGGTGTGGCAGTTGACACCCAGCTATCGCGGCGACGGCTACCAGTTCGGCATCAACCTGATCGGCACCACCGATGCCTATACCCAGGATTCCAATCAGCTGAAGATGCCGGGCTATACGCAGGTGAACCTGTTCGGCGACTACCGCGTGACCGACGCACTCACCGTCGCGCTCAACGTCAACAACCTGTTCAACACCTTCGGCCTGACCGAGGCCGAGGAAGCCAGCATCCCGGCCAATGGCATCATCCGCGCGCGCTCGATTGCCGGCCGCACCACCAGCATCAGCCTGCGTTACGACTTCTAAGGACCCCTCGCCGGGTTCGTCCCGGCGCTTGCCAATGAGCACCTCCCCCACCGATTTCTCTGCATTGCGCGCGGCCTTTGCCGCGCCCCTGGATGCGCAGCGTGCGAGCGCGCTGTTGCCGCGCTTCGACCGGCATGCGCCGCGTCTGCTCGATGCCCTGCACGCCTTGTACGGCACACGTCCCGACACTGCATCCTGGTTGACGCAGTGGCTGAGTGCGTTGGGCAGCCACGCACAGCAGCGCCCGCAGGCGCTGCAACAGCTGGACGTCACGCGCCAGCCCGGCTGGTTCGGCGAGCAGCACATGCTGGGCTACAGCGCCTACGTGGACCGCTTCGCCGGCACGCTACAGGGCGTGGCCGAACGCGTGCCGTATCTGCAGGAACTGGGTGTGCGCTATCTGCACCTGCTGCCGTTTCTGCGCGCACGCGCCGGGGATAACGATGGTGGCTTTGCGGTCAGCGATTATGGCCAGGTGGAGCCGAGCCTGGGCAGCAACGACGATCTCGTCGCACTGACCACACGCCTGCGCGAGGCCGGCATCAGCCTGTGCGCGGATTTCGTGCTCAACCATACCGCCGACGATCACGCCTGGGCGCAGGCGGCGCGGGCCGGCGATGCGCGCTATCTCGACTACTACCATCACTTCGCCGATCGCACGCAGCCCGACCAGTACGAAGCCACGCTGGGGCAGGTCTTCCCGCATACCGCACCCGGCAACTTCACCTGGGTGGACGCCACCGGCCAGTGGATGTGGACCACGTTCTATCCCTATCAGTGGGATCTGAACTGGAGCAACCCGGCGGTGTTCGGCGAGATGGCGCTGGCGATGCTGCAGCTGGCCAACCTGGGTGTGGAAGCCTTCCGTCTGGATTCCACCGCGTATCTGTGGAAGCGCACCGGCACCGACTGCATGAATCAACCCGAGGCGCATACCTTGCTGGTAGCGCTGCGCGCGGTCACCGACATCGTTGCGCCGTCGGTGGTGATGAAGGCCGAAGCCATCGTGCCGATGACGCAATTGCCGCCCTACTTCGGCAGCGGTGCGGACCAGGGCCACGAATGCCACCTGGCCTATCACAGCACGCTGATGGCGGCCGGCTGGTCGGCGCTGGCGCTGCAACGCGGCGACATCCTGCACAACGTCATCGCGCATAGCCCGCCCTTGCCGGCCAACTGCGCCTGGCTGAGCTATGTGCGCTGCCACGACGATATCGGCTGGAACGTGCTGCAACACGAAGCCGCCGGCAACGCCGCGCAGCCGCCATTCGCACTGCGCGATGTCGCGCGCTTCTATGCCAACGAGGTGCCGGGCAGCTACGCGCGTGGCGAGAGCTTCCAGAGCAGTGGCGACGGCGTGCACGGCACCAACGGCATGGCCGCGGCACTGGCCGGGATCCAGGCCGCACAGGCATCGGGCGATACGGCGGCGTTGCGCATGGCGGTGGATCGGCTGGTGTTGCTCTATGCCATCGCGCTGGCGATGCCGGGCGTGCCGTTGATCTACATGGGCGACGAACTCGCCCTGCCCAACGACGGCAGCTACCGCGACGATCCGCAGCGTCGGCACGAAGGTCGCTGGTTGCATCGCCCGGCGATGGATTGGCAGCTTGCAACGCAGCGCGAAGATGCAGCCAGCCTGAGCGGCACAGTGTATCGCCGGCTACGTGGATTGATCCGGCAACGTGCCGCGCTGCCCGCACTGGCCGCCGATCAGGCGCTGGGCAGCCTTGCACTGGGCGATCCGCGCCTGTTTGCATTGACGCGTGGCGATCGCTTCCTGGCCGTGCACAACTTCGGCGAAGAACTGTTGACGGTGGAGCTTGACGCGCTCGGAGATGGCCGATGGAAGGTGGTGGCAGATGGCGGCGAGACAGCTGCCGAATCTCTGGGCGATGACATGCGGCTGGTGCTGCCGGCGTATGCAGTGCGCTGGCTGGAGCGTATTGCTTGAACGCGATGGTGCAGGTTTGTCGCGCACCTGCAGGGCGGACGATCTGTGGCTAGGACGGACGATCTGTGGCCTGGCAGCCGGGCCCTTGCCCGCCCACCCTCGCAGGACACGCCGCAAGTACGTCCGTTTAGGCTCTTACGCGGCATCCATGCCGCGTAAGGTCCCGCGACGGTGGGCGGGCAAGGGCTAGTCACCATGGTCGGTGCGCCTGGTTGCGAGCACCGGATTGCGTCCGATTCTTAGGATGCTGCGGCGCTCTGGCAGCGGACGACGAAGGACGCCAAAAACTGCTGCGCTCACCATCAGACGAGTGCGGCCGCCGCTCGGCCCCGATATGTACCACGCATACACCCCGGTCCCTCCGCGACGTCCGCACCTTAGCTGACGACTACTTGCTCCGTTTTGTTGGCCGCTCCAAATCAAACGTCGCGATATCTTCCGGTGGCCGTCCAGGCATCACCAGACGACAACTGCAGAATCAGCGCTTCGACAACTCAAGCAACGCCTCGGCAGCCTTCTCCGACGAAGCCGGGTTCTGGCCGGTGACCAGCAAGCCATCGGTGACCACATGCACGCCCCAGTCGGCGCCCTTCTCGTAGCGGCCGCCAAGTTCGGTCAGCACGTCTTCGACCAGGAACGGCACGATCTTGGTCAGGCCCACGCCCTCTTCTTCGCTGTTGGTGAAGCCGGTGACGCGGCGGCCGTTGACCAACGGCTTGCCATCGCTGCCCTTGACCCGACGCAGCGCGCCCGGTGCGTGGCACACCAGGCCGTGCGGCTTGTTGGCCGCGGCAAACGCTTCAATCAGCGCAATCGAATCCGCGTCTTCGGCCAGATCCCACAAAGGGCCATGGCCACCCGGGTAGAACACCGCATCGAAGTCAGCGGCCTTGACGTCCGCCAGGCGCTGCGTACTAGCCAATGCTTTCTGCGCGTCGGTGTCCTGCTTGAAGCGCTTGGTGGCCTCGGTCTGTGCATCGGGCTCGTCGCTCTTGGGGTCCAGCGGCGGCTGGCCACCCTTGGGCGAGACCAGGGTGATGTCTGCGCCTGCATCCTTGAACACGTAATACGGCGCGGCAAATTCCTCCAGCCAGAAGCCGGTCTTCTTGCCGGTATCGCCGAGTTGGTCGTGGGAAGTGAGCACCATCAGGATTTTCATCGTATCGCCTCGTGTCATGGCCCATCTCGGGCAAGGCGAACAGTGTCCGGTGCAGTCCGTTGCAGCATCGTGTAGAACGCGTCGGCACGATGCTTACCGTTCAGCGCCTTGCAGTGGAAGCAATGCACTGCCAGGCACGTGTCAGGCGCTGCGCGGTATTGCCCGACTCGCGCCCACGGCAGCTTCGCCGCGCCGCCGCGCTGGCGCAATAACTGCGCGCAAGTTGCGCGGCAGGCTTCAGACGTTCATCGCCGGTGGCTGCAGCTGATCCATGCGGATGCGATTGGCGAACAACGAAAACGCCAGCATGCCGGCCAGGCCGCTGACCCGGCTCACCCACGGCGGCAACCAGCGCGGGGCGACCAGCACGCCGCTGTCGAACAAGGGCGCAAGGCGCGCCACGTCGCCCAGGGCCATCTTGCCGGCGAACAGGTAACGGCACAGCTGCAGCTGATCGCGCTGCAGTGCATGCCGGAAGAAGGTGTGCACCGCCACCAGCCCGCGCAGGTACACCGTGTCCTTGGTGAAGGCACCGCCGCCGGAGGTCGGCACGCCGCGGAATACGCGCTGCGCCGAGGAAAAGCTTTCCGCCGCGCTCTGCCCGCCTGCGGTGAAATAGCGGAACACCTCGATGAAGTCCGCACCCGAGCGCGCCATCGCGATCGCCTCGATACGCAGGCTGATGCGCTTCATGCGTTC
Source organism: Xanthomonas sp. LMG 8993 (assembly GCF_009835065.2). Lineage (NCBI taxonomy): Bacteria > Pseudomonadati > Pseudomonadota > Gammaproteobacteria > Lysobacterales > Lysobacteraceae > Xanthomonas > Xanthomonas sp. LMG 8993. The sequence continues at coordinate 2,490 of NZ_QVIF02000002.1, read as the reverse complement.
GATATCGATGCTGCCGGTGATCTGCTCGGCAAATGTCGCCAGGCCTTCCTGGGTCGCGGTGGTCCGCGGCGAGGAAATGCCCAGGCTGGGCAGGTGCACCTGCGCGCGCCCGTTGAGCGCGGTCAGCGAATGCACCAGCGCCTCGTGATGGAACAGCTGCGCGCGGTCGTAATCGCTGAAGGTGGCACCGCTGCGCAGGCGGATGCGATGCGCGCCGGCCGCCGCCTTGGCCAGCAGATCCGGATCCAGCGTGACGGTGATGACGCGCCCTTCGAAGAAGGCGTCCAGATCGTTCTGCAGCTGCATGCGCAGGGCGGTTGCCGAGACCGGCACCTGTTCTTCCGGCGCCAGCAGTTCGCGGTCCAGCTCCTGCGCGATCTGGATGAAGTGCCGCGCTGCCTCGCGCGTGCTCGGGCCGTTGCCCGGCATCGGGTCGTCGGGCACGCCGAACAGCTGCGCCGAGTAATCGCTGACTGCGGGAGTGCCCAGCGATTCCAGCAGGCCGGCGGCCAGGCCCCAGCTATGCGTCGAGTCGATCAGGTAGGCGCCCAGCGGGTGATGCGGATCGGCCTGCTTGGCAATGGCCGCCAACTCGCGCCGGGTATCGCCGAAATCCAGTCGCGGATACTCCACCTGCGGCAGCTCCGGCTGCCCACGTGCCACGCTCTGCAGGAACGGCTCCTGCAGCGAGCGCGGCCAGCTGGCCAGCGCGAGCAGGCGCACGCCGCGCACGGCCTTGACCAGGCGCGCATCCAGCGCCGCATGGTGGACGATGTCCGGCGGCCCCTTGCGCAACGGCATCAGCGGCGTCCGTTGCGGTCGACGCTGGCAGGCCGCCGGCCCGATCCCTTGCCCCGGTTGTTCTGCGCCAGGCGTGTGGCAAGCTTTTCGGCCGCTGCGGCCACTTCCACGCGCAGCTTCATGTAATTGGCCACCCGCTCCGGATCCAGCGTATCGGCCTCGATCGCCGCACGCACCGCACAACCGGGCTCGGCGATATGCGCGCAATCGTTGAAGCGGCACTGCGCCGCCAACGCTTCCACATCGGAGAAGCCGCCCTCGGCCAGATCCTCTTCGCCGGTGGGCTTGAGCTCGCGCATGCCGGGCGTATCGATCAGGCAGGCACCGGACGGCAACGGAATCAAGGCGCGATGGGTGGTGGTATGCCGGCCGCGCGAATCGTTCTCGCGCACCGCATTGGTCTTCATCTTCTGCGACCCGAGCAGGGTATTGGTCAGCGTCGACTTGCCGGCACCGGACGAGCCCACCAGCACCGCGGTACGGCCATCGCCCAGCCACGGCCGCAGCGCCGCCACGCTGTCCGGATCCTTGGCGTTGACCGCGCGCAACGGGATGTTCTGCGCTTCCAGTTCCTCCAGCACGGCCAATGCATCCTCGGCGTATTCGGTCTGGTCGGCCTTGGTCAGCACCACTACCGGCTCGGCACCGCCGCCGCCGACCAGCAGCAGATAGCGTTCGATGCGGCGCGGATTGAAGTCCGCATCCAGCCCGCACACGATGAACACCGTATCGATGTTGGCCGCGATCACCTGCTGGTGGTAATGCTCGCCGGCCGCACCGCGCTTGATCGAGGTGCGCCGCGGCAGCAAGGCCACGATGCGCTTGCCCTCCATCAGCACCCAATCGCCCACCGACGCCCGCTCATGGCTGGGAAACCGCGGCCGCTGCCACTCCGGCAACGACTCGGCCTTGAGACCGGCCTCCGGCGTATCGGCCACCACATAACCGGTGCGGTGCTGCTCCACCACCCGCGCCGGCAACGCCTGCGGATGCGCGGCAAAGAGCGCCTGCCAGGCCGGATCCTCGGCAGGGCCAGGCCAGGGCCAGCCAATGGACTGGAGGGTGGGGTAATCGGGGGGTGCGTTGCTCATGGGGCGATTCTAGAGGGTATGGTGGGTTTTGCCACGTTTGCTCAATACGCTTGCCGGCTTTCACACACCCTGAGACAACGGACCTCAAATCTGAAAATATGACTTGAAATTCTTGCGAGGAATATACCGAATCTTTGGCAACTCCGCTCCAGCAATAATTTAACGCATAAATAAAATAAAGGCCCCGCCAAATGGCGGGGCCCGGCGTCGGCTATATAGTGATGATCAATTAGATAGCCGAACTTGCGAGCATCAACTTCGTCTCTTGAGTTTCACGCGATGCAATAAATGACACAGAAGAGGCATTTGCTACCGCCATAGCATCAATCAAGCTGGATACTTCGCTAGCAGCTACTGATCTATCATTAAAATCCAGATATTCAACTTGGGATGAGTCTGAGGCAAACCAACTTGCTACTGCCAGCTGATCTTGACTTCCCTTCAAAGTGACAAGTAGATCGTTACCAGATCGAGTGAAGACCGTATCATCCAGATTAATCCCGCTTCCAAAACTGACACGATCCACTGCACCGCTGTAGGTTGAGGTCTCTACCACCGTGTCGTGGCCATCACCCTTGTTGAAGAGGTAGGTGTCCGA